>NZ_JAEPIV010000002.1:393583-750523 GCF_016632405.1 Azospirillum aestuarii
AGGGCAAGGGCGGCGTCCGCGTCGTCAAGTCCATCGAGGAGGTCGGCAAGAACGCCGGCGAGATGCTCAACCACGTGCTGGTCACCAAGCAGACCGGTCCGGACGGCCGCGAGGTCAAGCGCCTCTACGTCGAGGAAGGCGCCGACATCAAGCGCGAGCTCTACCTCGGCATGCTGACCGACCGCGCCACCGGCCGCGTCACCATCATGGCGTCCACCGAAGGCGGCATGGAGATCGAGGAGGTCGCCCACAACACGCCGGAGAAGATCGTCAAGGTCGCCATCGACCCGGCCACCGGCATCCAGGGCTATCACACCCGCAAGGTCGCCTTCGCGCTCGGCCTCGAAGGCAAGCAGGTTTCCGCCGCCGCCAAGTTCATCGTCGCCGCCTACCAGGCCTTCGTGGACCTGGACTGCGCGATCGTCGAGATCAACCCGCTGATCGTCACCGGCTCGGGTGAGATCCTGGCGCTCGACGCCAAGATGAGCTTCGACGACAACGCCCTGTTCCGCCACAAGGACGTCGAGGAGCTGCGCGACGAGGCCGAAGAGGACCCGGCCGAGATCGAGGCCGCCAAGCACAGCCTCAACTACGTCAAGCTGGACGGCAACATCGGCTGCATGGTCAACGGCGCCGGCCTGGCGATGGCGACCATGGACATTATCAAGCTGTACGGCGGCGAGCCGGCCAACTTCCTCGATGTCGGCGGCGGTGCCACCAAGGAGCGCGTCACCGCGGCCTTCAAGCTGATCCTCTCCGACCCCAACGTCGAGGGCATCCTGGTCAACATCTTCGGCGGCATCATGCGCTGCGACGTCATCGCCGAAGGCGTGGTCGCGGCCGCCCGTGAGGTGCACCTGCACGTTCCGCTGGTCGTCCGCCTGGAAGGCACGAACGTCGAGCTGGGCAAGAAGATCCTTGCTGAGTCCGGTTTGCCGATCCTGTCGGCCGACAACCTCGCCGACGCCGCCGAGAAGGTGGTCAAGGCCGTGAAGGAGGCCGCGTAAGATGGCTGTTCTCGTCGATAAGAACACGAAGGTGCTCTGCCAGGGCTTCACCGGAGCCCAGGGCACCTTCCATTCCGAGCAGGCGATCGCCTACGGCACCAAGATGGTCGGCGGCGTCACCCCGGGCAAGGGCGGCACCAAGCACCTCGACCTGCCGGTCTTCGACACGGTGGCCGACGCGGTCGAGAAGACCGGTGCCAACGCCAGCGTCATCTACGTGCCGCCGCCCTTCGCGGCGGATGCCATCCTGGAGGCGATCGACGCCGAGATCCCGCTGGTGGTGTGCATCACCGAGGGCATCCCGGTGCTCGACATGGTGCGCGTCAAGCGCGCTCTGAGCAACTCCAAGACCCGGCTGATCGGGCCGAACTGCCCGGGCATCATCACGCCCGACGAGTGCAAGATCGGCATCATGCCCGGCCACATCCACAAGCGCGGCAAGATCGGCATCGTCTCGCGCTCGGGCACGCTGACCTACGAGGCGGTGGCGCAGACCACGGCGGCGGGGCTGGGCCAGACGACCTGCATCGGCATCGGCGGCGATCCGGTCAACGGGACGAACTTCGTGGACAGCCTGGAGCTGTTCCTGAAGGACCCGGAGACCGAGGGCATCATCATGATCGGTGAGATCGGCGGCGACGCCGAGGTCAAGGGCGCGGAGTTCATCCGCGACTCCGGGACCAAGAAGCCGGTCGTCGGCTTCATCGCCGGCCGCACCGCGCCTCCGGGCCGCCGCATGGGCCATGCCGGCGCGGTGATCTCCGGCGGCAACGACACCGCCGACTTCAAGATCGACTTCATGAAGTCGGTCGGCATCGCCGTCGCCGACAGCCCCGCCAGCCTGGGTTCCACCATGCTGAAGGTCTTCAAGGGCTGATAAAGCGGTAGGCGGGAACCCATATTCCCGCACACCGCCGAAGGACCGGCGGCCCCCGTGACTCCACCCGGAGATCCGGGGGCCGTTCGGACCCCAGCGACAAGCAAAAAAACTCTCTGAGGGAACCGGGCAAACGCCCGAGGCAAACATATGTCCGCTAATCTGGAGAAGACCTCGTTCCTGTTCGGCTCGAACGCCGAATATGTCGCGGAGTTGTACGCGCGCTTCCTGAAGGACCCCTCCTCGGTGGATTCGAGCTGGAACGGCTTCTTCAGGGAGCTGGACGACGACTCCCGCGCCGTCCTGAACGAGCTGAACGGCCCGTCCTGGAGCCTGGAGGAGGGCACGCTCGCCAACGGCGCGCTCGACCCCGTCGCCGCCTCGCTGGAAAACATCGGCGCCCCGGCCGCGACCAACGGCAACGCCGGCCTCGTCGCCCATGCCCAGCAGGTCTATGGCGGCATCAGCCACCAGCAGCTGCGCGCCGCGACTCTCGACAGCATCCGCGCGCTGATGCTCATCCGCGTCTACCGCGTGCGCGGCCACATGAACGCGCATTTCGACCCGCTGGGTCTCGAGAAGCGCGAGCCGCACCCGGAACTGGACCCGGCGACCTACGGCTTCGGTCCGGGCGACATGGACCGCCCGATCTTCCTGAACTACTCGCTGGGCCTGGAAACGGCGTCGCTGCGCCAGATCCTGGAGATCCTGCAGAAGACCTACTGCGGGAACATCGGCGTCGAGTTCATGCACATCCAGGACCCGGAAGAGAAGGCCTGGATTCAGGAGCGCATCGAGGGCGGGCGCAACCACACCGAATTCACGGTGAACGGCAAGCGCGCCATCTACGAGCGGCTGATCGCCGCCGAGGGCTTCGAGAAGTTCCTCCAGCTGAAGTACACCGGCACCAAGCGCTTCGGCCTTGAGGGCGGCGAGTCGATGATCCCCGCGCTGGAGCAGGTCCTGAAGCGCGGCGGCCAGCTCGGCCTCAAGGAGGTCGTCGTCGGCATGGCCCACCGCGGCCGGCTGAACATGCTGACCAACTTCATGGGCAAGCCCTTCGCCGCGGTCTTCTCGGAATTCCAGGGCAACCCGTCCAGCCCGCAGGACGTGCAGGGCTCCGGCGACGTGAAGTACCATCTCGGCACCTCGTCGGACCGCGACTTCAACGGCAACATCGTCCACCTGTCGCTGACCGCCAACCCGTCCCACCTGGAATGGGTGAACCCGGTCGTGCTGGGCAAGGTGCGCGCCAAGCAGGCGCAGCGCAACGACCTGGACCGCGAGCAGGTCATGGGCGTGCTGATCCACGGCGACGCCGCCTTCGCCGGCCAGGGCATCGTGGCCGAGACGCTGGGCCTGTCGGAGCTGCGCGGCTACCGCACCGGCGGCACCGTGCACTTCATCATCAACAACCAGATCGGCTTCACCACGAACCCGACCTATTCGCGGTCCGGCGTCTACTGCTCGGACATGGCGAAGATGGTCCAGGCGCCGATCTTCCACGTCAATGGCGACGACCCCGAATCCGTCGTCCACATCAGCCGCATCGCCGCCGAGTTCCGCCAGAAATTCAAGCGGGACGTGGTGATCGACATGGTCTGCTACCGCCGCCACGGCCACAACGAGGGCGACGAGCCGGGCTTCACCCAGCCGCTGATGTATAAGAAGATCCGCGCCCACGGGACCACGCGGGAGCTGTACGGCAAGCAGCTCGTCGAGGAGAACGTCCTCACCCAGGCCGAGTCCGATCAGATGATCCAGGACTTCATGAAGAAGCTGGAGGGTGAGTTCGAGGCCGCCAACTCCTTCAAGCCGAACAAGGCCGACTGGCTGGAAGGCAAGTGGTCGGGCCTGGAGGCCGCGAAGACCGACGACGAGCGCAAGGGCAACACCGGCGTGGCGATCGACGTGCTGCGCGAGGTCGGCAACAAGCTCTGCGAGTACCCGAAGGACTTCGCGATCAACTCGAAGATCGCCCGCCAGCTCGAGGCCAAGAAGAAGTCGCTGGAGACCGGCGAGGGCATCGACTGGGCGACCGCGGAAGCGCTCGCCTACGGCACGCTGCTGGTCGAGGGCAACGGCGTCCGCCTGTCGGGCCAGGATTCCGGCCGCGGCACCTTCTCGCACCGCCACGCGGTGATGTACGACCAGAACACCGAGAACAAGTACATCCCGCTGAACCACCTGCGTCCCGACCAGGGCCCGTTCGAGGTGCATGACAGCCCGCTGTCCGAGGCCGCCGTGGTCGGCTTCGAATACGGCTACTCGCTGGCCGAGCCGCACAGCCTGACCCTGTGGGAAGCGCAGTTCGGCGACTTCGCCAACACCGCCCAGACCATCATCGACCAGTTCCTCTCGTCGGGCGAGTCGAAGTGGCTGCGCATGTCCGGCCTCGTGCTGCTGCTGCCGCACGGCTATGAGGGCCAGGGTCCGGAGCACTCGTCGGCCCGTCCGGAGCGCTTCCTCCAGATGTCCGCCGAGGACAACTGGCAGATCTGCAACCTGACGACCCCGGCCAACCTGTTCCACGCCTTCCGCCGCCAGATGCGCCGGCCCTTCCGCAAGCCGCTGGTGCTGTTCACGCCGAAGTCGCTGCTGCGCCACAAGCTGTGCGTCTCCAGCCTGTCGGAGCTGGCCGAGGGCACGAACTTCCGCCGCGTGCTGGGCGAGACGGCGACCGACCTGCTGCCGAACGAGCAGATCCGCCGCATCGTCGTCTGCACCGGCAAGGTCTACTACGACCTGCTTCAGGAGCGCATGGCGCGCGGCATCAAGGACGTGGCGCTCGTCCGGCTGGAGCAGCTCTACCCGTTCCCCCGCTCCGCCCTGACCGAGGAGTTCGCCCGCTACCCGAACGCCGAGGTGGTGTGGTGCCAGGAGGAGCCGGAGAACCAGGGCTACTGGGCCTTCGTCGACCGCCGTCTGGAAGGCGCCCTCACCTCGATCGAGCACAAGGCCTCGCGCCCCAGCTACGTCGGCCGTCCGGCCGCCGCGTCGCCGGCCACCGGCCTGCTCAAGCGTCACAACCAGGAGCAGGCGAAGCTTCTGGAAGACGCGCTCGTCATCCGCTGACTCGACGCCCAGGCGTAGAACAAGAAAGTACGAGAGGAACTTATGGCTACCGAAATCAAGGTCCCCACCCTGGGCGAGTCCGTCTCCGAGGCGACCGTTGCCCGCTGGCTGAAGAAGGTCGGCGACGCGGTCGCCGCCGACGAGGCGCTGGTCGAGCTGGAGACCGACAAGGTCACGCTTGAGGTGAACGCTCCGTCCGCCGGCACGCTGGCGGAGATCGTCGCCGCCGACGGCGCCAACGTCGGCGTCGGCGCCCTGCTGGGCGTTCTCGGCGAGGCCGGTGCCGCCGTCGCCGCTCCGGCGGCTGCCGCCGCTCCGGCCGCCGCCCCGGCCAAGACGGCTGCCCCGGCCGCCGCTCCGGCTCCGGCGGGCACCGCCGCCCTGGCCGACGCCGGCCCGGCGGCCCGCAAGCTGGTCGCCGAGAAGGGTCTCGACGCCGCGCAGATCGCCGGCACGGGCAAGGACGGGCGCATCACCAAGGGCGACGTGATCGATCATGCCGCCAAGCCGGCCGCGGCCCCCGCCGCCGCTCCGGCCGCCGCCCCGCAGAAGTACCAGTGGACCGCCGGCACCGCGGGCGACCGTCCGCGCGCCGCGCAGGAGGAGCGGGTCCGCATGACCCGTCTGCGCCAGCGCATCGCCGAGCGTCTGAAGGAGGCCCAGAACAGCGCCGCCATGCTGACCACCTTCAACGAGGTGGACATGACCAACGTCATGGCGCTGCGCAACGAGTACAAGGACTTCTTCGAGAAGCGCCACAAGGTGCGTCTCGGCTTCATGTCCTTCTTCGTGAAGGCCGCCATCCAGGCGCTGAAGGAAATCCCGGCGGTCAACGCCGAGATCGACGGCACCGATCTCGTCTACAAGAACTACTACGACATCGGCGTCGCCGTCGGCACGCCGCAGGGTCTGGTCGTTCCGATCGTCCGCGACGCCGACAAGCTCGGCTTCGCCCAGATCGAGGGCAAGATCGGCGAGCTGGGCAAGAAGGGCCGTGACGGCAAGCTGTCGATGGACGAGCTGACCGGCGGCACCTTCACCATCTCCAACGGCGGCGTCTACGGCTCGCTGATGTCCACCCCGATCATCAACCCGCCGCAGTCGGCCATCCTGGGCATGCACAAGACCCAGGAGCGCCCGGTCGTCGTGAACGGGAAGATCGAAATCCGCCCGATGATGTATCTGGCCCTGTCCTACGACCACCGCATCATCGACGGCAAGGAGGCGGTGACCTTCCTCGTCCGCATCAAGGAGAACATCGAGGACCCGCGGCGCCTGCTGCTGGACGTCTGATACGCACAAGGGGACTGCGGGGGGCACCGTCCTCCCGCACCCGACCGCCGGGGACGAAAGCCTCCGGAACCTGAAGAAAGGCGCCGCAAGGCGCCTTATTTTTTGCCGTCACGCCGTCGGTCGCCCATCACACCAGCGCGGCGGCGATCCGGGCGGCGGTGTCTTCCGGCTTCACCACCCGCTCGGCGGGCAGGCGCAGGGTCATGGTCGTCCCGGCGCCCAGCGTGCTGGCGCAGGTCAGCGAGCCGCCGTGCAGCTCCATGAAGTTCTTGGAGATGGACAGGCCCAGCCCGGTGCCCTCGAACTGGCGGCTGGCGGAGTTGTCGGCCTGCCGGAAGGGCTGGAACAGATGATCCATGAACTCCTTCGGGATGCCGATCCCGGTGTCGGTCACCGACAGGGCCAGGGCGCCGTCCTCCTCGACGCGGGCGGCCAGGGTGACGCTGCCGCCCTCCGGCGTGAATTTCACCGCGTTGGACAGCAGGTTGAGCAGCACCTGCTTGAACGCGCGGCGGTCCACCCAGACGGTGGGAAGGCCACCAGACACGCCGTTGCGCAGGTCCACCCCGCTGTCGGCGGCGCGGTCGCGGACCATGGTCAGGCATTGGGCCACCGCCTCGCAGGGGTCGATCACCTCTTCGGACAGCTCGTAGCGGCCCGCCTCGATCTTCGACATGTCGAGCACGGCGTTCACGATGTCCAGCAGATGCTTGCCGCTGTCGTGGATGTCCTTGGCGCAGGATTTCTGGCGGTCGTTCAACTTGCCGAAGAACTCGCTGTCGAGGATCTCCGAGAAGCCGATGATGGCGTTCAGCGGTGTCCGCAGCTCATGGCTCATGTTGGCCAGGAAGTCGGACTTGGCGCGGTTGGCCATCTCCGCCTGGCTCTTGGAGGCGAGCAACTCGGCCTCCTGCTGCCGTCGCTTGGTGACGTCGCGGATGACGCCGACGAAGACGCGGCGCGCCGCTCCATTCTCCTCCGCCCCATTCTCATCCGGCCCGCCCTCCCCGTCCGGCCCGCCCAGCCGCAGCGCGCTGACCGCCAGATTCATCGGGAAGGTGCTGCCGTCGCGGCGCAGCGCCAGAACCTCGCGGTCGTTGCCGATGATGCGCGACCCGGCGTTCGGGCGGTACTCGGCCATCGAGCGGTCGTGGCCGGCGCGGAAGCCTTCCGGCAGCAGGATGTTGACGCTCTGCCCCACCACCTCCGCCTCGGCATAGCCGAACATGCGCTCCGCCGCGGGGTTGAAGGTCTCGATGATGCCGCGGGAGTCGATGGTGACCACCGCGTCCACCATCGACTCCAGGATGCCGCGGATGCGGCGGGAGGCACGCTCCAGCCGGTTCTGGTCCTGCTCCCGCCGGGACTGCTGCCGCTCCACGTACCAGGTCAGCAGGGCGATCACCACGGACATGGCGAGGCCCATGGCGATCCACACCGCGCTGTCGCGCTTCCATTCGCCCAGCGCCTCGCCCTTCGGCAGGGTGGCGGCGACGGTGAAGGGATAGTCGGCGACGCGGCGGACGCTGGCGATGCTGGGGCGCCCGTCGGTGGGCAGCACGGTGTCCAGCGTCGCCGCATCCCGTGTGCGCAGCACGGCGTCGACCTCCGGCCAGTCGGCCAGCGTGGCGAGGCGCCGGCGGCCCTCGTCCCAGGGGCGGTGGATCAACACCGTGCCGTCGGCCAGCGCCAGGGTGACCGTGCCCTCCAGCCCCAGCCGCAACCCCTCGAAGCCGGCTCCCAGACGCAACGGATTGATCATGGCGACGACCACCCCGGCGAAGCTGCCGTCCGGGTGGGACCAGCGGCGGCTCATCGGAATGACGTAGGTGCCGGGAAAGCCCATGCTGGGGATCGGCGCGCCGATGTGAAGCCCGCCGTCCGACGCGCCCTCGTCCCGGTGGGCCGCGAAATAGGGGCGGTTGGTCAGATCGAAAGCCGGAGGACTGCTGTCGGCGGAATGGTGCAGCGCGCGCCCCTGCTCGTCCACCACGATCAGGCCGGAAATCGGGCCGATGGCGTCGCGCCGGTTGCGCAGAAGGGCGTTCACCGACGGCGCCGCCGCGGTGCGGGCCTGCGGGTGGGTGTCCAGGATGGTGACCAGATCGGACAGCAGCAGGTCCACGCTGAACACCGTGCGGACGGCCTGCTCCTCCAGGATGCGGGCGAGGTTGCGGGTCGAACGCTCGGCCCCATGGACGGCCTCGGCGTGGCGCTGCCAGACGCCGTAGCCGATCATCGCGTTGACCACGACGATGAAGGCCACGCCGGACGCCCTCATCAGGAAGCGCACCGACCCCAGAACCTCGAACAGCCGCTCCCCCATTCCCGCAGGCCCCATTCCAGAGGGCGGCAAGGTCGCGTCGCGAACCGGATTGCGGCTGGCCATGGCTGTGAACAACTCTCCGCACGCAGTACAACGGGACCGTTGAGGGACCGCCCGCGTGGCATTGCCCAACGTAAGACGGTGCCGCCACCGGCCACCGCCAATCTCGCGCGAAAACCATAATGGAAGTTTAACCTTAATGCATCAATGAACCGGACCGTGTGGACAAGCGATTGCCGCTTTGCCTGACGCTCTCGGGGCGTTAAGAATTCGCAGGGGTCGGGGGCGGTTGCGCAAAGGAACAGGGACGATGGACAGCCAGAAAGACCGCAAGGCCGCAATCCTCGCCACCACGCTGTCGTCGCTGTGGACGGACACCGAACCCGCCGTGCGCGAGCGCGTGACCGCCATCGCGCTCGCCGACGCCGACGCGATCTCGGACGTCTTCTACGCGATCCTGCTGGACCGCCCGGACAGCAACGCCTTCCTCAGCCACACGCTGGTCCAGGAACGGCTGCGCCCGTCGCTGGCGCGCTGGATCGCCGCTCTCTTCACCGCCTCCACCGACGAGGCCATCGCAGCGGTGCTGGAGCAGAATTACCAGGTCGGGCTGATCCACGCCCGCATCAACATCCCGCTGACGCTGGTCAACGCCGGGATGCGGATCGTCAAGAAGGAGCTGTCCACCCGCCTGCTGGCCGCCGACCTCAGCCGTGCGCAGACCGCGTCCGCCATCCTGTTCGTCGGCGAGTTGCTGGACACCGTGCTGGACAACATGCACGAGGCCTATCTGGGCGACCTGCTGGGCAACGTCCGCCACCAGCAATCGCTGAAGATGTTCATGAGCGGCCCCAACCTGGCGCTGGAGGGCGAGCGGCTGAAATCGTCGCTGTTCGATTGGCTGCGCAACACGGTTGTGTCCTTCTACACGCACGAGGACAGCAACCATGCGAGCCCGCCGCCCATCGAATCGTCCGATTTCGGCCTGTGGCTGAACCACAAGGCGGAGCTGACCTTCGGCCGCGTGACCGAATTGGACCTCATCCGCGAGCGCACCACCCGCATCAGCGCCAAGGTGACCGCCGCGGTGGAGGGCGGCTTGATCACCCCCGCCTTCGTGAAGGAACTGAACAACGACGTCACGGAGATCGCCTACGTCCTCGGCACCATCATCGGGAAGGCGATGGAGATCGAAAGCGGGCGCGACCCGCTGACCCGTCTGCTGACGCGGCGCTTCATGCCGGCGATCTTCCAGCGCGAGGTGGCCATCAGCCTGCGTCACGGCAAGCCCTTCGCCGTGCTGCTGATGGACGCCGACCATTTCAAGACGATCAACGACACGCTGGGCCATCAAGCCGGCGATTCCGTCCTGTCGGACATGGCCGAGCTGCTGCACACCCACGTCCGGGCCGGCGATTTCGTCTTCCGCTACGGCGGGGAGGAGTTCCTCGTCCTGCTGACCGAGATGGACGAGGCGTCGTTGCGCGTGAAGGCCGAATGGCTGCGCCAAGCGGTCGAGGACCACCGCTTTCCCGGCGCCGGGGGCGCCGGGAATGGGCTGCGGGTCACCGCCTCGATCGGGGCGGCCCTGCACGAGGGGCACCCGGATTACGAACACACCGTCCGCCGCGCCGACGCCGCGCTCTACGAGGCCAAGCGCCAGGGCCGCAACCGTGTGGTGATCGCCTGAATGGTGATCGCCTGAGCGCGGCTGCATCCCGGCATCGGGCGTTGCCCTGCGGGGACGCATCGGCTACGTAAGACCTTTCCCTGCCGAGACCCGCGAATTCCATGTCTGACGGACCGCTTTCGCTCTACCGGGCCCGCCGCGGCACCGGGACGCTGCGCCCCGACCCCGACCAGGAGCTGGCCGCCGAGAAGCTCCAGAGCCTCCACAAGGCGCTGAAGGGTTACAGTCCCCAGCCCGCCGGGAAGGCCGGCGGGGCGAAGGCCGGCTGGCTGGAGCGGTTCGGATTGGGCCGCCCGCGCTCCGAACCGGCGGAGGCGCCGCAGGGCCTCTACATGTACGGCGGCGTCGGGCGCGGCAAGTCGATGCTGATGGACCTGTTCTTCGACACCGCCCCGGTGGAGAAGAAGCGCCGCGTCCATTTCCACGAATTCATGCTGGAGGTGCACGAGCGCATCCACCAGCACCGCCAGTCGGGCAAGAGCAAGGGCAAGGACGCCGACGACGCTCTGCCCGAGCTGGCCCGCGCGCTGGCCGACGAGGCGTGGCTGCTCTGCTTCGACGAGTTCCACGTCACCAACGTCGTCGATGCGATGATCCTCGGCCGGCTGTTCACCAGCCTGTTCGACCTCGGCGTGGTGGTGGTCGCGACGTCCAACTGGCCGCCGGACATGCTCTACAAGGACGGTCTCCAGCGCGAGCTGTTCCTGCCGTTCATCGCGCTGCTGAAGGACAAGCTGGACGTTCTGGCGCTGGAAGGGCCGACCGACTACCGGCTGGACCGGCTCCAGGGCAAGCCCGTCTATTTCTGGCCGCTCGGCGCGGAGAGCGACGCCAAAATCCGCCGGACCTTCGCGACGCTGACCGACGGCGCCCGGGGCGAGCCGACCCATCTTTCGGTCCAGGGCCGGAAGGTGGAGATCGCCTGCGCCGCCAAATGCGTTGCCCTGGTGGATTTCTGGAGCCTGTGCGGCAAGCCGCTGGGCGCCGCCGACTACATCGCCATCGCGACGCACTTCCACACCGTCCTGATCCACGGCGTGCCGACGATGAAGGACGAGTTGCGCAACGAGGCCAAGCGCTTCATGACGCTGATCGACGCGCTCTACGAGCACAAGGTCAACCTCGTGGTCGCCGCCGAAGGCCCGCCGGAGCGGCTGTACCCCGAGGGCACCCACGCCTTCGAATTCGAACGCACGGTCAGCCGCCTGATGGAGATGCAGAGCGAGGACTACCTGCGCCAGCAGCACCTGACCTGAGGGGCCGCGGTCCCGCGCTTCCGCCCGTGTTACCACGGGGATGCCGCCCTACTCCCGTTTCGCGCCGAAGATATGCGGGCGCCCGACGTTGTATTGCTGAACGTCGGTCCAATGGCGAGGGAGAGGGTGAAGCATGCCTTGGCGGTCCCAGTGCGGTGCACTGACGCTGGCGCTTTTTCTGACGGCACCGATCCATCCCGCCCCCGCCGCCGCGGCGGGCAGCGTCGATTGCTGGCTGCTCGATGGGGACGCACTGACCAGGGCGCGCGAAGGCGGCTGGTGCAAGGACGCCTTTTCCCGGAATTCACAGACCGGGGAGGCGCCGGTCGTCACGGTGACCGCGGCCCCCCTGCCCGCCCGCAAGCCCGACCCGCCCCCGAAGAAGCGGGTCGTCACCGTCCAGCGCAAGGCGAAGGCGCAGCCGGACTCCCAGGCGGCGGCCATCGTCCGGCCCGCGGGCCGGAGCGGAGCGGTCGCCGAGGTGGATTTCGGCACCCAGTTCAAGCGCGACTGGAACGCCCTGATGAAGAAGCTGCTTGAGCCGTAAGGCCCCGCCGGGTCAGGTGCGGGCCTCGTCCAGCCACTTCCTCACCGCCGGCGGCTCGTAGGCGGCGAAGGCGTCCAGGATGCCCGGCGCGGTGTCGCGGACGATCAGCATGTCGCGGTGCTTGGGCTGCATGAAGCGTTCCCCCGCCACATGGTCGAGGAAGCCGGCCAGCCCGTCGTAGAAACCGGAGGCGTTGAGCAGGCCGCAAGGCTTGTCGTGGCGGCCGAGCTGCGCCCAGGTCCACACCTCGAACAGCTCCTCCAGCGTGCCGATGCCGCCGGGCAGCGCGATGAAGCCGTCCGACAGCTCGGCCATCAGGGCCTTGCGCTCGTGCATGGTGGCGACGATCCGCAGCTCCTGAAGGCCCTGGTGGCCGACCTCCTTGTCCATCAGGAATTGCGGGATGATGCCGGTGACCGTGCCGCCCGCCGCCAGGACCGAGTCGGCGATCCGCCCCATCAGGCCGGTCCGCCCGCCGCCATAGACGAGGCCGATGCCACGCTCCGCCATGTGGCGGCCAAGCTGCTCCGCGGCCTCGCCATAGGCCGGGTTGGTGCCGGGGTTGGACCCGGCATAGACGCAAATCCGCATGTCGTTCCTCTGTTCGCGCCGTCCGTGGGCGCGTGTCGTAAGGGGCTTACCGGACGCGGGTGACCGTGAAGCGCTGGCCGGGGTTCACGAACTCGTCCTGCGCCGCGATCAGTTGCAGCTCCCGCGTGCCCATCCGGCGGGTGGTCTGGAAGATGGCGTAGATGGCCGCCGCCGCCTGCTCCAGCGCATCGGCCGGATCGAACGCCTTCAGGTAATGGGCCAGGAACAGGGCGGCCACCGCGTCGCCCGACCCGTTGGGCGGCGGGTCCAGCGGCAGGCGCGGGGTGGAGACCAACCACGCGCCGTCCCGGTCATCGGCCAGCATCTCGATGTGGCCGGGGTCGGCGTCCTTGCGGGTCAGGCTGGTCACCAGCACCAGCCGCGGCCCGCGCTCCCGCAGGGCGGCGGTGGCGGCCAGCGCATCGTCCAGCGTCTCCACCGTCCGCCCGGTCAGATACTCCAGCTCGAACTGGTTGGGGGTCATCAGGTCGGCGGCGGGGACGGCGTGGTCGCGGATGAACTCCGGCAGGCCGGGACGCACGAAGAAGCCGCGCCCGACATCGCCCATCACCGGATCGCAGGCGTAGACGGCGCGCGGGTTGGCCGCCTTCAGCCGGGCCGCCGTCTCCACGATCACCTGTCCCAGCCCGACGTCGCCCATATAGCCGGAGAGCAAAGCGTCGCAGGTGGGCAGGACGCCGCGCGCGGCGACGCCGTCCATCAGGTCGGCCACATGCTCCGCCGTGAAGACCTGCCCGGTCCATTCGCCGTAGCCGGTGTGGTTGGAGAACTGCACCGTGTTCACCGCGATGGCGTCGCAGCCCAGCCGTTGCAGCGGGAACACCGCGGCCCGGTTGCCGACATAGCCGTAAGCGACGTGGGACTGGATCGAAATGACGGTCTTCATGGGCGGACGATCCGAAAGGTTGGGGGCGCATCCTAAACCGTCCGCGCCACACGCTGGGGATGTTTCCATGCAGACCAGCCCTACGCACTGCATGGACAGGCCGCGCTCCTGCGGCTAATCCTGCGGCAACGACACAAGACCGCTTGAGGGAATGCCATGGCCGCCACCGCCCGCCCGCGCCGCAGCGTGCTCTACATGCCCGGTTCCAACGCCCGCGCCCTGGAGAAGGGGCGCAGCCTGCCCGCAGACGGGCTGATCCTCGACCTTGAGGACGCCGTCGCTCCCGACGCCAAGGCAGAGGCCCGCGTCACCATCAAGGCGTCCATCGCCGCCGGCGGCTATGGCGGGCGGGAACTGGTGGTCCGCACCAACGGGCTGAACACCCCCTGGGGCTACGATGACCTCGTGATGGCGGCCGCCAGCGGAGCCGACGCGGTGCTGCTGCCGAAGGTGGAGAGTCCCGACATGGTCCGCCAGGCCGAGGCGGTGCTGCGCGCCAACGGCTCGCCGGAGGAGCAGGCCATCTGGTGCATGATGGAGACGCCGCTCGGCATGCTCAACGCCAAGGAGATCGCCGGGGCCAGCCCGAAGCTGGGCGGGCTGGTGATGGGCACCTCCGACCTCGCCAAGGACCTGCACGCGGCCCACACGCGCGACCGGTTGCCGATGCTGACCAGCCTGGGCCTCTGCCTGCTGGCGGCGCGGGCCTATGGCCTCGCCATCCTCGACGGGGTGCATCTCGACCTGAACGACGACGTGGGTTTTGCCGAGTCCTGCGCCCAGGGGCGGGAGCTTGGCTTCGACGGCAAGACGCTGATCCACCCCAAGACCATCGCCGCCTGCAACGCCGCCTTCGCCCCCGGCGAGGATGAAATCGCCCAGGCTCACCGGATCATCAAGGCCCATGCCGAGGCCGTCGCCCAGGGCAAGGGGGTTGTGCTGGTGGACGGGCGGCTGATCGAGAACCTGCACGTCGAGAACGCGCGGCGCCTCGTCGCGATGGCCGAGGCGATCCGGGCGCTGGAGGCGGCGGGCTGAGGCCCGCCGCTCCGCTCACTGGTAAACACTCAGGAAGGAAAACGCTCAGGAGTCGCGGCGCGCCTGGGCGTCCTTCACGAACTGCGACACCCGCCCGATCTCGCGCGGATCGGTGTCGACCGTCCGGCGGCCGCTGGGGATCGGGCGCATGCCCTTGCGGGGGGTGCGTCCGGGCGAGGGGTGCCGGGGCTGCGCGTCCTGCCTGCGCTTCAGGGCATCCTGAAGGTTGGCCTGGATGATCTCCCGCCGCCGCTCGGCGCGGAACCGCTCCAGCCGCCCGTTCACCCGTTTCAAGGCCCGCGCGTAGACCTGCTTCTTGGCGGACAGGCCGCGCTCGCTGGCGTCCGCCGATTGCTGACCGGTGCCGCTGGCCTTGCCCCGCCGTCCCCGACGGCGCGAGGCGATGATGTCACGCGCCCGGTCGCGTTCCCCGCGCAGCCAGCGGGCAAGCGTCAGGGTTTCGTCGGGCGGCAGGGCCTCCAGCTCCGGATAATGGCTGCGGCGGACCTGCTCGAATTCCTTCTCGGACAACAACCGTCGTTCGGCCGTGAGTTCGACTCCCATCGTTGACCCTCTCTGCTTCGTGGTTCCGCTTCGGCTTACCCCCGTCCGGTCAACCGTTCGGGAGGCGAAGCGTTCCCCGATGCTGTCCGATGCGTCCCACTGCCACTTAGGGGTGCTGAAGAAATCAGAATCACGACCTCTCCGGAACCAAGTCGCCCCTCATCGGTTTTCCGGCATGTGGCAGAGGTGGAGGTTGAAGATGGCCTCGAAAGACAACGGCCAAAGCGAAGTCCAATCCGGGAGCGGTCGCACGTCGAACCGCGGCTTCGCGTCGATGGACCGTGACCGGCAGCGCCAGATCGCCAGCAAGGGCGGGGAAAGCGTGCCGGCCGACAAACGCAGCTTCTCCAAGAACCCGGAACTCGCCGCGGAGGCGGGGCGGAAAGGCGGCCGGAGCGTACCGGCATCCTCCCGCAGCTTCTCCAAGAATCCGTCCCTGGCCGCCGAAGCCGGGCGGAAGGGCGGACAGGCGAGCCATGGCGGACGCGGGGCCGCCCTGCGTCCGGGCGAAGGCGACTGACGGCGCTCACGAAAAAGCCCCTCTCCGGAACCGGAGAGGGGCTTTCTTTTCGTCGCCCGCTGGTCGGCGTCCCCAAGCCCGCAGGTCCGGGGACGCGACCGGTCAGGAGGCCAGCTTGTCCAGCTCGCGCAGGATCGAGTCGCCCATGACGGTCGTGGAGCAGCGGGCCATGCCCGGCGCCATGATGTCCGCCGTGCGCATGCCGCCCGACAGCACGTTCTGCACGGCCTTCTCCAGCATCTTCGCCTCCTCGTCCATGTTGAACGAGTAGCGCAGGCACATGGCGAAGGACAGCAGGGTCGCGCAGGGGTTGGCGAGGTCGCGGCCGGCGATGTCCGGAGCGGAGCCGTGCACCGGCTCGTAGAGCGCCTTGCGCTGGCCGTTGGCGTCCGGAGCGCCGAGCGAGGCCGACGGCAGCATGCCGAGCGAGCCGGTCATCATCGCCGCCTCGTCCGACAGGATGTCGCCGAACAGGTTGTCGGTGACGATCACGTCGAACTGCTTCGGGTTCTTCAGCAGCTGCATGGCGCCGTTGTCGGCGTACATGTGCTCCAGCGTGACGTCGGAGAACTCCTCCTGATGGAGTTTCGTGACTTCCTGGCGCCACAGGAGGCCCGATTCCATCACGTTGGCCTTCTCCATCGAGTGGAGCTTGTTGCCGCGCTTGCGCGCCAGCTCGAAGGCGACGCGGGCGACGCGGCGGATCTCGCTGGTCGTGTAGACCTGGGTGTTGACGCCGCGGCGCTCGCCGTTGCCGATGTCGGTGATGCCGCGCGGCTCACCGAAATAGACGCCGCCGGTCAGCTCGCGGACGATCAGGATGTCCAGGCCCCTGATGACGTCGGCCTTCAGGGTCGAGGCGTCGACCAGGGCGTCGAACACCACCGCCGGGCGCAGGTTGGCGAACAGGTTCAGCTCCTTGCGGAGCGTCAGCAGGCCGGCTTCCGGACGCTTGGTGTAGTCGGTGGGATTGTCCCACTTCGGGCCGCCGACGGCGCCCAGCATCACCGCGTCCGCCGCCAGCGCGTCGGCCAGCGTCTCATCCTTCAGGGGAACGCCGTAGGCATCGATGGCCGCACCGCCGACCAGCCCCTCGGTGACGTCGAAGGTGACGTTGCGCTTGCGGTCGAGCCAGTCGATGACCCGGCGCACCTGGCGCATGACCTCCGGACCGATCCCGTCGCCGGGCAAAAACAGAAGCTTCTTGTTGGCGGGCATGGCGCACGCACTCCCCATTGGAGATTTTATCAGTGTTGTCTAATCCGCGGACCGACTGGCCGGAAGGTGGGTCCCACCCCGCCGGTCCGCAAGACCCATGGCCCGATGCCATCGGGCCCGTACGTCGGTTCCGGGCGTTTGGCCCGGATCAGCCCCACAGCCAGGGCTGGCCACCGCGCTGCTTGCCTTCATACTGGTCGATGAAGGCGGCCTGCTGCATGGTCAGACCGATGTCGTCCAGCCCGTTCAGCAGGCAGTGCTTGCGGAAGGGATCGACCTCGAAGCTGATCTTGCCGCCGTCCGGACCGGTGATTTCCTGTTTCTCCAGATCCACCGAGACGACGGCGTTCGACCCGCGCGACGCGTCGTCGAGCAGCAGGTCCACCTGCTCCTTGGGCAGCTTGATCGGCAGGATGCCGTTCTTGAAGCAGTTGTTGAAGAAGATGTCGGCGAAGCTCGGCGCGATGATGCAGCGGATGCCGAAATCGGCCAGCGCCCACGGCGCATGCTCACGCGAGGAGCCGCAGCCGAAATTGTCGCCCGACACGAGGATCTTGGCGCTGCGGTAGGCCGGCTTGTTGAGCACGAATTCCGCGACCTCGGCGCCCTCGGGGGTGTAGCGCATCTCGTCGAAAAGATGCTTGCCCAGCCCGGTCCGCTTGATGGTCTTCAGGAATTGCTTGGGAATGATCATGTCGGTGTCGACGTTGATCATCGGCAGCGGCGCCGCAACACCGGTGAGAACCGTAAACTTTTCCATCGCCAGAATCCTGTCGCGCAAAAGAGGCGCAAGCATGTGCATGCGGAGTTCGGTGAATAGCAGACCCGTCCCGCCATTGCCAGAGGAAGCTTGCCGCAAAAGCCGCTCGCGGCGCGCGATTCCGCATCCCGGAACACAGCCGGACGCAACGAAATTGCTCCCGAATGCCCTTCGCCATGTCCTCCGCCATGTCCTCTGCCAGGGCCGGCCCGGCATCCCGTCCTTGCTGTCGGGCGTCCCCTCGCCTACCAAGGGGCCGACGCTCCCCTGGGTTCCGCGACCTCCATGACTTTGCTCCCCACCGCCCGCCGTCCGCGCACCGCGGCGCTCGCCTTTTTGCTGCTCGCCCCTCCGCTCTACGGCCTGCTCGGGCTGGCGCTCGGCATGGACGCCAACTGGGATCTGCGGAACTACCATTGGTACAACGCCTACGCGCTGCTGACCGGGCGGCTGGGCATGGACATGCTGCCGGCGCAGATGCCCAGCTTCTACAACCCCCTGCTGGACGTGCCCTTCTATCTGCTCGCCAGCCATCTGCCGGCCCGCGCGGCGGGATTCGTCTGGGGGACGCTGCACGGGCTGAATCTGGCGCTGGCCTTCCTGCTGGCCCACGCCACGCTGCGCGTCGGCGGCGCGGCGGGGCGGGTGGCACTGGCCGCCGTTCTGGCGGTGATGGCCGGCTTCGGGGGCGGCACGCTGGGGCTGCTCGGCACCACCTTCCACGACAACATGGTCAGCCTGGGCGTGCTCGGCGCGCTGGCCGTGGTGGCGGGGTCGCTGCCGCGGCTGATCGACGGGCCGGCGCCGGGCGCCCTCGCGCGGGCGGCGGCGGCGGGGCTGCTGGCCGGGGCGGCGATGGGCATGAAGAACCCGACGGTGATCTACGCGGTCGGGCTCTGCCTCGCCTTCCTGGCGCTGCCGGCGCGGCCCTGGCGGCGGCTGTGGCTGGCCTTCGTCTTCGGCGTCGGGGTTCTGGGCGGGCTGGCGCTGTGCGGCGGCTTCTGGATGGCCCATCTGTGGGTGGAGTACGGGAACCCCGTTTTCCCGCACATGAACCAGATCTTCAAGTCGCCCTTCGCCGCGCTGTCCGGCTACGTCAACGTCGGCTTCTTCCCGGACTCGCGGCTGGAGCGCCTGTTCTTCCCGCTGGTCTTCCCTTTCGCCCCGCTGAAGGTCGGCGAGGTTCCCTTTTTCGACCTGCGCGTCCTGGTGCTGTTCCTTCTCGTGCCCGTCGCCGCCGCGCTGGCGCTGCTCGGGCGGGCCTTCCACCGACCTTCCGCGGGACTGACCGAGAAAGCCGCCACCCGCTACCTGCTGACCGCCATGGCGGTGACCTACGCGCTGTGGGTGGGGATGTTCTGCATCTACCGCTATCTGGTGCCGCTGGAGATGCTGGCCCCGCTGGCCATCGTCATGGCGGCGGGCCTGCTGCCGGTGCCGCGCCGGGCGGCGCTCGTCCTGGCGGCGGCGCTCCTGCTGCTGGTCCAGGCCACCGCCCGGCCCGCCGACTGGGGCCGCGCGCCGTGGAGCGAGCGCTGGGTGGAGGCCGCCGTTCCGCCCATCGAGGACCCGGACGGCACGATGGTGCTGATGGCCGGCTACTGGGCGATTTCCCACGTCGTCCCGGCCTTCCCGCCGCGCATCCCCTTCGTGCGCATCCAGTCCAACTTCCTTCAGCCGGACTCGGTCGGCAACGGCTATCTCGCCCTGATGCAGGACAAGGTGGGCGCGCACCGCGGGCGCTTCCTGATGCTCAGCACCATCCCCGACACGCCCGGCGCCGCGAAGGCCGCCGCCCTTCTGGGGCTGCGGGTGGCGCAGGACAACTGCCGCGTCATCCCCAACAACCTGGGCGAGCCGCTGAACCTCTGCGCCGTGGCGCGCCTGGCGGACCTTGAAAGGTCAGTGGATTAAATCAGGCGATTGTGCTGTTTAACCCTACACCGGCACCGTTTCGAAGCGCATCGCCATGACCGTCTCCGCCATCGACCGCCCTGCAGCGTCCGCAGCCCCAACCACGGACCCGGACCCGGACACGGCGCCCGCAATGACCCCCGTGGTGGCGGTTCTGATCCCCTGCTACAACGAGGAGGCGGCCATCGCCGCCGTCGTGCAGGATTTCCGCAAGGCCCTGCCCGACGCGACGGTCTATGTCTACGACAACAACTCGTCCGACCGCACGGTGGAGGTGGCGAAGGCCGCCGGCGCCGTGGTCCGGCACGAGCCGTTGCAGGGCAAGGGCAATGTCATGCGCCGGATGTTCTCCGACATCGAGGCGGACGTCTATGTGCTGGTGGACGGCGACGACACCTACCACGCCCCCTCCGCGCCGCTGATGGTCAGGCGGCTGTGGGACGACCAGCTCGACATGGTCAACGGCGCCCGCGTCACCGAGATCGTCAAGGCCTACCGGCCCGGCCACCGCTTCGGCAACAAGCTGCTGACCGGCATGGTAGCGCTGATTTTCGGCAACCGCATCCAGGACATGCTGTCGGGCTACCGCGTCTTCTCGCGGCGCTTCATCAAGTCCTTCCCGGCGCTGGCCAGCGGCTTCGAGACGGAGACGGAACTGACCGTCCACGCGCTGGAGCTGAACATGCCCATCGCCGAGATCAAGGCGCCCTACAAGGACCGCCCGCCGGGCTCGCACAGCAAGCTGAACACCATCCGCGACGGCGTCCGCATCCTGCGCACCATCGTCAATCTGGTGAAGGAGGAGCGCCCCCTGCCCTTCTTCTTCGCCATCTTCGCGGCGCTGGCCGCGGCGTCGATGATCCTCGCCTGGCCGGTGGTGGCGACCTATCTGCAGACCGGGCTGGTGCCGCGCCTGCCCACCGCCGTTCTGTCCACCGGGCTGATGCTGCTGGGCTTCCTCAGCCTGACCTGCGGGCTGATCCTCGACACCGTGACGCTGGGCCGCCGCGAGGCCAAGCGCATGCGCTACCTGTCCATCCCCGCGCCCGGCGTCCATCCGGTCCGCAAGTCGGCCGGGTCCTGACGATGGGCGAATTCATCGGCTCCCTGTCCGACAGCCGGCTCGGCCGGCTGGCCGTGCAGTTCGGCAAGTTCGGCCTCGTCGGCGTGGTCGGTCTGGTGGTGGACACGGCGGTGGTCTACGCGCTGGTGTTCGGCGCCGGGATGGAGTTCTTCGCCGCCCGCATCCCGGCCTATCTGGCCGCCGCCACCACGACCTTCGCGCTGAACCGCGCCTTCACCTTCCGCGGGGCCGCCGACGCGCCGCTCCACATCCAGTGGGCCAAGTTCCTGGCCGCCAACGCCTTCGGCGGAGCGGTGAACTATGGGGTCTCGGTCGGGCTGGAGGCCGCCCTGCCGCTGGCCGAGGCGCATCCCGTGCTGGCGGTCGCCGCCGGCTCCCTGGCCGGCATGGCCCTGAACTTCGCCGCCTCCAAGCATCTGGTCTTCAAGGGCGCCTGAAAAGGGGGCGCCTGACGGCCCCTCTCTCCTTCCGCATATGACCGGAAGCCCCATTGTGCGCCGCCGCAAACACCCGAAGTCCATGGAATGGGGCGCATCCTCCGGGAAAGGCCCCCTTCACCGCCCAGCCTTGGCAAGGAGCCGGGAGGTTGCCATGAACAACAGCGACGTGCTGTGGGCCTGGGTGGCCGGAGTGGCCGTGTCACTGGCCTTGCTGGCTGGACTGTCCGGCGCGGACGGGCCGCCGCCCCACGCCACAGACGGGCATTTCACGCTGCCGGAGATGGGCATGGGAGCCTCGGGCTGGGATTACGAGGCGTGGGAGCGCACCGGCGGGACGCCGCCGAGGCCCGAGTCGGGCGATGCGCTCGCCCGGGCGCTGGATCTTCTGGAAGGCGCGGTGCCCGCAGCGGACGCAGTCCTTCCCGACGGGGACATGGCGGACACGGACACCGGCGGGGCGGAGACGCAGTGAACTCTTTGCCGCCGCCCATCGGCGCGGCCATGGACTCCGCGGGTCCGGTCGCCATATAACGGCGGTCATGACGCGCGAATTCCTGAAGATGCACGGGCTCGGCAACGACTTCGTCGTGATCGACGCCCGCAACACGCCGTACACGCCGGCCGAGGCCGAGGTGCGTGCCATCTCCGACCGCAAGACCGGGGTGGGCTGCGACCAGTTCATCGTGATCGAGCCGGCGAAATCGGACGGCACGGCGGGCTTCATGCGCATCCGCAACGCCGACGGCGGCGAGGTGTCGGCCTGCGGCAACGCCTCGCGCTGCGTCGGCTGGCTGCTGATGGAGGAGGCGGGGGCGGAGCGCGTCGCCTTCGAGACCAACGCCGGCATCCTGCAGGCCAGCCGCGCCGACAATGGGCGGATCACCGTGGACATGGGTCAGGCCAATCTGGACTGGACGCAGATCCCGCTGGCGGAACCGGCGGACACGCTGCGCCTCGACGCGGTGTCGCACGGCGGCTTCGCCGGTCCCACCGCGGTCAGCATGGGCAACCCGCACGCCGTCTTCTTCGTGGACGACGCCGAGGCGGTGCCGCTGGCCGAGGTCGGCCCGGTGTTCGAGACTCATCCGGCCTTCCCCGAGCGCACCAACGTCGAGTTCGCGCAGGTGCTCTCCCCCGGCAGCGTCCGCATGCGCGTGTGGGAGCGCGGGGCCGGCATCACCCAGGCCTGCGGGACCGGCGCCTGCGCCACCGCGGTCGCCGCGATCCGCCGCGGGCTGACCAACCGCAAGGTCGACGTGATCCTGGATGGCGGCACCCTGACCATCGAATGGCGTGAGGACGGCCGCGTCCTGATGACCGGCCCGGTCGCCCTCAGCTACACCGGGCGGCTGTCCGCGGAGTTGGCGGCCACCTGAACGAATAGCCGCCGTTAGGCTGAAAGAGCATGAGCGACACTGTGACCAACGAGCCGGAGATCGTCACCTTCGGCTGCCGCCTCAACACCTACGAATCCGAGGTGATGCGCACCCACGCCCGCAACGCGGGTCTGGAGGACGTCGTCATCGTCAACACCTGCGCGGTGACCTCGGAAGCGGAGCGGCAGGCCCGCCAGACCATCCGCAAGCTGCGGCGCGAGCGCCCGAACGCCCGCATCGTGGTGACCGGCTGCGCCGCCCAGATCGACCCCCAGCGCTACGGCGCCATGCCGGAGGTCGATCAGGTCCTGGGCAACCAGGAGAAGCTGCAGCCCGAAAGCTGGGGCCTGGCCCCGGCGGAGAAGGTGCTGGTCAACGACATCATGTCGGTCAAGGAGACCGCCGGCCATCTGATCGGCGGGTTCGAGGACCGGGCGCGCGCCTTCGTCCAGGTCCAGCAGGGCTGCGACCACCGCTGCACCTTCTGCATCATCCCCTATGGCCGCGGCCCGTCGCGCTCCGTCCCCATCGGGGCGGTGGTGGAACAGGTGCAGGCGCTGGTGAAGGCCGGCTACAACGAGGTCGTGCTGTCCGGCGTGGACATCACCAGCTTCGGCCCCGACCTGCCCGGCACGCCGACGCTGGGGCAGATGGTGCGCCGCCTGCTCGCCCTGGTGCCGGAACTGCCGCGGCTGCGCCTGTCCTCGCTCGACTGCATCGAGATCGACGACGACCTGTGGCGGCTGATCGAGAACGAGCCGCGGCTGATGCCGCACCTCCACCTGTCGCTCCAGGCCGGAGACGACATGATCCTGAAGCGCATGAAGCGCCGGCACAGCCGCGCCGACGCCATCGCCTTCTGCGAGCGCGTGCGCTCCCTGCGCCCCGACATGGTGTTCGGCGCCGACTTCATCGCCGGCTTCCCCACGGAAACCGACGAGATGTTCGAGAACACGCTGCGGCTTGTCGAGGAGTGCGGCCTGACCTGGCTGCACGTCTTCCCCTACAGCCCGCGCCCCGGCACCCCGGCCGCCCGCATGCCGCAGGTCGACGGCGGCGTCCGCAAGGAGCGCGCGGCCCGTCTGCGCGCGCTCGGCGCCGAGGCGGAGGCCCGCACACTGGCCTCCCTCGTCGGGCGCGAGGTGTCGGTGCTGGTCGAGAAGGACGATCTCGGCCGCACCCAGCATTTCGCCGAAATCCGCCTGGGCACGCCCCGGCCCCCCGGCTCCGTCCTGCGTGCCACGGTCACCGGCGTGGCCGGCGGCGCGCTGACCGGCACCCCCCTTTGAGAACAGTGGACACGCCATGATCCTGCGTTGGTTCGGCCGCAAGAAGCCCGAAGAGCAAGCCCGCAAGGACGAGACGACCGCCCCGCTCCCGGAGCCGGTTGTCCAGGAGCCGATTGTCCAGGAGCCGCCTGTTCCGGAACCGGTCGCCGAGGAGCCGCCCCCGGTGCCCGAGGTGGTGCCGGAACCCGAGCTTCCGCCCCCGCCCGCGGTCGAAACCCCGCCCCCGCCGCCCATCGCCCCGCCGTCCGAGCCGGAGGAGCGCGAGGACACGCCGGAGATCGTCCGCGACGACCTCCCCGTGGCCCTGACGGCCGAGGAGGAGAAGCCCAAGAAGGGCTGGTTCGCCCGGCTGAAGGACGGCCTGTCCAAGTCCTCGTCCAAGCTGACCGAGGGCATTTCCGGCATCTTCACCAAGCGCAAGCTCGACGACGAGGCGCTGGAGGAGCTGGAGGAGCTGCTCATCACCGCCGACCTCGGCCCGACCACGGCGGCCAAGGTGACGGCGGAGCTGGCCCGCACCCGCTTCGGCAAGGAAGTCAGTCCGGAAGAGGTCAAGGCCACGCTCGCCGCCGAGGTCGCCAAGATCGTCGGTCCGGTGGCCAAGCCGCTGGAGATCGACGCCGCGCTGAAGCCCCATGTCATCCTGGTGGTCGGCGTCAACGGCACCGGCAAGACCACGACCATCGGCAAGCTGGCCCGCCAGTTCCGCGCCGAGGGCAAGACGGTCATGCTGGCCGCCGGCGACACCTTCCGCGCCGCCGCGGTCAGCCAGCTGAAGATCTGGGGCGAGCGCACCGGCTGCCCGGTGATCTCGCGCGACACCGGGGCCGACGCCGCCGGCCTCGCCTTCGACGCGCTGGAGGAGGCGCGGCGCCAGGGTGTGGACATCCTGCTGATCGACACCGCGGGCCGCCTGCAGAACAAGGCCGGGCTGATGGAGGAGTTGCGCAAGATCGTCCGCGTCATCAAGAAGGTGGACGAGAGCGCCCCGCACACCACCCTGCTGACGCTGGATGCCACCACCGGCCAGAACGCGCACAATCAGGTGGAGGTGTTCCGCGACATGGTGAACGTGTCCGGCCTGATCCTGACCAAGCTGGACGGGTCGGCGCGCGGCGGCGTGCTGGTCTCGCTGGCCGAGCGGTTCAAGCTGCCGGTGCACGCCATCGGCATCGGCGAGGGCGTGTACGACCTGCGCCCCTTCGACGCCGACCAGTTCGCCAAGTCTCTGATGGGGTTGCCGTCCCAGTAACGGCGCCCCCAGCACGGGCAGGCGGGCGGGGAGAGCGAGAAAGGGACTTCCGGCAGCTTCGTCCAGGCCCTATCTGAAGAGTCATGACGGCTGCCCAAACCTCCCCCTCCCCCGTGCCTCCCGGTCCTGTCGAGCGCTTCACCGACGCGGACGCCGCCCTGGCCCTCGTCAAGGACCTCTACGACCGCAACACCGCCTATCTGCGCGACCGCTTCGCCGCCTTCACCCGCGGCGGGGACGGCGGGCGGCGCGAACAGGCCCACTACCCCTATGTCCGCCTCTCCACCGCCTCGGCGGCCACGGTGGACACGCGGCTGGCCTACGGCTTCGTTGAGGGACCGGGCACCTACTCCACGACGCTGACCCGCCCCGACCTGTTCGACCGCTATTACCGCGAACAGCTCTCGCTCCTGCTGCGCAACCACGGCGTTCCGTTGGAGGTCGGCATCAGCGACGAGGCGATTCCCATCCATTTCGCCTTCCCCCAGGGCATGCATGTCGAGGGCGACCTGACGCCGGAGCGGCTGGCCGGCCTGCCCGACCTGTTCGACCTGCCCGACCTCGCCCGCATGGACGACACCATCGTCAACGGCACCTACGAGGAGTCGCTGGACGCGGTGAAGCCGCTGGCTCTGTTCACCGCGCCGCGGGTGGATTTCTCGCTGCACCGGCTGCGCCACTACACGGCGACGGCGCCGGAGGATTTCCAGAACTTCGTCCTGTTCACCAATTACCAGTTCTATGTGGACGAGTTCATCCGCATGGCCCGCGAGATCATGGAGCCGGCCTCCGATCCCGAACTGGCCGCCTACCGCAGCCAATACGACCGCTTCGTCGAGCCCGGCGGCATCGTCACCCAGAACGCCAATCTGATGGCCGGTGCGGGCGGTACCCCCGGCGAGGCGCCGACGAACGGCGCCCGGCTGCTCCGCCTGCCGCAGATGCCCGCCTACCACCTGACCCGCCCGGACGGGAACGGCATCACACTGGTCAACATCGGCGTCGGCCCATCCAACGCCAAGACGATCACCGACCACATCGCCGTCCTGCGCCCGCACGCCTGGATCATGCTGGGCCACTGTGCCGGTCTGCGCAGCACGCAGCGGCTGGGCGACTATGTGCTGGCCCACGGCTATGTCCGCGACGACCATGTGCTGGACGCCGACCTGCCGACCTGGGTGCCCGTCCCGGCGCTGGCCGAGGTGCAGCGCGCCCTGGAGACGGCGGTGGAGCGGGTGACCGGCCTGTCCGGCTACGCGCTGAAGAGCATCATGCGCACCGGCACTGTGGCGACCATCGACAACCGCAACTGGGAACTGCGCGACCACCGCGAGCCGCTGATGCGCTTCAGCCAGAGTCGCGCCGTCGCGCTGGACATGGAAAGCGCCACCATCGCCGCCAACGGCTTCCGCTTCCGCGTTCCCTACGGCACGCTGCTCTGCGTTTCCGACAAGCCGATGCACGGGCAGTTGAAGCTGCCGGGCATGGCCGACCGCTTCTACCGCGAGCGGGTGGACCAGCATCTGAAGATCGGCGTGCTGGCCATGGAGCTTCTGCGCGAGCATGGCATGGAAACCCTGCATTCCCGCAAGCTGCGCAGCTTCGCCGAGGCCGCCTTCCAGTAAGATAGAACGTTTTGCCTGACCCGAAAGCGCAGGCGCCAAAGGGCGTCCGCGTCTTATCTTAGGGTGCCCGGCAACGAAGGGAATTTGACCATTATGGCCGTGCGTTCAGGTTGGAGCGTCATCGCCGCCCTCTCTCTCGGGCTGGCGGCAGGACCGGTGCTGGCCCAGGACAATGTTCCAAAAACCGACGCTGTTCCAAGCACGGAGGCCGCTCCGCCAGCGGAAACCACTCCCCGGTCCGGCCCGTCCATCGGCTTCTGGGTCGACAACGACCTGTTCGGCGGCGGGACGGACCGTTACTACACGAACGGAGTCCAGTTCTACTACGTCTCCGGCGAGCGCCCGACCTACGGCAACATCGACTGGCTGGCCAACCTCGTCCCCTGGATCGGGGAGCATGGGGTGCGGCGCTACGGCATCGCCTTCGGCCAGAACATGTACACCCCCAGCGACATCACCAAGCCGATCCCCGACGCCACCGATCGCCCCTACGCCGGCTGGCTGTACGGGCGCCTGTCGGTGATTTCCGAAGAGACGCGGCAGGTGGACCGCATCGACCTGGACATCGGCATGGTCGGCCCGGCCTCGCTGGCGGAGCAGACCCAGAAGACGGTGCACCGCATCGTGCCCGGTGCCCGCTGGCCGGAGGGCTGGGATTACCAGCTCAAGAACGAGCCGGGCATCATCCTCAGCTACGAGCATGTCTGGCGCGCCGAGCGCCCGGCGCGCATCGGCCCCTTCGAGGCGGACATCAGCCCCCATGTCACGGCCAGCGTCGGCAATGTCCTGACCTTCGGCGGGGCCGGCGTCACGATGCGGCTGGGCGGCAACATGGCGCCGCCGGTCGGCGCGCTGATCCTGCGCCCGACCGCCAGCATCCCTTATCAGGACAGCGTGGCCGCGGGCGCGCCGCGTCCGCCCTTCTCCTGGTACGTCTATGCGGGGGCGGAGGGGCGCGCCGTCGCCCGCAACATCTTCCTGGACGGCAACAGCTTCCGCGACAGCCGGTCGGTGGACAAAAACAACTTCATCGCCGCCTTCCAGCTCGGCGTGACGCTGCGCTACGACCGGTTCGGCATCTCCTATGCCCAGAATTTCCTGTCGCCGGAGTTCGAGGGGCAGAAATCCTACACCAACTACGGCTCGATCCGCGCCTCCTACCGGTTCTGACCGCCTCGACTGCAATCACCCCGCTTCCCTCTTTATCCCAAGCCCGGTTCGGTCTATGTGAGGGTCATGAACCAATACGCCCGACTGCTGATCGAAGCCGGCCCGCTGGCGGCCTTCTTCATCGCCAATTCCCAGGCCGGCATCATGATCGGCACCGCCGTCTTCATGGTGGCGATCAGCATTTCCGTGCTGGTCTCCTGGCGGTTCGAACGCAAGGTGCCGGTGATGCCGGTGGTCGGGGCGGGCTTCGTCCTGCTGTTCGGCGGGCTGACCCTGTGGCTTCAGGACGATCTGTTCATCAAGATCAAGCCGACGCTGGTCAACCTGCTGTTCGCGGCGGTCCTGTTCGCGGCGCATCTGACGCGGCGCAACGTGCTGAAGCACGTCCTGGGGTCGGTCCTGAACCTGTCCGACGCCGGCTGGCGCACGCTGGCGATCCGCTGGGCGTGGTTCTTCCTGCTGCTGGCCGCGCTGAACGAGGTGGTGTGGCGCACCATGACCACCGACGCCTGGGTGAACTTCAAGGTGTTCGGCATCATGCCGCTGACCCTGCTGTTCAGCGCCTTCCAGGCCCCGTTGATCCTGCGCCATCAGGTGCCGGAAGAGCCGCCGGCCGAGAAGTCCTCCACCTCCGCCTCCTGACCGTCCCCCCTCTTCCCTGAAGGAGCGCACCCGCCATGTCACACGACTACCCGCGCGACCTGATCGGCTACGGGTCCCGTCCGCCGCACCCCTACTGGCCGGGCGGGGCGCGGGTGGCGGTGCAGTTCGTCATCAACTACGAGGAGGGCGGGGAGAACTGCGTCCTGCACGGCGACGCCGCGTCGGAGGCCTTCCTGTCGGAGATCGTCGGCGCCCAGCCCATCGTCGGCATGCGGCACATGAACATGGAGTCGATCTACGAGTACGGGTCCCGCGCCGGCTTCTGGCGGCTGCACCGGATGTTCACGGAGCGCGGCCTGCCGGTGACCGTCTACGGCGTCGCCATGGCGCTGGAACGCAACCCCGACGCCGTCCGCGCCATGCAGGACGCCGGGTGGGAGATCGCCACCCACGGCTACCGTTGGATCGATTACCAGCATCTGCCGGAGGAGGTGGAGCGCGAGCACATGCTGCGCGCCATCGACATCCACACCCGCGTCACCGGCTCCCGCCCGCTCGGCTGGTATCTCGGGCGGTGCAGCCCAAACACCTGGAAGCTGGTGTCGGAGGAGGGCGGCTTCCTCTACAACGCCGACAGCTACGCCGACGACCTGCCCTATTGGGACGACCGCTTCGGCCGGCCGCAGCTGATCGTGCCCTACACGCTCGACGCCAACGACATGCGCTTCGCGACCAACCAGGGCTTCAACACCGGCGAGCAGTTCTTCACCTATCTGAAGGACAGCTTCGACGTGCTCTACGCCGAAGGCGAAGACCAGCCGAAGATGATTTCGGTCGGGCTGCACTGCCGTCTGGTCGGGCGTCCGGGGCGCGCCGCGGCGCTGGCCCGCTTCCTCGACTATGTGGGGGGCCATGACAAGGCGTGGGTCGCCACCCGGCTGGACATCGCCCGCCATTGGATGGCCGAGCATCCCTACCGGCCGGGGGCCTGAACCGGGAAGGGGCGTCCCGAACGCGCCCCCGGCCCAACTTTCTCACGCCAATTCGTCGCATCGGCGTTTGAACGAACGTCGAAATACAGTAGAAGGTCTTTGGATCGCGGCGCGGCCCTTTCGGGGCCGCGGTCCCGTGACTGCCGATTCCTTGCGATCTTCAACTGGGTGCGCACGCCGCCGTGACGTTCAAGGATGAGATGAAGGCCGCCGGTCAGACCGGGGAAAACAAGACATCCCCGATGGCGGATGGTCTTGCCGGCGATGACGGGGAGGCCAGGGACGACATCGCCCGCCTTCTGCGCGCCCTCAACGACGACCTGAAGGCCGATCCGACGGAGGACGACGATCTCCTGTCCCCGGACGCCGGGCGGAAGTCGGAGCGGCACCTGCCCATCGGCAAGATCGCCGCGGCGCTGGCCGCCGCCATCGGCATCGGCGCGGTCGTCGTGATGCTGGACCAGGGCGGGGAAGCGCCGTCCGCGCCCCCCGCGCCGCTCATCACCGCCGTTCCCAGCGCACCGGCCCCCGGCGGCGCCTCGCCCGGCGCCGGGACTCCGGCGAAACCGGAAGCGTTGATCACCCGCGCGGCGCCCGTTCCTGCACCGCCCCAGCAGGCGCCGATGCAGACGCAAACCATCGTCGCACCGGCCGCACCGGCGCCCGCCGTGGGCACGCCGCCCATGGCGCTGCCGCAGATTCCGCCGCCCGCCCTGAAGGTGCCGGAACCGCCGGCCCTGCCGTCGCCCGCCCCTGCCGTCGCCAAGCCGGCCGACCCCGCGCCGCATCCCGTGGAAGCGGCGGAAAATGCGAAGGCCCCGACGCATCCGCCGGCTTCGACCATGGCCCCGCCCCCGGCCGAGCCCGTCAAGGCGCCCCCCCCCATGAAGACCGCGGAAACGGCGGAGCTTCAGGCCATGCTGTCGGCTCCACCGCCGCCGACCTCGACCCAGCGCCAAGCCGCGGTGGCGCGCCCGGCGCCGCAGCCCGCCAAGCCGGCGCCCAAGGCCGCTTCCACACCTCCCACGGCTCCACCCGCCACGGCGCCGTCGTCCGGCGTGCTGACGCCCCCGCCGTCGGCCGCCGCTCCGGACGGGCGCTACACCGTGCAGGTCGGGTCCTTCCAGCAGGCCGACAACGCCGAAGGGCTGGTCCGCCGCCTGCGTGGTCTCGGCTTCAACGCCTACGCGCTGGACTGGACCGACGCCGAGCAGCGGTCCTGGCACGTCGTCCGCGTCGGCGGCTATGCCGACACCGCCGCCGCCCGTCAGGCCGCCGCGTCGCTGAAGGGCAAGGTGGAAGCGCAGCCCATCGTCGTCTCGACGCGCTGACCGCAGGCAACGGCGCTGCCGCGACAAACTGTCGCTCCTGTCTATTCCGCTTCTTTCCTTTGCAAGAGCCCGTCCGCAATTTCGGTATTGCGGGCGGGCTTCGTCTTGATCTGTCCTTCTCCTTACCGCTAACATGGGATTGAACAGGCACGCATATTAGAACAAGCGCAGCCGCAAGAAGCCGGCGCATCAGACCGGCGAACCGGAGGAAACCCTGGTATGAAGCCGACGATCCTGGTCGCCGACGATGAGCCCAGCATCGTGCTGTCCCTGCAGGTTCTGTTGCAGAAGGCGGGCTTTGTCGTGCGCATCGCCCGCAACGGTGAGGAAGCCCTTGAATCGGTTGCGGAACACACGCCCGACCTGATCCTGCTGGACGCCATGATGCCGCGGCGCGACGGGTTCGACGTCTGCCAGTCGCTGCGCGCCGACCCCGCCTACCAGTCGCTGCCCATCATCATGCTGACGGCCAAGAGCCGCGACGTGGAGCGGCAGAAGGGCATGGCGCTGGGCGCCACCGACTACATCACCAAGCCCTTCTCGACCCGCGACCTCGTAACCACCGTCCGCAAATACCTGACCCCCGAGAGCAACCAGGGCGGAACCGCGGAGCCTCAGCCATGAGCGCCCCGGCGACCACTGGAAGCGCCGGAACCGCCGCTCCGGCAACCACCCCGTCGGAACCGCGCCGGATCATCCCGCTGGCCTTCCGCGCCGCCGGCGTCGGCCTGCCCCTGCTGTCGGTGGGGGCTGCGGTCGGCTTCAGCGCGAACGGCGACCCCGCCGCCTTCGTCACCTACGCCGTCACCATGACCGCCGCCGTCACCGCCGCGGTCTGGGGCCTGTGGGGTCTGGTCGACCGGCGGCTGCTGCGCGCCTCGGAAACGCTGAGCCGCGAGGCCGGGCTGATCGCCCATGGTGCTTCGGACGGCAAGACCGGCGCGCGCATCCCGCTGGCGCGCTACGGCGACCTCGCCCCGGTGGCCAAGGCGGTCAACGAGCTGTCGGACAAGCTGGCCGCCGCCCGCCGCGACACCGCGCGCACCGTCGCCGAATCGACCGCCAAGGCGGAGGAGCAGAAGACCCGCCTTGCCGCCGTCCTGCGCGACCTGCACGAAGGCGTCCTGGTCTGCAACCTGAAGCACCAGATCCTGCTCTACAACCAGACGGCGCTCGACATCCTGCATCTGGCCGGCGACCTCGGGCTGGGCCGCTCCCTGCTGCATTTCGTGGTGGCGGAGCCGGTCACCCACACGCTGGAGCGGCTGACCCTGCGCGTGCGCGAGGGGCGGCACGTCAACCACGAGCATGGCACCACCGCCCAGTTCGTCGGCGCCACCACCGACGGGCGCATCCTGCTGGCCGGGCGGATGAGCGCCATCCTGCAGGACCCGCCGGAGGGCTCGGACGAGCCGCCGACCATCACCGGTTATGTGATCACTCTATCGGACGCGACCAGCGAACTGGCCGCGCTCGGCCAGCGCGACGCCCTGCTGCGCGAGGCGACCGAGGGCTTCTGCGCCCCCATCGCCAACCTGCGCGCCGTGCTGGAGACGCTGGAGGACACGCCGGAACTGGGGCCGGACGAACGCGCCGCGTTCCAGGCCGCGCTGATGGACTCCTCCAACACCCTGTCGGAACGGCTGGCCCGCGTCACCAACGAGTACCGCAGCGTCGTCACCGGCTCCTGGCCGATGAGCGACATCCACTCCACCAACCTCATCAACCTGATCCGCCACCGGGTGGGGCCGGACGCGCAGTACGGCGTGACGCTGACCGGCCTGCCGCAATGGGTGCACGGCGACAGCTACAGCCTCGTCATCCTGTTCGGCTATCTGATCGAATATGTCTACGCGCTGACCGGCGTCCCCGCCTACGACCTGTCGGTGGAGGCCGGGGACAGCTGGGTCTATCTGGACATCACCTGGCGCGGCCCGTCGGTGCCCAGCGGCATCGTGGACAGCTGGCTCGACCACCCGCTGCCCGACGCGCTGGGCGGCCTGACGGTCGGCGACGTGCTCCAGCACCACAAGAGCACGATGTGGAGCGAGCCGGTGAAGGGGCCGGGATCGGAAGGCGAGCTGCTGTCGCGCCTGCGCGTGCCGCTGCCGCCCGCGCTGAAGCCGCCGTCCGCCCACACCGCGGCGCGCGGCGGGGCGCGGCCGGAATTCTTCGACTTCAACCTGCTGCACCAGCCGCTGGCCACCAGCGAGCTTGGCCGCACCCCGCTCGACCAGCTCCACTATGTGGTCTTCGACACCGAGACGACGGGCCTGTCACCCAGCACCGGCGACGAGATCGTCCAGATCGCCGCCGTGCGCGTCGTCGGCGGGCGCATCCTGACCGGCGAGACCTTCAACACGCTGGTCAACCCGAAGCGGACCATCCCGCCGGAATCGATCCCCTTCCACGGCATCACCGACGCGATGGTCGCCGACAAGCCGACCATCGACAAGGTGCTGCCGCAGTTCCGCGGCTTCGTGTCGGGCGCGGTGCTGATCGCCCACAACGCCGCCTTCGACCTGAAATTCCTCAAGATGAAGGAAAAGGCGTCGGGCGTGCGGTTCGACAGCCCGGTGCTGGACACCATGCTGCTGTCCCGGATGCTGCTCGGCGAGGGCGGCGACCACACGCTGGACGGCATCGCCGAACGGCTGGGGATCGAGGTGGTGGACCGCCACACGGCGCTGGGCGACAGCCTCGTCACCGCCGCGGTCTTCCTGCGCATGGTGGAGATGCTCAAGGAACGCGACGTCCGCACGCTCGACGACGCCATCCGCGGCGCCAACATGATCGTCGAGCTGGCGGCGCGGGAGCGCGCCTTTTGACCGGGGGACCCGCCCCGCAACCCGCAACCCCTCCACCGCGCCGGGCGGGCGCCGACCGCCTGATCGCGCTGTTCCTGTTCGGCGTCGTCGCCTTCAACCCGCCGCTGCTGCGCGTCTTCGGCGCCGGGGACACGCTGTTCGGCCTGCCGCTGCTGTACGTGTACGCCCTGGGGGTGTGGGGCGGGGTGATCGCGCTGTCGGCGGTGCTTCTGGAACGCGGGGGGCGCTGACATGCCCTGGCCCGCCATCGTCGCCGCCAGCTTCGCCTACCTGCTCCTTCTCTTCGCCATCGCCTGGTGGGCGGACCGGCGGGCGGACGCCGGGCGCAGCGTCATCGCCTCGCCGTACGTGTACGCGCTCTCGCTGGCGGTCTACTGCACCACCTGGACCTTCTACGGCTCGGTCGGGCGGGCGGCGTCGTTGGGCATCGGCTTCCTGCCGATCTATCTCGGTCCCACCCTGCTGATGCTGCTGGGGCCGCTGGTGCTGCGCAAGATCCTGCGCATCGCCAAGGCGCAGCGCATCACCTCCATCGCAGACTTCATCGCCTCCCGCTACGGGCGCAGCCAGGGGCTGGGCGGGCTGGTGGCGCTGACCGCGGTGATCGGGGTGACACCCTACATCGCCCTGCAGCTCAAGGCCGTGGCGGTCAGCTTCGACGTGCTGTGGGGCACCGACCCGTCCGGCGCCACCGGCGGCCTGTCCCTCCCCGTCGTCCTGGACAACGCCTTCTACGTGGCGGTGGTCATGGCGGCCTTCGCCATCATCTTCGGCACGCGCCACATCGACGCGGCGGAGCATCACGAGGGCATGGTGGCGGCCATCGCCTTCGAATCGGTGGTCAAGCTGGTGGCCTTCCTGGCGGTCGGCGCGGCGGTCGTCTGGGGGCTGCACGACGGCCCTGCCGAGCTGTTCGCCACGGCCGCGGAGCATCCGGATATCCGCGACCTCTTCACCTCCGCCCCGGCGCTGGCCGACGGGTCGTGGCTGACCATGACGCTGCTGTCGATGGCGGCGGTGCTCTGCCTGCCCCGCCAGTTCCAGGTGACGGTGATCGAGAATGTGGACGAGCGGCACCTGACCCGCGCCCTGTGGCTGTTCCCGCTCTACATGCTTCTGATCAACCTGTTCGTCCTGCCGGTGGCGGTGGCCGGTCTGATGCGCTTTCCCGACCGGGCGGTGGACCCGGACATGTTCGTGGTGGCGCTGCCGCTGGCCGCCGGGAACGAGTGGCTGGCCCTTCTCGCCTTCATCGGCGGGTTGTCGGCGGCCACCGGCATGATCGTGGTCGAGGCCATCGCGCTCTCCACCATGGTGTGCAACGACATCGTGATGCCGCTGTTGCTGCGCGCCCGCAGCGCCCGGCTGGAGCGACTGCACGACCTGTCGCCGCTGCTGCTGACCATCCGGCGCGCCGCCATCGTGGCGATCCTGCTGCTCGGCTACCTGTATTTCCGCATCGCCGGCTCGGCCTACGCGCTGAGCGCCATCGGCCTGATCTCCTTCACGGCGGTGGCGCAGTTCGCCCCGGCGCTGATCGGCGGCGTCTACTGGGCGGGGGCGACCCGGCGCGGCGCGCTGGCCGGTCTCGGCACCGGCATCCTGACCTGGGCCTACACGCTGCTGCTGCCCAGCTTCGCGCGGTCCGGCTGGCTGCCCGCCTCCTTCATCGAACAGGGGCCGTGGGGCGTCGCCTTGCTGCAGCCCTACGCCCTGTTCGGGCTGGACGGCATGGACCCGCTGACCCACGCCCTGTTCTGGAGCATGCTGCTCAACATCGGCCTCTACGTCGTGGTCTCCCTGCTCGACCGGCCGGGCCTGGGCGAGCGGGCGCAGGCCACCGCCTTCGTCGAGGTGTTCCAGCACCGCGACACCCCCCTGCCCGCGGGCGCGTGGCGCGGCACCGCCACGGTCGGCGATCTGCAACGGATCGTCGCGCGCTTTCTCGGTCCGCAGCGGGCGGAGGCCGCCTTCGCCCAGCATGTCCGCCGCAACGGGCCGCTGGAGCCGGACCGCCGGGCCGGGGCGGAGCTGGTGCGCTTCGCCGAGCGGCTGCTCGCCGGGGCGATCGGCGCCGCCTCCGCGCGGGTGGCGCTGGCCTCCGCGGTCGAGGGTGGCGAGGTCAGCTACCCCGAGCTGATGCGCATGCTCGACGAGACCAGCCACGTCATCGAGTACAGCCGCCAGCTCGAACACAAGACGGCGGAGCTGCAGCGCGCCTCCGCCGCCCTGCGCGCCGCCAACTTGCGGTTGAAGGAGCTGGACCGGCTGAAGGACGAGTTCCTATCCACCGTGACGCACGAGCTGCGCACGCCCCTGACCTCCATCCGCGCCCTGACCGAAGTGCTGCACGACAACCCCGACATCGAGCTGGAGCAGCGGCAGGAGTTCCTCGGCCTCGTCATCACCGAGAGCGAGCGGCTGACCCGTCTCATCAACCAGGTCCTCGACATGGCGAAGATCGAGGCCGGGGAGATCGACTGGCAGGTCCGCCCGATGGACCTGGGGGCCGCGCTGGAGCAGGCGGCGGCGGCCACCGCCCGGCTGTTCCACGAGCGCGGCATCGCGCTGGCCGTCACCATCCCGCAAGGTTTGCCGGCGGTGCGCGGTGACCACGACCGGCTGGTGCAGGTGGCGGTGAACCTGCTGTCCAACGCCGCGAAGTTCACCCCAGCGGGCGGGCGGGCCTCGCTGTCCGTGACGGTGGAAGGCGACCACCTGCGCGTGTCCGTCACCGACAGCGGCCCCGGCATCGCCGCGGAGCATCAGGCCATCGTCTTCGAGCGCTTCCGGCAGGTCGGCGACACCATGACCGACAAGCCGCAGGGCACCGGGCTGGGGCTGGCCATCTGCAAGCGCATCGTCGAGCATCTCGGCGGCCGCATCTGGGTGGACAGCGCCCCTGGCCGCGGTGCCACCTTCGCCTTCACCGTGCCGCAGGCGGAAGCGCGTGCGGAAGCGGCGTCCTGAATCAATCGGAAGACGAAACGATCGGGACACCCCGCCCGATAACACCCTTGGTTGACACAGGTCAGTCCAGTTGCCTTAACGAATCCTTATACGTGTTTCTGGCAGGTTTTTTCCCAAATGCCGGACATGGAAGCCCTCCCGGTGCCGGTTCTGCCCGGTCGGGTGGCAAGGAGACGAGCGGTGACACTGATCAAGTGGAGCGACGAGGGGGGGACGGTGCGCCTGGGCCTGCCCAGCGACCTCGACCTCGCCATGGCTCAGCCCCTTCTGGACAGCCTGCGCGCCGGCTTCGCCGCCTCCGGGACCGTCATCGCCGAGGCCGCCGCCGTGGAGCGGGTCAGCACCGCCTGCGTCCAGGCGCTTCTGGTCGCCTCCCGGCATGCCGCCGAACACAACCGGACGTTCGCCATCGCCCAGCCGTCCGAGATCCTGGCGGAAGCCTGCGAGGATCTGGGGCTGGACGGCTGGTTGAAGCAATGGAGCCAAGCGTGAAGAAGAAGGTACTCACCGTCGACGATTCGCGGACCATGCGGGACATGGTCTCCTTCACGCTGAAGGGCGCCGGCTACGACGTGGTCGAGGCCGCCGACGGCCAGCAGGCGCTGGGCGTGATCGGCGCCAACAAGGTGGACCTCGTCATCACCGACCTCAACATGCCGGTGATGGACGGGCTGACCCTGATCCGCCGCCTGCGCGCCACCCCGGCGCACCGCACGCTGCCCATCCTGATGCTGACCACCGAGGCCGACGAGAAGAAGAAGTCCGAAGGCCGGGCGGTGGGGGCGACCGGCTGGATCGTGAAGCCCTTCAACCCGGAGAAGCTGATCTCCGTCGTGCAGAAGGTGTGCGGCTGACGCCGCATCCTGGCTTGTGAGGTGGCGCCCGTGGAAGACCTGAGCCGGTTCAAGCAAACCTATTTCGACGAAAGCGCGGAGTTGCTGGAGGTCGCCGAATCCGGCCTGCTGCGGCTGACGCCGGGCGAGGTCGATTCCGACGAGGTCAACGCCATCTTCCGCGCCGTCCATTCCATCAAGGGCGGCGGCGGCGCCTTCGGCTTCACCGAACTGGTCGCCTTCGCGCACGAGTTCGAGACGGTCATGGACGGGGTGCGCAACAACACCGTTCCCGTCACGACCGAGCTGGTGGACACGCTGATCCGCGCCAACGACCTGCTGGGCCAGATGCTGGCCTACGCGCGGGAGGGCGACCCGGCCCCGGCGGGGACCACCGACGGCACCGTGGCCGCTCTGCGCCGCCATCTGTCGGGTGGTGCTCCGCAGGCCCAGGCTCCGGCGGCTGCTCCCGCCGCTCCGCCGCCTACCCCCGTCTACGCCCCCACCTATGCGGACGACGAGGATGACGAGGCCGGCCTGTTCGGCGACGCCATGGCGGCCATCGCCGCTGCCCGTGCGGAGGAGGACCCGGTTCCGCCCGGCAAGCTGCGCTGGACCATCGTCTTCCGGCCGCGGTCCGACCTGCTGATGTCGGGCAACGAACCGGCCTTCATGCTGCGCGCGCTGCGCCGGCTGGGCGACGCCACCGTCGAATGCCACACCGACGCCCTGCCCAACCTCCAGAACCTGGAGGCGGAGCTTCTCCACCTCTCCTGGACGGTCACGCTGCTCGCCGATGCGGACGTCGATCTGGACAAGATCAACGACGTCTTCGAGTTCGTGGCCGACGACTGCGACATCCGCATCACCGCGGAGGCCCCGCCTCCCGCCGCCCCCGAGGCGCCGCCGCCCGTCACCGATCCGGTGCCCGTCGCCACCCCGCCGACGGTGGTCGCCGCGATCCCCGAAGCGCCAAAGGCCGAACCTCCGAAGGCCGAGGCCGCCCGCCCGCGCCCCAACGGCGGCGGGGCGGAGCATGCCGGGCTGACCAGCCACACCATCCGCGTCGATCTCGACAAGATCGACCGGCTGGTCAACATGGTCGGCGAGATGGTCATCACCCAGGCGATGATCGCCGAGCATGTGCGCGAGCTGCCCCCCGGCGAGTTCCAGGAGCTTCTGGAAGGACTGGAGCAGCTGGCCCAGCACACCCGCGAGCTGCGCGAGAGCGTGATGTCGATCCGCGCCCAGCCGGTGTCGAGCGTCTTCTCCCGCATGCCGCGGCTGGTCCGCGAATGCGCCGCCACGACCGGCAAGGAGGTCCAGCTCGTCACCAGCGGCGAGACGACCGAGGTGGACAAGACGGTGGTGGAGAACCTCGTCGATCCGCTGACCCACATGATCCGCAACTCCATCGACCACGGGCTGGAAGGCCCGGATGAGCGGGAGCGCGTCGGCAAGCCGCGCGCCGGCACCGTGCATCTGTCGGCGCAGCACCGCTCGGGCCGCATCGTCATCGAGATCACCGACGACGGGCGCGGCATCAACCGGCCCAAGGTGCTGTCCAAGGCCATCGAGAAGGGCCTCGTCCAGCCGGGCGCCACCCTGTCGGACGAGGAGATCGACAACCTGATCTTCCTGCCCGGCTTCTCCACCGCCGATCAGGTGTCCAACCTGTCGGGCCGCGGCGTCGGCATGGACGTGGTGCGGCGGAACATCACCTCGCTCGGCGGGCGCATCGGCGTCTACTCGACGCCGGGCGAAGGCTCGCGCTTCGTGCTGTCGCTGCCGCTGACCCTGGCCGTTCTCGACGGCATGGTGATCTCGGTCGGCGAGGAGCGCTTCGTCCTGCCGCTGACCAACATCGTGGAGAGCCTGCGCCCCAAGGCGGCGGACCTGCACGGGCTGGTCGGCAAATGCGACGTGATGATGGCCCGCGGCGAGTATGTGCGGCTGGTCTACCTGCACCAGCTGTTCGGCATCCCCGGCGCCGTCGCCGACCCCACCCACGCGCTGGTCGTGCTGGTGGAGACGGAGGATGGCTCCCGCCTCGGCCTCGTCGTGGACGAGGTGCTGGGTCAGCAGCAGGTCGTCATCAAGAGCCTGGAAGCGAACTTCCGCCGCCTCGACGGCGTGGCCGCCGCGACCATCCTGGGCGACGGGCGCGTCGCCCTGATCCTGGACGTCGCCGGCCTGCGCGAGATGAGCCGGCACATGGACTCCAGGGCGCCGCGTCCGCCGTCTCCGCCGGTGGCCGCGCTGCCCGCACCCGCACTCGAACCGGTCTGAGGCCACAGCGATGAGCAGTTCCACCGCGCTCGCCACCGTCGGCGGTAGCCGCACCGACGCCCGAAACGACGTCATGGCGGTCAACGCCGCCGAGGAGCAGTACGTCACCTTCACCGTCGGCAGCGAGGAGTACGGCGTCAACATCCTGTCGGTCCGCGAGATCCGCGGCTGGACGCCGGAAAGCCGCCTGCCGAACCTGCCGGACTACGTGCGGGGTGTCATCAATCTGCGCGGCATCATCATCCCCATCTTCGACCTGCGCGCCCGCTTCGGCGGCGGCGCCACGTCGGTCACCAAGCGCCACGTCGTCGTGGTGATCCAGGTGGGGGAGCGCACCCGCGGCATCCTGGTCGACGCCATCTCCGACATCCTGGCGATCGGCCACGACGCCATCAAGCCGCCGCCCGACGTGGACGGCGGCATGGTCGACGCCGAGTATCTCAGCGGCCTCTACACCGCCGACGACCGCATGGTCACGCTGCTGAGCGTCGAGAAGCTGTTCTCCGTCGAGAACAGTGAGCTGGACTCGGCGACCAAGGCCCTGCCGGCGCTGGAGCGGGCGTCCTGATTGGATAGCCCTCTCCCCTCTGGGGAGAGGGTGGCCCGAAGGGCCGGTGAGGGGGCGGGCTTGTGCCGGACGAGGCGCCACGCATAACCCCCTCACCCTAACCCTCTCCCCAGAGGGGAGAGGGGACATCAAAAGCAGCGACACAGGGGTGCGTCATGTCGCGGCTTTTCACACGGGTTTGTTTCAAATAAGGGCTAACGCCGGTACGACACGGCGGGCAAGGGGGATGGCATGGCGAAACGGGTTGGTTCGTTCGTTGGGTCGATGGGCATCTCGAAGCGGCTGTGGCTGGCCTTCGCGCTCCTGCTCGCCCTGCTGGCCGCCCAGGTCGCCGCCAGCCTGCTGAGCATCCGCAGCCTGAACGGCAGCGTCGACGCGGTGCTCACCAGCGGCGAACTCGCCACCTTCGCCAAGGACCTCTCGGCCCGCCTCGCCAACCAGCGCATCCACGGGCGCGATTATCTGGTGTCCGGCGACCCCGCCGCGCTCAACCGCCAGCGGGCGCTGCGCACCGAATTCGATCAGGCGCTGGCCGCCCACGGCGCGGCCATCCAGCGCTCCAGCCAGGCGGCGGCCTTCGCCGAGCTGGCGCGGCTGCACACCGAGTACCACACCCAGTTCGAGGCGATCCGCGTCGTCCGCGACCGCTACGACGCGGCCATCCGCCAGACCATGGACCCGCTGGGCACCCAGATCACCGAGACGCTGGAGCGCATCGTCGAGGGCGCCCAGGCCACCGGCGACAAGGACGCCGCCCTGGTCGGGGAAGAGATGGAGAAGCACTGGGTGCTGACCCGCCTCTTCGCCAACCGCGCGCTCGGCATGCGCGATGCCGCCGCCGCGGGGCCGATGGAAAAGAACCTGGACGAGATGCTGGAGCATGTGCGCGAGGCGCAGGCCCTGCTGACCGAACCCCGCGTGGCGGCGATGCTGCGCGAGGTGGCGGAACGGGCGCCGGGCTACCGCACCGCCTTCCGCGACGCCGTCGCCGCCGACAAGGAGATCGACCGCCTGCGCGCCGAGGTCGTCGCCAAGGTCGTCACCGCCCTGAACGCGACGCTGGACTCCATCGCCACCGCCATCCAGGCCGAGCAGAAGGGGATCGAGTCCCGCGCCGAGGCCGAGGTGGAGAACAGCGTCCTGCTGGCCCTGGTGCTGGGCGGCTTGTCGCTGCTGCTGGGCATCGGCGCCGCCCAGGTCATCGCCCGCTCGATCACCGGCCCGGTCCAGGGCATCCGCAAGGTGATGACCGACCTCAGCGACGGCCATCTGTCGGTCTCCGTCCCCCACACCGACGGGCGCGACGAGCTGGGCGCGATGGCCCGCGCCGTCGCCGCCTTCAAGGAGGACGCGGTGACCGCCGTGCGGGCGGGAATCGCGCTCGACCGCGTGTCGTCCTGCATCATGACGGTGGGCGAGGACGGGACCGTCACCTATTGCAACGCCGCCGCGCTGGCGATGTTCAAGACCGCCGAGAGCGACCTGCGCAAGGCCCTGCCCGCCTTCGACGCCGCCGGGCTGATCGGGAAAACTCTCGATGCGCTGGACACCGAGGCCCCGCGCCTGCGCTCCAGCCTGACCGGCCTCGCCAGCCCCTACAAGGGCATGGTGAAGGCGGGCCGCCGCAGCTTCGAGATCACCGCCAGCCCGGTCGCCGGGCGCCACGGCGAGAAGCTGGGCCTCGTCGTCGAATGGCGCGACCTGACGGCGGAGCTGTCCATCGAGGCGGAGATCGCCGGCATGGTGGACAGCGCCGTTCGCGGCGACTTCACCCAGCGGATCGCGCTGGACGGCAAGACCGGGTTCTTCCGGCTGGTCAGCGAGGGCATGAACCGGCTGGCCGCCAACGTCTCCGGCGTGACCGAGGATCTGGCCGCCATGCTGGAATCGCTGTCGCAGGGCGACCTGTCGCGGCGCATCGACAAGCCGTACGAGGGCGTGTTCCTGCGCCTGAAGGACGATTTCAACGGCACGGCGGAAAAGCTGTCGGAGATCGTCCGCCGCATCAACGGCGCCGCCGAATCCATCGCCGCGGCCAGCCGCGAGATCGCCGACGGCAGCCTCGACCTGTCCGAGCGCACCGAGCAGCAGGCCTCCTCGCTGGAGGAGACGGCGGCGAGCATGGAGGAGCTGGCGGCCACCGTCCGCTCCAACGCCGACAACGCCCAGCAGGTCAACGCCTTCGCCAACGACGCCCGCCGCGCCGCCGAGAAGGGCGGTCAGGTTGCCGCCAGCGCGGTGGAGGCGATGCGCGGGATCGAGCGCTCGTCGCAGAAAATCTCCGACATCATCGGGGTGATCGACGAGATCGCCTTCCAGACCAACCTGCTGGCGCTGAACGCGGCGGTGGAGGCGGCGCGGGCCGGCGACGCCGGGCGCGGCTTCGCCGTGGTGGCGCAGGAGGTGCGCAACCTCGCCCAGCGCTCCGCCCAGGCGTCCAAAGAGATCAAGACGCTGATCCTCGACAGCGGGGCGCAGGTCAAGGACGGGGTGGAGCTGGTCCGCTCCGCCGGGTCGTCGCTGACCGACATCGTGGCGGGCATCGCGCGGGTCGCCGACCTCGTGTCGGAGATCGCCCGCGCCACCGCCGAGCAGGCGTCCGGCCTGGACGAGGTCAACACCGCCGTCGCCCAGATGGACGAGATGACCCAGAAGAACGCCGCGCTGGTCGAGGAAAGCACCGCCGCCGCCCGCTCGCTGGAGGAGCAGGCCGGTCAGCTCCGCCAGCAGATGGCCTTCTTCTCGCTGGACGCCGGCCACACGCACGGCGCGTCCGACCTGGCCCGCCACATCCAGCTGATCGAGAACACCAAGATCGACCATGTGACCTTCCGCGACACCGTGCTGAAGACCGTCCAGGGCCACGGCGAGGCCACCGCGGACCGGCTGGCCGACCATCACGGCTGCCGTCTGGGCAAATGGTACGACACGGTGAGCGACGCCGCCGTGCGCTCCTGCCCGTCCTTCGAGCGGATCGCCGAGCCGCACGCCCGCTTCCACGAGGCCGGCAAGCGCGCCCTGCGCGCCCATGAGCAGGGGGATGATGCGACCGAGGCCCAGGCCCTGGCCGATCTCGACCGGCTGTCGGGCACCGTGCTGGGCCTGCTGGACGCGCTGGCCACCGAGGCGCGGGCCAAGGCCCGCGGACGGGCGGCATGACCACGGCCCCCAGCCTTTCCCCGCCCCCGGACTCAGAGGCGGCCGACCGCGGCGCCGTTCCCCCGGCGACGTCCGGCCGGCGGGAATTCCCGTTCGAGCGGCGGCACTTCGACTTCATCGCCCGCATGCTCTACCAGCTCGCCGGGATCGCGCTGGCCCCGCACAAGATCGAGATGGTCTATTCCCGCCTCGCCCGGCGGCTGCGCGACCTGCGTCTGAGCGACTTCGACAGCTACTGCGCCCTGCTGGAGAGCGAGGAGGGGGCGAACGAGGTCGGCTTCCTGGTCAACGCCCTGACCACCAACCTGACCAGCTTCTTCCGCGAATCGCACCATTTCGACTTCCTGGCGAAGACCGCGGTGCCGGAGATGCGCGCCCGCCACGCCGGGGAATCCTCCCACCCGCGGCTGCGCATCTGGTCCGCCGGCTGCTCCTCCGGGCAGGAGCCCTACACCATCGCCATGGTCCTGGCCTCCAGCTTCGGGCCGGAGCTGCGGCGCTGGGACGTGAAGATCCTGGCGACCGACATCGACACGCACATGGTCGACACCGCCCGGCGCGGCGTCTATCCCGCCGATCTGGCGAACAGCATCCCGGCCCCCCTGCGCGACCGCTTCACCCGCCGCCAGCGCGAGAGCGGCGAGCCGGTGGTGGCGATGGAGGAGGAGCTGAGGCGGCTGATCACCTTCAAGCCGCTGAACCTGCTGGAGCACTGGCCCATGAAGGGGCCGTTCGACGCGATCTTCTGCCGCAACGTGCTGATCTATTTCGACCGGGTCGGGCGGACCCAGGTCATCGGCAACTTCGCCCGCATGCTGGAGCCCGGCGGCTGCCTGTTCCTTGGCCATTCGGAGAGCCTGTACGGCGTGTCGGACCGCTTCCGCCAGACCGGCCCCACCATCTACCGGAGGCTGTGACGCATGACCGCTTTCGCAAGCCGCCGCGCGGCGGAGGCCCGGCAGACCGGCGGCTACTTCCACCCGCAGTTCCGCGCCCACACGATGAAGGTCTTCCTGGGCCATCACCTGGTCAGCGACCGCTCGGACGTGATGATGGTGACGACGCTGGGCTCCTGCGTGGCCGCCTGCGTCCATGACCCGGCGACGGCGATCGGCGGCATGAACCATTTCCTGCTGCCCGAGGTGCCGGAGTCCGAGGACGCCGGCACCGGAGCGGCGGCGCGCTACGGCTCGGTCGCCATGGAGCGGCTGATCAACGACCTGCTGGGGCGCGGCGCCCAGCGCGGGCGGCTGGAGGTGAAGCTGTTCGGCGGCGCCCGCGTCATCGATTCCAGCTTCGACGTCGGCCAGCGCAACGCCGCCTTCGCGCTCGACTACGTGCGGCGGGAGGGGCTGAAGCTGATGGGCCAGGATCTGGGCGGCGCCTCGGCCCGGCGCATCCACTACTTTCCCCACACCGGCAGGGCCATGCGCAAGATGCTGCGGCCCGAGGCCCTGTCGGAGACGGCGAACCAGGAACTGCATTTCCGCACCAGCCTGCGGCACCAGCCGATCGAGGGCGACGTGGAACTGTTCGGGGAGGACTGAGCCATGGCACGCCCCATCCGCGTCGTGATCGTGGACGACAGCAGCCTGATGCGGGAGATGCTGAAGGCCGTCATCTCGGACGAGCCCGGCATCGAGGTGGTCGGCGTCGCCCGCGACCCCTACGAGGCGCGCGACGTCATCAAGCACACCAACCCCGACGTCGTCACGCTGGACGTCGAGATGCCGCGGATGGACGGTCTGTCCTTCCTGGAAAAGATCATGACGCTGCGCCCGACGCCGGTCGTCATGGTCTCCTCCCTGACCCAGGAGGGATCGGAGGCGACGATCCGCGCGCTGGAGATCGGGGCCGTGGACTGCGTGGCCAAGCCCGACGGCTCCGAAGGCCACGGGTTCGAGGCCATGGCCCACGAGCTGGTCGGCAAGATCCGCATCGCCGCCACCGCCCGCCTGTCGATGCGGCGCCCCCAGCCCGCGACCGCCACCCTGCCGACGCCGCGCCGCGCCGGGTCGGGCACCCGCTTCATCGCCATCGGCGCTTCCACCGGCGGGGTGGAGCGCATCCGCGACGTGCTGGCGGTCATGCCCGCCGACTGCCCGCCCATCGTCATCACCCAGCATATGGGTCCCAGCTACGTCCCCAGCTTCGCCGCCCGGCTCGACCGCATCTCGCCGCCGTCGGTGGAGGTCGCCACCCAGGGCGCCCGGCTGGTCCAGGGCAAGGTCTACATCGCCCCCGGCGACCGGCATCTGGTGGTGATCCGCGACGCCCAGGGCTATTCCTGCCACATCCAGGACGGGCCGGCGGTCAGCGGCCACCGCCCGTCGGTGGACGTGCTGTTCTCCTCCGTCGCCAAGGCGGCGGGGGCGAACGCGGTGGGGGTGATCCTGTCCGGCATGGGCCGCGACGGGGCGTCGGGCATGCTGGCGATGCGCGACGCGGGGGCCTATACCATCGGCGAACAGGAATCGAGCTGCGTCGTCTACGGCATGCCGCGCGCCGCCCGGGAAGCCGGGGCGGTCGCCGTCGAACTGCCGCTGGCGCAGATACCGGCCGAGATGCTGCGCGCGTTCGACGCCATCGGCGAACACCGCACGCGCGCGAACTGAGGAGCAGCACCATGTCTTTCTACGGCCGCGCGCCCCGCCTGGAAGCCGGACCGGAACCGGAGAAGCCGGACCTTCCCGACGATGGCGCTCCCGTGCACAGCCTGCCCGAGATCGGCGAGAAGATCGCGGTCACCGGGGAGCTACTGGCGACCTGGATGGGCTACGCCGACATCCAGCGCCGCACGCTGGAGGCCGTGCAGAACGAGCTGACCCGCACCTCCTCGACTGTCGAGGACGCCACGCTTGACCTCTCCTCCCGCTTCCGCGAGCTGGCCGAGAAAGCCATGCAGCAGTCGGAGCGGGTGGAGGAGATCGTCGGCATGGCCGGCTCCGTCTCCATCGACGGGGAGCGGGTGCCGATGGACCAGCTGGTCACCGGCATGCAGCAGATGATCGCGGACATGATCTCCAACATCGTCATGCTGTCGCGCCACGCCATGAGCATGGTCTATCTGCTCGACGACGTGCAGAAGGACGTGGCGGAGCTGGAGAAGTCGATCGGCGACATCGACGCCATCAACCGCCAGACCAACTTCCTGGCGCTGAACGCCACCATCGAGGCGAGCCGCGCCGGCGAGGCCGGCAGGACCTTCGCCGTGGTCGCGCAGGAGGTGCGCCACCTCTCCCGCTCCACCGGGGCGCTGGCCGACCGCATGCGCTCCAAGGTGACCGCGGTGGTCAAGGGCGTGCGCAACGGCCACGACATCCTGCGCCAGATCGCCGACACCGACATGTCCCCCCAGATGCTCGCCAAGGAGCGGGTGGACAAGACCATGGACAGCCTGGTCGACCAGACCAACCACTTCCAGGCGGTGCTGGAGACGGCGGCCAACGTGTCGTCGGACATGTCCGCCACCATCAGCCGGATGGTCACCGGGATGCAGTTCCAGGACCTGACCAAGCAGCGGCTGGAGGCCATCAACGACAGCCTCGCCATCATGGCGGAAGGGCTGAACGAGCTGGAAAACCGCACCCGCGTCGAAATGCCCGCTTCCTTGGGGCCGCAGGTTCCGCAGGAATGGCTCGACGAACTGCTGGGCCGCTTCAAGCTGAGCGAGATGCGCCAGCGCTTCGTGCGCCGTCTGCTGCTGGAAGGGACGGCGCTGGACGAGCATGGCGTCCTTGACGTCGATGCCGGCCAGGCCGACAGTTCCGGCGGCGACATCGAACTTTTCTGAGGCCGAGGGATTCTCTGGAATCCCCGGCCTGTCTTGCTCCATTCTGGCGTGGTCCGCACAAGGCCACCCGCCCCACTGCCCCTTCAGGAACACCCTTCAGGAACACCGGACCGATGGACTACGGAATTGAGGACAAGGAGCAGGAGACCCTGGTTCGGTTGCGCGGTCGCCTGACCTTCAACGACCACGCCAAGCTGCGCGCCCTGATCCGGGAGATGCTGCAGAACAAGGCCAAACGTCAGGTGCTCGACCTCTCCACGCTGGAATTCGTCGATTCGGCGGGAATCGGCATGCTGCTGATCGCGCGGGAGGAAATGGCCAACGCGGACAAGCAGCTCGTCCTGCGCTCCGCCGCCGGACAGGTCAAGCGCGTGCTGACGGTGGCCCAGCTCAACAAGATCGTCACGATCGAGGACTGACCCCCTTGGTCCCCTCCCCCACCCGCGTCGCCGCCCTGCAAGGCCTGGGCGTGCCGGCCGACCGGCTGGACCGGCTGTCGGCGGCGCTTCGGCTTCCGCCCCGGCGGCCCGGCTCCCCGGCGGGGGAGGAGTTCGGCGCCTCCGTTCTGCTTCTGGTGGGCGATGCCGGCGCCGTGGAGGCGCCCGACTTCTGGCAGCGGCCCTTTGGCGCCTGGATCGAGGTCGCCAGCCTGTCCGACGCCCAGATCGTCGAGGCCGCGCGGCGCGCCGCGCGCGCCGACCTGTTCGCCTGCGTGACGACGGTGACCGCCAACCGCCTGCATCTGGCCGGGCGCATCCTGAACGGGCTGGCCGCCCTGCACCCCATGCCGGAGGCCCAGCGCGACGACATGGAGCTGGCGCTGCACGAGGCGATCAGCAACGCGGTGGTCCACGGCAACCTTCAGGTCGAAGGCATGAAGGGGCTGAGCGTGGAAGCGCTGGAGCGCTTCTCCCACGATCTGGCCGCGCGCATGGCCGACCCCGCCTTCGCCGACCGCCGGATCGAAGTCGCCGCCTGGCTGGAAAGCGCTTGCGCGGTGGTGGAGGTGGCCGACGAGGGAACCGGCTTCGCCCGGCCGGAGCGCATCGATTACGGCGCCTCGGGCCGCGGGCTGGACCTGATCGCCGCCATCGTCGAGGAACTTCAGCTTCTCGACGGCGGGCGCCGCATCCGCATGAGGTTCCCCCTCTGATGGACGAGGCCATCGCCGCCTGCCGCATCCTGGTGGTGGATGACACCGACTTCAACCGCACACTGATCGGCGCCCTGCTCGGCGAAGCCGGCTTCCAGAACGTCGCCTACGCCAAGGACGGCTTCGACGCGCTGGACCAGATCGCCGCGGAGGCGCCGGACCTGCTGATCCTCGACATCATGATGCCGGGAATGGACGGGTTCGAGGTGTGCCGCCGCCTGCGCGCCGACCACGCCTACGCCGACCTGCCGGTGCTGGTGCAGACCGCCCTGTCGTCCAGCGACGACCGCAACCGCGCCTTCGCCGCCGGCACCACCGACCTGATCTCCAAGCCGCTGGACCGGACGGAGCTGGTCGCCCGCGTGCGCATCCATCTGCAGAACCGGGTGCTGATCCGCGACCTTCAGACCTACCGCGCGCGGGTCGAGGGGGAGCTGGCGATGGCGCGCTCCATGTACGACCATCTCCTGCCCTCCGCGACGCTGTGCGCCGCGCTGACGGACAGCGCGGGGGTGACGCTGCGGTCGCACACGGCGCTGTCCTCCGACCTCGGCGGCGACCTCTGGGGGGTTCTGCCGCTGGCGGGCGGGCGGTTCGGGCTGTTCCTGCTGGACATGGCCGGGCGCGGCGTGTCGGCGGCGCTGAACGCCTTCCGCATGCACACGCTGATCCACGAGCTGGCGCCCCCTCTCGGCGAGCGGCCCGGCGCCTTCCTCACCGAACTGAACGAGCGGGCCGTCTGCCTGCTTGAGCTTGGGCAGCACGCCACGGTGATCTACGGCGTGGTGGACGGCGCGGCGGAACGCTTCACCTATGCGGCGGCGGCGGCGGCCCCGCCGGTCCTGATCCCGCCCGGCAACGCGCCGCTGGTCTTCGGCGAGGGGGCCGGTCCGCCGGTGGGCATCGCCGCCGGCGCCCGCTACGAGGAGCACGGCCTGCCCTTCCCGCCGGACTCGGCGCTGGCCCTGCATTCGACCGCCGTTCTGGAGACGCTGGGCGGGCGCAACGGCGGCCTCGCCGCCCTGCTCCAGAGCGCCGCCGTCCGGAACGCCATGGCCGACGGCCGCGGCGGCGACGCCTTCACGGCGGTCACCAAGGCGCTCGCCGCGGCCCAGGGCGACGTGCCGCTCGACGACCACACGCTGGTCTGGATCGGGCACGGGGGTGCGCGATGAACAGCCTGCCGGAAGTTCCGGGTCTGGAATCGGCCCGCGTCCTGGTGGTGGACGACAACCGCGTGAACCGCCATCTGCTCCAGGCCCTGCTGGAACGCGGCGGCGTCACCCGCATCGACATGGCGGAGGACGGCAACGACGCGCTGGCCCGGCTGGACGCCTTCCGGCCCGACCTGATCCTGCTCGACCTGATGATGCCGAACCTGGACGGGTTCGAGATGTGCCGGCGCCTGCGCGCGATCCCCGCCTGGAAGGATCTGCCGGTCCTCGTGCAATCCAGCCTGAACCGGGCCGAGGACCGCGCCAAGGCCTTCGCCGCCGGGGCCACCGATTACGTGACCAAGCCGATCAACGCGGTCGAGCTGCTGGCCCGCGTGCGCATCCACCTGCAGAACCGCGCCCTCCTGCACGATCTCCAGCGCTTCCACGAGCGGACGGAGAGCGAACTGTCGCTCGCCCGCAAGATGCAGGAACGGCTGATGCCGTCGCCGGAGCGGCTGGCCGAGGTGGAGGCTGCGGCGGGGGTGGGCATCACCGCCCATTTCGCCCCCTCGTCGGAGCTGGGCGGCGATTTCTGGGACCTGAGGCATGACGCCGTGGCGCCGGGACAGGGTCAGGGACAGGGCCGGACCATGCTCTACATGGTCGATTTCTCCGGCCATGGCGTCGGGGCGGCGCTGAACACCTTCCGCCTGCACGCGATCTGCCAGCAGATGGACGTGCCCAGCCTGACGCCCGGCGAGTTCCTGTCCATCGTCAACCGTCGGTTGTGCGCGTTGCTTCCCAACGGGCAGTTCGCCACCATGCTGGCCGGGGTGGTCGAGCCGGCGGGGAACCGCTTCGTCTACGCCTCCGCCGGATCGACGCGCCCGATGGTCTGGGCGCCCGGCGACACCGAACCGCTGCTGGGCGACAGCGCCGGCTTGCCGCTCGGCCTTCTGGCCTCGGCGGAGTATGAGGAGCGCTCCCTCCCCCTGCCCCCCGGCGGGCGCCTGTTCCTTTATTCGGATGGCGCCATCGAGATCCCGGTCGGCAGCGACGTTCTGGACGAGCCGGGCCTCGCCGCCCTGGTCGCCGAGCGGATGGGCGAGACGGACGGCGGCCGTTTCCTGGACGGGTTGCTGGACCGCCTGCGCGCCCTCGGCCCGATCGACGACGACCTGACCGCGCTGCTGCTGACCCGCAAGGGCTGACCGCCCCATGGAACCGACGGGCGCATGACCGCCACCCACGATCACGTCGCCCGACCCTTCCGGGCCGTTCTGGACACCAACATCCTCGTCGGCTACGCCCTGCTGGGCGCCGAGGTGCCCCGCCGCAGCCTGGCCATCCAGTGCAGCGTCGAGGCGGTGCGGGCGCGGGGAACCGCCTTCGTCTCCGACGCCACCCTGGCGGAGTTGCGGGAGGTGCTGATGCGCCCGGACTTCGACCGCTACCGCCCGGCCCAAGAGCGCGCCGCCTTCCTGGCCGCCTTCGCCGCCGAGGCCCGGCGGGTCGAGCCCGCCCCGGTGGAGCGGCTGTGCCGCGACCCAGACGACGACATGTTCCTGGCCGTGGCGCTGGCCGCCGACGCCGATTGGCTGGTGACGGTGGACCGGCAGCTTCTGTCGGTGCGCCAAGTGGGCCGCACCCGCATCCTGCGCCCCGAACGGTTCCTGGACGCGATCGGCTGACTCCGCCATTCGCGTTTTTTCCCGAAAAGTTTCCCCTCGACTTCCGTCGCGTGTTCCCTAGAATGAAAAGAGAACACTTCGCAAACTAGCGGTGAACGGATCGCGGGTGATCGGATGAGCACGCAACCTCTCTTGTTCGACAGCCTGCCCGAGACGGAGCGGGCGCGCAAACCGGCGCGCCGGTCCCGCGCCACCACCGTGGCGGCGCCGGTGGCCGTCGATGTGGTGCGGGAGGATGTTCCGGCGCCTTCATCCCCGGCGCCCATGACCCTCGCGCTCGTCCCGCCGCCGCCTGTCCCGATGGCGCCGCGCGCCGACTTCGATCCGGCGGCCCTGACCAACGCGGAGCTGCGGGCGCTGGCGCAGGCCCTGCCCGACCAGAAGCTGGCCCATCTGCTGATCGAAGCCGCGCGCGAGCTGAAGCGCCGCGCCGCGCCGGGCGCCTGGGAGGAGGAAGAAGGAGAGGACGGCCCGTCCGAACCGAATCCCCTGCTGCTGCGCGCCGCCCGGCAGGCGGTGGGCGAGCTGTCGGGCGAGGATGGCTGACCAAGTCACGAACACTGACCGATTCACAGAATACGTGTCCGGACACAAAATAATCCCACCGCAATAGATCGTTTCGTACCCCAACTTTGTACGGTTCCCTCCCCCCGATTCGGGAATGATTGCGCGACAAGACACGCACTTATGTGCAATGATATGTCCTTAGCCTGACCAATGGCCGCGCCTGCGTTTCCCTGGCGCATCGCCGGCGGTCGGAGCCGATAAGGAACGACCCGCGGGGAGGGTGATTTGGACTGGATGACCTGGCTCCAGGATTGGGGCGATGCCTTCTATCCCCTGGCCTTCATATGGGCCTTCTTCGAAGGCGAGACCTTCGTCATTTTCGGCGGGATGGGCGCGCATCTGGGGATCATCAACCTATACTGGTTGGTTGCCGCCGTCTGGATTGGCAGTTTCATGGGCGACCAGTGCTATTTCTGGATCGGCCGCAAATGGGGCGGCAAGGCGCTGGCCCGCTTCCCGGCGGCGGAGGCCCGCGCGACGCGCGTGCTGTATTGGCTGGAAACCTACGGCGTCGGCTTCATCCTGGCCTTCCGCTTCCTCTACGGGGTGCGCAACATCGCCTCGGTCGCCGTCGGCACATCCCGCATGCCCTGGCGAAAATTTCTGTTCTGGAACTTCATCGCCGCCGGCATCTGGGCCTGGAGCTTCGCCGGGGCCGGCTACCTGTTCGGCGAGGCCGCCGCCGCCATCGGCGAGAACGGCCCGAAGATCCTCCTGCTCATCGCGCTGGGCATCGGCGTCACCATCTTCACGGTGAAGAGCGTGATGTGGGTCCGCCGCCGCTACGCCGCGTCCGAGACGCAGGCGTAACGGCGCCCCTCCCCCCGACACCAGGTCAAAGGGCCGCCGCGGACAACCGCGGCGGCCCTTTTTTCGTTTCCGAGGCTGCCCCTCACGCCCGGCGGGCAATCCACACGGCGGTCAGGTCGTCGCGCAGGGGCAGGCTGGTGCGGGCGTAGAAGCGCTCCAGCAACGGCCCCAGCGGGCGGGCGCGGTTGGCGGCGATGGCGCCGCGCAACAGACCGGGCACCCCGTCCTGCCCGATCGGTTCGTTGTCCGGACCGCTGCATTCGATCAGCGCGTCGCTGTAGAGGAACAGGCAACTCCCGCGGGGCAGGCGCAGGCTGCGGTCGGCGTAGACGGCGCGACGCGACGCGCCCAGCACCAACCCCGCCGAGTCGAGCAGCCGCAGTTCCCCCGCGATCCCCACCACCGGATTCGGCGCCCCGGCCGAAGCGTAGGTCAGAGTGTCGGTGTGCAGGTCGAGGATGCCGAAGAAGGCGGTGGCGAACTGCCCGATCGGCAGCACCTCCTTCAGCGCCAGATTCAGCCCGGCCAGCCATTCCGAGGGCGGCACATGCTGCATGGGGAAGCGGTCGATCAGCGTGTGCAGGCGAAAGGTGTTGATGGCGGCGGTGATGCCGTGCCCGGCGAAATCGACCAGCAGGAAGGCGACGCGGTGGCTGTCCAGTGGATAGACGTTCCAGAAATCGCCGCCCAGCTCCGACGAGGTTTCGAAATGGGCGTCCAGCACCAGCTCGTACCGCTCGGCGACCGCCTCCAGCTCCTTCGGTTCGGGCAGCAGGGACAGCTGCATCGCCTTGGCGTGCTTCAGCTCCCGCTCGACCCGCCCGCGGAAGTTGGCGAGGTCGGTGAACAGCTTGCGCTTTTCGAGCTGGTGGCGGACGCGGGCGACGCACTCGCCGGGCTTGATCGGCTTGGAGATGAAGTCGCTGCCCCCGGCCTCGAAACAGCGGACCTGCTCCTCGTCGCTGTCCAACGCCGTCTGGAACAGGATCGGCAATTCCTCGTGGGTCAGCCGCTCGCGCAGGCGCCGGCACATCTCCAGCCCGTCCATCACCGGCATGTTGACGTCGAGCAGCACCAGATCGGGGCGGAAACTCTCCACCTTGCGCAGCCCCTCCACACCGTTCTCGGCGACCTCGATCTGGGTCAGCCCGGCGCGGCGGATCATCAGGGCCAGCGATTTCCTGTTGAACTCGTTGTCGTCGACGATCAGGACACGGCTGGCGGCGAGCGAAATGGGCATGCGCGGACCCGTCCGCCCGTCACAGGTCGAACTGCAGCAGGGTGCAGCGCCCGCCGTCGGTCACGTGGATGCGCCGGGCCAGCGCCCGCATGAACACGAAGCCACGGCCGGAATGGGCGCCGCTGTCGGTGTCCTGCGGCAGGGCTGCGGCGTCGAACCCGTTGCCCTGGTCGACCACCGCGATGGACAGGCTGTCGGCGGTCCAGCGCGCGAAGATGTCGATCCGCCGTTGCCGCACGGCACCGTCGCCCAGCCGTTCGCGCAGCAGCCGGCTGAACAGGCGGTAGCCCTCGGGCTGCTCCTTGGTCGCGCTGGGAATGCCCAGATTGCCGTGGACGATGGCGTTGGCGATGGCCTCGTGCAGGCACAGCTCGATGTTGCCGCGCCGCTCCGGCGTCAGCACGCCGCGCCGGGTCAGCTCGTCGCAGACCAGAACCGCGCATTGCAGGCCATAGGCCGTCCCGGTGGTCAGCGACAGGTAGAACCCCCGCTCCACCGGCGGGGCGCCAAGCCAGTCGGCCTCGATGGCGCCGGTCCCATCCTCCTGCTCCGTCAACTCCACCGTCAGGAAGCGGTTGAGCCCGAAGGCGCCGCGCAGGATGTCCCGGTCGGCCTGGGCCAGCAGCACCGCGGCGGCGGCCCGACCGTCAACGGCGTCACCAACGCCTCCACTCGGGCCGAAGCGCGCCGCGACCCGCGCGGCGATGTCCGCCGGCACACGGTCCCGCACCACGCTGAAGGGGCGCACGGCACCGGCCGGACCGGGGGAAGGGCTGGCGGAGGAGGCGGGGGAACCGTCCATCGCCCGCTCACCGCTCGATGGTGACGACTTCGCCGATCCGCGCCAGATCGATGGATCGCAGCACATCGCCCTGCAGCTTGCGGAGGACCAGCTTGATGTTGCGCTGCTCCGCCTCGTCCTGAAGGATCAGCAGCATGCCGATCCCCGCGGAGTCGATGAAGGTCAGCCCGTCCATGTCCAGGACGAAACGGCGCGTGCCCTCCCCGTTCAGCAGCTCCACGATGTCGGGAAGGCTGTCGTGATCGGTGAACTCCAACCGGCCGCTCAACAGCACCTCGATGGTTTCGGAGGAACGGCGCACCTGGAAATTCATGACATCCTCTTGTGTTGCACCGCGCAAGCGGCCCCCCGAACAGTAGTGCAAGGTTGCCACCCCCTCAAGCGACAAGTATCCATTGCGTCACTTTTGCCGATCGAAAGGAGAATTTTCACGCTCTCCACACCATAGACGACCGACACCGGTTGATAGTACAACCGCATGACCGGGAAAGGCGGCGCCGTGCCGCCGGTCCGCCCGGCTTGCGCCCCCGATTGCGGGATACCCTTCATGACGGTGATCGAGCAGGCGTGGAAGAAGGTGCCGACGGTGTCGGCGAAGTTCCTGCTGATCCTGATTCCCATCCTGATGCTGACAACGCTCGGCTTCTCCTCGATCTTCTTCTACGGCAAGTACAAGGACCTGCGCGGCGCCCTGCGCGACCGGATCGAGGCGGTGGCGGAGATCAACGCCGTCGCCCTGTCCTCCAGCCTGTGGGCGGTGGACGTTCCAGCCATCCGCAACATCATCCAGGCGATCTCCGTCAACCGCGAGCTTCTCTGCATCGAGGTGGCGGATGAGTTGGCCGACGGCCATTTCGCATGGCCGGAGGCCGACTGCCGTCCCTTCGCCGGACGCGAGGCCGTGCGCCGTCCGATCCAGGTGCAGAACCGGCGGCTCGGCACGCTGACGCTTTATTTCAGCTACGCTCCGGTGGACGAGCAGATCCGGCAGGAGATGGTCAACACGCTGTGGCTCCTGCTGCTGATGCTGGTCGGCACGCTGGTCACCGCGCTGACCGCCCACCGGCTGACCATCGGCGTGCCGCTGGGCCGGCTGATCGCGTCGATCCGCACCGCGGAGCAGGAGCATCCGCGCCAGCCCGTGCACTGGTCCTCCGCCGACGAGCTGGGGCGGGTGATCACCGCCTACAACGGCATGCTGACCCGGCTTGACGAGGAGGAGGCCGCCCTGCGCCAGAGCGAGGAGCGGCTGGGGCTGGCCATCGCCGCCACCCGCTCCTCGGTCTGGGATTACGACCTGCGGACCGGTGAGTACTGGTGGTCGAGGGAGTTTCCAGCCCTGCTGGGCTACGGCCCGGCCGAGCTGGCGATGACAGCGCGGACCTGGGAATCGCTGATCCATCCCGAGGAGCGGCGGCGCGTCATCGCGGAATCCCGCAGCCGCGTGCGCGACAAGGACAGCGCCTATGCCACCGTCTACCGCATGCGCCGCCGCGACGGCGGCTGGAGCTGGATCGAGGACCGGGCGACCGCCCTGCGCGACGGCGAGGGAACCGCGGTCCGCCTGACCGGCACCATGTCCGACGTGACGGAGCGCATGCAGGCCGAACGGGATCTGGCGCGCGAGCGGAACGTCCTTCAGATCACGCTCGACAACACCGACCAGGGCATCATCATGGTGGACCGCCACCTGCGGGTCGTCATGTCCAACCGCCGCGCGGCGGAGCTTCTCGACGTGCCGGCAGCCTTCCTCGCCCGCAACCCGCTGTTTCTCGAGATCATCCGGCTCCAGCGCGCCCAGGGCGCCTTCGAGGATTTCAGCATCGACCCCGACCTGGAACTGGACGAGACCGCCGTGGTTCCCGACCAGCCCTTCGCCTTCAAGCGGCGGCGGCCCGACGGCACGATCATCGAGGTGCGGTCCAACCCGCTGCCGGAGGGCGGCTTCGTCCGCACCTTCACCGACGTGACGGTGGAGGCGCGCTCCGCCGAGGAGGTGTTCCACGCCATGGAGGCGCTGGAGACCGCCTACGCCGACCTCAAGGAGACCCAGAACAGCCTCGTCCAGGCGGAGAAGATGGCCTCGCTCGCCCTGCTGGTGGCCGGCGTCGCGCACGAGATCAACACGCCTGTGGGCATCGCCTACAGCTGCTCCACCCATCTGGCCTCGAAGACGCGGTCGCTGACCGAGGCCTTCGCGAAGGGCGCCATGAAGAAGTCCGACCTGACCGCCTATGTGGCGGCGGCGGGCGAATCCTCGCGGCTGATCGAACAGAACCTGACCCGCGCGGCGGAGCTGATCCAGAGCTTCAAGCGCGTCGCCGTCGACCAGACCAGCCAGGAGCGCCGCCGCTTCGACCTGCGCTCCTATCTGGACGAGATCATCACCTCGCTGGGACCGCGCCTGCGCAAGAGCCCGCACCGCATGACCGTCGCCTGCCCGGACGGCATCACCATGGACGGCTATCCCGGCGCGCTCAGCCAGGTCATCACCAATCTGGTCATCAACGCGCTGACCCACGCCTTCCCCGACGGCCGCGAGGGCACGATGGCGCTGAGCGTGGAGGAGTTGCCGGACAGCGAGCTGGACATCCGCTTTTCCGACGACGGGGTCGGGATCGCCCCGGACAATCTGCCCAAGGTGTTCGAACCCTTCTTCACGACCAAGCGCGGCACCGGGGGCAGCGGCCTCGGCCTCCACATCGTCTTCAACCTCGTGACGCAGTCGCTGGGCGGCCGGATCTCGGTGGACAGCCCGGCCCCAAACTCTCCCATAGGCGGGGGCACCAGCTTCCTCCTGCGGGTTCCCGTGACGGCGCCCCGGATGGCCAGCGCCCCGGAGGACGCAGCATGACCGACGAGCTGATCGTGCCCGACTCGGATCCGGACACCGACGACGAGATCTTGTTCGCCGACGAGGAGGGCGAGGACGGGGACGAAACCCCGCCCTGGCCGATCCTGGTGGTCGACGACGAGGACGACGTCCATTCCATGACCGCCCTCCTGCTGGACGACGTGGAATTCCAGGGCCGCCGGCTGGAGCTGATCGGCTGCCGCTCCGCCGCCGAGGCCCGCGCCGTCCTGCGCGCCCGGCGGGACATCGCCGTCATCCTGCTGGACGTGGTGATGGAGGAGGACGACGCCGGGTTGACGCTGGTCCGTTGGATACGCGGCGTGCTGGGAAACCTCGACGTCCGCATCATCCTGCGCACCGGCCAGCCGGGGCAGGCGCCGCAGCGCGACGTGATCGTCGGCTGCGACATCAACGACTACAAGTCGAAGGCCGACCTGTCGGCGGAGGGGCTGTTCACCGCGGTGATCGCGGCGCTGCGCGCCTACGACCACATTCGCTTCATCGAGACCAAGGTGGCCGAACGCACGCACGAGCTGCGGCAGAGCCGCGAGCAGATGCGCGCCATCCTGGAATCGAGCCCGGTCGGCGTCTGCGCCTACACCCACGACGGCGTCCTCCTGACGTGCAACGACCGGCTTGTCCATCTGCTGGGCGTGCCGAAGGAGCGGCTGGTCGGCGTCTCCATCGCCGACCTGTTCATCGAGCCGGACAACACCGAGGCGCACGAGACGCACTGGACCTTCTTCCGGCGCTCGCTGCGCGACGCCGAGGTGCGGGTGCGGCGAGCCGACGGGTCCATCTTCTGGGCGCTGGTGTCGGTGGACCCGACGCTGCTCGACGGCCGCCCGGTCCATCTCGCCTGGGTCTACGACATCACGCGGCGCAAGCTGGCCGAGCGCCAGATGGAACGCGCCAAGGAGCAGGCGGAGCAGACGACCACCGCCAAGTCCGCCTTCCTCGCCACCATGAGCCACGAGATCCGCACCCCGATGAACGGCGTGCTTGGCATGCTGGAGTTGCTGGAGCGCACGCCGCTGGACGGCGGGCAGCGCGACACCGTGGCGACCATGCGGGAATCGGCGACCTCGCTCCTGCGGATCATCGACGACATCCTCGACTTCTCGAAGATCGAGGCTGGCAAGATGGACCTGGAGCAGGTGCCCGTCTCCGTCCCCGCCCTGGTCGAGGGGGTGGCCGACACGCTGGCCCCGGCGGCGCGGGCCAAGGGGCTGGCGCTGCTGACCTACGTGGAGCCGGCGATTCCGCCCTCGTTGATCGGCGATCCGGTGCGGCTGCGCCAGATCCTGTTCAACCTGTGCGGCAACGCCATCAAGTTCACCGAGCGCGGGCGCATCGTCGTGCAGGCCACCCTGGCCACAAGGACGGATGGCAACCGTCAGGGCGGCACCCGGCTGCGCATCGAGGTGGCGGACACCGGCATCGGCATTTCCGAGACGGCGCGCCGCCAGCTCTTCCAGCCCTTCACCCAGGCGGAAAGCTCGACCGCCCGGCGCTTCGGCGGCACCGGGCTGGGCCTGTCGATCAGCCGGCGGCTGGTCGCGCTGATGGGCGGGACGATCGGGGTGGACAGCGCGCCGGGGGCGGGTTCGACCTTCTGGGTGGAACTGACGCTGAGCGACGCGGCCGACCCCGCCCCGCCCGAACTCATGGCGGTACCGGAAGAGGCGGATCTCTCCGGCCTGACCGTCCTGGTCGGCCTGCCGGGCACGGAGGAGCGCCGGATCGTCGCCCGTTATCTGGAAGCCGCAGGGGCGCGCGTTCTGGCCGCCGGGGAACCGGACGCGCTGGCCGAACAGGCCCGCATGGCCCAAGCGGACCGCGGCGCGCTCAGCGTCGTGGTGGTGGACGAGGCGCTGCACACCCCCGCCGCCGCCCAGGCGCCGCAACTGCTGGGCCGCCGCGTCGGGGAAGCGCAAGTGCCGACGGTGCTGCTGCAGGACTCCCCGGCCATCGGCGGCCGCCCCGCCGACGGGTCGGTCCCGGTGAGCCGACCGGTCCGCCGCACGTCCCTGGTGCGCGCCGTGGCGGTGGCCGCCGGGCGCACCCTGACGGACGCCACGTCCTGCGAAGGTCGACCGCCCGCAGCCCCCTGCGCCCCGGCACCGCTGAGTCCGGAGCACGCCATCGCCGAGGCGGAGGCCCGCGGGCGGCTGATCCTGGTGGCGGAGGACAACGCCATCAACCGCAAGGTCCTGCAGATGCAGCTGACCTCGCTGGGCCACACGGCGGAGCTGACCACCGGAGGGGCGGAGGCCCTGGCCGCGCTGGGGCGGCGGCGCTACGCCCTGCTGCTGACCGACGTCCAGATGCCGGAGGTGGACGGGTTCGAGCTGACCCGGCGCATCCGCGCGGCGGAGCGCGCCACCGGCGCCCATCTGCCGATCGTCGCCCTGACCGCCAACGCCGCCCCGGCGGACATCGAGAGCTACCGCGCGGCCGGCATGGACGAGGCGTTGAGCAAGCCGCTGGATCTGGCGAAGCTCGACGCCGCGCTGTCCCGCTTCCTGCCGCCCGCGGTGGCGGACCCGGTGACGCCGCGCCCTTCCTCTCCACCGTCGGAAACCCCGCCCCCGATCAAGTTGGATGTGCTGCGCCAACTCTGCGGCGAAGACCAAGCGTTGATGGTCGAGTTGCTGAACGACTTCGTCGGCATCGGCCGCCACATCGCGGACGAGGTCGCCGACGCCGTCGCCGCGCGGAACGGAACGGCGATCCGCGCCGGCGCCCACAATCTGAAGGGCTGTTCCCGCAACGCCGGGGCGACACCGCTCGGCGATGCCGCGCAGGCGCTGGAGCAGGCGGTGATGCAGGACGCCCCCTGGGAGCGGGTGACCGAACTGGCCGCGGCGCTGGAGCAGGCGATACGGGAGGTCGAACGCTTCATCGCCGCGGCATCGGACCTCTGAACGTCCTCAAAACATCCTTTGTCCGTTCGAACCGGCGCGCGATTGGGGTATCGTCCCCGCGACCCGCCACGCCGCGAGACGCGCATGAACCGCCGCCAGTTCTCCAGCCTGCTGCTCTCCCTGCCGGTGCTTCCCTACGCCGCCCCGATCGCCGCGCAGGAGAAGGTTCCCGCCCTGGGGGAGGAGCTGACCCCCTTCGGCGCGGTGCGCGGCGCCAGCCGGACGCGGGCCATCCCGCCTTGGAAGGGGGGGCTGACCCGTGTTCCCAACGGCTGGAAGCCGGGCAGCCATCTGCCCGACCCCTACGACGAGGATGGGCGCTGGTTCACCGTGGGTCCCGCGGACATCGACCGTTACAAGGTCCGCCTGTCCGCCGGCCTCCAGGCGATGCTGACCAAGTATCCGTCCTTCGAGATCCCGGTCTTCCCCAGCAACCGCAGCGCCGCCGCTCCCCAGCGCGTCTACGACGAAACGATCGGGAACGCCAAACGCGCCAAGCTGGGCGAGAACGGTCTGGCGCTGAGCGGGGCGCGGGTGGGGGTGCCCTTCCCCATCCCGGCCAACGGCGTGCAGGCGATGTGGAACCACATCCTGCGCTGGCGCGGCAATTCCTTCAGCCGCACCGGCGCCACCGTCCTGCCGGAGGCCGGCGGCATCTACACCGCGGCGGTCTACCGCGAGGACTGGCAATCCAGCTACGCCGCCGGGATCGACGGCGGCCGTCCCTTCCACTACCGGCGCACCACCCTGATGCCCAAGGCGGAGGCCGGGACCACCCTGCTGCTGCACGGGACGCTGAACCCGATCCAGTCCGGCTTCGCCGCCTGGTTCCGGCAGGGAGAGACCGGCAAGCCGGTCCGCGCGTCCGACTTCGCCTACGACACGCCGGACCCGGCCAGCGGCGGCATCCGCACCGCCGACATGCTGGACATGTTCGGCGGCCCGCTGGACCGGTTCGATTTCGCCCTGGTGACGCGGCGGGAGATGTATGTGCCCTACAACGCCAGCCGGATGAACACGCCCGGTCTGGCGCCGGTGGATTTCCTATGGCTGGGCCACCCCAACCCGCAATTCCTGCGCTACGAGATGCACCGGGTGTGGATCGTCGAGGCGCGGTTGAAGTCCGGCTTCCGCCACGCCCTGCCGGAGCGCACCTATTATCTGGACGAGGATTCCTGGCAGATCGTCATGGCCGACCATTACGACGCCAAGGGCGATCTGGTCCGCTACGCGGAGGCGCACGGGATCGCCTATCCCCAGGTGCCCGTCTTCGCCCCGGCCTTGGAGATCACGTACGACCTCGCGGGCGACCGCTATGTGGTGAACGGCCTCGACAACCAGCTCGCCCCGCCGGACTTCGCCAAGCCCCTGCGCTCCGAGGACTTCGCCCCGGAAACGCTGGAACGCAAGCGCCGGCCCTGGTGAGAAGACGGGAGGAGGACGGCGGTCAGTGGCGGACCGGACCGGCCACCCACTGGCTGACGATGGTTTCCGCCTGGAAGGGCGGGGTTTCCGGATGGTGGTAGCGGAAGACGGTCACCGCCGCTTCCAGCGCGTAACGCTCCGGCTGGCCGCAGTCGCACAGGCCGGCGTAGCAGCGCTGGACCGCGTCGCGGCAATTCAGGGTCACCGCCGGGTAGGGGTCGATCGTCAACCAGCGCATGCTTTTCATCGACGCTCCCCGCCATCCGCAGCGTTGCCGTCCAGGGTGTTGCCGCCGTCGAGAGACTCGCCGTCGAGCGGAACGCCGTAGATTTCCAGCCGGTGACCGACGATGCGGTAGCCCAGCTCCCGCGCGATGCGCTCCTTCAGCGCCTCCAGCTCCGGGCTGGCGAATTCGATGATCCGCCCGCTGCGCGTGTCGATCAGGTGGTGGTGATGGTCGGTGGACGCCTCTTCATAGCGGGCGCGCCCGTCGCCCAGGTCCACCTTCTCGATCACCTGCGCGTCTTCGAGAAGGCGCATGGTCCGGTAGACCGTGGCGATGGAGATGCGCGGGTCGATCAGGACGGCGCGGCGGTGGACCTCCTCCACGTCGGGATGGTCCTCCGACTCCGACAGGACCTGGGAGATGACCCGGCGCTGGCCGGTCATCTTCAGTCCCTTTTCCAGGCACAAGGATTCGAGACGCGACGTCATTGCCCCACCGCCTTTGCCATCCGTTCCGGCACCGCCCCCCGCGATCCGGGGCGCCATGCTGCAGCGCCAACCATAATACTGAAATTCATTCGCAATCCTATACCCCGTTTTTTTGTCCGGGAATTCACGCGGCAAAAAGCCGCACTTCGTGCAAAGCGGCGCCCCCGCCCCCACTCTCCTCCGCCACGGCAGCCCGGCACAGGGACATTTCCGGTCCGAAACCCGGCCAAGGTCCTTGTTTGCTTGCCAAAAGCCGCCCCACCGCCTATGTGTGGTCGGTCGATTTTGCTTTGGGGCTGCCGGCTCCTCGTCGTCCCGGTACCGGCGCCGCTTGCGCCTTCCCACGGTGAATTGATGGCTCCGCGCACTCCCGCGGCGGAGCGCCCCAAGCCACGCCGCCCCGGCAATGTCCGGGCACGGCCCAGGTGCAGCCTCTGTTCACGTGACCAGGACCCTCCCCGTATGACCGAATTCAGTGGCCTCGGCCTGATCGAGCCCCTTCTGCGCGCCGTCGCCGAAGAGGGTTACCAGACCGCCACGCCGATCCAGGCCGGCGCCATCCCCGTTCTTCTGGAAGGCCGCGACGTGCTCGGCCTCGCCCAGACCGGCACCGGCAAGACCGCCGCCTTCACCCTGCCGATCCTCCAGCGGCTGTTCCAGAACAAGAAGCGGACGCAGGCCAAGGCGCCGCGCACGCTGATCCTGACGCCGACGCGCGAGCTGGCGCTGCAGATCGGCGAGAGCTTCCGCACCTATGGCCGGCACCTGCCGATCCGCCGCACGGTGATCCACGGCGGCGTCGGGCAGAGCCCGCAGGTCGCGGCACTCGCCCGCGGCATCGACGTGCTGGTGGCGACGCCGGGCCGCCTGCTGGACCTGATGGCCCAGAAGCAGTGCGTGCTCGACCAGGTCGAGATCTTCGTTCTCGACGAGGCCGACCGCATGCTCGACATGGGCTTCATCCGCGACGTGCGGAAGGTGGTCGCGGTCCTGCCGAAGCAGCGCCAGACCCTGCTGTTCTCCGCCACCATGCCGGAAGCCGTGGTCGAGCTGGCGCACAGCATCCTGACCGACGCCGAGCGGATCGAGGTGGCGCCGCAGTCCACCACGGTGGAGCGCATCGCCCAGCGCGTGCTGTTCGTGGACCGCGCCGACAAGCGCCGCCTGCTCGCCGACCTCCTCCAGGAGGGCGCCATGGAGCGGACGATCGTCTTCGCCCGCACCAAGCACGGCGCCGACCGCATCGCCGACCATCTGAAGAAGGCCGGCGTCCCGGCCGACGCGATCCACGGCGACAAGTCGCAGTCGGCCCGCGTGCGGGCGCTGGAGTCCTTCCGCAGCGGCGACCTGAAGGCGCTGGTGGCGACCGACATCGCGGCGCGCGGCATCGACATCGACGGCATCACGCACGTCATCAACTTCGACCTGCCGAACGAGCCGGAAAGCTACGTCCACCGCATCGGCCGCACCGCCCGCGCCGGCACCGACGGCAGCGCGGTGTCCTTCTGCGACGCGGAGGAGGTGGCCTATCTGAAGGCCATCGAGAAGACCATCCGCCAGCCGGTTCCGGCGGACCACGACCACCCCTACCACGCGTCGGTGGTCGCGGCGATCCACGCCTCCTCCGCCAAGCCGCCGAAGCCGGCGCCCAAGCAGCCCCGTCCGGGCCGCGGCCAGCCCCAGCAGCAGCCGGGTGGCGGCAAGCCGCAGGGCCAAAGGGCTCAGGCACCGAAGGCCCAGGGCGCGAAGCCGCAGGCGCCCCAGGGCGCGCGGGTTGCCGGCGCCACCGGCGACCAGCCGCTGAAGGCCAAGGTGTCGGCCAACCAGCAGAACCGCCACAACCGCCGCCCCGCCCCGCACGGCGGTCAGCCGGGCGGGAACAAGCGGTCCGCGGCCTGATCCTGCCGGGCGCGCGGCGGGGTCACCGCCCGCCGCGCGCCGTCCGATTCGCCGCGGCCTGCTCGTCGATCACCGCGCCACGGGTCGGCGCGGCGCCGCTGTCACCGTAGCGCTGGATCTGGGCGCTTCCTCCAAGCTGTTTCGCGATGGCAGCGGCGATCACATCCCGCCGCTGCGCTTCGGACAGGGCCGCGGTCTGCCGCTCCAGCGCGGTCCAGTCGAGCCGCGCCGCAAGCCCGTTGCTCATCTGCGTCTGCCCGTCCCGCCAGACGGCGGCGACGACCTGACCGCCCTGCCGGAACACGGTGTGGGCCTGCACGGCGCGGCTGCGGGCCGCGACCGCCGGGTCCACGGCGTTCGGGTCGCCGGCGATCCTCATCTGCTGCTGAAAGGCGGAATCGCCGACCCCGACCCGCGCCATCATGTCCGGCGTGGCCTTGGTCGCCGCCGAAAAGCGGGTGACCGCGCCACCGTTCAGTGCGTACGCGCCCGACGGACCATATCCCGGCGCGGAGACGGACAGGCTGCTCATGAAGCACTCCCTGGTTGATCTTCGATCCCTTTTCGACAACCTTCTCTGTAGCAGTTTCCATGCCATCCCCAGCGACGCCTGACCGCAGGCGCTCGCCGAAGCGGAAGGGGGAGGGGCGTGGGCCGAATTTTCCCGGCAAGGGTGAAGGAAATGCCGATGGCATCGAACCATTTCCTTGCCCATCGAACAAAAGCCGCCGCGATCGCCGCGGCGGCTTTGTCGTTTCGTGGCGATGGCCCGGTCAGAGCAGCGTCGTCAGATTGGCTGCGTAGGAGTCGGAGCTGTACAGATACTCGATGGTGTTGTTGCCACCCAGATAGAAGTCCTGGATGATCACGCCATCATTCAGATAGCCGTCGCTGAAATCGGCCACGCTGGAGATCCACAGGTCGTTGCTTCCCGTCGGGCGGAAGAAGGCGAGATTGGCCATCGTCACATCGGTGAAGTACACGACGTCGGACGTGCCGCCGCCGTAGCCTGGCATCCCGGCTTCCGACTTGTCGTCGTTGATGAGATCGACGCCGCCATTCGCCGAATGATAATAGACGTCGTTGCCCGCCCCGCCGTACAGCGTGTCGTCACCGGCTTCGCCCAGCAGGTGATCGTTCCCCGAGCTGGCCAGAAGGCTGTCGCTCCCGTTGCCGCCATACAGCGTGTCGTTGCCGTCGTCGCCGACCAGAATGTCGTTTCCGTTGAAGCCGTAGAGAAGATCGGCTCCGCTCCCGCCCTGGATCAGGTCGGGATAGCTGCTGCCATACACGGTGTCATTGCCGGCGCCCGCCGCGGAGCCGTTGGCGTTCTCGTACGGCCCAGGAACCAATCCCCGCAGATCGATCACTTCGGACGCGGACGTTCCATTGATAACGCTCATGTCGAATCCCCACTTATTTTATGCATCTTTCAATGAATGTCCGGAAAATTTCTTCATTTGACTGACCGCTGGTTTTCACCGGATCGGTCGATCATGGTCTCCGAACAGAGGCTTCCCAGCTTGCGCTCGGTTCTGCACACAACAGCACATGATTGAACACAATACGTGGAATGCTCTCCCTACGAGATCTGTCACGGGACAAATAAAGAGTCAACAACAATAAATTACACACAAGAGCACGAATTTCGTTACTTACCTATCTAATCAAAATCAAAATACGAAATCAGCGAAGAGAACAACATGCCTATGTCGGCGATTTTCATCCTGCTTTCTATTGATACACGAACGAAGCGAGGAACCGGCCGCGTGTCGACATGAAAAGGCCCTCCACCCGATGGGGAGGAGGGCCAGCGTTCCGTTGAAAGACGATAAATTCCTACGCGGCCATCACCGCGCGAAAATCTGCCCCATGTCCTGGAAGCTCTTGAATTCCAGGGCGTTCCCGCTCGGGTCGAGGAAGAACATGGTGGCTTGCTCGCCCACCTGGCCCTTGAAGCGGATCTGCGGCTCGATGAGGAATCGCACCCCCTCGGCCTTCAGCCTGTCGGCCAGCGCGTGCCAATCGTCCCAGTCCAGGATCACCCCGAAATGGCTGGCCGGCACCTCCTCGCCATCCACCGGGTTGGTGGCGCGGCTGCCGGCCTCCTCCGTCACATGAGCCACCACCTGATGGCCATAGAGGTCGAAGTCGATCCAGCGGTCGGATTCCCGCCCCACCCCGCAGCCCAGCAGGCCGGCGTAGAAGGCGCGCGCCTCCTCCTTGTCGCGGACGGGGAAGGCGAGGTGAAAGGGCGGAACGGGTTTGCGGTTGGTTGCGTTCATGCTCGTCGGGGCCTTCGCCCCCTCCCTGCTGGTGGTTCCCTAACCAACTCAATCCGCCAAACGCCGTCCCGTCTCGGCATCGAACAAGTGCAGGGCGTCGGGCGGCGCGCCGACGCGCAGGGTCTCGCCTTCGCGGCAGAACGGCAGACCGGCGACTCGGACCACCATTCCCTCCCCGTCCGGCAGGCGGCCGTAGACCACCGTGTCGGCGCCCAGCGCTTCCACCAGATCGACCGTGACGATCAGCGGCCCGTCGCCGGACGTGACGGCCAGATGCTCCGGCCGCACGCCCAGCTTGATCGGCCGCCCGGCCATGTCGGGCCGCGGGCGCGGCAGAAGGAAGGCGGTGCCGCCGGGCAGCGCCACCCCCTGCCCGGCGGCGTCGAAGCGCGCGTCCAGCACGTTCATCGGCGGCGACCCGATGAAGCCGGCCACGAACAGGCTGGCCGGGCGCTGGTAGACCTCCAGCGGCGTGCCGACCTGCTCCGCCACCCCGTGATTCATCACCAGGATGCGGTCGGCGAGCGTCATCGCCTCCACCTGATCGTGCGTCACATAGAGGCTGGTGATGCCCAGTCGGTCCTGGAGCCGCTTGATCTCGACGCGCATCTGGGTGCGCAGCTTGGCGTCCAGGTTGGACAGCGGCTCGTCGAACAGGAAGGCGGCGGGCTCGCGCACGATGGCGCGGCCCATGGCGACGCGCTGGCGCTGCCCGCCGGAGAGCTGGCTGGGCCGGCGGTCGAGGAAGCGGCCAAGCTCCAGGATCTCCGCGGCCTTCGCCACGCGCGCCTGGATCTCCGCCTTGGGCAGGCCGCGGATTTTCAGCCCGTAGGCCATGTTGTCGAACACGCTCATGTGCGGGTAGAGCGCGTAGTTCTGGAACACCATGGCGATGTCGCGGTCCTTGGGCTCCAGCCCGTTGACCACCCGCCCGCCGATGGCGATCTCGCCGCCGGTGATGCTCTCCAGCCCGGCGACCATGCGCAGCAGCGTGGATTTGCCGCAGCCCGAGGGGCCGAGCAGCACGAGGAACTCCCCGTCCGCGACGCCGATGTCGATGCCCTTGATGGCCTCGACGGCGCCGTAGGACTTGCGGACCCGATTCAGATCGACCGTTGCCATTTCTTATTTCTCGCTGTCCACAAGGCCTTTGACGAACCAGCGCTGCATCAGCACGACCACCGCCACCGGCGGCAGCATGGCCAGCACCGTCGTCGCCATGATGAGGTTCCAGTCGGTCGCGGCCTCGCCGTTGCCGATCATCTTGGTGATGCCGATGACCACCGTCTCCATCTCCGCGCTGTTGGTGATCAGCAGCGGCCACAGATACTGGTTCCAGCCGTAGATGAAGAGGATGACGAACAGCGCCGCGATGTTGGTGCGCGACAGCGGCAGCACCACGTCCACGAAGAAGCGCAGCGCCCCCGCCCCGTCGATCTTCGCGGCCTCCACCAGCTCGTCCGGGATGGTCAGGAAGAACTGCCGGAACAGCAGCGTCGCCGTGGCCGAGGCGATCAGCGGGATGGTCAGCCCGGCGTAGCTGTCGATCAGCCCGAGGTTGGCCACCACCTCGTAGGTCGGGATGATCCGCACCTCGACCGGCAGCATCAGCGTGATGAAGATCATCCAGAAGAAGACCATGCGCAACGGGAAGCGGAAGAAGGCCACCGCGTAGGCCGAGATGATCGAAATGGCGATCTTGCCCAGCGCGATGACCAGCGCCATGACGAGGCTGTTCCACATCATGATGCGCACGGGCGTGTGCATGACGCGGTTGCCCTGCGATTCGCTCCAGGCCGAGGCGTAGTTGTTCAGCATCTCCCCGCCCGGCGTCAGCGGCAGGTTGCCGCGCCCGATGGTGGCGGCGTCCCAGGTCGAACCGATGACCGTCACGTAGATCGGGAAGGCGAAGATCAGGACGCCCAGCATCAGGATCAGGTGCGGGACCATGTCCATCAGGCGCCCGCCGGAGCGCGGATTGGCGCGGTCGCGGGTCATGAGTAATGCACCTTGCGCTCGACGAAGCGGAACTGGATGGCGGTCAGCGCGATGACGATGACCATCAGGATCACCGACTGCGCCGAGGAGCCGCCCAGGTCGTGGTTGACGACGCCGTCCTGGTAGACGCGGAAGATCAGCGTCTCGGTCGCCTTGCCCGGCCCGCCGTGGGTCAGGGCGTGGATCGTGCCGAAGGTCTCGAAGAAGGCGTAGACGATGTTCACCACCAGCAGGAAGAAGGTGGTCGGCGACAGCAGCGGGAAGGTGATCGTCCAGAAGCGGCGCACCGCCCCCGCCCCGTCGATGCTCGCCGCCTCAAGGACGGAGCGCGGGATGGCCTGCAGCCCGGCCAGGAAGAAGATGAAGTTGTAGGAGACCTGCTTCCAGCTCGCCGCCAGGATGACCATGGTCAGCGCCTGCCCGTCGTTCAGCCGGTAGTCCCAGGCGTAGCCGAGGTTGTTCAGCGCGCGGCCCAGGATGCCGATGTCCGGGTTGAAGATGAACATCCACAGCACCGCCGCCACGGCGGGCGCCAGCGCGTAGGGCCAGATCAGCAGCGTCTTGTAGGCCGCCGCCGCCCGGATCTTCGCATCGGCCAGCACCGCCAGCCCCAGCGCGGAGGCCAGCGACAGGAGGGTCACCGACGCGCTGAAGACGATGGTGGTCTTGACCGTCTCCAGATAGTTCGGGTCGCTCAGCACCGCCTGGAAATTCTCCAGCCCGACGAACTGGCTGCGCAGGCCGAAGGCGTCCTGGAGGTGGACCGACTGCCACAGCGCCTGCGCCGCCGGCCAGATGAAGAAGATCAGCGTCACCGCCACCTGCGGCGCCAGCAGCAGGTAGGGCAACGCCCTGTTGTCGAAAATCACGCGACGTTGCATGGAATCCCTTTCAACCCTCTCCCCTCCGGGGAGAGGGTGGCCCGAAGGGCCGGTGAGGGGGTTGTGCATCGCGGAACGCCCGGCATAAGCACAAGCCCCTCACCCCTGCCCTCTCCCCGCTTTCGGCGGACCAAAGGTCCGCCTGTCGCGTCAGCGCAAACGGAGTTTGCGCGTGAGCGGAGCGGAGGGGGAGAGAACACTCAGTTCTTGTTGGCGCGCTCGAAGTTGCGCAGGACCGTGTCGCCACGCTTCACCGCGTTGTCCAGCGCCTGCTGGGCGGTCTGCTGGCCCTGGAACGCCCGCTCCATCTCCTCCTGGATGATGTTGCGGATCTCCGGCAGGTTGCCCAGCCGCAGGCCCATGGTGTTCTCCGTGGTGGCCGTGCGGGTCAGCTGCTCCGCCGGCACCTCGGCACCGGGGTTCTTGTCGTAGAAGCCTTCCTTCTTCGCCAGCTCGAAGCCCTGCAGCGTCACCGGGACGTAGCCGGTGTCCATGTGCCACTTGGCGTCCACCTCCGGACGGGCGAGGTAGCTGAAGAAGGCGGCGACGGCCTTGTACTCGTCGGCGGTGCGCTTGGGCGAGGTCATCACCCAGAAGGCGGCGCCGCCGATGATCGAGTTCTTCGGCGAGGCGATGGCGTCCGGCCAGTAGGGCAGCGGCGCCGCGCCCCAGGCGAACTTGGCCTCCTTGACGATGCGCCCGCGCAGGCCCGACGAGGCCTGGATCATCGCGCACTCACCCGACGGGAACAGCGAGTCCGCGGCGTTGTCGCGGCCGCCGTAGCGCAGCGCGCCTTCCTTCTGCAGGTCGATCAGCGTCTGGAGATGCTTCACGAAGAACGGGTCGTTGATCTTCAGCGTGGCGTTCAGCCCGCCGAAGCCGTTGGCCTCCGACGCGAAGGGCTTGTCGTGAAGCGCGCCGACCTGCTCGAACTGCGTCCAGGTCGGCCAGGAGAAGGTCATCGGGCAGGTCACGCCCGCCGCCTTCAGCTTGCGCGCCGCGTCGGCCACCTCCGGCCAGGTCGCCGGCGGCTTGTTGGGGTCGAGCCCGGCCTTCTGGAAGGCGTCCTTGTTGTAGAAGGTGATGGTGGTGGAGCTGTTGAACGGCAGGGCCATCATCTTGCCGTCCTTGGAGCTGTAATAGCCCCGGACCGCCGGGATGTAGGCCGCGGCGTCGAGCCCCGACCCCGTCTCGCTCATCAGCTGGTGCACCGGCTTGATGGCCGGGCCGGCGGACAGCATGGTGGCGGTGCCGACCTCGAACATCTGCACGACGTGCGGGGCGTTGCCGGCGCGGAAGGCGGCGATGGCCGCCTGCATCGTCTCCGGATAGCTGCCCTTGAAGGTCGGGTTGACCTGGACCTTGTCCTGGCTGTCGTTGAAGCCCTTCACCACCTGCTCGAGCTGGCCGCCGAGCGGCTGGGGCAGGCCGTGCCAGAATTCGACGACGGTCTTCTGCTGGGCGTAAGCGGCGCCGGTGAAACCGGCGGCGAGCGCGAAGGCGGCCGTCGAGACGGCGAGCTTGCGGCGGGTCAGCATGGTGGTCTCTCCCTGGAACCAATCGATTGCGTGATGTGCTGACATGCAGGGCGCGGGTTGCGGTCCCGCGACGGTCTTGTGAAGATTTGGTGACGTGTCCGGAACACGCGCGCAGGGGCGCGCCGCATCCGCTCCTCGCGGTTGCAACGTTGATCCTGCGTAAGGCATGGAACGGGACTTAAGGCGGTGGCGGATGTTGCGCCGGCATCGATGGTTTTCCTCCCCGCATGTGTGTTTCTTTTTTGCAAGCCTTAAGGACAGAGGGGGAGGCTGTCAATCAGCCGTACGTATCAGTACGGACTATCACCTTTACGTCATCTCTCGGGGTGCCATGTTTGGGCGAGCGCCCACAGCGCGGAGTCGTCCCGGCACAGGGACCCGGCCAGTTGCGACAGGCTGTCCCCCATCAGGCCGGAGGAGCGCAGCAGGCAGTAGGACCGGCTCGGCGCCGACAGATAGAGCGACGCCGTCGGGGCCGCGACCGGCGGCGCGGGATACAGCGCGGCGGGCGGCGGGCAGTAGTAGGGCTGCGCACCGGGGTTGTAGCCGGGCACCAGCCGGTCCAGGCCGGGCCGGGGACCGAAGACACAGCCGCGCTGGTCCCAGTCCAGGCTTGTCGTCTGCGCGGCGGCGGGCAGGACGACGAAGGCGGCCATCGTCATCCCCGCCAGACAACCGGCCAGCCGGCACCCTGCTTTGCGATGCATGCTTCCCTCCGATCCCAGGCCGCGCCCATGGCGCACCCAGACCATGACGCCGGGGCCGGCGGGCCGTGAACGGCCCCGGCCTTCGGAGGAAGTATGCGCGCTCCATCGACGCCCGGCGCGGCGCCGATGGACGGGTCGGCAAGCGCAAGCGAGGACGGCGCTCTCTGTTCGTTCGGTGGGAAGGAGGAAAGGCGGCTCCCCGCCCCGTCACGCCGCGCTGCTGTTCTCGACCGGCAGTTCCTCGGCGCTCTCCGCCGCCAGCGGGACTTCCACCGCGAAGACGGACCCCTTGCCGGGCACCGAGCGCAGCGAGACCGGCAGGCCCAGCAGAGTCGCCAGACGCCGGACGATGGCGAGGCCGAGCCCCAGCCCGTGCCGACGGTCGCGGTTCGGGTTGCCGAGCTGGCGGAAGTCGTCGAAGATCGCCGACTGGTCGGCGGGAGCGATGCCGATGCCGGTGTCCCACACCTCGATGCGCAGAGCCCCGCCGCGCCGCCGCGCCGCCAGCAGCACGCCGCCCGACTCGGTGAAGCGCAGGGCATTCGACAGGATCGGGCGCAGAAGCTGCTCCAGCAGCACCGGGTCGGTGCTCACCTCCGCGTCCGCGGGGCGGACGTTGAAGCGCAGGGCCTTGGCGTCGGCCTCCGGCGCGAACTCGTTGAGCAGGCGGCCCAGCGTCTCGTCGATGGGGAAGGTCTGCACCTGCCTCCGGACCAGCCCGGCCTCCAGCTTCGACACGTCCAGCAGGGCGCGCAGGAGCGCTTCCGCCGCCTCGATCGACATTTCCAGCTTCTCGCCCAGATCGCGCGCGCCGGGATCGGTCAGGCGCCCCATCAGCAGATGATGGAACAGGTGCATGGCCTGGAAGGGCTGGCGCAGGTCGTGACTGGCGGCGGACAGGAAGCGCCCGATGGCGGTCCGTCCCGTCTCGGCCTCCTCGCGGACCCGCTCGGTTTCGGCCTTCGCCCGCTCGGCCTCGGCGCGGGCGGCGGCCAGCGCGGCGGCGTTGGTGTCGGCGATGGCGGCGACCGCGGTGATCACCCCGTCCGCGTCGCGCACCGGGCTCAGCACCATTTCGCCGCGGGGAAGCAGGCCAAAGGCCGACACCGGGACCCCGGTGAGGACAACACGGCGGACCTGTGCCTCGACCTGGGAGACGATGGCCGCCGGAACACCCAGCTCGGTCAGTTCCCTGCCGTCCACCTCCTCCGGCAGGCAGCCGAAGGCAGCGGCGAAAGCCTGATTGACCACGAGAAGCCGCGCGTCCAGCCCAAGCAGAGCGTGAGCGGCGCCGTTGGCGGAGATCAGAGCCTCAAGCCAGATCGCACGATCCGTCATATGACTTTCGGTTGAGTTCTTACCGGTATACTCGCCCACGACTTCACCACTTACACTGAGATTTCAGCGCATTTATTCGGCCACTTGGCCTACGAAGTCAAATATCACATGCAAAACTCACTTGGGACAAATTCCGTTTGAATGTGAAGGACAACGGCCCCATTGGCCCCGGCCGGCCATGCGGGCTATAAGTCAGGTATGCTCTTCCGCCGCAAATCCCACCCCTCCAAAACCCAGGCCAAACCCCAGGCTCCCCGCGCGAAGGCCCCGCGCGCCCTGGCCGTCGCCGGCCTGCCCGTGCCGCTGGAGCTGCGGGAAAGCGCCCGCGCCCGCCGGATGACCCTGCGGGTGGACGCCGGACGCGGGCTGATCCAGGTGGTGATTCCGGTGGGTGTTCCGGAGGAGGAAGCGCTGCGCTTCGTCGGGCGGCACGACGGCTGGGTCCGGGCGCGGCTGGCCGCCCTGCCGCCGCAGCTTCCCTTCACCGACGGAGCGACGGTGCCCTATCTGGGAATCGACCACGTCATCCGGCACAGCCCCGACCTGCGCGGGGCGACGCGACGGGAGGACGGCGCGATCCTGGTCGGCGGCCGGGCGGAGCATGTCGCCCGCCGGGTGCGCGACTTTCTGATGGCGGAGGCGCGGCGCGAGCTGGCCGAACGCTCGCGCGCCAAGGCCGCGCTGATCGGCGCGCGGGTCGCCGCCGTCACCGTGCGCGACACCAAGAGCCGCTGGGGAAGCTGTTCCGCCACCGGGCGGCTCTCCTTCTCCTGGCGGCTGATCCTGACGCCGGAGGCGGTGCTGGATTACGTGGTGGGGCACGAGGTGGCGCATCTGCGCGAGATGAACCACTCCCAGCGCTTCTGGACGCTGTGCGCGCAGTTGACCGGCGATGTGCGCACGCCCCGCCTCTGGCTGAAGGCCAACGGCACGCGGCTGCTGCGGTATGGCGAGGGAGCGGAAATGGTTTCACCTGCAAATGACGGTCATGCCGAAACGCCGTGAGGGGGTCGCGCCGAGGCTCTGCTAGAGTGCGCCTCCCCCACCGTTCCCGGCCCGACCTCTTCCATGCCCCGTCCCGATTCCCTGACCGTCCGCGTGCTGCTGACGGCGCTCGTCGCCTTCGGCCCGCTGTCCACCGACCTCTATCTGCCGTCCCTGCCCACGCTGGTCACCGTGTTCGACACGGACATCGCCACGGTCCAGTTGACCCTGTCGGTCTTCCTCGCCGGTTTCGCGGTGTCGCAGCTCGTCTACGGGCCGGTGTCCGACCGGTTCGGGCGGCGGCCCGCCCTGCTCGGCGGCATCCTCATCTATCTGGTGGCGAGCGCCGCCTGCGCGCTGACCGACGACATCGAGACACTGATCGTCGCGCGCTTCTTCCAGGCGCTGGGCGCCTGCTGCGGCCCGGTGGTGGCGCGGGCGGTGGTGCGCGACGTCTTCGGGCGCGACCGGGCGGCCACCGTCCTGGCCTATATGGCGATGGCGATGACGCTGGCCCCCGCCGCCGGCCCCATCCTCGGCGGCGTCCTGACGGAGTGGTTCGGCTGGCGGAGCAATTTTCTGCTGCTGACCGGCTTCGCCGCCCTGATCCTGGCCGCCACCTGGGCCCTGATGGGCGAGACCAACGCCAACCGCGACGAGACGGCGCTGCAGCCCGGCCGGCTGCTCGCCAACTACTCACGCCTGCTGCGCGACCGCGGCTTCGTCGGGCAGATGCTGACCGTGGCCTTCGCCTACAGCGGCATCTTCGCCTTCATTTCCGGGTCCAGCTTCGTGCTGATCGGGCGGCTGCACCTGACGCCCGCGCAGTTCGGCGCGAGCTTCGGCGTGGTGGTGCTGGGCTACGCGGTGGGCTCCTTCCTCGCCGGGCGGCTGAGCGCGCGGCTGGGCGGGCCGCGGATGATCCGCACCGGCACGGCGGTTTCGCTTGCCGGCGGGCTGATGGGGGTGGGGCTGGCACTGGGCGGGGTGCTGCATCTGGCGGCGGTGGTGGCGCCCGTCTTCCTCTTCATGCTGGGGGCCGGGCTGACCCTGCCCAACGCCATGGCCGGGGCGGTCGGCCCCTACCCGATGATGGCCGGGCTGGCCTCTTCCCTGGTCGGCTTCGTGCAGATGACCGTTGCGGCGCTGATCGGCGTGGTGATCGGGCACACCCACGCGGACAGCCAGCTTCCCATGATGACGGCCATCGGGCTGGTCGCCCTGGGCGCCGCACTGTCCCACCGGCTTCTGGTCACTCCTCGCGCTTGACGGAGTCCGGTATCCAGCGCAGGGCGTAGGAGAAGACGATCGTGACGGCGAGGCAGAGCGCCAGCGCCATGCCCGCCAGCACGTAGAACCCTGCCCCGCAAGCGATGCCCAGCGCGCCCGCCATCCAGATCAGCGCCGCGGTGGTCGCCCCGCGCACCGTGGTCCCGGCGCGGAACATCACCCCGGCGCTGATGAAGCCGATGGCCTGGGCGATACCCTGGATGACGCGGGTGGGGTCCATGTCGCCCCCACCGCCCCCACCGCCGCCCCTATGCCCGGCCATGCCCCAATAGAGTTCCAGCGCGACCAGAGTCGTCACCGCCGCGCTGATCGCCACCAACGTGTGGGTGCGCAGCCCCGCCGCCTTGCCGCGGATCTCGCGGTCGAGTCCCAGCGCCGCCCCGCAAACCGCCGCCGCGGCCAGCCGGGCCGCCATGTCCCAGACCGGAATGGCCGTACTCAAGTCCATGTTATTCCTCCCTATTTTTACCTTTGCGTAACGCTTGCTACTTTTTTGCGCCCGGTCGCATTTTTCACTTTAAAAGGCGGCCCGTTCGATCTATGTAACCGCAACTCGCAAGCGCACGTGCCGCTGGCCCGCCCCTCGTCCTTTTCGAGATGTGGTTATGCAACGACGTAACGCGTGATCCCCGACCGTCCCTTAAGCAAGGCGGCGTCTTGGAGGTTACGATGGTTCATGTTGTTGTGGGTGGGCGCCGGCTCACCCGTCTCCGACTCTTTCCGGTTCTGTCCAGTTCGGCTCTTCCCCGCAAGGCGACGCGGCAGTCCAGTATGGGCGGCCTGAACGCCTGACCGTCTTTTCTTTCTGACCGGTCAGCAGCGTTCGGCCGCTCCGCCCCTGCTATTTCACAATTCGTCCGACACCTTCATCTTGCGTCCGGGAGACTGAGATGACCGAAAAGATTGCGCGCTTTTTCGAAGAGCAGCGCCCGCAGACCCCGTGCCTCGTCGTCGATCTGGACGTCGTGGAAGCGAACTACCACGACCTGGAGGAAGCGCTCCCGGACGCCCGGATCTTCTACGCCGTGAAGGCCAATCCGGCGCCGGAGATCCTCGGCCTGCTGACCCGTCTGGGCTCTGCCTTCGACACCGCCAGCGTCCCGGAAATCCAGATGGTGCTGGCCGCCGGCTGCGCGCCGGAGCGCATCTCCTACGGCAACACCATCAAGAAGGAAGCGGACATCCGCCGCGCCTTCGAGCTGGGCGTCCGCCTGTTCGCCTTCGACAGCGAGGCGGAGCTGGAGAAGATCGCCCGCGCCGCCCCCGGCGCCCGCGTCTTCTGCCGCATCCTGACCTCCGGCGAGGGCGCCGAGTGGCCGCTGTCGCGCAAGTTCGGCTGCGACCTCGCCATGGCGCGGGAGCTGCTGCTGAAGGCCAAGGGCATGAACGTCGTTCCCTACGGCGTGTCCTTCCACGTCGGCTCGCAGCAGAAGGACCTGATGCAGTGGGACCACGCCATCTTCCAGGTGGCGCAGCTGTTCCGCGAGCTTGAGGTGCTGGGCGTCGATCTCGGCATGATCAACCTGGGCGGCGGCTTCCCGACCCGCTACCGCACCGACGTGCCGGAGACCACCGCCTACGGCCAGGCCATCTTCGAGTCCCTGCGCACCCACTTCGGCAACCGCCTGCCGGAAGCCATCGTGGAGCCGGGCCGCAGCATGGTCGGCAACGCCGGCATCATCGAGAGCGAGGTCGTCCTCGTCTCCCGCAAGTCGGCCAACGACGTGAAGCGCTGGGTCTATCTGGACATCGGCAAGTTCAGCGGTCTCGCCGAGACGATGGACGAGGCGATCCAGTACCCGATCCAGGTGATGGGGGACGATGAGGAGGGCGACAGCGAGGCGGTCGTCCTGGCCGGCCCGACCTGCGACAGCGCCGACGTGCTCTACGAGCGCGCCGAGTACAAGCTGCCGATGGACCTGAAGGCCGGCGACCGCGTGCGCATCCACGCCACGGGCGCCTACACGACCACCTACTCGGCGGTCTGCTTCAACGGCTTCGCCCCGCTCCAGCAGATCTGCATCTGATCGAGCGGCGGTTGGGTTCAAGAAAAAGGCCCCTCTTCCTTCGGGAAGAGGGGCCTTTTCTTTTGGCCGCTCGCGAGAATACCAAGCCCCAGACGCGAAAAGGGCCGCTCCCTTAGACAGGGGCGGCCCTTTTCCTTGCGGTCTCCCGCAGCCGTGACGGCGGCATCAAGCCTTCCAGAACGGCTTGCTGATCTCGCCTTCGACGTCGATCTGGGAAATCCCGATGTCGTGCAGCATCCGGTCGTCCAGCCGAGCCAGCTCGCGGCGGGTGATGGTGCGCTGCCGCCACAGGGCGAACGTGTCCAGAACGCTGTCCAGCACATACGCCACCGGAGCAGGGCGCAGGGTACGGCCGACGGGGGCCGTGCGCAGAGCGATTGCCATGGTGGTCATCCTATCTTTGAAGGTCCCGAGGGGGCCTGCCGGAAGTGGCCGCCGCGCCCTCGCTTTGTGAGAAAGAATATTGCTCATCCCGCGCAAACCCGCCACCGCCATGTGGGTATGCGAGCCGTGTGCTTTCTCGATAGCTGTCGTAGGAATATCACCGATGCAGGAATAATGGGCCAATGCACAGTTTTTGGGCGTCACAAATTGTGCAGTTCACCAACAAACAGGGTTTAAAACAGAGCGCTGGACAGGCGTCGCGGTGCGTCCTACCTCTGGTTCCGACCGTCGTCCGACATCGAGTTCTTCCCATGATCGACACCATCGCCTTCGACGGCGACGACACGCTGTGGCACAACGAGTCCCTGTTCTCGATGACGCAGGACCGCTTCCGCGCGCTGCTCGCCAACCATTTGGCCGATCCCGCAGACATCGACCGGCGGCTGTTGCAGGCCGAGCGCGAGAATCTTCGCGTCTACGGATACGGCATCAAGGGCTTCGTCCTGTCGATGATCGAGACGGCGGTGGACCTGACCGACGGGCGCATCGGCGGGCGGGACATCCAGAGCCTCGTCGAGTTCGGCAAGGCGATGCTGGAACACCCGGTCGATCTGCTCGACGGGGTGCAGGAGGTGGTGGAGGGGCTGGCCGGGCGCTACCGGCTGCTGCTCGTCACCAAGGGCGACCTGTTCGACCAGGAAAGCAAGATCGCCCGCTCCGGCCTCGCCGAGCGGTTCGACGCCATCGAGATCGTCAGCGAGAAGGACCCGACCACCTACCGCCGCCTGCTCGACCGGCACGGGGTGGACCCGGCGCGCTTCGTCATGGTGGGCAATTCCGTGCGGTCGGACATCCTGCCCGTGCTGGCCGTCGGCGGCCACGCCGTCCATGTGCCCTACCATGTCACCTGGGCGCACGAGGTGGCCGAGCCGCCCACCGAGAACTACCGCCGCATCGACAGCCTGCACGGCCTGCCGCCGCTGCTCGCCGCCTGGTGAAAGGGAAACCGTGATGAGCTTCGCCCTGCTGACCGACCCCGCCCGCCCCGCCGTGGAACCCGAAACCGGCGGCCCGGCCGCCGACCGCGTCCTGTCCGGCGCCCCGGTCTTCACCACCTGGAACGAGTATGAATCGGCGGACGGCAAGCGCTTCGCCGGGGTCTGGCGCTCCACCCCCGGTTCCTGGCGGATCGTCTACGACGAGTGGGAATATTGCGAGATCCTGGAAGGGACCAGCGCCATCAGCCACGCCGACGGGCGCCGGTGGGAGGTTGGCCCCGGCGATCGCTTCACGCTGGAACCGGGTTTCGACGGTGTGTGGGAGGTGCTGGAGACCACGACGAAGCGCTATGTGGTCATCCTGCCCTGAGGGGCGCTCAGCCACGCTCCCCGAACAGGTGAACGGCGCCCAGGTCGGCGCGGTTCAGCACGACGACGGCCTTTCGCCCGATCTCCACCGCCAGCAGGCACAGCGCCATGATCGACACCACCAGGACGATCCGTGCGATGTCCCTCGCCCAGGCCCGCCGCTTGCGCCGTCGGGCGGCCAGATGCGTGGCCAGCTTCTGCCGCAAGGCGCTGCCGCGCCGCCCGTAGCCGCGCGTCCATCCACCCCAGCCACTCTCTATGGGCGGCGGATCATTCGGCGCGGGTGTCGTGGGAACGGGCAGTGCGGCGCCGCCCGCAGGCGGCGAATCGGCGTCAGGCGCGGTGGTCCGGCTGGCGGTCGCGCCGGGCGGGTCGGTCGCGGTCACGGCGGTCTTCCTGCGGCGGAGGAACGGTCGATGGGCCGTTATCTACGCCATTTTCATGAAAGCGCAACACGCCGCGCCCCGGCCCCCGGAAAGGACACGCGAAGGAAGCGGGGCCGCGGCGGATTGCCTCGCCCCGCCTCCACTGCGTCAGCGACGGCCGCGGGGATCGCGGCTCAGCCCCTTGGCCTCCAGCTCCGCCAGATACTCCGCCCACAGGCGGTCCTGGTCCTCGCCCAGCTCGTACAGCAGCTTCCAGGAGTAGATGCCGCTGTCGTGCAGGTCGTCGAAGACGATCCGCAGGGCGTAATGGCCGATGGCCTCCAGGCTCATGATGCCGACGTGGCGGCGGGCCGAGACGGTCTGCTTCTGGCCGGGACCGTGGCCCTGCACCTCGGCGCTGGGGCTGTGGACGCGCAGGAACTCCGCCGGATAGGAGAAGGTCCGGCCGTTGTCGAAATCGACCTCCAGCCGCTTCTCCTCCTTCTTCAGCCGGACTTCCACCGGCCAGTGCTTCGTGCCGAAGGCGTCCGACGCGAACCGCTCGTCGGACATCAGGCGGCCCCCGGCTTCCCGTCGAGGCTGCGGGCCTCGTCGATCAGCATGATCGGAATGCCGTCGCGGATCGGATAGGCCAGACCGGCGCGGTCGCTGATCAGCTCGGCGCGCTCGGCGTCGTAGCGCAGCGGCCCCTTGGTCAGCGGGCAGACGAGGATCTCCAGAAGCTTCGGATCGACGCGCGCCTGCGTCTTGCCGTCGGCGGGCGTGTTGTCGTGGGGGTGGGCGCTCATGGATCGGGCCTCGCAGTCGGAGAGTGCAACATCGTTTGCAGGAAACGGTCAGTGACGCAGAGCGCCGCCGCCGTCCCCCTCATGGCCGTCGAGAATGGCCATCTCGACCAGGGCGATCAAGAGCTTCGCGCGCTCCGGCAGATCCGGCGTCTCCAGAAGGGCCTGCTTTTCGCTGGGCGAGAAGGGGCAGATCATGGCCAGCGAGGTGACCAGCCGCTCGTCCGGCGTGCCGTCGATGGACTTCCAGTCGACCGACAGCCCCTGCATCCGGAAATAGCCCTTCAGCCCGGCCAGCAGACGCGGGCGATCCAGCCCGCAGCCGTCGGCCCCGCCGCGCTCCAGAGGGTCGATCAGGTCGCCGGAGAAGCGGTCCCAATCCGCGGCGACGCGGCGGTAGCCGCGCTGGCCCTCCAGTTCCCGCATGATGGCGAAGCGGCTGACCCCGGTCAGGGTGATGATGTAGCGGCCATCCTCGGTCTCGGCGAAGCTGGTGATCCGTCCGGCGCAGCCGGTGCCGTAGACCGCCGGCTCGCGCAAGCGGCAAGCCGGGTCGGTCGGCTGGACCATGCCGATCATGCGGTCGCCGGCCAGCGCGTCCTCGACCATCGCGAGGTAGCGCGGCTCGAAGATGTTCAGCGGGAGGCGCCCGCGCGGCAGCAGAAGGACCCCCGCAAGCGGGAAGATCGGAAGCTGCCGCGGGAAGCGGTCCGGTGACGGGTCGATGGGGTTCCGGCTCATGCGACGAATATAGAACCCCCGCGCACGGCGAACAGAGCGGCCTGGAACGGAACAGGCCGCGACCCGGAGTCGCCTCCGGCCCGCCGGCCCTCCGAAATCAGCGGAACAGGATCGACGACAGCTTGCGGCGGCTCTGCACCGTCAGCGGGTCGGTCGGACCGAAGGCCTCGAAGAACTTGACGAGCTGCTTGCGGGCGGCCTCGTCGTTCCAGGCGCGGTCGCGGCGCACCAGCTCCAGAAGCTCGTCCACCGCGGCCTCGCGCTTGCCGGCGGCGAACAGCGCGAGCGCGAGATCGAAGCGGGCCTCGTGGTCGTCGTGGTTGCGGGCGACCTTCTCCATCAGCTCCGGGATCGGGCCGGCGTTGGCGGCCTGCTCGGCGACCTCCAGGGCGCTGCGCACCGCGGCGATCTCCTTGTCCTTGGCGATCTGCTCCGGCACCTTGTCGAGCATCTGCTTGGCGCGGGCCAGCTCGTCGTTGACAATCAGGCAGCGGACCAGCCCGGCGTAGGCCACGGCGTTCAGGTTCTCCGGATCGGCCTGCAGGATCTCGCCGTAGATCTCCGACGCGGTCTGGGTGTCGCCGGCCTCCAGCGCCTCCTTGGCCTGGGCCAGAACCTCCTCCATGATGTCGCCCTCGCCACCGCCCGCGGCGCCGGCCAGCTTCACCAGCTTCTCCACGAAGGCCTTCACCTGAGACTCCGGCAGGGCGCCCATGAAGCCGTCCACCGGACGCCCCTGGAAGAAGGCGTAGACCGCCGGGATCGACTGCACGCGGAGCTGCGAGGCGATCATCGGGTCCTTGTCGGTGTCGATCTTGACCAGCCGCACCTTGCCCTTCGCGGCCAGCACCGTCTTTTCCAGGATCGGGCCGAGCTGCTTGCACGGGCCGCACCAGGGCGCCCAGAAATCGACGATCACCGGCACGGACTGCGACGCCTCGATGACGTCGGCCATGAAGGCGCGGTCGCTGCTGTCCTTGATCAGGTCACCGGCGGCGGGAGCGGCACCGGCGGTGGCGGGCTTGTTGGCGGGCGGAATGGAGAACATGGCGGTCACGTATCCCTTTGCGATCTCGCGTGATAGATGAGCGCACGGGGCGCGTTAAGCAAGCGCCGGCTGACAGTCCGGCGGCTCCTCCCCGAAGGGCACGATCAGTGGCTCGTGCCCGCCGGCCCGGAGGAAGCGCAGCAGGTCCGCGGCGGCGATCGCCGTTGTGCGGTCGTTCAGCAGCGGATGGTAGTTCAGCGGGTCGTGGGCCAGCATCTGTTCCTGCAGCACCACCCTCACCCGCCGCTCATGGTCGTTGACCAGCGCGAAGGGCGTGACCGAGCCGGGCCGCACGCCGAGATGCCGCCACAGCCGGTCGGCGGAGGCGAAGGACAGCCGCCCCGACCCGATCACCTTGTCGAAGCGGTTCAGCTCCACCCGCGCGTCCTCCAGCGCGACGACCAGCCAGTGCTGCTCCCTCTTGTCTTTCAGGAACAGGTTCTTGCAGTGGCCGCCGGGCAGCGCGCCGCGCAGCGCCTTGCTCTCCTCCACCGTGTGCAGCGGCGGGTGGCTGTGGGTCACGGTGCGGATGCCGAGCGCCGCGAGATGCTCCAGGAGCTGCTCCGGGCTCGTCGGCAGCGGCTCCTCGGCCCTGCCCTCGGGGGTGTCACGGGTGTCCATGGAGCCATCTTTAGCGGCGTGGGAAAAATTCGTCCGGGAAAATCTGTCCGGGCGCCCGAGAAAAGTGAAACATGACGCTTGCATTGCGCCGATCCATGAGTATAGTCCGCCGCACGCCGCCGGACGGCACCGACACAAGGGTCCGAACGGCAGCGAAACGGAGCGCGGGCGTAGCTCAGGGGTAGAGCACAACCTTGCCAAGGTTGGGGTCGAGGGTTCGAATCCCTTCGCCCGCTCCATTTTCCCGACGGAGGCGATGAACCTCCGCAAGGGAAGCAGGACAGTGGATGGAAAGGCTGGACCTTCGGGTGCCGGCCTTTTTCGTTTTTCCCTCCCGGCGATCCCGCTCCCCGCGCGTTGCGATTCCGCAACCGGCGCCTCACCCTCCCCGACTTCCCTCGCCCCGAATCAACGCAGCCATACAGGGCGCGCCGCCAAATGGCGCAATCGAAAGGTGCGAATCCCCGCAAAATTCATACTTTTGTAGGTCATTCCACGCGCACATATCCCATATGATCGCGTGAATAAATTTACTTATTGGCAACCTACTTGCGTATGACCCCCGGAAGGACTAAGCTTCAAATGCGAAACAAATAGAACTTCTATCCGTTTAGGGTTGTATGCACCATGGATGGTCCGGTCATGTCGGACGGGCTGAGCCCGTGATTTTCCCGGATAGGGCGCTTCTGTCCGGCCGGCGTCCGCCGCTCCGGCAACGCCGGTCCTCCCCCGCCTGATCGTCACCGGCTCCGCTGTCGTCGCGCTGCGACCGGCGGTGCCGCTGGTCGCGCTTCCAAGCCCCGCTTCGTACAGCCCAGACGGCAATCCGCCCAGACGACAAGAGGTCCTTCCCATGGCTATGCAACGCTACATCGTGAATTTTCCGCGCCTGTCGCCGGACATGCTGGATATCTGGAAAACGGTCCCCAGCAGCATCGCGTCCGACGTGCAGAACCGCTGCCAGAGCATGGACGCCCGGATCAAGCCCTGCGCCCCGGGCATGCGCCTCTGCGGGCAGGCCCGCACCGCCGTGTCGATGCCGGGCGACAACAGCATGCTGCTGACCGCCTGCAGCCTGGCTGAGCCGGGCGAGGTGGTGGTGGTCGCCGGTGCCGGCCTGGAGGAGGTGGCGCTGGCCGGCGAATGGGTGGTCCGCGGCTGCAAATCGCGCGGCCTGGGCGGGCTGGTGATCGACGGCTCCGTCCGCGACCTTCAGGAAATCCGGACCATCGGCTTCCCGGTCTTCGCCAAGGGCTCGGTCCCGCGCGGCCCGCACAAGTCCTTCGGCGGCAAGATGGACGTTCCGGCCGGTGTCGGCGGCATGGTGGTCAATCCGGGCGACCTCATCATCGGCGACGACGACGGGGTGACCGTGGTGCCGCTGGCCGTGATGGACGAGGTCCTGAGGCGCTGCCTGGACCTGATGGCCAAGGAGAAGGTCTGGTCGCAGCAGCTCGACGCCGGCAAGTCGCTGATGGAGGTTCTGGGCGTGCCGGAACCGGAGATCGTCGAGACGCCCACCCTGCGCTGACCCCCGGCGCCTCCGCCGGACCACGCGAGCCGGTGAACCGCACAGTCCCCCAAGCCGCCCCCAAGACCGGTTTCAGCCGCCATGACGCTCATCTTTCAAATCGTGCTGCCGATGTTCGTCCTGGTCGCGCTCGGCTTCTACGCCGGGAAATCGGGCAATTTCAGCAACACGGCGGCTCAGGGGCTGTCGCGATTTCTCGGCATTTACGCCCTGCCGGCGCTGCTGTTCGCGGCGATGGCCAAGGCGAAGATCCCCGATCCCATCGAATGGGGCTTCGTGGCGTCCTTCTTCGTCGCGGCCTTCATCATCTTCGGGCTGGGCGCCGCCTGGATGCTGTCCATCCGACGCAAGGACGAGGCGGCGATCGGCGGCTTCGCCCCCTCCTTCTCCTCCATCGGCCTGCTCGGCGCGCCGATCCTGATGGACGCCTACGGATCGTCGGTGGCCATCCCGGTGATGCTGCTGATCCTGTTCCAGTCGCCGCTCCTCTTCACCACGGCGACGATGATCGCCGAGGCGCAACGGACGGCGGGCGGGCGGCCGGTCGCCGCCGCGGTCAACGCCGTCAAGGCGACCCTGCTCAGCCCGATGATCCTGTCCATCGTCGTCGGCATGGGCTTCAACCTGACCGGCGTCCATGTGCCGGACGCGGTCATGAAGGCGGCGGACTACGCCGCGGCCACCGTCCTGCCCTGCGCCTGCTTCACGCTGGGCACCTCGCTGTCCTTCGGGAAGCTGTCTGGCAAGTTCGGCCAGGCGCTGGTCCTCGCGGTGATGAAGACGGTCCTGCACCCGGTGCTGACCTGGGTCCTGGCGGTGGAAGTCTTCCATCTGCCGCCGGACTGGCTGGCCCCCGCCGTGACCGCGGCGGCGCTGCCCATCGGCGTCAACGTCTACGCCTTCGCCGAGCGCTACCAGACGGGGCGGGAACTGGTTTCCATGTCGCTGCTGCTGTCCACGTTGATGTCCCCGATCTCGATTTCCGTCGCCTTCATGGTGGCGATGGGCTGATGCGGTCATTTCGCCGCATGCGACTTTCATTATGCGTCCATTTGACGCTCATCACGCACGCCATATCGCGCGGAACTCCAGGGAACCACGCCAGATAGAAAGCATTCGCCGAAAATTGCTGTAATTTCCGGATGCCCGATCCGGCAAGCACGATTGATACACGAATAACGACGTTGTATCTTCCACCTTGAAGCGTCTAAACCGCTTTCATCGGATCGATTTGACAGCGTTGGGTCCATGAACCGCTCCTTTTCGCGAGAACGACGACCGAACGCCGCCGGCATGCCGGCGACGGGATCGGCCGCCCACGAATACAGACATACCGAAGTATGCATCTGTTCTGCACAAATGCAGGATGGTTTTTCGTGTCGCTCCTGACCGACCGATTCAATGCCGTCAAAATCAATGACCGTCGATCTTTACGAGAATTTCAGAAAAGGAGGCCCAGCCTGTGTCCGCATCGGGACGGGCGGGATCTCCCGGGACCCCACCGCGCCCGCGGCCAAGGGGTCTTCCGCAATACCGCAGGAAAGAAGGGCATCCAGATGATCATTCGCAGCAAGTTCCTGGCGCTGGCGGCCGGGACCCTGGCGCTGGCCATGTCGACGACCGCTCTGTCGACGGCCCGGGCCGCCTATCCCGAGAAGCCGATCACCGTGGTCGTCGCCTACGACGCCGGCGGGTCGACCGACGTGACCGCGCGCCTGCTGGCTCCCTTCATCGAGAAGCATCTGGGCGGCACCCGGATCGAGGTGGTGAACAAGCCGGGCGCCGGCGGCGAGATCGGATTCGCGGCCATCGCCGACGCCGCGCCGGACGGCTACTCCATCGGCTTCTGCAACACGCCGAACATGGTGTCGATCCCGATCGAGCGTCAGGCCCGCTTCTCGGCGGACCGGCTGGACCCGCTGGTCAACGTCGTCGACGATCCGGGCGTGTGGAGCGTTCCCGGCGACAGCACCTTCAAGACGCTGAAGGACGTCGCGGAGCACGCCAAGGCCAACCCGAACACCGTCACCGTCGGCACCACCGGCGTGGGCTCGGACGACCAGCTCGCCATGCTGCTGGTGCAGCGCCAGGCGGGCGTGCAGTTCACCCACGTGCCCTTCTCCGGCTCCGCCGCCAATTACAAGGCGATGCTCGCCAAGAAGATCCAGATCAGCGGCCAGAACCTTGGCGAAGGGCTGCGCGGCCAGGCCTCCGACCAGATCCGCGTGCTGGGCGTGATGAGCAAGGAGCGCTGGAAGGCCGCCCCGGACATCCCGACCTTCGCGGAGCAGGGCTACCCGGTGCTGATGGCCTCGCTGCGCGGCGTCTGCGCGCCGAAGGGCCTGCCCGCCGACGTGCGCGCCAAGCTGGTGGACGCCGTCACCAAGGCCGCGACCGATCCGGAGTTCGTGGCGAAGGCCGAGGCCAAGGAAACCTTCCAGCCGCTGCGCGTCCTCGGCCCCGACGCCTTCGCGGCGGAACTGAAGCAGCTCGACGGCGAGCTGAAGTCGCTGTGGCAGTCGTCGCCCTGGCTGAAGTGATCCGGGGCTGAAGCGATCCGGGCGGGCTGGTCCGTCCGGGTCCGGCCCGTCCCCGAAACCGTCCGCCGCCGGCCGACCGGCCTGCGGCGGGTGCGGTTCCAGCCCCCATGACCATCCGGCTGACCATCCGGCGCCAACGGACCGGCCAATGGTTGAAGCAGGTGCTCCATGACTTTCCTCAATCACCTCCACATTCCCACCAAAATGGGAATCCCGGCGGCGACAGCGATTTTGGGCATGCTTGCCATCGCGTTGCTCGGCGGCTCCGCCATCACGGAACAGTCACGCCTGCTGGACACGCTGTTCAACCGCTCCTTCACGCGGGAAGCGGACGTCCAGGCGTTGACCGACACGCTGACCGTCGCCCACGCCGGCCTCTACCGGACGGTGATCCTCAGCACCGCCAACGCCTCCCCCAAGGCGGTCGAGGATGAATCGAAGGCCCTGACCGAACAGATCACCAAGCTGAAGGTCCAGGCGGACAAGATGAAGGGCCAGTCGGCCGCGACCGAGGAGGAGGGGCAGATCCTCCAGCGCTTCGGTTCCGACACCTCCGCCTATCAGGCGAAGGTGACCAGTTTCCTCGATCTTCTGAAGATGGGCGTCGATCCGCTCGACTTCCTGCAGGAGGTCCAGGCGGCCTATGGGCGCCTGAACGGCACCGCCCGCGATTACCTGACCTACCAGCGCCAGCAGTCGGCCGACGCCTACGCCAACGTGAACGCGTCGGTCGACGCGACCACCCAGGCCTTCGTCGCCGCCGCGATCGTCGCCCTGCTCATCACGGTGGGCGTGGCGCTGTTCATCGGCTTCAACATCGCCCGTCCGGTGGTCCGCCTGACCACGGTCATGGAACGGCTGGCCCAGGGCCGGCTGGAGGACGAGGTGCCCGCCGCCGAGCGCGGCGACGAGATCGGCCAGATGGCCCGCACCGTCCGCGTCTTCAAGGAGAACGCGCTGCGCGTCCAGGAGATGGCGCGCGAGCAGGAGGCCATGCGCGCCCGCGCCACGGAAGAGCAGCGCCGGGCCATGAACAGCCTCGCCGCCGACCTGGAGGCGTCGGTCAAGGCGATGATGGGCGAGGTGGTGCGCTCCGCCGACTCCATGCGCGGGGAAGCCAACGTCATGCTGGAGAACGCCCGCCAGACCAGCCACCACAGCGATTCGGTCGCCCATGCGGTGCAGGAGGCGACGAGCGAGGTGGAGAGCGTGGCCGCCGGGGCCGAACAGCTCCGCGCCTCCATCGACGAGATCACCCGCTCCATCACCCAGTCGACCCAGCTCGCCCGCGGCGCGGTGGACGAGGCGGGGCGGACCGACTCGATCGTCCAGGGCCTCAGCGAGGCCAGCCGGAAGATCGAGGAGGTGGTCGGCCTCATCAACAACATCGCCGGCCAGACCAACCTGCTGGCGCTGAACGCGACCATCGAGGCGGCCCGCGCCGGCGAGGCCGGCAAGGGCTTCGCCGTGGTGGCGCAGGAGGTCAAGAGCCTCGCCAACCAGACCGCCAAGGCCACCGACGAGATCGGCGCGGAAATCGCGGCGGTGCAGGCGGCGACCACCGCGGCGGTCAACGCCATCCGCGCCATCGTCAACACCATCCGGCAGGTCGACGAATCGCTCAGCACCGTCGCCGCGGCGGTGGAGGAGCAGGACGCCGCCACCCGCGACATCAGCGAGCGCTCCCAGCGCGCCGCCACCGATACGGTGGCCGTGCTCCAGGAAATGCGGCTGGTGCAGCAGGCGGCGGAGACCACCGGCCACTCCGCCGGCGCCGTCCAGACCACGACCGAGGAGCTGTCGCGCAGCTTCAACCGGCTGGACAACGAGATCGAAGCCTTCATCACCCGCATCACCGCGGCCTGACCCGTCAGGGCATCGCCCATGAAAAAGGCCCCTCTTCCATGTGGAAGAGGGGCCTTTCCTATGCGGCCTCGCCTGTTTGCTTTGCCCCGATCACTTCAGCCCAATCACTTCAACCCAATCACTTCAACCAGGGGAACTCGCGCCAGAGGTTGCGGAAATCGCCGTCCAGTTCCTTCAGTTCCGCGGAGAAGGCTTCCGAGTCGAGGATGCGCAGCGGCTGGTAGGTGTCGCGGGCCTTGCTCTGGAATTCCGGGTCGTTGGCGGCCTTGGTCACCGCCTCCACCAACTTGGTGCGGATCTCCGGCGGCAGGCCCTTCGGCGCGCCGACGCCGCGCAGCGACGCCATGGTGATGTTGTAGCCCAGTTCCTTGAAGGTCGGCAGGTCGGGCGCCATGTCCCAACGCTGCGTGCTCATCACGCCCAGGATGCGGATGTTGTCGCCGCCGGCCTTGCCGCGCAGCCCCTCCCCCAGGTTTTGGCCGCAGATCTGGGTGTGGCGGCCGAGCATGGAGCGGTAGTTCTCCGCGCTGCCGGGAAACGGCACATGGGTGAAGCGGACGTTCGCCTGGCGCTGGAGCAGCAGCATGCCCAGATGGTCGTCCGACCCGACGCCGGTGGAGCCCAGCGTGATGGTGTTCGGGTTGGCCTTGGCCTGGGCGACCAGATCCTCCACCGTCTTGTAGGGGCTGTCGCCATGGACCGTCATGATCCCCGGATCGTCGACGATGTTGACCAGCGGGTCCAGCCGGTCGAGCGTGAAGCGGGCGTTGCGCTCGATCGGGATGGTGACGACGTTCGGCGTGTTGATGAAGCCGATGGTGTAGCCGTCCGGCGTGGCGTCGGCGATGGCGGCGAAGCCGATCTCCCCCCCGGCGCCGCCGCGGTTCATCACCACGATCCGCGCGCCGCCGCCCAGATATTTTTCGATGAAGGGCGCCAGCATGCGCGCGGTCACGTCGGTCGATCCGCCGGCCCCATAGGCGACGATCATGGTGATCGGCTTTTCCGGGTAGGCGGCCTGGGCAGCCGTCGCGCCCAACATCAGGGCACAGGAGGTCAAAAGAGTGGAAAAGAAACGTCTGGCTTTCATGGTCGGCTCCGCCAAATGCTGCCGCAAGATCACCACAACGGAGCGCCGCCAAGGAGCGCCCCCGCGGTAACGGTTGCACAATTCATAGTAACACGATTTATCGTACACAATAGTATTTATGGCGCAACCAGAGTGAGAGAAATTGACACATTGCCGCGCCGGTCATCGTTACCCGAAGACCTCGGCAAAACGGCCTTTCCACCTGGGAAAGGCCGCTCGGTCCGTTTCCATCACGCGATGACGGAGGTCAGTTGATCGGTTCGGCCCGGTTGCCGAACAGGGCGCGCAGCTTGCGCCCGATCGCCGCGACCAGAAGACCCTGGTTGCCGCCCTCGGGCCTGGGGAACCAGTCCGGCTCCTCGGCCTGGATGCGGCGGACCACCGTCAGGAACGCCTCGACCACCAGCGGGTCGAAGTCCTTGCCCGCCCGTTCGGCGATCCAGGTGATGGCGTGCTCCACCCCCCACGCCTTGCGGTACTGGCGGTCGGTGATGAGGGCGTCGAACACGTCGGCCACGGCCATGATCCGCGCCGACACGGGAATGGCCCCGCCGCGCAGCCCCTCCATGTAGCCCGACCCGTCGTAGCGCTCGTGGTGGTAGCGGGCGATCTCCGCGGCGATGGACAGCAGGCTGCGCCCGCGCAGGGGCAGCGCCGCCTCGCTGAGGATGCGGTGGCCGATCACGGTGTGGCGCTGGATGGCCGCCATGTCGTTGTTCGCCAGCTCGCCGGGGATGCCCAGCGTCTCGTCCGACACGCTCAGCATGCCGACGTCGTGCAGCAGGGCGGCCAGCCCGACCTTCTCCACCAGTTCCTCGTCCAGCTCGTCGGCGAAGCGGCCGTGGACGCGCAGCTCGCGGGCGATGTCGCCGACCAGTCGCTCGATGCGCTGGAGATGGCCGGCGGCGGCGTTGTCCTTGTATTCGGCGAGCGACCCCATGGCCAGGACGGTGGCCTTCTGGGCGGTGTTCAGCTCCTCGAACAGCAGGGCGTTCTCGAAGGCGATGGAGCATTTGTTGCGGAACAGCTCCAGCAGCTGCCACTCGCGCGCGGTGCCCTCGTTGTTGTGGCCCTCGACGTAGATCATGCCGATGATTCCGCCGTGGGCGCGCAGCCGCAGGGCGCAGTAGCCCGGCTCCACGATGGTTTCGGAACTCGGGCTCAGCCGCTCCAGCGCGGCGGCGACGTTGGGCTCGCCCAGCTCGGCGACGTCCACATCCTTCCACTTGGCGAAGCGCCCGGTGGAGGCGCGCACGCGGATGCGGCGGTCGCGCGGCAGCGTGTCGCCCTGGATGCACAGCAGGGCGTGCCGCCCGATGCCCAGCAGCCCGACGACGCGCGGCAGGATGTTGGGGAACAGCACGTCCGGGGTGCGCATCTCCAGCAGGCCGGTGGTCGCCACCAGCATGCGGGCCAGCGCCTTGCGCCCGGCCGCCTGGGTCTGCAGGTTGATGAAGGCGCGCAGCCGCGGGACGACGGCGGTGCGCAGGGTGCGCGCCGTCAACCCGTCCTTCAGGCGGTAGTCGCTGACGTCGTGGCCCTCCACCACCGCCTCTTCCGGCGCCCGCTCGGGATGGGCGGTGCAGACCAGAATGCGGACGCGGCTGTTCCCCAGATCCTTGCGGATATGGTCGATGAAGGCGAGCCCTTCGGGCGGCCCATCCGCCGCGGGGTCCAACACCGGCTCCAGCAGGACGGCGGCGGTGTTGGGGTTGCGGTACAGCGCCTCCCGCGCCTCGGCGGCGGTCGCGGCGGTCAGCACCGACACCGGCGCCCCATCCAGCGCGAAGCCGTCGAGCGCGGCGCGCGTCAGCCCGGCCAGCGCCGGGTCGGGATCGACCACGAGCACATGCAGGCGGGGCTTGGCGGGCGGAACCGGGTTGGCCTCCGGCGGGCGGGCGTCGTCGTTGGGCATGATCGTCTCGGTGGTTGCGCGCCAGGAGCACGCCTGCACAAAAAATACGCCCACTTCCCGACTCATTCAACTTTCATCGATTTGGACACGAAGGGCTTCTCCGTAATGACCGCCTCTTCCGGTTACGCCCCTCCGCCTGTTGCCTGTCGCGGCAAATCGGCTACCCTCTTGCCTACAACGGCGGCCAACCGCCGCAAAAAATCAGGGAAGGATTGGAGCGATGGCTCTCAGGGCCGAACAGCTCAAGGACGAGCTGACCGAAGAGGTCGTGCGGCAGGTTCGCGAGCGGCTGGGCCGCACCCGCGCCGCACCGGCGGAGCGCTTCGTACGGCAGTTCTACGACAACGTCCCGCCCGACGACATCATCCAGGCTCCGGCGGAGCAGCTCTACGGCGCGGCGCTCGCCATGTGGCAATGGGGCCAGCAGCGCGAGGCGGCGGACCGCGCCAAGGTCCGCGTCTACAACCCGCGCGTCGAGGAGCATGGCTGGCAGTCCCACCGCACGGTGGTGGAGATCGTCAACGACGACATGCCCTTCCTGGTCGATTCGGTGACCGCGGAGCTGAACCGCCAGGGGCTGACCGTCCATCTGGTCATCCACCCCGTGGTGCGGGTCAAGCGCGACGCCGACGGCCAGCTCGTGGAGATGTACGAGCCCGCGGCGGCCCCCACCGACGCGGCCCCCGAATCCTTCATGCATGTCGAGGTCGGCGCGGTCACCGGCGCCGCCGCGCTGGACCAGGCCCGCGACGGGCTGGAGCGCGTGCTGGCCGACGTGCGCGCGGCCGTCGCCGACTGGCGGGCCATGCGCCAGCAGGTGCGCGCCGCCATCGTGGAGGCCGACTGCGCCCGCGCCGCCGTCCCGGCGATCATCCCGGACGACGAGGTGGACGAGGCCAAGGCCTTCCTGTCCTGGGCCGACGACGACCATTTCACCTTCCTCGGCTACCGCGAATACCGCTTCGAGAGCGGCGCCGACGGGGCGGACTCCTCGCTGGGACTGGTCGCCGGCAGCGGTCTGGGCATCCTGCGCGACGACTCCGTCACCGTCTTCGACGGGCTGCGCAACTACGCCACCCTGCCGCCCGACGTGCGCGACTTCCTGCGCAACCCGCGCGTCCTGATGGTGACCAAGGGCAACCGCCCCTCCCCCGTGCACCGTTCCGTCCCGATGGACGCCATCCTCGTCAAGCGCTTCAATGCCGAGGGGCGGATCGTCGGCGAGCGGCTGGTCGCCGGCCTCTTCACCTCCGTCGCCTACAACCGCAGCCCGCGCGAGATCCCCTACCTCCGCCGCAAGGTCGCGGAGGTGATGGAGCTGGCCGGCTTCGACCCGCAGGGCCATGACGGCAAGGCGCTTCTGCACATCCTGGAGACCTACCCGCGCGACGAGCTGTTCCAGATCCAGGTACCGGAGCTGCTCGACATCGCGGTCGGCATCCTGCACCTGCAGGAGCGGCAGCGGCTGGCCCTGTTCGTGCGCAAGGACCCGTTCGAGCGCTTCGCCTCCTGCCTCGTCTACGTGCCGCGCGACCGCTACGACACCACGCTGCGCCGGCGCATCCAGTCCATCCTGGAGGCCGCCTACGACGGCACCTGCACCGGCTTCACCACGCAGTTGACCGAAAGCGTTCTGGCCCGCCTGCATTTCATCATCCGGACCGAGCCGGGCCGCGTGCCCGCCGTCGACGCGACCGATCTGGAGGCGCGGCTGGTCCAGGCGTCGCGCGGCTGGGACGACCATCTGCGCGACGCGCTGGTCGAGGCCCATGGCGAGGAGCAGGGACGCACCCTGTTCCGCCGCTACGCCGACGCCTTCCCCACCGCCTACCGCGAGGAGTTCAACGCGGAGGCCGCCGTCTTCGACATCGACCGCATCGAGAAGGCGACGGCCCAGGGCACGCTGGGCATCAACCTCTACCGCCCGCTGGAGGCCGAAGGGGACGAGCTGCACGTCAAGATCTACCACGAAGGCCGCCCGGTGCCGCTGTCCGACGTGCTGCCCATGCTGGAGCACATGGACCTGAAGGTGATAACCGAGGCCCCCTTCGAGATCGCCATCGCCGGCCACGCCGCCCCGGTGTGGATTCACGACTTCACCGCGCGTTCGCAGAACGGGCTGCCCATCGACTGCGCGATGGTGAAGGAGAAGTTCCAGGACGCCTTCGCCGCCGTCTGGGACGGCCGGATGGAGGATGACGGCTTCAACCGCCTCGTCCTTCGCGCCGGCCTGACCGCGCGGGAGGTGACGGTGCTGCGCGCCTACGCCAAGTATCTGCGCCAAGCCCGTATCCCCTATGGGCAGGACGTGGTGGAAAGCACGCTGGCCGGCCATCCGGCCATCGCGCGCAAGCTGGTCGCCCTGTTCCACAGCCGCTTCGACCCGGCCCGCCGCCCGCAGAACGATCCGGGGCTGGCCGCGGAGATCGAACGCGCGCTCGACGGGGTGAGGAACCTGGACGAGGACCGCATCCTGCGGCGCTTCCTCAACCTGCTCTGCAACACGCTGCGCACCAACGCCTATCAGAACGGCGCGGACGGGCGGCCCAAGACCTACCTCTCCTTCAAGATCGACAGCCGCCACATCGACGACCTGCCGCTGCCCCGCCCGATGGTCGAGGTGTTCGTCTACAGCCCGCGGATGGAGGGCGTCCATCTGCGCGGCGGCAAGGTGGCGCGCGGCGGCATCCGCTGGTCCGACCGGCGCGAGGATTTCCGGACGGAGATCCTCGGGCTGATGAAGGCGCAGATGGTCAAGAACACCGTCATCGTGCCGGTCGGCTCGAAGGGCGGCTTCGTGGTGAAGCGCCCGCCGCCGCCGTCCGCCGGACGCGAGGCGGCGCTGGCCGAGGGCATCGAGTGCTACAAGACGCTGATGCGCGGCCTGCTGGACATCACCGACAACCTCGACGCCGAGGGGGCGGTGGTGCCGCCGCCCGAGGTGGTCCGCCACGATGAGGACGACCCCTATCTGGTGGTCGCCGCCGACAAGGGCACGGCCACCTTCTCCGACATCGCCAACTCGGTGTCGGTGGACCACGGCTTCTGGCTGGGCGACGCCTTCGCGTCCGGCGGCTCCGCCGGCTACGACCACAAGAAGATGGGCATCACCGCCCGCGGCGCCTGGGAATCGGTGAAGCGCCATTTCCGCGAGCTGGGGCACGACACCCAGACGCAGGACTTCACCGTCGTCGGCGTCGGCGACATGTCGGGCGACGTGTTCGGCAACGGCATGCTGCTGTCGAAGCACATCCGCCTGCTCGCCGCCTTCGACCACCGGCACATCTTCGTCGATCCCGACCCCGACGCCGCGCGGAGCTGGGAGGAGCGGCAGCGCCTGTTCGACCTGCCCCGCTCCTCCTGGGCGGACTACGATGCGTCGCTGCTGTCCGCGGGCGGCCGCGTCTTCGACCGCTCCGCCAAGTCGCTGGAGCTGACGCCGGAGATCCGCCAGCGCTTCGGCATCGCCAAGGACCACGTCACCCCGCTGGAGCTGATGCAGACCCTGCTGAAGGCCGAGGTGGACCTGCTGTGGTTCGGCGGCATCGGCACCTACCTGAAGGCGGCGGAGGAGACCAACGCCGAGGTCGGCGACAAGGCCAACGACGCGCTGCGCATCGACGGGCGCGACGTGCGGGCCAAGGTGATCGGCGAGGGCGCCAACCTGGGCGTCACCCAGCGCGGCCGCATCGAGGCGGCGCAGCACGGGGTGCGGCTGAACACCGACGCCATCGACAATTCGGCGGGCGTGGACACCTCCGACCATGAGGTGAACATCAAGATCCTGCTGAACGACGTGGTCGTCCGCGGCGACATGACGCTGAAGCAGCGCGACCAGCTGCTCGCCGCCATGACCGACGAGGTGGCCGGTCTGGTGCTGGCCGACAACTATCTGCAGAGCCAGGCGCTGACCGTCGCCCGCGCGCTGGGTCCCGACGCGCTGGAGGCGCAGGCCCGGCTGATCCGGTCGCTGGAGAAGGCGGGGCGGCTGAACCGCGCCATCGAGTATCTGCCCGACGAGGAGGAGCTGTCCGCCCGCATGGCCAACCGCGAGGGACTGACCCGGCCCGAGCTGGCGGTGCTGCTGGCCTACGCCAAGATCACGCTCTACGACGATCTGCTGGCGTCGGACCTGCCGGACGATCCCTTCATGGCCGACGACCTCACCCGCTACTTCCCCAAGCCGCTGCGCAAGGCCCATGCGGAGGCGGTGGGGCGGCACCGGCTGCGGCGGGAGATCATCGCGACCAGCGTCACCAACAGCCTCGTCAACCGCACCGGCCCGACCTTCGTCAAGGAGATGATGGAGAAGACCGGCATGGGGCCGGCGGACGTCGCCCGCGCCTACACCATCGTGCGCGACGCCTTCGGCCTGCGCTCGCTGTGGACGGGGATCGAGGATCTCGACACCGTCGTCCCGGCCGCGCTCCAGACCGGCATGATCCTGGAGACGGTCCGCCACATGGAGCGCGCCGCCGCCTGGTTCCTGGCAAGCTGCCCGCAGCCGCTGGACATCGCCCGCGAGACGGAGGCCTTCCGGCCCGGCATCGAAACGCTCCTGGCCGGTCTGGACAACGTGCTGGACGCCGAGGAGACGGCCCGCCTGACGGCCCGCGTCGCCTCCTACCAGGAGCAGGGCGTCCCCGCCGAGCTGGCCCGTCGCATGGCCGCCTTGCCGGTGCTGGCCGCCGCTCCCGACCTCGTCCGCATCGCCGGGCGCACCGGGCGGGGCGTCGCGGACGTCGCGGCGGTCTACTTCATGCTGGGCCGCCGCTTCGGCCTGGAATGGCTGCGCGACAAGGCCGCCGCGGCGAAGGCGGAGAACCATTGGCAGAAGCAGGCGGTGGCCGCCCTGGTGGACGACCTGTTCGCCCACCAGACCGCGCTGACCACCCGCGTTCTGGAGGCGGTGGACCAGCTTCCCGCGGAGGCTCCCGTTGAAGCCTGGATCGCCCACCGCCGCCCGGTGGTGGAACGGGTGGAGCAGCTGCTGTCCGAGTTGCGCACCCAGCCCAACGTCGACCTGTCGATGCTGGCGGTGGCGAACCGGCAGCTCCGCGGACTGACGGCGGGGTAAACGGCTTGAAACCCCTCGTCCGGCCCCCTTCGGGCGGGTCCGGACGAGGGTTTCCCATGCGTCCCGCCCGCTTTCCGGCTATGGTGCGGCCATTCCAAGGAATGTCCGCCCAACCGGAGCCCGCCGCGATGACCGACCCCCAGCCGACCCTGAACGACGCCATCCGCCTGCTGCGGACGAACGATCTGGGCGGGGCGGAGGCGGCCTGCCGGGCGATCCTGGCGACCGACCCGCACAACGCGCAGGCCTTGCACCTGTTGGGCGTCGTCGCCGCCCACACCGGCCATCCCGACGGCGCGCTCGACCTCTTCGCCCTGGCCATCGCCGAGGACGGCAAGGACCCGTCCTTCCATAACAGCCGCGGCAGCCTGCTCTTCCAGCTCGGCCGCGCCGCGGAGGCGGAGGCGGCGTTCCGCGCCGGCATCGCTCTCAATGACCGCCTGCCGGAGCTTCACGGCAACCTGGGCAACGCGCTGAAGGCGCTGGGCCGGCTGGAGGACGCCGAGGGCGCCTTCCGCGCCGCTCTGGCCCTGCGCGACGCCGCGCCGGAAATGCACAATTTCCTGGGCACCACCCTGCGCGAGCTGGGCCGGCTGGACGAGGCGGAGGCCGCCTTCCGCGCCGCGCTGGAACGGGCGCCGGAGTATCTGGAGGCCCGCTACAACCTCGCCGAGGCGCTGAGCACCCGCGGCGCCCTGGAGGAGGCCGAGGAGGCGTTCCGCGTGGTGATCGCGGCGGCGCCCCGCTTCGTCCCCGCCCATGTCGGCCTCGCCCACACGCTGCAGAGCCTCGACCGCGCCAACGAGGCGGTGGAGGCCATCGAGGCCGCCCGCGCCATCGCGCCGGACCACCCGCTGGTGCAGTTCACCCGCCGCCTGATCTATTCCAACGCCGTCCCCGGCTGGCATCTGCCGATGATCAACGATTTCGAGCGCAACGACGCCTATGAGGCGGCGCTGAAGCGCGCGGTGACCCCGGACTCGCTGGTCCTGGAGATCGGCACCGGCTCGGGCATCGTCGCCATGATGGCGGCGCGCGCCGGGGCGCGGAAGGTGGTGACCTGCGAGGTCAACCCGATCCTCGCCCGCATCGCCCGCGAGACCGTCGCCAACAACGGCTACGCCGACCGCATCGACGTGGTTCCGAAGCTGTCCACCCGCCTGTCGGTGGGCGAGGGCGGCGACCTGCCGGAGAAGGCCGACGTCTTCGTGTCGGAACTCATCAACATCGGCATGCTGGCGCCGCGCATGCTGTCGGTGCTGCAGCACGCGCGCACCCATCTGGTGAAGCCCGGCGGCGCGATCATCCCGCGCGCCTCGACCGTCTACGCCATGCTGGTGGAGACGCCGGAGTTGGCCCGCATCAACCCGGTGAAGCGCATCGGCGGCTTCGACATGTCGACGTTCGACGTGTTCCGCTCCCCCGGCTACCAGCAGATCGACCTCGGCGCCGACACCCACACGCCGCTGTCGGCCGCCTTCACCGCGCTCGATTTCGACTTCACCCGCAACATGCCCGAGGAGGGCGGCCACGAGATCGCCGTGGAGATCACGGCGGAGGGCACCTGCCACGGCGTCGCCTTCTGGTTCGACCTGCAGATGGACGAGGAGGTCACCTACCGCTCCGAAAGCCGGGCGCGGACGAACCACTGGAAGCAGGCGATGACCTATCTGGAAACGCCGATCCACGTGCGCCCCGGCGACCGGCTGACCATCGTCGCCCGCTACGACAACAACCAGATTTCGTTCGGCGTGGGCGGCTGAGCGAACGCGAGTCTTCGGGTTTTCCCGCGGGCCGAAGCCAGCCGATCGACGCCGAACCGGAGAGAACCCATGAGCACCGACGAGTCTTCCGAGCGCATCGCCACCGACATCGCCGTCCCGCTGCCGGACCTGTCGGATCTGGAACGGCAGAAGGCGGAGATCGAGGCGATCCAGGCGCAGATGACACGGTTGCGCGCCCGGATCGATCAACGCCTGGACGACCAGCGCCCCACCATCGACCTCGTCCCGGTCCACCTCGACGAACCACCGCCGGCCGTCGAGTAATCCGACCGATGACCACCGCCAACGACACGCCGAGCCGCCGTGCCATCGCGTCCTGGTGCCTCTACGACTGGGCGAACTCGTCGTACAACACCATCGTCACGACCTTCATCTTCTCCGTCTACTTCGCCCGCGGCGTGGTCGGGGACGAGGTGGCCGGGGCCTCGCGCTGGAGCGCGGCGCTGACCGTCGCCGGGCTGCTGATCGCCCTGCTCAGCCCCGTTCTGGGCGCGGTGGCCGACCGGACGGGGCGGCGCAAGCCGTGGATGGCGCTGTTCACCAGCCTGACCGTGGTCTTCTGCGCCGCCCTGTGGTGGGTGAAGCCCGACCCGTCCCACGCCCTGTTCGCCCTGGTCTGCGTGGTCATCGGCACCGTCGCCTTCGAGCTGGCGAACGTCTTCTACAACGCCAGCCTGACCGCGCTGGCGCCGCCGCGCATGCTCGGGCGGATCTCCGGCTGGGGTTGGGGCATCGGCTATTTCGGCGGGCTGGCCTGTCTGGTGGTCGCCCTGTTCGTCTTCGTGAAGTCCCCCGCCCCGCTGTTCGGCCTGCTCGACACGGCGGAGCAGGCGCCGGTGCGCGCCACCGCCCTTCTCGCCGCCGCTTGGTACGGGCTGTTCGCCATCCCCTTCTTCCTGTTCGTCCCGGACGTGCCGGCGACCGGCCTCGGCATCCGTCAGGCCGCGCGGGAGGGCATGGCGACGCTGCGCCGGACGCTGGCGGAGACGCGCAAATACCGCAACACGCTGCGCTTCCTGATCGCCAGCGCGATCTACCGCGACGGCATCAACACAATCACCGCCTTCGGCGGCATCTTCGCCGCCCACGCCTTCGGCATGAGTTTCGAGGAGATCCTGCTCTTCGCCATCGCGCTGAACGTGGTGGCCGGCGTCGGGGCCATCGGCTTCGCCTGGGTGGACGACCGGATGGGGGCCAAGCCGACCATCCTGGTCAGCCTGATCGGCCTGACCGCCTTCGGCGTGCCGCTGCTGCTGGCGACGGAGAAGGCGTGGTTCTGGGTGCTGGCCCTGGGGCTGGGCGCCTTCTTCGGGCCGGCGCAGGCCGCCGGGCGGTCGATGATGGCGCGGCTCGCCCCGCCGGGCATGGTGGGCGAGATGTTCGGGCTCTACAGCCTGACCGGCCGCATGGCCGGCTTCGTCGGGCCGCTCGCCTTCGGGCTGGCCACCGCTCTGTTCGAGAGCCAGCGGGCCGGCATGGCGAGCGTTGTGGCTTTCTTCGTGATCGGTTTTGGGCTTATGCTGGCGGTTCGGGAGCCGGCACCGGGCGATGCGAATACGGTGCGACAGTCCGCCGCGGCATGACGGCGGATTCACCCAGCGGAAGCTGCTAACTTGCCTTTTGCTGCGACGCACAACGAACTTGGCGCGGAGGGCGGAACGGACATGTTGCACATCAAGGACATCGAGGCCTTCGCGCACATCAACGAGGCGCTGGCCCGCGACCACGCCGCGGCGCGTGGGGAGAGCGATTCGGCGGGGCATCCTTCGCCCCATCATCCCGCGATGCACCCGGCGATGCTCATCGCCATGGCGGCGACCGGACGTCTGAAGCCGGAAGACGGTGCGGACGGGAAAACGTCGCAGTCCGACGCCGCCGCCTTGCTGGCGCGGCTGATGGGCGCGCGGCGGGGTTCGTAAACGCGCTGGGGGTGTCGGCGTGATGCCCCCACCCCGGCCCTCCCCCGCTTCGCAGGGGAGGGAGAATGGTCCCCTCCCCTGCGCAGCGGGGGAGGGTTAGGGAGGGGGCAATGGATGAGCCCCCACCCGCCTCAGTGCCGGAAGTGGCGCATCCCGGTCAGCACCATCGCCAGACCCTTCTCGTCGGCGGCGGCGATGACGTCGTTGTCGCGGATCGAGCCGCCGGGCTGGATCACCGCCGTCACGCCGGCTTCCGCCGCGGCCAGCAGGCCGTCCGCGAAGGGGAAGAAGGCGTCCGAGGCGACCACCGAGCCCTTGGTCAGCGGCTCGCTCAGGCCGGCGGCCTTGGCGGCCTCCGCCGACTTGATGGCGGCGATGCGGGCCGAGTCGACGCGGCTCATCTGGCCGGCGCCGACGCCCACCGTGGCGCCGTTCTTCGCGTAGACGATGGCGTTCGACTTCACATGCTTGGCGACGCGGAAGGCGAAGAGCAGGTCGGCCAGTTCCTGCTCGGTCGGCGCGCGCTTGGTCACCACCTTCAGGTCGTCAAGGGTGATGCGGCCGTTGTCGCGGTTCTGCAGCAGGAAGCCGCCGGAGAGCTGCTTCACCATCATCCCCGGCTCGGCCGGGTTCGGTACGTCCTTGGTCAGCAGGACGCGCAGGTTCTTCTTGGTGGCGAGCAGGGCGCGGGCCGCGTCGTCGGCGTCCGGGGCGATCACCACCTCGGCGAACAGCTTGGCGATTTCCTCCGCCGTGGCGGCGTCCAGCGGGCGGTTGACGGCGATGATGCCGCCAAAGGCGCTGACCGGGTCGCACAGCAGGGCCTGCTTGTAGGCCTCCAGCAGGTTCGCTCCCTCGGCCACGCCGCAGGGGTTGGCGTGCTTGATGATGGCGACGGCCGGGCGCTCGAATTCGGCGACCAGCTCGAAGGCGGCGTCGGTGTCGTTCAGGTTGTTGTAGGACAGCTCCTTGCCCTGGAGCTGGATCGCCGTCGCGACACCCGGACGCTGCTCGCCGGTGACGTAGAAGGCCGCCTGCTGGTGCGGGTTCTCGCCATAGCGCAGGGTCTGGCTGAGCTTGCCCGACAGGGTGGTGCGCGGCGGGAAGGTCTCACCGAGCTGGCCGGCCAGCCAGGAGGAGATGGCCGCGTCGTAGGACGCCGTGCGGGCGTAGGCGCGCTGGGCCAGCGTGCGGCGGAGCGTCAGCGTGACGGCGCCGTCATGGGTCGCCAGCTCGTCCAGCACCGCCTCGTAATCCTCGGGGTCGGTGACGACGGTGACGAAGTCGTGGTTCTTGGCGGCGGCGCGGATCATCGCCGGGCCGCCGATGTCGATGTTCTCCACGCAGTTGGCGTAGTCGGCGCCCTTCGACACCGTCGCCTCGAACGGGTAGAGGTTCACCACCACGAGGTCGATCGGCGGGATGTCGTGGGTGGTCATCGCCTCGGCGTGGATGTCGCGGCGGGCCAGGATGCCGCCGTGCACGCGCGGGTGCAGCGTCTTGACGCGCCCGTCCATGATCTCCGGGAAGCCGGTGTGGTCGGAGACCTCCTTCACCGGGATGCCGGCCTCGGCCAGCCGCTGGGCGGAGCCGCCGGTGGACAGGATCTCCACGCCCTTGGCCGCCAGCGCCTGGCCGAGCGCGACGAGGCCCGTCTTGTCGGACACGGAGATCAGCGCGCGCGTGATGCGGACGAGATCGGGGGCGGGCGAGTGGGCGACGTTCGGCGGGCTCATCGGGGCATCCTGGCTGTCATGGAACCGGCTGCGGCGAACCGGGCATGGGAAGACGGGACCTGAGCCGTCGGGGACCTGACCGATCCGGAAAAGCGAAACACCCCGCTTCGTCACCCCCGCCCGGGCGGGGATCACGGTCGCAGGGCGAACACTCCACAGACTCTCGAAACAGGCACCGATCCGTATTCCCACGGCCTGTCCGCCGCGGATGCGCGCGGTTTACCCCCCCTTGCGCTCGCGGCGCAAGGCCCATTTCACCGTCTTGATGGCGGAGCCGGTATGTCCGGAGACGGCGATCTGGGTGGTCCGCCGCGGCTCGTCGCCGCTGCCCAGATAAATGCTCTCCTCCAGCTCCAGCGTGCCGCCCGACGCGCGCAGCCGCCAGGCGGCGCCGCTCGGCAGCTTCAGCTGCACCTGCCCGCCCTGGACGAGGGTCGCCTGGACCGCGGGGTGCAGGTGGAAGCGGATGGTGAAGGGCCGCGGCTCCGGCGTGGCGCCGATCACCGGCTCCAGCATGTCCTCGCCGCGCAGGTCCTCGCCGTTCTCCGCCAGATAGACGCGGCGGCGGTGCAGATAGCCGAAGTTGCGGCTGTAGCCGTTGTGGGTGGCGACGACCAGCACCGCCCCGTCGTTCTCCTGCCGCTCGCAGCCGACATGGGAGGGGCGGCGGCCCAACCCGCCCTGCTCGATCACCTCCGACGAGTTGGTCTCGGCCAGCACGACGGTGGAATGGGCGGCGGTGCCGGCCAGCGCGGCGCGCCAGGGACCGGTCTTCACCGGATGGGCGCCGCAATTGACGATCAGCCGCTCCTTGCCGACCGACATCTCCAGCGACAGGGTGCCGGCGTGGGCGGTGGCGTCCAGCCCGGTGACCGGCGGCACGCCGGTGTCCATCAGCACCATGGTCCGCCCGGCGATCAGCCGCTCGAAGCCGGTGTGCGGCGCGCTCTTCAGCGGGCGCCCGCGGGCGTCGGCCTGGGCCAGCACCGTGTCGACCAGCGCCGCATCCTCCTCCCGCCCGCCGTTGAACAGGGCGAGGCCGCCGTCGCCGTGGCGGAAAAAGCGCAGGGCCGGGGTCATGCGGTCGATGGCGTGCTGCAAAGCCTCCGGCACGTCGGCGCGGGCGCTGCGCAGGACCGACCGCATGTCGATCAGGTCGCGCAGGATGCGCAGCTGAACGGAGGGGCAGCGCTCGACATGGCCGCCGTCCGGCAGGATCTGGCGCGGCAGCTCCCGCTCCAGCAGCTTCAGCGCGTCCTGGCCGGCGCGCTCATACTCCGGCAGGCAGAATCCGCCATAGACGAGGCCCTTGGCCGCGGTGACCAGCGCCTTGCCGTCCAGTGCGCCGGGCACCACGCGGGTCAAATGCTTGACCTGTCGGGCGAGGCTGTCGAAGACCGCGGCGCGGAACTCGTCGTCGGCGGAGGCGCAGTAGAAGTCGTGCAGGCCGATCCAGGCGGCGATGCGGGCGCCCAGCACCTCCGGCGCCCAGGTCTGGGCGTTCCAGCCGCCGTTGTGGTCCAGCCAGGACAGCACCAGCGAACGGGCGCGCCGCCGCGCCGTGTCGCCGCCGACCGCCCGCAGGTCGCGCAGCCATTCGAAGCCGTGCAGGGCGTCCTGCCAGACGGCGACGCCGGCCCGCCAGTTCGGCGCGCCGTGGGCGTCGGCCGCCGCGGCCTGCCCGCCGAAGCGGAAGACGCCGGCCAGGATCGCCGAGCCCTCCCCGGCGTCGCCCGGCCAGGGGTCCGGCGGCACGGCGGACAGGGCGGTCGGCGCGCGGCCGCCCAAGGTCAGCTTGTAGATCGGGTTGCCGAAGGCGATCTGCGCGACGCCGTCCCGCAAGCGGCCCATTTTCCCACGCCCGGCGCTCATCGGCTCACCCCGTCACGCGGCAGGGGGAGGCGATGGCCGGCGCTTCGCTGAAGGCAATCGGGCGATCGGGGGGATGCATCCTGTTGTCGTATCAAATTCGCCTCGACCCCCGCAAGCCGGTGGTGCCCTAATCGTGCAGCCGTCGCAGCCGTGCCACGAAGAACCCGTCGATCCCGCCGAGGTCCCCGAGCATGCCCGGCAGGGATCGTACCTCACCGCGCTCGTTGATCAACTCGGCCAAATTGCCATCCCCCGCATGACCGCTGCTTAGGTCTTCAAGCGTGATGGGCAGGCGCTCGACGCGCCGGTCGCGGGTCAGGATGCGGTCGATCTGCGCCTCGCCCTCCTCCGGCTGGATGGAGCAGGTGCAGTAGATCAATGTTCCGCCGGGCTTCACCAGATCGACGGCGTGGGCCAGCAGGCGGCTCTGCGCCTTGGCCAGCTTGGCGATGTCCTCCGGCGACTTGACGCGCAGGATGTCGGGATGGCGGCGGATCGCCCCGGTGGCGGAGCAGGGGGCGTCGAGCAGCACCGCGTCGGCGGGCTGGTCCGGGGTCCAGGTGGCGGCGTCGGCCGCCAGCACCTCCGCCGACAGGTTCAGACGGGCCAGATTGTCCCGCACGCGCTCCAGCCGCTTGGCGGAGCGGTCGACCGCCGTCACCTGCGCGCCCTGCGCGACGAGCTGCGCGGTCTTGCCGCCGGGGGCGGCGCACAGGTCGTAGACGCGCTTGCCCGCCAGATCGCCGAACAGCTTGGCCGGCAGCGAGGCGGCGAGGTCCTGCACCCACCACGCGCCCTCGGCGAAGCCCGGCAGCTCCGTGATGCTGCCGCCGGCGGCGCGGCGCAGCGTGCCGGTGGGCAGCAGCGTGGCCTCCAGCCGCTCCGCCCAGGCCGCGGGATCGGCCTTGACGGTGATGTCCAGCGGCGCCTCGTGCAGGTGCGCCTCGACGATGCCGCGGGTGCGGCCGATGCCGTAGGACTGCCGCCAGGCCAGCCACAGCCAATCCGGCGTGTTCAGGCGCCCGGCGTCCTGCTGGGCGGCCAGTTCCACCCCCTCGCGCCCGATGCGGCGCAGGACGGCGTTGATCAGGCCCTTGTAGGGTTCGGCCCCCCTGGCCGCGGCCAGCTCCACCGCGGTGTCGACGGCGGCGTGGGCGGGCGTGCCGAGGAAGACGAGCTGGGCCGCGCCAAGCCGCAGGATGTCGTGCACGGTCGCCTTGGGCAGGCCCGGCTTGGCGAGGCTGCCCTGGATCAGCGCGTCGATCTGGCCGAGCCGGCGCAGCACGGTGGCGGTCAGGAGCCGCACGAAGCCGCGGTCGCGCGGGTCGAGCCCGCGCAACTCCGGATGCGCGTCGAACGCATCGTCGAAGGGAATGGATTTGCGCAGCACATCGCGCAGAAGGTCGAGGGCGGCGGAGCGCGCGGCGAGGGAGGCGTCGGACATGCCGCTGGATGTAGCGCGCCGGACGGCGGGTGTCGAGTAGCCGCTGCGCAGGGCCGAGCGGATTCGGATTCTTCTCAGCGGGCCGCCTCAGCGGGCCAGCGCGCCGCGCCGTCCGCCTTCGTGGTCGGGATAGGGGCCGACGTCCTCGACGAAGAAGCAGGCGACGCCCCGCAGCTGGCCCCGGCGCAGGATGAAACGATTGCCGTTGCCGGCCTTCATCGCCCACAGCCCCGTCCCCTCCAGCCCTGCCCCCTCCAGCGGGCTCAGCTCCAGCTCCGGCGGCACCGGGTCCTCGCCCAGCCGCTTGAGGAAACGGTCGGCGCGCACGCGGTCGTCCGGCGGCAGGCTGCGCGCCGAACGGGCGTCGTAGCGGTCGCTCTTGACGTAGCGGGTCCCGGTTCCCTGGATGGGGCTGGACGGCCCGCCGGGATCGGCGGCGGCGCGTTCCAGCATCAGCGCCCAGCGCGCGTCCCGCGCAACGGCCAGGGCGCGGCGGTGGATGGCGCGGCAATGCTCGGCCAGTTCGTGGAAGCGGGGCATCAGGTCGCGCCTGCGGAAGCCGACCTCCATCATGACGCGCTCCACCGCCCCGTCCGCCGCAGCGCCGGAGGCTGGGAGGCCGCGCGTCTCCAGCGCCAGCAGGGCGTCGATGCGCCGGTCGCGGTCCGCCGCCGCGATGCCCTGCGTCAGCGTCCGCCCGAGTCGCTCCAGCGCCGCCTCGGCGCGGCGTTCGGCCTCGGCGATGCAGAGGAGCACGTCATCGCGGCTGGTGGCGGCGGAAACGCTCAGCCACCCCGAATCGAACAGCGGGGTCTTGTCGAGAAACAGGTCCGGCACGATTCCCGTCAGCCGTCGGCGCGCATGCGCCCGACGATCTCCTCCAGCACCGCTTCGGCCTTGTCGTTGCCCACCTGGCAGGTGCCCGCCGCCTCGTGCCCGCCGCCGCCATACTCCAGCATCAGCGGGCCGATGTTGGTTTTGGAGCTGCGGTTGATGATCGACTTGCCGCAGGCCAGCACCGTGTTCTGCTGCTTCAGCCCCCACAGAACGTGGATCGACACGTTGGATTCCGGGTACATGGCGTAGATCATGAAGCGGTTGCCGGCGAAGATGGTTTCCTCCCGCCGCAGGTCGATGATCACGACGTTGCCGCGGATCGTGCTGCAGCGGGCGAGCTGGTCGGAGAACTTCGCCTCATGCTCGGTGTAGAGGTCCACCCGCTCCTTCACGTCGGGCAGGGCGAGGATCTCGTCGATGCCGTGGCTGCGGCAATAGTCGATCAGCTCCATCATCAGCTGGTAGTTGGAGATCCGGAAGTCGCGGAAGCGGCCAAGGCCGGTGCGCGCGTCCATGATGAAGTTCAGCAGGGTCCAGCCCTGCGGCTTCAGGATGTCCTCGATGCCGTACTGGGCGGAGTCGGCCTGATCGACCGCGGCCATCATCTCGTCGGAGATGGTCGGGAAGCGCTCCTTGCCACCGTAGTAATTGTAGACGACGCGGGCGGCGGAGGGGGCGTCGGCCTCGATGATGTGGTTGTCGCGCTTGCCGACGCGGATCGTCTCCGACAGATGGTGGTCGAAGGCGAGATGGACGCCGGGCACATAGGGCAGGTTGGTGGTGATGTCGCGGTCGGAGATTTCGACCTTGCCGTCCTGCATGTCCTTGGGATGCACGAACTTGATCTCGTCGAGGATGCCAAGCTCCTTCAGGAGCACGGCGCAGACCAGCCCGTCGAAGTCGGACCGGGTGACGAGGCGGTATTTCGTGACGTCGGACATGCGGTTCCCCCTGATCGCCCCACAATCGGCAAGCGGAGCGAAGGTAGACGCACGTCTTTCGGCGTGCAACCGCGAACCGTCCGGGCCAGAAAAGCCCGCCTGAACGCAGCACCCGGCAAACGCAGGCAAAGATCGACACGGATTTCACGGATCAAAACCGGATTTCACGGAGCTGTTCGGCCCGGTGCGGCTGGACTGAGGCACGGATCGAGGATTCCGTGAAATCCGTGCCCAAATCCGTGAAATCCGTGTCGATCTTGTTCCCAACCTCGCGGCACATCCCGTCGAGCGATGGGCTTGGCAGATTCACCCCCAGGGGCTGCGCGGCATGAAGGAGGGGCCGGTCATGCCGCGCAGGCGGCGGACCCGTTCCTCCATGTTCGGATGGGTGGAGAACAGGCTGTCGAGGCTGCGCCCGTGCAGCGGGTTGGCGATGAACAGATGCGCCGTGGCCGGGTTGGATTCCGCCGCGTAATTCGGGATCTGGTGGGCGTAGGTGTGGATGCGGGTCAGCGCGTCGGCCAGCCACAGCGGGCGCCCGCAGATCTCCGCGCCGATGCGGTCGGCCTCGTACTCGCGGGTGCGGCTGATCGCCATCTGGACGATCATCGCGGCGAAGGGCGCCAGGATGGCAACCAGGATGCCGCCGATCAGCCCCAGCGGGTTGCCACCCTGCCCGTTCTGGCTGTTGCCCTGCGACGCGCCGAAGAACATGCCGACGTTGGCGAGCATGGAAATGGCGCCCGCGATGGTCGCGGTGATCGTCATGATCAGCGTGTCGCGGTTCTTCACGTGGGCCAGCTCATGGGCCATGACGCCGGCGACCTCCTCCGGGCTCAGCAGGCGCAGCAGGCCGGTGGTGGCGGCGACCGCGGCGTTTTCCGGGTTGCGCCCGGTGGCGAAGGCGTTGGGCTGGTCGTTCTCCATGATGTAGACGCGCGGCATCGGCAGGCCGGCGCGCTCGGCCAGCTGCTGGACGATGCCGTAATATTCGGGGGCGGTGTAGGCGTCGACCTCCCGCGCGCCGTACATGGACAGCACCATGTCGCCGGAGTTCCAGTAGCTGAACAGGTTCATGCCCAGCGCCATGACGAAGGCGATCATCATGCCGCCCTTGCCGCCGATCAGATAGCCGATGCCCATGAACAGGGCGGTCAGGCCGGCGAGGAGGATGGTGGTCTTCACATAGCTGGTCATGGCGATGTTCCGGGCGATCTTCTGGACGGTTTCACTGTTGGTTGGACGAGACGGCCCCGGCGGGGCTTTCCGCCGGGCTCGTCTGGTGATATGGGCTTGGCGGAAGGCATCGTTCAAGATGGCCCGGCACCGCACCCGACCCCAGAGGACGGCCATGACCGAAACGAAGACCACCGGCGCGACACCGCAGGACGCCGCGACGCCCGCCTCCCCGGCGACCGGAGCGGACGAAAGCCGGACCCCGGACGCCAAGGCCGGAGAGGCGGCCAAGGGACCCGAGCAGATGCCCGGCGAGATCGGCGGTCCGAAGGGACCGGAGCCGACCCGCTTCGGCGATTGGGAGTTCAAGGGCCGCTGCTCGGACTTCTAAGCCGACCACCCTTAGGACCGATTGCCTGAACACCCCTGCTCCGAAATTGAATACATACGCAACCAGGACACTATGCCTAGGTTGTGCTTGATCCGTTCTTGTTCGCGCGCTACTCTGTAACCGGTTCGCCCCATCGCGAACCGGTACCCGGGAGAGTTCGCGCTATGGGATCGCACAGGCCCGTCAGCCCATGTCGGCCCCGCACTACCGGGATATGGGCCGGGATGTCGCTCGCCACTCTGTGCATTTCGCTGGCCGGCACCGTCCAGGCCGCTCCGCCCGCCCTGCCCGGCCCGATCCCGGCGGAGGTTCTGGAGATTCTGGACGGCGACACGCTGCTGGTGCGCGCCACCATCTGGCTGGGTCAGGTGGTGGAAACCCATGTCCGGGTGGAGGGGCTGGATGCGCCGGAGATGCGCGCCCGCTGCCCCCGTGAGCGGGAACTGGCGGAGTCCGCCCGCGACCACGCGCGCCGTCTGATCGGGGCCGCCCCGGTGCGGCTGCTCGACGTCCAGCCCGACAAGTATGGCGGGCGGGTGCGCGCCCGCGTGCTGACCGGCGGGGGCGCCGACCTGTCGGCCGCGCTGATCGAGGCGGGACTCGCCCGCCCCTATCACGGCGAACGGCGCCAGCCCTGGTGCGACGGGACGGGCATGGGCTAACCCGGTTCCACCAAAGGACGAATCGGGAACCCGTCGTCTCGCTCCGCTGTTGCCCCTCCCACCAAGGAGGAGAGCGAACCATGACGACCCAAGTCTCGGCTTACGTCCCCGGCGCCATCGCCTTGCTGGCCGCCAGCCTCGCCCTGTCCAGCGGTGCCGCCGCACAGGACGCCAAGACGATGGAGGGCGGTCTCGGCGCCGCCCCGCCGTCCCAGGGCGAAGCCTGGATGGAATCGACCGGCGCCCAGGACCCGACTCTGGGCGAGCGCCGCACCGACAAGCAGAGGAACGCGGCGGAGTCCCGCGCGCAGGGCCGCATCGGCTCCGTCCCTGACGCGGCGAGCGGCGAGTCCGGCCTGAAGCCCGGCACCGCCGAAGCCGTGAAGTCCCAGTCCGGCAGCGGCTCGTCCGACGGATCGGACTCCACGCCCAAGTAACGGTCCAAAAAAGAAAACCGGGGGCCACGAAGGCCCCCGGTCCGTAACAGGTTCCGATAAACGCCGCGATCAGGCGTTGTTCATGCGGTTCTCGATCAGGTCGGTCACGACGGTCGGATCGGCCAGCGTCGAGGTGTCGCCCAGGCTGTCGTGCTCGTTCGCGGCGATCTTGCGCAGGATGCGGCGCATGATCTTGCCCGAACGGGTCTTCGGCAGGCCCGGCGACCACTGGATCAGATCCGGCGAGGCGATCGGGCCGATCTCCTTGCGGACCCAGGCCACCAGCTCCTTGCGCAGCTCCTCCGTCGGGCTTTCCCCGGCGTTGAGCGTGACGTAGGCGTAGATGCCCTGGCCCTTGAGGTCGTGCGGGTAGCCGACGACGGCGGCCTCGGCCACCTTCGGATGGGCGACCAGCGCGCTTTCCACTTCCGCCGTGCCCATGCGGTGGCCCGACACGTTGATCACGTCGTCCACGCGGCCGGTGATCCAGTAATAGCCGTCCGCGTCGCGGCGGCAGCCGTCACCGGTGAAGTAATAGCCCGCGAAGGTCGAGAAGTAGGTCTGGACGAAGCGCTCGTGGTCGCCGAACACCGTGCGCATCTGGCCCGGCCACGAGTCGGAGATGCAGAGGTTGCCTTCCGTCTCGCCTTCCAGCTCCTTGCCGTCGTTGTCCACGACGACCGGCTTCACGCCGAAGAAGGGCTTGGTCGCCGAACCCGGCTTCTGGCCGATGGCGCCCGGCAGCGGGGTGATCAGGATGCCGCCGGTCTCGGTCTGCCACCAGGTGTCCACGATCGGGCAACGGCCGTCGCCGACCACGTTGTAGTACCACAGCCAGGCTTCCGGATTGATCGGCTCGCCCACCGAACCCAGGATGCGCAGCGAGGAGCGGGAGGTCTTCTTCACCGGCCCCTCACCCTCGCGCATCAGCGAGCGGATGGCGGTCGGGGCGGTGTAGAAGATGTTGACCTTGTGCTTGTCAACCACCTGCCAGAAGCGGGAGATGTCCGGATAGGTCGGCACGCCCTCGAACATCAGCGTGGTGGCGCCGTTGGCCAGCGGGCCGTAGACGATGTAGCTGTGGCCGGTGACCCAGCCCACGTCGGCGGTGCACCAGTAGACCTCGCCGTCCTTGTAGTCGAAGACGTACTGGTGCGTCATCGACGCATAGACGAGATAGCCGCCGGTGGTGTGCAGCACGCCCTTCGGCTTGCCGGTCGAGCCCGAGGTGTAGAGGATGAACAGCGGGTCTTCCGCGCTCATCTCCTCCGGCGGGCAATCGGCGGACACCGACGCGATCTCCTCGTGGTACCAGAGGTCGCGGCCCTCGGTCCAGGCGACGTTGCCGCCGGTGTGCTTGACGACCAGCACGTGCTGGACACCCGGCGCCGCGGCGACGGCCTTGTCGGCGTTCGCCTTCAGCGGAACCTTGCGGCCGCCGCGCAGACCCTCGTCGGAGGTGATGACGAAGTGGCTGTCGCAGTCGACGATGCGGTCCTTCAGGCTGTCCGGCGAGAAGCCGCCGAACACGATGGAGTGGATGGCGCCGACGCGCGCGCAGGCCAGCATGGCGTAGGCGGCCTCGGGGATCATCGGCAGGTAGATGGTGACGCGGTCGCCCTTCTTGACGCCGTTCTTCTTCAGAACGTTGGCGAGGCGGCAGACCTGCTCGTGCAGTTCCTTGTAGGTGATGTGCTTGGAAACGCCCGGATCGTCGCCTTCGAAGATGATGGCGGTCTGGTCGCCGCGCGTCGCCAGGTGACGGTCGACGCAGTTGGCCGAGACGTTCAGCGTGCCGTCGTAGAACCACTTGATGTGGACATCGCCGGTGTAGCTGACGTCCTTCACCTTGCTGTAGGGCTTGATCCAGTCGATGCGCTTGCCCTGCTCACCCCAGAAGGCTTCCGGATCGTTGATCGATTGCTCGTACAGGCGGGCGTAGGCGGCTTCGTCCACGTAAGCGGTCTTGGCGATTTCCGGCTTAACAGGAAAAAACGAATTGTCGGACATTGGCTCGCGATTCCCCCGTAGTGCTTCTGGTTACGCCCTGAAGGGCTGTTGGGGAGCGGTTTCCGGCCGCCCCTGTTGCGGGACATTATCCACACAAGTTCCCGTCTCTACAAGCAGAACGGCTGATTGTCCGCCCCCTCCATCGGGGCTTTCCGTTCCACTTTGTTGCAGCGCATCGCCCGTTCTTTTGATTTCACCGGCATCTGGGACGACACGACAGCGCGACTATTTGTCGCGCATAGCACGAAAGCATGAGGACGCCCTTCGGGCGGCCGCTTAACCCGGCCTTAACCACCGCATCGTTAGCGTGCATGCTGTTCACCCAACAGCAGGGCACCGGGATGGCCAGCACGACCAACGCGGACGGCACCACCGGAAACGGCACGACCGGCGGCAGCGCCGGGCCTGGCATCGAACTGGCCGGGCGCCTGTCCGAGATGGGCAGCCGCACCAGCCTGATGGTGATCGACGCGGCTCTGCGTACGGCGTCGCTGGCCGAGTTGGAGGCGTCCGGTTCCGCCGCCCTGGCGCCGTTCGGGGAAGACGCGGGCTTCGCCGGAGCCGCGGCGGAGATGCAGGCGCTGGCCCGCCGGATGCTTCAGGCCACGCAGGATTTCCAGGCGGCCATCTGCGAACCGGCGGAATAACCGCCGCCGCAGACAGCCTCCCTCAACAAGTCCAAAGAGCCGTCACGCCTCGATCCCGGCCAGCGCGCAGACATGCGCCCATTCGGCGTCCGACACCGGGCAAACCGACAGGCGCGACTGCTTGACCAGGGCCATGCCCTGAAGCAGCGGGTCGGCCTTCATCGTCTTCAGCGTGACCGGCGTCTTCACGGGCAGCAGCGCCCGCACGTCGACCATGCCGAAGCGGCCCGCCTCGTCGCTCGGGTCCGGGTAGTATTCCCGCGCGATCTCGACGACCCCGACCACCTCCAGCCCCTCGTTCGAGTGGTAGAAGAAGGCGCGGTCGCCGATCTTCATGGCCTTCAGGTTGTTCGACGCCTGATGGTTGCGCACGCCGTCCCAATGGGTGGTGCCGTCGGCGACCATGCGCTCCCACGAATATTTGAAGGGCTCCGACTTCAGAAGCCAGCGGGCCATCGTCGTCCGCCCCCGCTCAGGACTTCGGGTAGACCCGGCGCCACGCCCGGATCTCCACGCTCTCGAACAGCCCGGCCTGGGCGTAGGGGTCGCTGGCGGCGAAGTCCTTCGCGGCGGCCTCGTCGGCGCACTCCACGATCAGCAGGCTCCCGGCCATGCCCTGACCGTCGTCGGACAGCAGCGGGCCGGCGGCGAACAGGCGGTCGGCGTGCGCCTCCAGATAGGCCAGATGGGCGGGGCGGTTGTCGGCCCGCACCTGGGCGGCGCCGGCCTTGTCGGTGCAATGGAACATGTACAGCATGGGGAACCCCTTCCGTTCGGTCGGGCGGGAGCCTAGCGCAGCCGCGACCGCTGCGGAAGGTGCCGCGACGCGCGCCCTTCCGCAGACGCGGGGTGCCTCAGCGGTGCAACCAGAGGAAGGGCGCGCGCAGCGGCGGCGGACGCCCGGGACGCGCGGGACCGCCGTCGCAGCGGTGTCGCTCAGGCGCCGCGCTGTTTTCGCCCGTCCCCGCTCCGTCGGGCGGCGATCGTCCGCCCGGCGTCAAGCAGTGCGACGGCGCGGAGCGCCAGCAGGGCGAGCGGGTGCGGCGGGGCGAACATGGAACGGACTCCGATTGTGACGGCGCGAAGCCTCGCAAAACCCATCCGATCTTGCAACCATTCCGTAGACGGCCGCCCCCTCAGCGCCCCTCTTCGCGGAACGGCCGCGACAGCAGCCCGTCGATCGTCGCGTCCAGCCCGGCGCCGTGGTTCAGGATGGCGTCCACGGCGGCGCACAGCGGCATGTCGACGCCCTTCTCCCCGGCCAGCCCGACCACCGCGGCGGCGGTGTAGACGCCCTCGGCGACGGAGCGGCGCTCCGCCAGCACCTCGGCCAGCGTCCGGCCGGCGCCCAGGGCGGCGCCCAGCGACATGTTGCGCGATTGCAGGCTGGAGCAGGTCAGCGTCAGGTCGCCCAGCCCCGACAGCCCCATCAGCGTCTCCGGCCGCCCGCCGAGCGCCAGGGCCAGCCGGGTGATCTCGGCCAGCCCGCGGGTGATCAGCGCCGCCCGCGCGTTGTCGCCCAGCTTGCGGCCCTCCACCACGCCGCAGGCGATGGCCAGCACGTTCTTCACCGCCCCACCGATCTGCGAGCCCACCACATCGTCGGACAGGTAGGGGCGGAAGGTGCGGCTGCCCAGCGCCTCGACCAGGCGGGCGCCCAGCGCGGCGTCGGCGCAGGCCAGCGTCACCGCGGTCGGCAGGCCGCGCGCCACCTCCGCCGCGAAGGTCGGGCCCGACAGCACGGCCAGCGGGGTCCCCGCCGGCAGCGCGGCGGCGGCCGCCTCGCTCATCAGGGCGTGGCTGTCCAGCTCGATCCCCTTGGCGCAGATGACCAGCGGGGTGCCCGGCCGCAGATGGGCGGCGAGGCCGGCGCAGGCGCTGCGCAGATGCTGGGCCGGGGTGACAAGCAGGATGGCGTCGCAGGCGGCAACCTCGCCCAGATCGCCGGTCGCGCGCAACTCGGCGGGCAGGGTCACGCCCGGCAGATAGTCGCGGTTCTCCCGCGCGGCGTTGACCGACTCGACCACCGCCGGCTCGCGCGCCCACAGCAGGGCCTCCCGTCCGGCGCGCAGGGCGGCCAGAGCCAGCGCCGTGCCCCAGGCCCCGCCGCCAATCACGCCGATGCGCCGGAAGTCCGTTGCCGCCATGGATGCCCCCCGATTGTAAGATGTGCCTTGTAAGGTTTTGCCGGCCTGTTTAGGCGGAGCGCCCTCGGTCCGCAACCCGGACGGTCACGCCTCCGGCGTCAGCAGAAGCTTCATCCCGACATGGCTCGCCCGGAAACCCAGCCGCTCGTAAAAGCGGTGGGCGTCGGTGCGCCGGGTCTGGCTGGTCAGCTGCACCATCACGCAGCCCTCGGCGCGGGCCAGCGCGATGGCGTGCCGCATCATGGCGCTGCCGATCCCCTGGCCGCGCAACGCGCCGTCCACCTTCACCGCCTCCACCGTCGCCCGCGCCGCCCCCCGGCGGGCCAGCCCGTGGGTGACGGTGAACTGGAAGCAGCCGACGATCCGCCCGTCCTGCTCCGCCAGCACGATGGAATTGCCCGGCTGGGCGGCCATACGGTCGAAGGCGTCCCAATAGAGCGGGTCCAGCGGCTCGCCATAGACATCGCCGCCAGTGGACAGGGCGTCGTCGGCGGTCAGCCGGACGATCTCCGGCACGTCGTCGCGCCCGGCGGTGCGGAAGGTCAGGGCCATGCCGAAATCATCCTCACGCCTTCACGCCGGAGCCGACCCCGGCCTTGCCGATGGCGGGCTTCGCGGTCGGATCGAGCGGCCAGCGCGGGCGCGGGGCGAAGTCCAGCGGGTCGGTCTGGCCCAGCCGCAAGCGTTCGATCCCCGCCCAGGCGATCATCGCTGCGTTGTCGGTGCACAGCCGCAGCGGCGGCGCCACGAAGGGCATGCCCTCGCGGTCGGCCAGCTTTTGCAGGCGGGCGCGCAGCGTCCTGTTGGCCGCCACGCCACCGGCCACCACCAGGGCGCCGCCCTGCGGGTGAATCTCCTTGAACTGGCGCATGGCGCGGGCGCAGCGGTCGGCCATCACCTCGGCCACCGTGTTCTGGAAGGCGGCGGCGAGGTCGGCCTGATCCTCCCCTGACAGGGGCGTCCCCAGCTCCTCGACATGGCGCCGCACCGCGGTCTTCAGGCCGGAGAAGGAGAAATCACAGCCGGGGCGCCCGACCATCGGACGCGGCAGGTCGAAGCGGCCCGGATTCGTCGCCAGCGCCGCCGCCTTCTCCAGCAGCGGCCCGCCAGGATAGCCGAGGCCGAGCAGCTTGGCCGTCTTGTCGAACGCCTCCCCCACCGCGTCGTCGATGGTGGTGCCGAGCCGCCGGTACCGGCCCACCCCCTCGACCACCAGAAGCTGGCAGTGCCCGCCGGACACCAGCAGCAACAGGTAGGGGAAGGGCACGTTGTCGGTCAGCCGGGCGGTCAGCGCGTGGCCTTCCAGATGGTTCACCGCGACGAAGGGCAGCCCGCGCGCCGCGGCGATGGCCTTGGCGGTCATCACCCCGACGATCACCCCGCCGATCAGCCCCGGCCCGCCGGTCGCCGCCACGGCGTCGATGTCGGCGAAGCCCAGCCCGGACTCCGCCATGGCGCGGCGGATCAGCCCGTCCAGATGCTCCAGATGGGCGCGCGCGGCGATTTCCGGCACCACCCCGCCATAGGGCGTGTGGTCGTCCAGCTGCGAGAGCACCACGTCGGCGCGGATCTCCCGCGCGTCGGTCACGATGGCCGCCGCCGTCTCGTCGCAGCTCGTTTCGATTCCAAGAACGATCATGACCGCCAAACTAGCCGTCTCCTCCGCTCTGGTATAGGGTCTTGGCCCGGATTTCTCAGGGTTTCGCCCTCCATGAACAAAGACGTCCCCGACGACGACGCCAGCATCGTCTATTACGACGGCGACTATCCGTCGCTGGAGATCGGGGAGGCGCGGGCGGAGCACGCCGCGACGCTGGCCCGGCTCGGCATGCTGGGCGACGTGCCCTTCTACAAGGAGCGCGCAGCGGAGGCCGGCGGCCCGGTTCTGGAGATTGGCTGCGGCACCGGGCGCCTGACCATCCCGCTGGCCCGCGCCGGTCACGAGGTGTGGGCGGTCGACGTCTCCGCCGCCATGCTCGACCAGCTCCGCGCGAAGCTGGCGCGCGAGGCGCCGGAGGTGCAGGCCCGCGTCCATCCGGTGCGGCAGGACGCCACGGCGCTCGATCTGCCGGTGCGGAATTTCCGGCTCGCCGCCATTCCCTTCAACGTGCTGATGCTGATTCCCGATCTGGCGGCGGAACGACGCGCGCTGGCCGCCGCCGCCGCACATCTGGCGCCGGGCGGCACGCTGGCGCTGGACGTGATGAACCCGCTGACGCTGCCGATGGACGCCGAGACGAAGCCCAGCCCGTCGGAGCCGCGGCGCAGCCCGCACAACGGCAACAGCTACATCCGCAACACGATGGCCTCCCGCCTGGACGAGGGGCAGTGCCAGCGCATCCACGGCTGGTACGACGAGCTGTTGCCCGACGGCAAGATCGCGGTGACCGAGTACGGTTTCACCTGGCGGATGATCTTCCGCTACGAGCTGGAGCTGATGCTGGAAAGCGCCGGATTCGCGATCGAACGGCTGGCCGGCGATTTCGAGGACGCCGCCTGGACGGTGGACAGCCGCCGCATGGTCGTCACGGCGCGGCGCGCATCCTGAGACGCGCGGCGACATGTTTCACCAAAGAGTAGCACGCCCGTCACCAGGGCTTGCAAACCGCGGTGGATCGCCTAGAACACTGGCCTCATGACCCAACCGCTCCGCATCGGCACGCGCGGCAGCCCGCTGGCGCTGGCGCAGGCCCACGAGACCCGCGACCGGCTGATCGCGGCGCACCCGCATCTGGCCGCCCCCGGCGCCATCGAGATCGTCGTCTTCAAGACGACCGGCGACCGCATCCTGGACCGCACGCTGGCCGAGGCCGGCGGCAAGGGCCTGTTCACCAAGGAACTGGAGGACGCGCTGCTCGACGGCGGCGCCGACCTCGCCGTCCATTCGATGAAGGACGTGCCGACCTGGATGCCGGAGGGGCTGGAGATTTCCACGCTCCTGCCGCGCGAGGACACGCGCGACGCCTTCTTCTCGCGCGGCGGACACACGGTGGACACGCTGCCCGCCGGCTCCGTCGTCGGCACCGCCGGATTGCGCCGTCAGGCCCAGATCCTGGAACGGCGGCCCGACCTCAAGGTCGTGCCCTTCCGCGGCAACGTGCAGACGCGCCTCGCCAAGCTGGAGGCCGGGGAGGTCGACGCCACCCTGCTGGCGCTCGCCGGGCTGCGTCGTCTCGGCCTGACCGACCGCATCACCGCCGTGCTGGAGCATGACGAAATGCTGCCCGCCGTCGCCCAGGGCGCCATCGGCATCGAGATCCGCAGCGCCGACGACGCCACCCGCGCCTTGCTCGCCCCGCTGAACTGCGCCGCCACCGCGGCCCGCGTCACGGCGGAGCGCGCGTTGCTCGCCATGCTCGACGGCTCCTGCCGCACCCCGATCGCCGCTCTGTCCACGCTGGACGGCGACCGGCTGCACCTGAAGGCCAAGGTGCTGTCCAACGACGGGCGGCAGGTCTTCCGGGCGGAGCGCAGCGGCAACGCCGGCGATGCCGCCGCCATCGGCGCGGACGCCGGTGCGGAGATCAAGGCGGTTCTGCCGCCCGACTTCTTCAAGAGCTGACGGGCGGCAGGCGATGGCGGGTCCCCACCTCCTGGTCACCCGTCCGGCTGAGGATTCCGAGCCGCTGGCGGCCCGTCTCCGAGCGCTGGGATTCGCCGTGTCGGTGGAGCCGATGCTGGACATCCGCTGGCTGGACGGGCCGGAGCCGGACATCGGGAACGTACAGGCCCTCCTCTTCACCAGCGCAAACGGCGTACGGGGCTACACCAGACGTACGAGCCGGCTTGACCGTCCGGTCTATGCGGTCGGCGACGCCACCGCGACCGCCGCCCGCGAGGCTGGTTTCACGCAGGTCGAAAGCGCGTCCGGCGACGTGTACGCTCTGGCCGATCTGGTGCGCCGACGCTGCGCTGCAGCGGCGGGTCCGCTACTTCATGTCGCAGGAAGCAAGCTCGCCGGCGACCTGTCGGCCATGCTGGGCGAGGCCGGATTTTCCATCCTGCGGGAAACGCTGTACGACGCCGTTCCGAGCGCGCGGCTGTCGGATGGCACGGCGGCGCTGCTGCGTACGGGAACACTGGACGCTGTGTTGTTTTTCTCTCCCCGTACCGCCCGTTCGTTTGTTAGGCTTGTCGCCGAGGCCGGGCTCATCGACCGCTGTCGTACAGTGGACGCGCTCTGCCTCAGCCCCGCGGTCGCGGAGGCCGCCCGCGCGTACGGTGAGCTGGGAGTGACACCGTGGCAGAACGTACGGGTGGCGCCACGGCCGGAGCAGGACTCTCTGCTCGGCCTGCTGCCGGAAGCATCCGGCGGCACGGGCCGGGCTTGAGCGCATCCGCTTGGGGCTTGTGTGGCGTTCGTTGAGAACAACTGCGACCAGAAGGCACCCAATGACCTCTCGCCCAGGCTCCGAACACGAGGCAGACCCGAACGGCCACACGCCGTCCGACCAGAACCAGACGCCCGGCGGCCCCGCCGTCGAACGCATCATCGAACGCTTCGGCGGCATCCGCCCGATGGCCCACAAGCTGGACATCCCGGTTACCACGGTGCAGGGCTGGAAGAAGCGCGGCGCCATCCCGCTGGCCCGCCATGCCGACCTCCGCGTCTCCGCCGCCAAGCACCGGATCAAGCTGAGCGAAGCCGACCTGGAAGCCGCCACGCCGAGCGAGGACCGCAACGCTCCCGACGCCGCCGATTCGGTGACGCCGCTGCCGCCGGACGCCGCCATCATCGCCTCCGCCGCTCCCCTCCCCGGAAGCGCCGAACCGTTCAAGACCGAGCCCGCCCAAACCGAGTCCAACAAGACTGAGGACACCCTGCCGGGCGCCGACACGCTGCCGGGCGGTGGCCCGGTCCCGGCCACGGACCTGCCCCCCTCCACCCTGCCGCCTGTTGCGGACACGCTGCCCGGCGGTGACGTGAAGGCCGAGACGATCAAGAGCGAGGAGATCCGGGCCGAAGAGATCAAGGGCGAAGAAATCAAGGTCGAGGAGACCCGGATCGAAGAGGCCAAGGCCGATTCCTTCACGTCCGACTCGTTCAAGGCCGACCCCTTCAAGGCCGACGCGGTCAAGAGCGAGACGCCGCCCCCGGTAGAGCCCCCCGCCCCCGCCTACACCGCCTCCTCCTACGAGCCGCCGCGTTACGAGGCGCCGCGCGAGGAGCGCAAGTCCGGGGCCGGCTTCGCCACCGCCGTGTCGCTGATCGCCCTGCTGGTCGGCGCCGCCGCCCTGTCGCAGCCCTGGTGGGGCCCGCGCGTCCCTGGCTGGCCCACCGCTGGCGGCCCCGCCGCTCCGGTCGCCACGGCGCCCGCGCCGCAGCCCGACCCGGCCCTGCGCAACCAGATCCAGCAGCTGTCCGAGCGCCTCGCCACGCTGGAGCAGCGCCCCGCCGCCCCGGCCGAGGGCAACGCGGCCGCCACCGGCATCGATCAGCAGACGCTGGACAATGCCGTCGGCCAGCTCGCCACCCGCATCCAGCAACTTGAGGAACGTCCGCAGGCTGCCGCCGCCGCCCCGGCCGAGCCCGATCCGCGCATCGCCCAGTTGACCGAGCAGCTCGGCCAAGTCCAGCAGCGCGTCGACGCGGTGGGCAGCGAGGTCCAGGCCGCCGGGCAGATCCGCCAGGACGTGGACGCGCTGAAGCAGGAGCTGTCCACCGTCAACCAGGCCGTGGAATCCCGCCGCGACGCCGCCACCGCCGCCCAGGCGCTGGTGCTCGCCGCCGGGCAGCTCCGCTCCGCGCTGGCCGCCGGGCAGCCGTTCCAGCAGGAACTCCAGTCCGTCCGCGCCGTGGCGTCGGGCGACGCGCAGGTGACCCAGCCGCTGGAGGCCGTGGCCGGCTACGCCGCCAAGGGCGTGCCGACGCAGCCGCAGCTCACCGACCGCTTCACCGCCATGGCGTCCGACATCGTGCGCGCCGACAACCAGGGCGAGGGCAACGACTGGGTGGAGCAGGTCACCGGCAAGATCGCCACGCTGGTCACCGTCCGCCGCGCGGGCGGCGACGCGGTCGGCGACGGCGCCTCGGCGGTGGTCGCCCGCGCCGAAGCCGCGCTGCAGGCCGGCAATCTCGGCGGCGCGGTCAACGAGCTGGCGGCCCTGAAGGGTCCGGCGGCGCAGGTCGCCGCCCCGTGGATCGCCGACGCCAAGGCCCGTCTGGCCGCCAACGAGGCCGGGCAGCAGCTCACCAACCGCGCCATCGGCCTGCTGTCGCAGTCCGCCGGGGTCAAGGGAGCGGCCCAATGACACGCGCCATCTGGTTCATCATCAAGGTCGCCATCGTCGTCGCGATCGCGGTCTGGCTGGCCAACCACCCCGGCACCGTCGCCATCAACTGGCAGGGCTACGTCGTCGAGACCGGCTTCGGCATCGCCATCCTGATCGGCGTCGCCGCCCTGATGGCGGGCATCGTCCTGTACCGGCTGGCCCGCGCCATCCTCGGCGCGCCGCGCAACTTCGGCCGCTACCGCCGGTCGCGCCGGCGCGAGCGCGGCTATCAGGCACTGACCCGCGGTATGGTCGCCGTCGCCGCCGGCGACGCCACGACCGCCCGCAAGATGGCCCGCAAGGCCGATGGGCTGCTGAACGAGCCGCCGCTGACCATGCTGCTGTCGGCCCAGGCCGCCCAGCTCCAGGGCGACGACCGCGCGGCGAAGGAATACTTCACCGCCATGCTCGACCGGCCGGAGACCGCCTTCCTCGGCCTGCGCGGCCTGCTGACGCAGTCGCTGAAGGCCGGTGACCGGGTGGAGGCGCTGCAGCTCGCCCGCCGCGCCCAGTCGCTCCAGCCCAACACGCCCTGGCTGCTCGGCACGCTGTACGACCTGGAAGCCCGCTCGGGCGAGTGGGCGGCGGCGGAGGGCACGCTGCAGCAGGCCGTGCAGGCCGGCGCCATCAACCCCGACGACGGCCGTCGCCACCGCGCCACCCTGCTTCTGGAGCGCAGCTTCGAGGCGGAGCGCCGCGGCCGCTCCGACTCGGCCCTGTCGCACGCCCAGGCGGCGCACGATCTGCTGTCCGGCTTCGTCCCGGCGGCGGCCCGCGCGGCCCGGCTGCAGATGGCCATCGGCAAGCACAAGAACGCCGCCAAGACCATCGAGCGCTGCTGGCGCGTCAACCCGCACCCGGACCTGACCTCGGCCTACCGCGAGGTGGTGTCGAGCTACGACCCGATGACCCGCGTCAAGCTGTTCGAGAAGCTGCGCAACCACGCCCCCAACGACGTGGAGTCGCTGCTCGCCGTGGCCCGCGCCGCCCTCGACGCCCAGCTGTGGGGCGAGGCCCGCGCCCATCTGACCAAGGCCCTGGAGATGCGGCCCTCCCGCCGCGTCTTCCAGCTCCTGGCCGAGCTGGAACGGGCGGAGCGGCAGGACGAGGAGGCGGCGCGCGCCTGGCTGGCCCAGGCGGCGAACGCCCCGGCCGACGCGGCCTGGACCTGCACCGCCTGCAACGCGGTCAGCCCGAGCTGGGGCGGCCTGTGCGGCCATTGCGGCGCCTTCGACAGCCTGGAATGGAAGGCCCCGACCGTCAGCATGTCGCTGATGAGCCCGGAAGCCGCGCCGACGGTCATCACCCATCAGGCGACGGAGCCCGTCACCGGACAGCCGGGCGTCGCACCCGGAGGCCAGATCGCCCCGCAGGGAGCTACCTAGCCCCACGTCGGTCGCAGCAAGAAAAAAGCCCCTTCCCGGTCCGCCGGGGAGGGGCTTTTTCTTTGCGGTGAAGCGGCTCCGAACCCTACGCGTTGCCCAGCCGGGCGCCGTCCAGGATGGCCTCGTCGAAGATCGCGCCGCTGCGGTCGCAGCCGGTCAGGTCGGCCAGAGTCAGGTCGCAGCCCTTCATGTTCGTCGCGCTGAGCGAGGCGCCGGCCATGCGGGCGCGCACCAGCGAGGCGCGCATCACCTTCGCTCCGGCGCTGATCAGCAGCATCCCCAGATTGGCCCCGTCCAGGCAGCCGTCGATGAGGATCGCGCGGTCCAGCTTCGCACCGCGCAGGTCGGCGCCGCGCAGATCGGCGGAACGCAGATCGGCGCCGTCGAACTGGGCCGCCTGGAGCTGCGCGCCGTTCAGCCGGGCGTGGCGCAGCCGGACGCCGGAGCCCTTGGCGAGCGTCAGAACCTTGCCCGACAGGTCCGCCCCGTCCAGGTTCAGGCCGGTCAGGTCGAGCTGGCGCCCCTTCTGGCCGCTGGTGCCGAGCCACAGCAGGTGCTGGTGCAGAAGAACCTCGATGTCCGCCGCCGGGATCGCCGGATGGGCGGGCTCCGCCGCCGGGTCCTCGTCCGGCTCCGGGATGGGCTGGGGCGTCTGGGCGGCGACTGCGGCCTCCTCGTCCGTGCGGATGGAGGTGACGAGGTCCAGCTCCGACACCTTGGCGCCGTCCAGCTTTGCCCCGCGCAGGTCGGCGCCGTTCAGGTCCGCCCCTTGGAGGTCGGCGCCGGAGAAGTTGCAGTCGCGCAGATCGGTGCGCTGAAGCCGCGCCCCCGACAGACGGGAGTTGGTGAAGTCCGCCGCCCGCGCGAAGCTGCCCGACAGCTTGGCCCGCGCCATGTCGGCGTTGGTCAGTTTGGCCGAGGCCATGTCCGCCGGTCCCGGCTCGAAGCCGACCACCTTCAGCTCGCCGGAGGCGCTGCGGTTGGCGACGCTGCCGTCGCGCAGGTCGACCTCCACCATCACCGCGCCGTCCAGGATGGCGCCGCGCACGTTCGCCCCGCGCATGTCGGTGCGGTAGAGCCGCGCCTCCGACAGGTCGGCGCCGCGCAGGTCCGCGCCGTAGAGGTCGGCGTGGTCGAGGATGGTTCCCCGCATCCTGGCGTCGCGCAGGATGGCGCCCGACAAATGCGCGCCGGTCAGGTTGCGGCCCGACAGGTCGAGCCCGGTCAGGTCGAAGAAGGGCAGGTTGGCGCGGGCGCCGTTGGGCCGCCCCTCGGTGAAGCGGACATGGCGCTCGCACACCCGGTCCAGCTGCTCCTGGCTCAAGCGTATCCGGGACTTGTGGGAGCCGTCGTTCGCCATCGGCGCCTCAGGCGAACAGCGCGTCGATGTCGGCCTGCGAAATCTCGCTGCCGCCGCCCGTCGGTTCGGGCGCCGGGGCGGCGGGACGCGGGGCCGGCTTCGCAGCGGCGGGCGGGGGAGGCGGCGGCGGAGAGGGCGGCGGCGGTGCGGGCGCCTCGGCCGGCTCGGCCCGCTCCAGTACCTGGGGGATCTGCGTGGCCAGCGTGTCGAACAGGGCGTCGATGTCGTCCTGGCTAACCTCCGGTCCGCCGAGCTGCGGGCCGTTCAGCAGATGCGCGTCGGGCCGGGTGTCGCCCAGCTTGCGGTGGGACGCCCCCTCGCCCATGGACGCGGTTTCCGAGGCGGTGGCGATGCGGTCGACGCCCCAGATCTCGATCATCGTGTTCACGCGCTGCTCGATGTAGCGCAGCGTGTTGACCACCTTGGTGGTGCGTTGACCGGTGATGTCCTGGAAGGCGCAGGCGGTCATGATCTCGATGCTCCAGGCGTCGATGGCGTCGACCATCTCCGCGATGTCGGGATCGGTGCGCGGGATGCCCTGGGTGATCTCCTGGATCTTCTCAGTGGCGTTCAGGATGTCGGTGGTCGCCCGCTCGGTCGCCGCGACGATCTCGTCCAGCTCGCCGGTCGCCGCCTCGATGCGGTTCGACCCGGTGTCGGCGGGGCGCAGTGCTGCGATGTCGCTGCGCGTCTCGCGCACCACCTGGGTGATCGACATCAGCTCCTGCTGAAGCTGCAGGCCATCCCCCAAACCGGCACCCATGCCGCCGCCCGGCGCCGGGCGGGGCAAGGCGCCGTGCTCCACCCCGCGCAGCCGGTTGATCTGCTGCTCCAGCGCGCCGGTCAGCCGGTGGAACTCGTCCACCGCGACCACGCGGGATCGTCGGTCGCGCATGCGCAGGAACGCGCGGCCGCGCGCGGTCTGCGACAGCGCCTCTTCCATCTGGAGGTAGTCATGCTCGGTCAGTTCCATCAGAGGAACATCGCTCATCGTCGTCACCGTCGGCGGGCCGCTGTTGAGAATCCGCCATGGAGAAAAGCACGTCTTGGGAAAACTGAGGTTACACCAGACATGGCCTGGATTTCAGGCAAATCCTTCACACCTCTGCCTCGCAGATCCCGCTGAACAAAGTCTTAATGAAGTCATGGGCGGAGCGCGATGACGCACCCCGCCGTCACGCAACCATTCATGGAGGACGCGCATGGAGGTCAATCATCGGATGAGGCCGGGAAAGAAGGCCGCGTCGCGGCATTGAGGATTCTCCCGCCGCCGCCGCTGCCCTATACTCCGCTGCTCCGACGCGGCGCGCGGTGGGGCAAAGGGCGCGCAGGCTTGACCCGAGGGCGCCGTTTGCCCACATCAGCCGCGCCAAGCCCGGCACGCCAAGCCCGGCATGCCAAGCCCGGACGGGCACAAACCGCAGGAGCGCGGTTCGGAACAACAGGAACGGGGACAAAATGCCGATGAGGACGACGCTTCGGTTCGCGGCGCTTCGGTTTGCGAGTGCGGCGTGCGTGGCCGGGCTTTTGGGGATCGGCGTTCCGGGCGCCGGGCTGGCCCCCGCGTCGGCGGCCCTGCCCGCCGGGGTCACCGGGGTGACGACCATCGCGCCGATGCTGGAGCAGGTCACCCCCGCCGTCGTCAACATCGCCGTCCTGTCGCGGGCGCCGCAGGCCGAGAATCCGCTGCTGCGCGACCCCTTCTTCCGCCGCTTCTTCAACGTCCCCGAACAGCAGGCCCGCCCGCAGGTCAGCGCCGGGTCGGGCGTCATCGTGGACGCGCGGCGCGGCTACGTCATCACCAACGCCCATGTGGTGGAGAACGCGCAGGAGATCGCCGTCACCCTGAAGGACCGGCGCCGCCTGCGCGCCAAGCTGGTCGGGCGGGACGCGGCGACCGACATCGCGCTGCTGAAGATCGAGGCGGAGAAGCTGACCGCCCTGACCTGGGGCGATTCGGACCAGTTGAAGGTCGGCGACTTCCTGGTCGCCATCGGCAACCCCTTCGGGCTGGGCCAGACGGTGACCTCCGGCATCGTCTCGGCGCTCGGCCGCAGCGGGCTGAAAATCGAGGGGTACGAGGACTTCATCCAGACCGACGCCTCGATCAACCCCGGCAACTCCGGCGGCGCTCTGGTGAACTTCAACGGGGAGCTGGTCGGCATCAACACCGCCATCATCGGCCCGGCGGGCGGGTCGGTCGGCATCGGCTTCGCCGTGCCGGTCAGCATCGTCCGCTCGGTGATGGAGCAGCTGGTCGAGTATGGCGAGGTGCGGCGCGGCCGGCTGGGCGTCGCCATCCAGGACCTGACCCCCGATCTGGCGGACAGCATGAATCTGGCCGGCGACGCCGGGGCGGTCATCGCCCAGGTCGAGCGCGGGTCCGCCGCCGACCGCGCCGGCTTCCGCAGCGGCGACGTGGTGACCGCGGTGAACGGGCGGCCGGTGCGCAGCGCCACCGACTTCCGCAACCGCATGGGTCTGGTGCGGGCCGGCACGCCCCTGCAGGTGACCGTCCTGCGCGGTGGCAGCGAACGGGTGCTGAACGTCCGCACGGCGAACTAGACCCGGCGAACCGGATCAGGATAACCATGGTCTGATGATCGGCCGCCCCTCCCCTCCCCGCCGGCAGGCACCGCCCGCCCCCATGGTCAGTGCGGCCCAGCGCCAGCGCGAGGTCGCCCGCATGCTGATGCGGCTCGACGACATGCTGAAGACGTGCGCGGAACTGGCGACGGCGGCGCGGGAGCGCGTGTCGGTCGGCGGGATGGGCCGCTACCGCAAATTCTCCCGCAAGGTGCGCGACTTCTTCTCGCTGGCCGCGGTGACCCAGGAACGGTTGGACGCCGCCCCGTCGGAGATGGAGGAGCTGATCGGCCCGATGACCACCGCGCTGGAGCGCCTGCACGCCCGCATGGTGATCCTGTTCGTGGAGGAGAGCCTCGGCTTCTTCAACACCTTCGCGCGGGTCAAGGCGCTGCCCATCGGCACCCACGAGACGGTGGGGGTGGAGTACCGCGCGCTGATGGAGATCCGCAAGTTCCTCGACGACCCGCTCTATGAGGGGGAGCGCGGGCAGGGCCTGCGCAAGCAGACGGACCGCGTCGCCGTCCTGATGCGCGCGGTGATGGACCGCTGCCCGCCCCTGCCCGACTTCGGCGACGAGCCGAGCATCGGACCGCGGGGGGCGGTGAACAAGCCGCTGCGCCCGGCCCGCCCCGCGCCGCCGCCCGTCGCGGGCCGGGCTGCGGAGCCGCGCCCGCTGCCGCAACCCAGTTCCCAACGGCCCGATCCCCGGTTGGAAGTCCGCCAGCTGTCCCTGGACGACGAGGACTGACGGGCCGCCGTCAGCCTTCCGCCGGAGACGATTGGCGGTGGTGGCTGTGCGCGTCCACGCCGCGCAGATGCTCGGCGGCCTCGTGCAGGGCGCGCTCGCTGGCGCTGTCGGGGGTCTGGAGGCCGGATTCCGGGCCGGGGACGGCGTCCTCTTCGGCGATCTCGCGGGCGGCCTGCTGCCAATGCTCGATGTGGCGCCCCTCGGGACGCCCTTCCCGCTCCCAGATGGCGTGGGCGCGCTCGCGGACGCGGGGGTCGTCGGGGCCGGTGTGATGCTCCATGGCGCTGTCCCTCCTCGGCGGTCTGTTCTCATGACCGTCAACAGGCGGAGCGGCGCGGCGTGCCGCAAACCTTCCCGCTACAGCCAATAGAGCGGGCTGACTCCGAACAGCCAGGGATGCACGGCGATCATCGCGGCATAGGCGGCGAGCGCGCCCAGAACACGGCCCCAGCCGATCTCTCCGGGCCGGAAGCGCTGGCGTCCGGCCAGGATGGCGGCGAGGGGCAGCGCGGAAGTCTCCGCGCGGTAGTCCCGTCCGGCAGCACCACGCCGCAGCAGCCAGTCGTTCTTGACCATGGCGAACAGGGCGATGGCGGCCATCGCGACGAACAGCACGACCCGCCGCCCGTCTCCGGTGGCTTGCAGGTGCAGCAGCGCCCACAGCAGCAGCCCCATGCTGCCGGGAAAGCGGGTGATCCGGTAGATGCCCCGCGGCGGGTTGGGGGCGTCGGGCTCGCCAGCCTTGCTGGTGAGGCGGGCGGCGATCAGCAGGAAGGACAACGGCATCAGCGCGACGACGAGCGGCGCCGCCCATCCGGCGGGAACGAACAGCGGCTCCCCGCCCCCGGCCTCGCGGTAGGCCCAGACGAACAGCCCGAGCGCCAGCAGCGAGCCCAACGAATGCAGGGCGACGAATCCGCCCCGCCCCATCCGGGCGATCAGCCACGGCCGCACCCCCGGCCAGGACGGCACGGCGTGGGTGGCGAACAGGAACAGGGCGGCGAGGAGAAGGTCGGTGGTCATGGGGACGGAGAAAACACCGCTTTGCCGGATGGAGTCTTGATGAACGTCAAATATGCGGCGCTGAAAGCAAACCGCACCCGAGTGTGGCGCAGGCCACAGCGGGGATGGGCGGCGGGGCGTACTGTCCGGTCATCGAACAGGCCGGGCCCCGACGCAGACGGAACCGGCAGCCAACTCCCCCAGAAGCCAACTCCCCCAGACACCGGAAGGAAACCACACCATGCGCCGCACCACCCTGATCGCCGCCGCCGCCGTCCTGCTCTGCTCCGCCCCGGCCTTCGCCGGCGACCTGATGACCGGCGGCATCCCGCTCGGCAACGCCAGCAACCTGGGCGTCATCTCCAACACCGCCGCGGGCATCCAGAACAAGGCGCAGCAGCAGGTGATGGGCGTGCAGGCCGGCGGCGGGCTGGCCGGTCCCTTCGGCACCGCCTCCAACCTGGGCAACGTCTCCAACCTCGCCGCCGGGGTCGGCAACAAGGCCAAGCAGCAGGTCTTCGGCGTCCAGACGGGCGGGATGGGCGGCGGGGTGAAGGCGCCCTTCGCTCTGGGCGGCTTCAACAGCAACGCCGGCACCGTCAGCAACAGCGCGGTCGGCATCGGCAACACCGCCCAGCAGCAGGTCAAGGCCATGCAGTTCGGCGCGCCGGGCGCCCTGTTCAATCAGAACCTCGGCACCGTCTCCAACCTCTCCGCCGGCATCGGCAACAAGGCCCAGCAGCAGGTCATCGGCATCCAGAAGTAAGCCCCTCCCCATCCACCCTCCCATCCAGGCAGACCTTGCGGCCGGGGCACTCCCCCGGCCGTCTTCTTGCGCGCAGGCGGGGCGTTTCCCGGCGCGGATGTGCGGACAAGGAACTTTCCACCCGGCGGCGCGTTGGAGCGGCGTTCACTCTCCCGCGGCCGTGCGCCGCGGTCATTCGGGAAGCCGCAGCATGAACCGCAACAGCACTTCGACATTCGGATGGCCCAGGGTGGGATGGAGGGCCGCTGTCATCCTGTCGGCGTCGGTCGGTCTGGCCGCCTGCGCCGGCAGCGTGCCGCCGCCGACCGCCCAGCTCGGAGCCTCGGCGCAGGCCATCCAGCAGGCCGAACGGGCTGGCGCCCTCCAGCACGCCCCCGCGGAGTTCCAGTCCGCCCGCGAGAAGCTGGCCGCCGCCGACGCCGCCATGCGCGAGGACGAGCGGACCCAGGCCCGCCGCCTCGCCGAGCAGGCGCAGGCCGACGCCGAACTCGCCACCGTGCGCTCGCAGCGCGCGACGGCGCAGCAGGCCGCCAGCGCGGTGCGCACGCTCGCCAACCCCAACGCCGGCCTGCCCAACACCGGTATGCCGGGCGCTGCAGGCCGGACACCCGCCGCGTCCGCCACCGCTCCCCTGGCCCCGTCGGGCATGAGCGGAACCTCGACCTGGGACTCCCCGCGCACGCTGGAGGGCACGCCGTGATGCACACCACAAGGAAGGCCCAAACGGTGAGGAAAAGCTTGGCCCTGGCCTCGCTCGGCGTGGTCGCTTTGTCGCTCGGCGCCTGTGCCACCCCGGACGACACCCCGGCCCTGGCCCAGGCGCGCCAGTCCTATTCCGGCGCCGCCGCCAACCCGCAGCTGGCGAGCAACGCCACGCTGGAGCTGCGCCGCGCCGAAGAGGCGCTGCAGCGCGGCGAGCAGGCGCGCAGCGACGGCAACACGGCGGAGATGGACCATCAGGCCTATCTCGCCAACCGGCAGCTCCAGATCGCCCAGGACGTGGCGGCGATGAAGGGGGCGCAGCAGGTCGTCGCCAACGCCGAGACCTACCGCCTCCAGGACCAGATCCGCGCCCTCCAGGCGGAGCGGACGGAGCGCGGGCTGGTGATGTCGCTGGGCGACGTGCTGTTCGCCACCGGCAGCGCCCGGCTGACCTCCGGCGCCGACGCGCGGCTGGGGGAACTCGCCAACTTCCTCCAGCGCAACCCGGAACGGACCGTGCGGATCGAGGGCTACACCGACACCACCGGCTCGTCGGCCACCAACCTGCGCCTGTCCGAGGAGCGGGCCATGGCGGTGCGCGACGCGCTGACCGCGCGCGGCGTCAACCCCAGCCGCATCGCCGCCCAGGGGCTGGGGTCGGCCCAGCCGGTCGCCTCCAACAGCACGGAGTCGGGACGCCAGCAGAACCGGCGGGTGGACATCGTGATCTCCGAGCCGGGCGCGGTGGCGGAGACGCGCTCCTGACAGGCCATACTGCCATTTGACGCACATCGCGCATGACCAGGAACGGGCGGGCTGGAAACGGCTCGCCCGCTTCGATTCCGGCCCGATTTCAGGCCGTTTTTCCCGAACTGATTTGCCCGTGCCGCACCGCCATTACGGCCGAGCCTCGGCTCTCCGAGAAAAATTGTCTCGAATGCAAGGCAAACTCAATCTTTCTTTACCTTTTATGGTGTGTGGTTTTACCATGCGCGAACACAAATGGCCGAAGCGTCCTTTTGATTGCGCGGGGATTTGGAATGACCACTGGACAGGGTGACGAGGGGGCGATGCTCAGCAAGGGATTCCTGAAGGCGCAGGCTTTGCTTCTTCTCATCATCGGCCTTCCGGTGATCCTGGTGGTGGTTCTCCTCAACCCGCTGTGGAACGCCACGCTGCACCGTTTCGGCGTGCCCGAGGGGCCGGCGGCGGCGCTCGGCATGATCGTCACCATCATGGTGGTGATGGTCGTCCAGTATTGGGTGCTGGAAACGCGGCGGACCATGGTCACCTCGCTTTTCAACTTCATCCCGCACGAGCGTCTGACCTTCGACGGCGAGACGCTGACGACGGACGAGGCCAACCGCCTGTTCGTCACCCTGCACCGGGATTCGGAGGATTGGCGTCGCCTGCTGCGCGACAACGGCATGGACGGCCCGCTGGACGAGTTCGGCAGCCTGTGCGCCGCCCGGCTGGCCTTCGCGCGCCGCCCCCAGGGCATCCCGCCGGAGGCGGAGCGCGCCATCGCCGAGGTGCCGCAGGCGGTGGAACTGGCCAAGGCCCGCGTCGGCGCGGCGCTCGACCAGGCGGAGCGGGAGGTGCAGGCCCTGCGCGGCCGGCTGTCCGACACGCAGGACGCGGTGGCCGCTCTGCTCGGTTTCATCCGCGACAGCGGGATGCAGATCGCCGGCCGCCATGACGACGCTCAGCGTGGCGCGACGGAGAACCGCGCGCTTCTCGCCAACCTTCAGGAGCATCTGGACCGCCGCCGGGCGGAGGCGACCTCCGACCTGACGCGGTTCGAGCAGATCGTCGCGGAATCCCGCGCGTTGGAGGATTCGGTGAACGCCATCACCCGCATCATGTCCGCCACCAACATGCTGGCGCTGAACGCCGCCATCGAGGCGACGCGGGCCGGGGAATACGGCCACGGCTTCCGCGTGGTGGCGAACGAGGTGCGCGATCTGGCCCGCCAGTCGAACGAGGCCATCCAGGTGATCCAGAAGGGCATCGACCGCATGCAGCAGGCGATCGCCCAGCAGATCGCCGGGCAGGACGCCCAGGCGAAGGTGGCCGCCGAGCACGCGCTGCTGTCCGATCTGGCGGACCGCCTGCAAAGCCTCAGCGCCGGCCAGCAGGACGTCGCCGGTCACGAGCGGCGGCTGATGGGCGAGTTGGACCGGCTGGGCGACACGCTGGCCGACACCCTGTCCGGTTTCGCCGGCGACCTGCGCGTGCCCGAGGGGCTGCGGCGGGAGCTGGACGCGATCAGCGGCGGGCTGGCACGGCTGAACGGGCTGGAGGAGGATCTGCGCGGCCTGTCCGACGGCCGTAAGCGCGCCGCCTGACCGACATTTGCGGCACTCCGCTCAGCGGTCGCCGCGCTCGGTCTCGACCATCGCCCGCGCGACGGCGTAGACCCCGGCGATCGCCCCGGCGGTGAACAGGGCCGCCCCCACCGCGCGGGTCAGGGAGCGGGCGGGCGCCGGGGCCGGGGGCATGCGTTTCCACACGGCCCAAGCCTCTTCCGGACGGTCGGGATCGGCGATGCGCAGGGCGGCGAAGGCCTGCTCGGTCAGGCCGGGGTCGGTGTCGGGCAGCGGCGCCAACCGGCGCCCGGACGGCTTGTTCAGCCGGTCGATGGCGGCCACCAGACGGCCGGTGGCACGGACGGCGGCGGTCACCTCCGACGGGTCCACGCCCATATGCTCGGCCAGCAGGCGGTTGCGGACAGCACCGATGGCGTTGGCGGTGCTGCGGTCGCCCGGTGGGGCCTCCACCGCCAGATCGCATTCGGTGTCGTAGCCCATGGAGCGGTTGTTCAGGTTGCTCGACCCGATGCGCAGCAGCCGGTCGTCCACCACCATCAGCTTGGAATGCACGACGATGCCGTTGCCGCCCTTGGTCAGCGGGGTCATGGCGCGCAGCCGTCCATGACGGTCGGCGGCGCGCAGCTCTTGAAGCACCACGCCGCGCGGTGTGTCCATGGCCATGCGGTCGAACCAGCTCGGGCTTTCCATGGGGACGACGACCACCACCTCCGGCCCGTCCGGCTCGCGCAGCCGCCGGGCCAGCGCCTCGGCCACCCGGAAGGAGGCGAAATACTGGTTCTCCAGATAGATGCTGTGGCGTGCCTCGGCGATGGCGGCGAAGGTCAGCGCCTCGTTCTCGCGGACCGGGCGGCCGGCCAGACAGTCGGGAAGCGTGCGGGCGATGCCCACCGCCGCGTCGGTGATCAGCGGGTGCAGCCCCTCCGGCCAGGGGTCGGCGCTCCCGTCCGAAAAGCCCTCCGGCGGCGGAGGCGGCAGGGCTTGGCCGGTGGCGTGGCCCCAGCGCTCGCGCGCCATCAGCCCCAGCGCGCGGGCGGCGGGTCCGTCCACCGCCATCATCACGTCGTGGCGCGGCGCGTGAAGCTCCCCGGTCGGCCAGCGGCGGCGCGGGTCGTTGTCGCGATGCTCCGGCGTGTCCCAGCGGTCGCCGGCCAGATCGATGCCGCCGCAGAAGGCCAGCGCGTCGTCGACCACCACCAGCTTCTGGTGCTGCGCCGCGCCCACCGGCAGGGCGTCGTCCAGCTCCAGCGTCAGCCGCGGTCCGGTGCGCCGGTTCAGCCGCTCCAGCGGCCCGTGCGGGTGCTCCAGCGAGATGGGGAACGGCATGTCCCATTTCAGCGCATGGATCTGCAGCGACGGGCGGTGATGGATCAGGCGGGAGAGGAAATCACCCAGCGTTTCCGGGTCGTGGGGGTCGAGGCGCATCCGCGGATCGATGTCCCAGCCGAGCAGGATCACCGATCGCCGCGCCCGCAGCAGGGCGGCGCGCACCGCGGCGAAGAAGGCGGCGCCGTCGACCAGCACGGCCACCCGGTCCGCGCGTTCGGTCCGCCAGCAGGTGGCGCCGGGGCGCAGGATGGGCCGCGCCCCGGCAAGCTCCGCCGCATCCCGATGTTCGCTCATTCCTGCCTCGACGTGACGTAGCGGTGCTTGCCTCAACTCTTCTGGCGGCGACCTGTTCCGCGGGGCGCCCGGCTGCTCCGGAATCGTCGGTTCCCGGCCTCTGATTGGGCACCCGGCCGCGTTGGGCGAAGGCCGTCCCGCTCGCCGAAAGATCGGGATGACCGTCCGGTTTTTCCGAAACAATGCGCCGGGCCTCCTGTTGGGGATGGGCGAATGGGGGACGGGCGCGCCGCAGGGCGCCGGACTGAATCCCCGCCCGAACCCCCGCCAGGAGGGCGCCCGGCCAAAGGGCGCCACCACCAGATGGAGAGATGAGGATGCGTACCCTTTTGATCGCCGCCGCGTCGGTCCTCGCCCTGATGACCGGCTCCGCCGTCGCCCAGTCGGGCGGCACCGCCGTGAGCCCGACCGTTCCCAGCACCACCACCTCGCCGTCCACCGGCCTGAGCACCTCCGGCCCAGGCTCCACGCCGGGCAGCGTCACCACGCCGGGCACCGCCGGCTCGTCCGGCACCATGAACACCATGCCGGGGACCACCATGCCCGGTTCGTCGGGCAGCACCATGGGCAATGGCACCATGGGCAGCGGCACCATGGGCAGCGGCTCTTCGGGCGGCACCTGGCAGGGCCAGACCACGGCGCCGTCGGGTATGGGCAGCGCCACCAGCAGCAACCCGGCCCGCGACAACCAGACCGCGACCGGCACCCATTGCCCGCCGGGCACCCCGAACTGCGGCCCGGACGGCAGCAAGTAACCGCCTTCAAGGTTTGCCGCGAAGGGCGCGCCGGGACCTCCGGCGCGCCCGTTTCCGTTTCAGGCCACCGGCTCCGGCCTGACCGCCGCCGGTCCGCCGGTGTCCACGGCCGGAGGGGCCTCGGCGGGAAAGCGCAGGACGAAGCAGGTGCCGCCGCTGTCCTGGCCGCCCTCCCGGCTTTCCACCCGGATGCTGCCGCGCAGGCGGGTGGTCACGATGTTGTAGACGATGTGCAGGCCGAGCCCGCTGCCCCCTTCGCCGCGCCGCGTCGTGAAGAAGGGATCGAAGACGCGCCCCAGATGGGCGGCGGGAATGCCGCAGCCGTCGTCCGAAAAGCGCAGCTCGACCTCCTGCGGGCCGGGGCGGGTCACGGCGACGGTCAGCGTGCCGGCCCGCCCGTCCGGATAGGCATGGACCACCGCGTTCATCGTCAGGTTGGTCAGCACCTGGAACAGCGCGCCGGGATAGCTGTCCACCCACAGGCCCGCCGGGCAGTCCACCACCACCCGATGGGGGGTCTGCTTCAGCCGCGGGTGCAGGCTGGTCAGCACGTCGTCCAGATAGGCGGCCAGATCGACGCGGCGCCGCTCCTCGCTGGTCTGGTCCACCGCCGTCTGCTTGAAGCTCTGGATCAGCTCGGCGGCGCGGTTCAGGTTGGTCTCGATCAGCCGGCACGCCTCCCCCGCGGTGGTCAGATAGCCGGTGAAGTCGGCGCGGCGCAGCGTGTTGGCCTCGACCCCGCGGACGACCTTGCGGGTCTGGTCGGCCAGGTGGGTGATGCCGGTCAGGGCGATGCCCACCGGCGTGTTCACCTCGTGCGCCACCCCCGCCACCATCCCGCCGAGCGAGGCCATCTTCTCCGCCTGGATCAGGTGGGCCTGGGTGTCGCGCAGGTCGGCCAGGGCACCCTCGGCGCGCTGCTTGGCGGCCTCCGTCTCCTCCTCCGACCGCTTGCGCAGGGTGATGTCGTTGACGGCGATGAGAATCGCCGGCTCGTCCACGTCGCGAATCTCCACGGCGGAGATCATCGCCCAGAAAGGCCGGCCCCCGGCGGTGCGCATCTCCATCTCCAAGTCGCTCGCCGCCCCCTGTTCGGCCACCAGACGGGACAGCCGGGCGGCGTCGGACGGGTGGGCGAAGAAGCGCGCGTTGCGCGTCAGCGCCAGCCGCGGCCCCTCGGTCCCGAACAACGCCTCGGCCTGCGGGTTGGCGAACAAGACGGAATCGTCCGACCGCCGCGCGATCACGGTGGGAAAGGGCGAGGCCGCCAGGATCGCGCGCATCCGTTCCTCCCCCGCCTTCAGTGCCTCGGCGTAGGCGTGGGTTTCCACCAGCGCCGTGCCGAACCGCTCCACGCTGGTGGAGATCGCCTGAAGCTCCGCGAACAGGGCGGACGGCAGGCGGACGGTCCGGCGTTCCCGCTGCACCATCGCCAGCGCCTGCGAGGCGCGGCGGATCGGGCGGACCACATGGACGCGCAGCAGCACGTAGAGCACCGTCTGCACCGCCGAGGCGATGCCCAGCCCGATCAGCACGATCCACAGACCGCTGCGCGCCTGATCGGTCAGGGTGTCGGCGATGCGCCGGGTGTTGGTCGCGGCGGCGTCGGTCAGGCTGCCGCTGAGATCGTTCAGCACGCCGTGGGCGATTTCCGTTTCCAGCCCCATCAGCCCCGCCTCCGACAGGATGGTCCGGCGCAGGGTGAACAACTCGCCCAGCCCGTCCAGGTCGCGCGCGGCGCGGGCCAGCGGCGCCCGTTCCCCCGGTTCCAGCGGGATCAGCGCGTTCACCACCTCGGCGGCGTGCTCGTGAAAGCGGGCGACCTCCCGGGCGAGCCGCACCGTGTCCGCCGCGATCAGCCCCGCGGCCAGCGCCTCCAGCGCGCGGTGGTAAGGTTCCTGCACCGCCAGGGGCGCACCGGAGCGCAGCAGGCTGAGGAACGCCTCGTCCCCCTTTTGCTGCAGGGCGATGGCCTGGGCCGCCAGGGTGTCGATGGCATCGGCCCGCTCCGCGGTGCGGCGCACCGCCTGGATGGCCTGTTCGAGCCGTTGCAGCAGCTCCGGGGCCGCCGCATCCGCCGCGAAGCGCTGCGACACCCCCTCCACCTCGGCCAGGGCGCCGGCGCGCTCCTCCGGCGAGCGGGAGCGCAGGACGGCCTCGGCGAGCTGGCCCATGCGGGCGGCGAAGACGGCGTATTGGTGCTGGCGGGCGATCTGGGGGACGATGGCGCGGTCCGCCTCTTCCGCAAGGTCGAGCACCCGGACGAAGGCGCCGCCCACCCCGAGGGTCAGCCCGGCCATCAGAAACGCCGTGGCCAGCGCGGTGAGCATCGTCACCGTGTGCAGCCGAAGCCGCCGGCCCGCCTGTTTCTCCGTCACGCCCGTGCCCCTCCGCCGTTGCGGCGTCCCGATCGTTAGGCCCGATCGTTAGGATAGCCGCTTCCGCGCGCGAGGGAAATGGTGGCACAACGAACAGTTAAGGGGGACAGTCAAGGAGACGGTTACAGGGTGGCGGCGTCCTCCAGGCTGGCGGTTCCGGCGGCGGTGGCGGCCAGAGTGCGGAACAGCGCCTGCTGGCGCGGGTCGGCGACCAGATATTCGGGATGCCACTGCACCCCGATCAGGAAGGGGTGGCGGATCGCCTCGATCCCCTGGACGATCCCCACCGATTCACGCGCCACCACGCGCAGACCGTCGCCCAGCCGGTCCACCGCCTGATGGTGCAGCGCGTTGACCCGGCATTCGGCGATGCCCAGGATGCGGTAGAGATGGCTGCGCGGGTCAATGCGGACGCGCTTGCGCGGCAGGACGGTGCGCAGGCGCGGCGCCTCCTCGTACACCTCGTGGATGTCGGTGAGCAGCGAGCCGCCGCGGTGAACGTTGATCATCTGCGAGCCCCGGCAGATGCCCAGCACGGGAAGCCGCCGGGCCGCCGCGCCGTCCAGCGCGCACAGCTCCAGCCGGTCGCGCTCCGGGTCGATGCGCATCTTCGGGCGGGCGGTCTCGCCATACAGGGCGGCGTCGATGTCGTCGCCGCCGCCGACCACCAGCCCGTCCAGCCGCTCGATGGGAAAGGGATCGCGCGCCGTGATGCGCACCGCCCGCGCCCCGGCACGGCGCAGTGCCAGACGGTTCGCCCACCAGGCGATGCGGCTGCCGTGCACCGACGCGGTGACTCCGATCAGGGGGCGTCCCCGTGCGATGAAGGCGGCCATGTCGCCCCCGTCAGACGGCGAGCCGCCGGCCCGCCTCGGCGGCCCACCCGTCCAGCGCCTTGCGCGCCGCGAAGGCGCGGAAATCCGCCCCCAGCGCGTCGAGCCGGTCGCGGTCCGCCGCCAGCTCCTCCACCGCCACCCAGCGGTTCCAATCCTGGGCCAGGCTCCAGTCCGGGTCGCCCAGCCGGGCGTTCGGCAGCCGGTAATGGAAGGTCGGGCGGGGCCGCACATGCGGGTCGTTCAGCTTGGCCGCCATCGTCTCCGGGGCGAGATGGGCGAACAGCGGGAACAGGTCCAGCTCGCGGTTGCGGGTCGGGTTGGCCTCCAGATAGTCGCCGATCAGCCCGTCGAGATCCGGACGGTAGGCGGGATCGACGACCTTCACCGCGTACTCCACCGGGAAGGCGGCGATGAAGCCGGTCAGGCGCCGGGTCGGATCGACGCGGATCTCGCGGCGCAGCCAGGGGGCCAGCAGCAGGAAGGCCTTCAGATGGTCCAGCACATACTCCCCGTCGGTGCGCGCCACCTGCGGGTTCAGATGCAGGCCGAAGGCGAACAGCGGGCTGGCGTCCGTGCCGGCGGCCCCCTGCGCGCTCAGGGCGGCGAACAGGGGTTCCAACTCGGCCAGCCGGGCGAGGGGAATGGGCGGGGCGGCGATCTCGAAGGGCATGACGAGGCTGCCGATGTTGCCCCACCAGGGGCGCAGCGCCTCCACCGCGCCGTCCACCGCCTTGCCCACCGCCTTCTTCAGCGCTCCGGGTTCATCGTCCTGCGCCTTGCCGGCTTCCGACTTTTCGGCCTCCGCCTTGCTGGGATGCGCGGAGCGCATGTCCAGCTCCACCGCGAAATCGCCCAGCCGCGTGCCGGTCACCCGGCAGCGGTGCGGGCTTTCCGGTTCCAGCGCGCCGCCGTAAAGACGGTGCACCACCGCCGCCGCGGACGGGGCGTCGAGGTTGGCGAATTCGACCTCCACGCCGACCGTGCGCGGGGCGCCGTCCGTCGTGGTGGAATGGGGGGGCGTGCGGAATGCGATGTCCATGGCGCCCGTTCAACACGGCGCGCCGCGGGGCGGTTCCCGCGCCGCCCCGATTCACCGCGGCCGCGTCAGTGAGACGGGGGGGCGCCTTCGCAGGCCCGCGGCAGATAGAGCGTCACGGTGGTGCCGGACCCGACGGTGCTGGTCACCGTGACCGTCCCGCCCGACTGCCGGGCGAAGCCGAAGACCTGGCTGAGCCCCAACCCGGTTCCCTTCCCCTCCGGCTTGGTGGTGAAGAACGGTTCGAAGATGCGGCGCAGATGCTCCGGCGGGATGCCGGTTCCGGTGTCGCGGACGGCCAGCGCCACGAAATCGCCGGACAGCCCTGTGTCGTCGCCCCGCCGGCCCGGCAGGCCACGGTTTTCCGCCATGACGGTCAGCGTGCCGCCGTCCGTCATGGCGTCGCGCGCGTTCACCGCCAGATTGAGCAGCGCCACCTCCATGGCGTCCGGATCGGCCAGGATGGACCAGAGGTCGTCCGGAACGATCAGCGCGGTGTCCACCGCGCTGCCGGCGGAGCGCGCCAGAAGGGCTTCCAGCGACGCCTTGCGGTCCTGAAGACGGAAGGGCACCGGCTCGTAGACGCTGCGGCGGCCGAAGGCGGCCATCTGCCGCATCAGCGCCTGCCCGCGCGCCACCGCACCCTCGATCTCGGGCAGCACGCGGGCGATGCGCTCCGGGTCGTTGGGACGGCTGCGGATGGCGGCGAGGCCGCTCATCACGACGGTCAGCAGATTGGCGATGTCGTGGGCGACGCCGCCAGTCATGCGGCCCAGAGCCTCCAACCGCAGGCTTTCCTCCCGTGCCGCCTCCTGGCGGCGGCGCAGCCGCAATTCGCGGACGAGGAGCCACAGGAAGGCGCCGGCCATCGTCAGGCTGGCCAGCACCCCCGCCCCGGCCAGCCACAGCGCGTTGGAGACCGGCGCCCGATAGGCGTCCAACGGAATGGCGAAGTGAACCGACCATCCATAGTCGGGCAGCGTGCGGAAGGCGACCACCGTCGGCGTGCCCTCCAGGCTCATCCCGTCGTAGACGCCGCTGTCGGCGGCGCGGCGGGCGCGGAGCGCGTTTTCGCTGGCCTGCCGCCCGATCATATCCGGATCGCCGCCGGCCCGCGCCACCACACGCCCTTCGGCGTCGATGATGGCGGCGATCCAGCCCGGTGGCAGGCTGTTGCCGAACAGCAGGCTCTGGAATCCTTCCGGCATCACCACCGCCGACAGCACGGCGAACGGCGCGCCGTTGCGCGTCACCGGAACGCGGATGGGGAAGGCATGACTGCCGCGCGGACCGCGCAGGATCGTGCCGACCGCCGGCTTGCCCGTCTCCACCACGCGCCGGTGGCTGTCCATGTCCAGCACCTTGCCCCTGACACCACCCACCAGGAAGGGGGCGTCGACCAGCCGGTTTCCCTGGACATCGCTGAGAACGATGGTCGTCCACAGCGGAAGCGCGCCCTGCACCCGTTCGGCGTATTCGAAGAAGGCCACGGCATCAACTTCACCGTCGGCGGCCAAGCCGTCCAGAAGGGGCGACGCCGCCACCGCCTTCAACGCGTCCATCTGCGCGGACAGTTCCCGGTTCACCAGGGCGGAGAGACGGTCCACCAGCGCAATGGCGTTGGCCTCCATCGCGCTCTGCTGCCCCCGCAGCCAAGCGCCGCCGAGAGCCGCGGACAGGACAACCAGCGGCAGCAGCGCGGCCAGCACCAGAAGAACCAGCGGACGATGATGGGACTTCGACGGCAAGCGGGCGTTCCGGAGCGGCGGGCGGAGCAGCGGGGTGCGCACTGTAGCACGCCCGTCCTCCGCTGGAAGCGGGCGATCCGGCTCGGGGATGCCGCGCGTTCCGCATTGACCGTGGATTGTGGCGGAGGATTCCATCCACCCAAGGTTAACATTCGCCAAGGGGTTGTGAGAAATATTTTAGGGAATCCGCTCAGGAGTCGCCACGGGCGGCGCGGGTGGTCCGCCGGACGCGATGAAGGACACCATGGGCAACCTGCCGCAGGGGTTGCAATCCGGCGACCGGTCGGCACCCGGTACCGACCGGCATCCGCCCGTCAATCGAAGGTGTTGGTGATTACCTCCTTCGATAGCAGGAAACCCAAAAATTTTAGGAGAAATGCAGAAGTAAATCGTCAGCTTTCCAGCCAAGCTACCCCTTTATTGCCAGCGAAAACCCAGCAAGTTTCCGGTCCGAAAGGAAATAAACACCCGGCATTAACTGCGATTTAACCATGCAAAGGTTATTCGGAACACAGGCGAAACGATAGCGGACTTTTGGTTCCGGCTGCTTTCCCGCCCGATGGGAGCCTGTGACACGATGACCTTGCTGGCCCGCCTTTTCCTGCTGGTGCTTCTGGCCGTCCTGCCGGCCCTGGGCATCCAGGCCTACAGCGTGTTCCAATTCCGTGCGGAACGCGCCGAGGAAGTCGCGGCCCAGGCCCAACGCCTGCTGCATCTGGTCGAGGGAGAGCAGGCGCGGATCGTCGACGGCGCGCGGCTGATGGTCACCTCCATCGCGGAATCGGCCACCCTGCGCTCCGGCGACCACGCCCAATGCCAGGCCCATCTGATCCGGCTGGCCCAACGCGCTCCCGAATACCGCAACCTGACCGTCCTGGACCGCGACGGCGCCGTTCTGTGCAGCGCGACACCCCACAGCGCCCCAGCCGCCGCCGACCTTCCCTACGTCCGCCGCGCGCTGAAGGAAGGCCGCTTCGTCGTCGGCGAATGGACGACCCCCGGCCCGGCGGCGGAGCCCGGCACGGCCATGCTGCCCTTTGCCGTTCCCTTCCGCGACGAGTCCGGCGCGGTCGCCGGGGTGGTGACGCTCGGCCTCGACCTGCCCTGGCTGGCCACCAACTTCGCCGCGCGCCCCCTGCCCGAGAACGCCAGCCTGCTGGTCACCGACCGCAACGGCACCATCCTGGTCAAGCTGCCAAACGGCATCGCCCAACGCGGCGAGCGCGTGCCTCGGCCCTATCTGGACCTGCTGGGCGAACCGCGCGGCGGGGTCACCACCCTGCCGGGGATGGACGGGGTGGCGCGGGTGCTGGCCTATTCGCCGTCCCGCCAGGGCACGCGCGACCTGTTCATCAGCGTCGGGCTCGACCACACCGCCGTGGCCGGCACCATCGACCGCGCTACCCGCCAGGGCCTGCTGATGACGTTGACCGGGCTGCTGGTCGCCATCCTGGCCGCCTGGATCGGCGGCACCCTGTTCATCCGCCGCCCGGTCGAGGCGCTGATCCGCGCCACCCAGGGGTGGAGCGCCGGCAATTCCAGCGCGCGGGCCGGTCTGGTGGACCGCAAGTCGGAGATCGGCCAGCTCGGCCGCGCCTTCGACGCCATGGCCGAGACGCTGGAGGCCCGCGAGCGCGCGTTGCGCGGCTCGGAGGAGCATCTGCGCGCCGTCCTGGACGCGCTGCCGACCTTCATCGGCGTGCTGAGCCCGGCGGGCGACGTGCTTCAGGTCAACCAGACCGCCGTCCAGGCCGCCGGCCTGCCGGTCGAGCAGATCGTCGGTCACCCCTTCCACGAGGCCTGCCGGCGCGCCTTCGCCGGCGCCGCGGGCGACCGCCTGCGCACGGCGGTGGAGCGCGCCGCCGATGGCGACTCCGCGCGCTTCGACGCGCCGGTGCGCATCGCCGGGGACCGCGCGGCGATCATGGAGATGCGGGTCACCCCGATGCGCGGACCCGACGGCCGGATCACCCACCTGATCGTCTCCGGCATCGACATCACCGAGCGCAAGTCCACCGAGGAGGCGCTGCGCGTCGCCAACGAGCGCTTCCGCACGGCGCTGCGCAACTCCGGCGTCGTGGTCTTCAACCAGGATTGCGCCCTGCGCTACACCTGGATGCACAACCCCGCCCTTGGCTACACGGCGGAGCGCGTCGTCGGGAAGACGGATTTCGAGGTGTTCGAGGACGCCGCCGACGCCGAAGCCCTGACCGCCATCAAGCGCCGGGCGCTGGAGACCGGCGAGGGCGTGCGCGAGGAAGTCCGCATCCGCCACGCCGGGCAGGAACACTTCTACGACATAACCATCGACCCGCTGCGCGGCCCGGACGGCGCGCTGGCCGGCATCACCTGCGCCGCCGTGGACGTGACCGGCCGCAAGCAGGCCGAGGCCGACCTGCGCCGCGCGCGGGAGGAGGCGGAGCACGCCGCCGCCGGCAAGTCGAAGTTCCTGGCCGTCGCCAGCCACGACCTGCGCCAGCCCGTGCAGTCGCTCTACCTCTTCGCCGCCGCTCTGGGCGACCGCCTGCAGGGCCACCCCAGCCTGCCGCTGCTCGACAACATGCGCCAGGCGCTGGACACGTTGAAGGGTCTGCTGGACGGCCTCCTCGACATGTCGCGGCTGGAATCCGGCAAGATCGCCGCCAACCCGGTGGAGGTCCGGTTGGGACAGGTCCTGGGCCGTCTGGTCGCCGAATACGCGCCGCGGGCCGCCCAGAAGGGGCTGGAGTTGCGCGCCGTCCCGACGCGGGCCTGGGTGCGCACCGACCCGTCGCATCTGGAGCGCATCCTGCGCAACCTGATCGAGAACGCGCTGCGCTACACCCGCCAGGGCCGCATCCTGATCGGCTGCCGCCGCAGCGGCCCCGACCGGCTGCGCGTCGAGGTGTGGGACAGCGGCGTCGGCATCCCCGCCGACCGGCTGGAGGACATCTTCGAGGAGTTCACCCAGATCCAGGGCAGCGGCGACCGCGGTCTGGGCCTCGGCCTCGCCATCGTCAAGCGCCTGTCGAAGCTGCTCGACCACCGCGTGCGCGTGCGCTCGAAGGAGGGGATCGGTTCCGTCTTCTCGGTGGAGATGCCGCGCGTCGTCGTGGAGAGGCCACGCGCCGCCGTCCCGCCGCCCGCGATGGACCTCTTCCGGCAGGCCGCCAACGACTGCGCGACCAAGGGCATGGTGCTGGTCATCGACGACGAGGCGATCATCCTGCTCGGCCTGAAGGCGATGCTGGAGGGCTGGGGCTACAGCGTGCTGACCGCACGGTCGGGGGATCAGGCGCTGGAACGGCTGCGCGCCGACGGGCGCCGCCCACAGATCGTGCTGGCCGATTATCAACTCCAGCAGGGGCGGACCGGGCCGGAAGCCCTGGCCGCGGTGCAGGGTCTGGTCGGCAAGGACGTGCCGGGCATCATCCTGACCGGCGACACCGCCCCGGAACGGCTGGACGAGGCCCGCCGCAACGGCTTCAGCATCCTGCACAAGCCGGTCTTCCCCAACGACCTGCGCAAGATGATGGCAAGCGCCGGGGCGGCGTAAACAGAGGAAGACAGTGCGGCGGCGTCAGCGCCGCCGGACGATCCGCCGCCACAGCGGCACCGGGCGCTCCTCCTCGGCTTTCTCCGCCAGCCATTGGTCGGCCAGTTCGCGCACCTGCCAGCCGCCCAGGTAACGGTCGCAGTCGATGGCGCTGTACAGCCGCACCTTGTCCCGGCCGAGTCGTTCGAAATAGTCCAGCGTCCGCTGGCGGTCCGTCGAGTTCATCGGCGGGTTCATCGGGTCCATGGAGCGCATCCTGTCCGGCCTCCCCTCTGTGGTGCCCAAAAGAACGGCATACACCCGTCGCGGTTTGTTCAGTTGGTATATGGATTGGGCACGCAAGCATCCCAATAAGCCATTGGTTGCAAGGGTTTCCATTCGCACCATCCGACGAAGGTCAGGTCTGCGGCCAAGGTGGTGCCCATCCCTTCCCACCCACCCCACAGGCGTGCACAATGCGGCACACGGATGCGTGGGCGGCGGGCCGCCGCCCGGCGCGATCAAAAGACACCTTCAGAACCGGGAGCGGGGGATCATGAGGAAGACGTCGTGGATGGCCGGAGCCCTGGCGGCGGCCGTCGCCGGGCTGTGCGCGGTTTCGGCCTCGGCGCAGACCAAGGTGACCGTGGCGATGAGCGGCTGGACCGGCTTCGCGCCGATCACGCTGGCCAAGGAAACCGGCATCTTCAAGAAGAACGGCATCGAGGTCGAGATCAAGAAGATGCCGACCTCCAACCGCCACCAGGCGATGGCGGCGGGCGAGGTGCAGGCGATCACCACCACGGTGGACACGCACCTGCTCTACGCCTCCTCCGGCGTGGACGTGACGCAGGTGCTGGTGCTCGACAGCTCGCACGGCGGCGACGGCATCGTCGTGCGCGACGCGGTCAACGGCCTCGCCGACCTGAAGGGCAAGCAGGTGGCCGTGCAGTATGGCGGCGTGCCGCAGTTCTGGCTGGCCTATGTGCTGAAGAAGAACGGCCTGTCGATCGGCGAGGTGCAGACCGTCAACCTCCAGCCGTCCGACGCCGCCAACGCCTTCGTCGCCGGCCAGTTCGACGCCGCCGTGACCTATGAGCCGTACCTGTCCAAGGTGCGCGAGGCCAACGGCAAGATCATCGTCACGTCGGACCAGACGCCGGGCGTCATCATCGACACGCTGGCCTTCCAGCCCGACTACATCCAGAAGAACCCGAAGGTCGTGAAGGCTTTCGTCGACAGCTGGTTCGAGGCGCTGGACGAGATCAAGAAGGACGAGAAGAAGGCCTTCGAGATCATGGCCCGCGACGTCAACCAGACGCCGGAACAGTTCGCCACCTCCGCCAAGACCGTGCTCTGGTACGACAAGGCCGGCAACGTCGAGTATCTGACCAAGACCATGCCGACCTTCATCAAGGAGGTTCAGGACGTGATGCTGGAGGCCAAGCTGATCCGCAAGGCCCCGCCGAGCCTGGACAGCATGACCGACGCATCCTTCGTGAAGTAGAACGGTCCTTCCTGATTACCCCCACCCTTCCCATGCTGCGCATGGGTCCCTTCCCTCCCCCGCCTTCGGCAAGGGAGGGAGAATTGTCCCCTCCCCCGCCCAGCGGGGGAGGGTCAGGGAGGGGGCCAGTGTTTTCATAAGTCACCGACAATGGTCCATCCAATCCCATGTCCCCCCTCTTCACTCCCCTGAAGCCGGTCGCTCCGACGCTGCGCACGGTGCTGGGCATCGCCTGCTTCGTGCTGTTCTTCCTGGGCTGGGGCATCGCCACCTACGGCGGCTTCGTAAAGCCGCTGTTCCTGGCCTCGCCCGGCGATACGCTGACGGCGGGCGTCGCGCTGTTCCGGGAGTTCGGCTTCGCCGAGGACATCGCCGTCACCGTCTGGCGCGTCTTCGCCGGCTTCGTCATGGCCGCCGCGCTGGCGGTGCCGCTGGGCATCCTGATGGGGGCCTTCAAGCCGGTGGAGGCCTTCTTCGAAGCCTTCGTGTCCTTCGCCCGCTACCTGCCGGCCTCGGCCTTCATCCCGCTGCTGATCCTGTGGGCGGGCGTGGGCGAGTTGCAGAAGATCCTGGTGATCTTCATCGGCTCGGTCTTCCAGCTCGTCATCATGGTGACGGTCATCGTGTCGGGCATCCGCAGCGATCTGGTGGAGGCCGCCTACACGCTGGGCGCCAAGCGCGACGGCGTGGTGCTGCGCGTCCTGCTGCCCGCCGCCTCACCGCAGATCTTCGAGGCGCTGCGCCTCGTGCTCGGCTGGGCCTGGACCTACGTGATCGTGGCGGAGCTGGTGGGCGCATCGCGCGGCATCGGCCACATGATCATCGACGCCCAGCGCTTTCTCGACACCGGCCAGATGATCTTCGGCATCTTCATCATCGGCGTGATCGGCCTGATCACCGACCTGCTGTTCCGGGCGCTCAACGCCCGTCTCTTCCCGTGGGCCAGAGGACGATAAGCGCCGGCCATGAGCAAGCTGTCCATCCGCAACGTCGAGAAGACCTTCCCCGGCCGCACCAGCACGGCGCCGACCCGCGCGCTGGTGCCGACGAGCCTGGAGGTTGCCGACAACGACTTCATCACCATCCTGGGGCCGTCGGGCTGCGGCAAGTCCACGCTGCTGCGCATCGTCGCCGGGCTGGAGACGCCGAGCGCCGGCGAGGTGCTGCTGGAGGACAAGGCGGTGTCCGGCCCCGGCCCGGACCGTGGCATGGTCTTCCAGTCCTACACGCTGTTCCCCTGGCTGACCGTGCGCGACAACGTCTGCTTCGGCCTGCGCGAGCGCGGCCTGCCGCGGGCGGAGCAGTTGGCGATCGCCGACCGCTTTTTGGCCCAGGTCGGGCTGAAGGGTTTCGAGAACCATCACCCGGCCCAACTGTCCGGCGGTATGCAGCAGCGCACGGCGCTGGCCCGCGCGCTGGCCAACGACCCGAAGATGCTGCTGCTCGACGAGCCCTTCGGCGCGCTGGACCACCAGACGCGCGAGCTGATGCAGGAGCTGCTGCTGGGCATCTGGGAGGCTGACCGCAAGACGGTGATGTTCGTCACCCACGACATCGACGAGGCCATCTTCATGGCCAGCCGCGTGGTGGTGATGTCGGCCCGCCCCGGCCGCATCAAGTGCGACATCCCCATCGAGCTGCCGCACCCCCGCTCCTACAAGGTCAAGACCACCCCGGAATTCGCCGCCTACAAGGAGCGGCTGACCGAGGAGATCCGTGTCGAGACCATCAAGGCCGTGACGATGGAGCGCTGACGCGGCTCCCTTCCGGACCGGAACATGCAAAAGAGCGGCGTTTGCGGGCGCCGCTCTTTTTGTTTTTCACCGCTTTTCCTTTTACCGCCGGATCAGGACTGGCGGCCGGTGTTCATGACCAGATCGGACAGGGCGACGCCGGCGCGCTCCGCGTCCGACGCGAGGGAGCGCGGACAGCTCCAATGCATCCGTCCCTCGATTTCGAGCATCCGGCCCTGGCGCTTCACCACCCACACGCCGGTGGTCGCCATGTGGATGACGCGGGCCAGCGGCTCCCCGCCGGAGACTGGGCGGGGCTGGGACGTGGATTGGAAAACCGCCGGCACCGCTGCCGGAACCGCCGGATGAATCGCCGCATCCGAACGTTCAAAGGCCGGCGCGCAAGGATGGCCGCTGACCGGCTGCAACGGGTGCCGTTCGCGGCGGTCTCTCGGGCGGCTCGCAGGGAGGACGGCAAGGGCCTGCAGCCTGGAAAGATGCAGCATGGGGGGCATCCTGGGACGTTTCCGATGAGCCTGCGCCTACCATGTGACGCAGATCGTTAGAAGACTGAACTTTCCATGCAACTTTGGTGATGTAAAGAGGAAACGCGCCCAAATCAGTGCAACGTGTCAACGCGGCATGATGGTAAACAAGCAATAACCAGAAAATTATTACAGTTTTTCATTGGAGCCTGCATGCCGTTTCCATTGGCTTTGCTGAACGACCCTGCACACCCATCTTAGGGAGAGGGAGAGAAGGAGAAATCACCCTCTTAGGGATGGTTTTGATGCCTTCCGTCCCGGAATAGTCACACGCAGACGTGTGTTCATTCCGTAAGCATGCGTCACAAGCGCAGGCTTGGCCGCCGGCCTTCCCGGCTGGTGCCACCCAAGAATGCAGGGAAGAAAACGGGTAGGATCATGGTGAAGAAACTGGCAGTGATCGTGGTTGGCGGCCTTGTTCTGACGGGCTGCTCGAACCTCAGCCACCGGGAACAGCGCACGCTCTCCGGCGGTGCCATCGGCGCCGCGGGCGGTGCCGCGGTCGGCGCTCTGACGGGGGGCAGCGCCGTGATGGGCGGCGTGATCGGCGGTGCGGCTGGCGCCGCGGTGGGGGCCCTGACCTCCAACAACGGCAAGCACCGGTAAACACAGGCTTCAGAACGGGGATCAGGCCGCCGGACCAATGTCCGCGGCCACCCCGACCCTCCGCGCGCCTTGAACGAAGGCCTCAGCAGACTTCTGATTTTCAAGGAGATGTTGGAGCGGGTGAAGGGAATCGAACCCTCGTCGTAAGCTTGGGAAGCTTCTGCTCTACCATTGAGCTACACCCGCGCGCCGCATGTTTATAGGCGACGCTTTCGCCGCTTTCAAGCGGTTCGAGCACGCCACAGGCGGGAATCGGAAAGTTCCCGCGGGGAAGCGGCAAAAACCGACACCAAGGGCGAGATCAGTCGCGGAAACAAGGCGGTGCCGCCGGCCACCGGCCGCGCATCCTCATTCGCAGGCACCCCGAAGCCCTCATCCGCCACCGGGGCGGTCACCATGCCAGCGGCGCCGGCCAGGGCGCCGGAGACCAGCTCCAGCCCCAGGAAGCGGTCGAGATCCACCGGACCCGGCAGGGCCATGTCCAGCGTCAGGTCCCGCGTGAAGCCGAACCGCGCGTAATAGGGCGCATCACCGACCAGGATCACCGCCCGGTGGCCCAGCGCCGCCGCCTTGTTCAGGCTCATCCGGATCAGCTTGCTGCCCAGCCCGCCGCCCTGCAGCCGGTCCGACACGGCGATCGGGCCAAGCAGGAGCGCCGGCACCGTGCCGCCGATGGTCACCGGCCAGTAGCGGATCGTGCCCTCCAGGATCTCGTTGCCCAATTCGTCGTGCTCGATGGCGACGAAGCCGAGTTCCGGGATCGGGGCGACGCCCTCGCGCAGCTTGTAGGCGGTCTTCTTGAAACGATCCGGGCCGAAGGACCGGTCGAGCAGGGCTTCGATCGCCGCGTCGTGCCGCGGCTCTTCCAGGGAGATCATCATGTCAGGGGCTTCCCGGCAAAAGGACTGTGGTCGGAGGCGGACCGCGCCGCCGCGCCGGGGGAGCGCCGGATCAGTGCCGGCGGAGACCCGAAGCGTCCGCACGCGACCCAAGGACGGCCGCAACCGCGCGCAGCGCGGTGTGGCGTCGTCGTCGGATGCTGATGCTGTGCGGACGAGACATGGGCAAGGCTCTTCGGCCGTTGCAGGGACCTCGCATATATCATCGGCTGACAGGGGGTTCAAGCGATCGTGAATGGGCCGGAACCGCCCCCCTGCGCATGGCTTCCCGGTGTGTCCTGCATGCATCGCCGCGACACCCGTCCCACCGCTTCGGGGCACCCGGAGGGGGTGTCCCCCGCTCCGCCACTGGACAGGCGCTTTCCCCCGCCCCTATTCTCTGGGCCGGGAGTGCCGCCATGTACACGAAAGTCACCCGCGCGATCCGCGTCACCGTCCAGCCGGTCTTTCTCGACGAGCAGTCCATGCCCGCCGAAAGCCGCTATGTCTGGGCCTATCACGTCCGGATCGAGAACGAAGGCCAGGAAACCGTCCGGCTGCGCACACGCTATTGGCACATCACCGACGCGCTGGGGCGCGTGCAGGAGGTCCGCGGGCCGGGCGTGGTCGGCGAACAGCCGGTGCTGGAGCCCGGCGGCAGCTTCGAATACACCAGCGGAACACCGCTTCCAACGCCGTCCGGCATCATGGTCGGCTCCTACCGGTTCGAAACGGGCGGTGGCGAGGCCTTCGACGTGGCGGTCCCCGCCTTCTCGCTGGACAGCCCGCACCAGCCCCGCCAGCTGAACTGACGCCGGTCGCGCAGCGGTCGCCGGTGAACGTCTGCCCGCCCCGTGCAACCAACCCGCCGCTGCGCGGGCTGAAAGACGGAGCCCGGCGCCTTGATTGTGAGGCGTCCGAACCCACTTGCGCCATATCCCGCCCTGCTGCCTGCCACCTTCGCGAAGACCCCGGTGATCCGGGCGCGCTGCGGGTCGTATTCATACCTGACAGGCCAGCTCCGGCATTGCATGTCGCGGCGACGGGCCGCATGTGACAGGAACCTGTTTGACCGCGACCTGTCTGACCAGGAAATCGAAAGGCTTCGCCCCGTGACGGCTTCCAAGACTCCGCACGCCGACAACATCCTCCGTGGCCCCGGCCACCCCGTCGGCACCAGCCACAGCGAGACCGCGCGCCCCACCCGTGCCGAGGCCGAGGATGCCGTCCGCACGCTGATCCGCTGGGCCGGGGACGATCCGGCGCGCGAGGGCCTGGTCGGCACGCCGGACCGGGTGGTCCGCTCCTACGAGGAGTTCTTCGCCGGTTACGCCATCGACCCCGAGGACATCCTCGCGCGCACGTTCGAGGAGACCGACGGTTACGACGAGATGGTCGTCCTGCGCGACATCCGGCTGGAATCCTACTGCGAGCACCACATGGTGCCGATCATCGGCAAGGCGCACGTCGCCTACCTGCCCCGCCAACGGGTCGTCGGCATCTCCAAGCTGGCGCGGCTCGTCGAGGCCTACGCCAAGCGCCTGCAAATCCAGGAGAAGATGACGGCGCAGATCGCCAACACCATCGATCAGGTGCTCCAGCCCGAAGGCGTCGCCGTGGTGATCGAGGCGCAGCACCAGTGCATGACCACCCGCGGCGTGCACAAGACCGGCGTGACCATGGTAACCAGCCGGATGCTGGGCGCCTTCCGCAGCGACCCGTCCACCCGGCGCGAGTTCCTGTCGATGATCGGCAACCCAGGCTCCCGCGCGGAGTGAGCCAAGTCCGCCTTAATCCGCGCGGATGCCGTGCTGGCGCAGCAGGCTGTAGAGAGTCGGGCGGCTGACCCCGAGCAGGCGAGCCGTCGCCGACAGGTTGCCACCGGAGCGGGCCAGCGTGTCGAGCAGGGCGCGCCGCTCCGTCTCGTCGCGCAGGACGCGCAGCGTCGGCGGGGCGTCCCCAGTGGCCAGCCGGCGCCCTTCCAGCTCCAGGTCGGCGCGCTGGAAGGCGCGCTGCACCACCCCGGCCAGTTCCTGCGCGTCGATCGGCTTGCTGCACACCTCATGGGCGCCGCGGGCCACCGCGCGCACCGCCAACACCCGCTGGTCACGCGGGGCGAGCGCGATGACCTTGATCGACGGCGCCTCGCCCAGGATCAGCGACAGGGCGTCCAGGCCGTGGCCGCTCCCATTCGGCGGCTCGGTCAGTTGCGCCAGATCGACCGACAGGGCCACCACCGGGGGCCGGTGCGCCCGCACCGCCTCCAGCGCGTCCGTCACGCCGCCCGCGGCGACGATCCGGCACACCGGCAGGGCGTCCTGGACCCGGCCTTCCAGGGTGGGATCGTCATCGACGACAAGCAGCGTGCGTGGGACCATGATTCTCCAACTCTCCGACCTGGAAGCGGGACGGCGGTCAGAATCGCGGCAGGCGGCCCGTCTGTCCAAGGCGCGTTGGCATGAACACGGACGCAATTTGGGAAAAATTGCATCGTCGAAAGGGGTGCACCGCGGCGGTGCGTCCTCCCCTCCGTCCCCCTCTCCCCCTCGCCGGGGCGATCTGCTAAGCTCCCGGCGTGAAAGGGCGAATCCGCGCCCGGGGGAGCAAGGCCGAGATGGCGGCGAAGGTCACACCGGCGGTGAACGCCACGAAGGCGGCGGGGATTGCCCACCGCCTGATGGAGTATGAGTACGACCCCTCGGCGGACGCCATCGGCCTGCACGCGGCGGCGGCCATGGGGCTGGACCCGGCGGTGGTCTACAAGACGCTGATCGTCCAGCTGGAACCGAAGGCGCTGGCCTGCGTCGTCATCCCCGTCGCGGCGAAGCTGGACCTGAAGGCGCTCGCCGCCGCCGCCGGGGCCAAGAAGGCCGATCTCGCCGACCCCACCCTGGCCGAGCGGACCACCGGCTACATGGTCGGCGGCATCAGCCCGCTGGGCCAGCGCAAGGCCTTGCCCACATTCATCGATTCCAGCGCCGACACCCTGCCGGAGATGGTCGTCAACGGCGGGCGCCGTGGTCTGCAAATCGCCCTGGCCCCGGCGGATCTGGCCCGCGCGACGAAGGCGGTGGTGCGGCGGATCGTCGTGCAGTAGGCGAAACGGGCTGAAGCCGTCACGCCGCCCGCCAAGCCGTCGCCCCCCGGTCAACCGGCCGGCCGCCGCGCGCCCGCCCACAGGGTGCCCAGCCCGGCGGCGGCGATCAGCACCCCGCCCAGCAGCACCGCGGGCGCCGGGCGTTCGCCCCACCACAGGAAGCCGATGGCCGCCGAGGCCGCGATCCCCAGATAATCGATGGGCGCCAGCACCGCCGCGGGCGCCCGGCGGAAGGCGGCGGCGTTCAGCAGAATGGCCGCCCCCGCGGCGAGGCCCAGCAGCAGGAAGGCCGGCAGGTCGGCCGCATCAGGCATCCGGAAGCCGGTCAGCAGGGCCGCCGGGGCGGTCAGCAGGCACCCCGCCACCACGAAGACCAGCCCGGTGGCCGCCGGCCCGTCGGCCTGGGCCGTCCGCCGGGTCGCCAGGATGCAGACCGCGTTCAGAAAGGCCATGGCGAGCATGGCGAGGCTCCACGGCTCCAGCCGTGTCGGCGGGGCGATCAGGAACACCCCGGCCAGCCCCAGCGCCACGCAGACGGCGGAGGCCGCCCCCGCCCGCTCGCCGATGGCCGGACCGGACAGCAGCACCACGAACAGCGGGGCCGCGTAGGACAGGGCGACCAGATCGGCGAAGGGCAGATGCTGGGTCGCCGCGTAGAAGATCAGCGCGGCCCCGACGCCGCTCAGCGCCCGCACCGCGTGGCCGCCGGGCCGGGTGACCGACAGGGCGCGCCGCCCGGCCATCGCGACGGCGGCCGGAGCGACCACCGGCAGCGACAGCACGAAGCGCAGGAACAGCACCTCCGCCGCGCCGTAGCGGGCGCCCAGGTCGCGGGCCAGCGCCCCGGCGGTCAGCACCAGGGCGAGCGACGCCGCCATCAGCAGCGCCGCCCCCGCGATGCCGGAGCGCCGTTCAGCATCCTCCGGGGCAGGCAGAACGGTCCGCTCAGCGGGCGGAACGCTCAAGCGCCGTGCACTCGCTCAGGAACTCCTCGCGCAGGTCGCGCGACTCCAGCATCTCGCCGTGGAAGGAGCTGTTGACCATGCGGCTGTCGTGGCCGGCGCGCACGCCGCGGTGGGTCTTGCACATGTGCACGGCGCTGATCCGCACGGCCAGCCCGCGGGGCCGGGTGGCCTCGACGATGAAGTTGCCGATCTGCTTGACCAACTCCTCCTGGATCTGGAAGCGGGCGGCGAAATGGTCGACGATCCGGTCGTACTTGGACAGGCCGAGGATGTTGCCGCCCTTGGCCGGCAGGATGCCGATGAAGGCGGTGCCGTAGATCGGCATCAGATGGTGCGCGCAGGTGGAGCGCACGGCGATCGGGCCGGTGACGATCAGATGATCGAACTCCTCGGCGTTGCGGAACTCGGTCAGTTCGGGCGGCGCCGTGAAGCGGCCCTTGAGAAGCTCGCGCACCAGCATCTTGGCGACGCGGCGCGGCGTGTCGCGGGTGTTGTGGTCGTTGCGGTGGTCGATCCGCAGCACGTCGAGCAGTTCTTCGACCTTCCGCGCCGCGGCGTCGATCATGGCCGCCTCGCCCGCGGCGTCCAGCGGCGTGTCGAGCGCCTCGTTCGACCGGCGCGCCTCCATCGCCTCCTGCACGAGGGCGAGAACATTTGCCTGCACCGTCATAAAACCCGATCCCTTCTTTGCTTTGCTTATTCCCGGCAAGGCCGACGCCGCTCGATCTCAAATCTGGCTTGCTCAAACCTGGCTTGCCGGGTCCGGACGCGGCGCCGGCCCGCCGACCCGTTCCGCCGGAAAATGGAGGGAGGCCCGCAGGCCGGCCCCCGCCGCGCCTTCCAGCAGCAGCCGGCCGCCGTGCGCCTCCATCAGGCTCTTCACGATGCTGAGCCCCAGCCCCGACCCCTGGAAACGGCGGGTCGCGCCGTCCTCCGCCTGATAGAACGGTTGGGCGGCCTTTTCAATCTGCTCCGACGTCATGCCGATGCCCTGGTCCTGCACGGCGATGACGAAGCCCCCCTGCGGGTCCAGCCACGCCTGGACCTCGATCACCGACGGGGCGGTGCTGAACTTCACGGCGTTGGACAGCAGGTTCAGCAGCATCTGCCGCACCGCCCGCTCGTCGGCCTGAAGCACCGGCCAGACCGCCCCCGCCGCCGTCCGGATCGTGCGGCCCCGCCCGGCCTGGGTGCCCAGCACCGTGGCGATGGCGGTGCCCACCACCTTGCGCGGGTCCACCGAATCGAAAGTCAGGTTGGCATGGCCCGCCTCCATCTGGGCGACGGTCAGGATGTCGATGACCAGGCCCAGCATGTGCCGGGCGCTGGTCAGGATGTAGCCCGCATACTGGGTGTGCTCCCGGCGGGACGTTTCCCTGGCGCTTTCCTTCGTGCTTCCGGGCGGGGCGCTGCCGCTGGAACGACCGCCGCCATGGATCTCGCCGTCGTCGCGGATCAGCTCCGAAAAGCCGATGATGGCGTTCAGCGGGGTGCGCAGCTCGTGGCTCATGGTCGCCAGGAAGCGGGTCTTGGCCTGGCTGGCCTCCTCCGCCTGGGCGATGGCCGTTTGCAGGGCGTCGGCCATCGCCTCCATCCGGTCGTGCGCCCGCCGGATCGCCCGGTTCTGGATCAGCAGCACCGTGATGAACAGAACGCCGCTGACCGCCAGCCCAACGGCCAGCGTGGAGAACAACCCATGCAGATAGAGCAGATGGTCGTGTCCCTCGTCCACCAGTTCCCCGCCGAACTGCGAGGCGACGGAGGCGAATGCGTTCAGTTCGCGGTCGACGGGCTCCAGCACCGCCAGGGCGGCCAGAGCCTTGTCCGCCGCCGGCAGCGGTCCGACCAGGATCGTGCCGACGGTGTTCAGCGCCTCCTCCAGCCGGGCCACCGTGCGGCGATGCTGCGGGTAGCGGTCCATGAAGAGGGAGGCCTGCCCCTGCCCCAGCACGGCGATGCGGTTGCGCACGATGTCCAGGCGGAGCTGCACCTCCTCCGCATCGACCTTGGCGCCCGGAAGGGCGCTGGCCAGGATGCGCTGCTCCAGCCGCGTCACCTCGCCCACCGTCTGGCCGGCCGCCCAGGCGAAGTTGTAGGGGGCGGCGCCGCGCAGCGCCTCGCCGTAATTCACCACCAGCAGCGAGAGATAGGCGGCGGCCAGGCCGAATGCGCCGGTCAGGATCGCCAGCCAGAACCCAATCCGGCGCGTGCGGTCCTCCGACGCCCAGCCCAGCAGGCGGGACAGCCGCGATCTCCCTTTCGGCGCGGTCTCGGTCGGCGGAGTCACGGGGAGTGCCTTCACTTCACGGTCAGACGGGCGACCTGCCAGACCGAGCGTCCGAAATACTTCTGCCGGTTGGCGTCCGGATCATGGTCGAAATCATAGACGATGAACAGCGGCCCCTTGTCGCTGACCGGCATGTAGGCCCCGTCGCGCTTCAGCGCCAGGATCACCTTGCGGTTGCGGACGTCGTCCATGGGGATCTCGCCGGTGTAGTCGTTCAGCGCCGTCGCGGTCAGCGTCTCGCCGCGCGCCTCCACACGCTCCATAAGGCGGGCGAGAGGCACGCCTTCGAAGGTCACCGGTTCCTTGTACCAGGGGGTGGCGGTGGTGAAGGACACCATGCCGAGCGCTTCCAGCATGGGACGGTCGAAGACCGCCGCACCGTCGCGGTTGGTCGCCCCGATCTGTCCCGAAACGATCAGGATCGGCTTCTCCGTCGGTTCCGGCAACGTCCCGGCACTGGCCGTACCGGCAAGTACAAACAACGCCAAAGCGATAAGACGGCAAGCAACTCTATCCACCATATCGGTTAACCGTCCGCTATTCGGTCATGCAACCTTTATCATGATTGCATTCTACGAACGATCCAACGAAAATTCTGTAAAAATCAGCCCTCGAATTTTTACATACGGAAAGATGCATCGAAATTCACTCATATTTAACTCGTGAAACGACCACGCGGCAACAGTCCGACATCATCGTTTCCGCCCGGATTTTCACATCTTTCCCATGCACATCCCTCCCGACGGAACGCTTATGGACGCCTTGATTCCGGTCCCTTCCGCCCCGCCGCCGGGCGGCTACATCCTGGGAATCGGCACGAACGTGGAAACCGATCTGAACGCGGCGCGGATCGCCATCCGTCTGGCCGACCTGTTCGGCTCCGTCCTGCTCAGCCGCTTCTACCGCACGGCCCCGGTCGGCATGGCGAGCGCCCATTCCTTCGTCAACTACTGCGCCTACGTGCCGAGCGCGCTGGAGCCGGCTTGCTGCAAGGGGCTGTGCGTGGGAATCGAACTGGCGCTGGGCCGCGACCGCGCGCACCCCAGCTGCAAGACGCGCGACCGCCCCGCCGACATCGACCTGATCGGCCGGGTCGGCCGCCCGATCGCGGCGGACGGCTTGGCGGCCCTGCGCCCGGACGCCTATCTGGCCGCCCCCTTCGCGGAAATCGCCGCGCTGCTGACCGGGAGGCCCGTCCCACCGCCGCGGGGCGAGCTGTGCACCGCCGCCCTGCCGGGTTGCCGCGGCGGCTCACCCCGGTTAGGCGAGACGCCGACCACCGTCCACCGCGATGACGGCGCCGGTCTGATAGTGGTTCTGCAGGATGGACTCCACCGCCATGCCGATGGCCTCCACCCCGCCCTCCTCGCCGAGCAGCGTCTCTGACAGCACCCGCGCCCGCGCCTCGGGGCCGTGCCAGTCCTTGAACAGGATCGGCCCCGGCTGGACGACGTTGACCTTCACCTTGGGGGCCAGCCGCTTGGCGAAGGACAGCGCGAGGTTCTGAAGCCCGGCCTTGCTGGCGCAATAGGCGTCGAAGGCCGGGTTGGGGTTGTCGGCGTAGATGTCGGTGATGTGGACGATGTCGGCCCGCCGCGCCGAACAGGCGCCCAGCAGCGGCGCCAGTTCGCGGTTCAGCGCGAAGGGCGCGCGGACATGAACGGCGTGGAAGACATCCAGCTGCCGCAGCGCGTCCCCGGTGCCCGCCGCCGTCGCCGCGAAGGCCGAGGCGTTGTGGATCACCGCCCGCAGGCTGCCCGCCACGGCCCGCACCGCCCCGGCCAGCCGCAGGCCGCCGTCCGGATCGGCCAGATCGCCGTGCAGGCAGACCGCCCCGGCGGCGCGCAGCCGCTCCACGTCGTCGGTGGGCGTGCGGTAATGGGCGAGGACGGGGTGTCCCAGCGCCATCATCCGCTCGGCCAGATGCAGACCGACGCGGCGGCCGGCGCCGGTGATGAGAACGGCGTCGTGCAACAGGGGTGCGGTCATGGGAAGACCCCTCGGCAGACTGCGGAACCGGTCGCGGAAGGAGGAAGTGGTGACCCCGGCTGGACTCGAACCAGCTGCCTACGGTTTAGGAAACCGTCGCTCTATCCAGATGAGCTACGGGGCCACGGCGCAGAACATAGCGGCTCCGCCGCGACTTGCCAACCATCCGTCTCCGGCGGCCCATCAGGCCGGCATACCGAAAAGGTTACCGACGGCCGCCGCGCGGCGCGCGGCTCGGCCGGCGAATCCGCTGGGCATGGCCACGCCGCTGCGTATACTGCGCCCATGGCACGCATGCTTTACCTGCGCGACATCGAGGTCGATGTGCACGTCCGCTGCCGCGCCTGCGGCCACGAGGGCGTGTTGCCGCGCGCGGACATGAACCGGCGGTTCGGCCCCAACTATCCCGTCCTGTCCATCGCCCCCCATTACCGCTGCTCGCGCTGCAGTTCCCGCGACACCGAAAGCCGCCCGGCGCCCCCGCCCTTCGCGACGTCCGTGGAGGAGGAATCCCCGTCCTTCGCCGGGCCGCTGGCCGCCCTGCAAGGGCTGCTCGACGCGATGCGGACCCGCAGCGACCCGATGGACGAGGCGGAGGACGCGGCCCCGGCCATGCGGGCGGCCATGCCGCCCCCCATTCCCACGCCGGCCGCCGCTCGGCTTGACCCCGACACGCTGGATCTGGAGTTGGAACGGCTGATCGCGGACGGCGCCGCCGCTCCCGAGTCGGGCCGGCGCCCGCTGTGGGAGCCGGTGTCGCTTGCCGACCTTGCCGGCCACGACGATGACGCCACGGACACCGCCGAGCGCGACGACCCAACGGATTTCGACGACGACGAGGATTGGAGCCCGCGCCGCTGGACTCTTCTGGACCCGGACGCCGATCAGGATGACGGTGAGGACGACGAAGCGGATCGGGTCGAGGCCACCGCCCCACCGCCGGCACCGCCCATCCGGTCGAGCCACCCGGCGGTTGCAGACGATCCGGACGACGCTTCCCGTTCCTTCGACCGCACCATCGCGGCGCTGCGCAGCATCCTGGACGGCCGCGGCGACGGCGCCCGCGCCGAGGAGGCTGCGTCGCCGCCGCCCCTCCCTCAGCCCCTCCCGCCGCCGGCTTTCTCGATCAAGGACGCCATCGGCGCCCCGCAGGACGGCAATCCGGATGAAGACGTCCCCGACGACGACTCCAGCGACGACCCCGAGCCCTCCAACGACGACATCCTGGGCTTCGCCATCCGCGACCCGGACAAGGCCCCGCCCCCGTGGGAGCGCCCGCCCGCCCCCGCCCCCGCCGGCAGCGAACCGCTGGACCGCACCATCGCCGCCCTGCGCAGCATGGTCCAGAAGGCCGCCGCCGACCGCGACGAGGAGGACGGCGACCGTGATGGCGGCGTGGTGACTCCGCTGTTCGGCCGGCCGCGCAAACCGCTCTTCGACAGCGACGATGGTCCGGAGGAGGTCGAAGCGGAGGAACGGAAAACCGCCGCTGACACCGCCACCGACGACGATGACGACGACTTCTGGAACCGCGAAGACGCGGACGATGACGCGGACCGCAACGCAGATGGGGAGGACGAGCCGGAAGAGGACGGCGCCCCCGTGCTGCGCAAGTCCGCCCAGGAACAGGAGATGGAGGAGGCGCTGCGCGCCCTGCGCGCGCTCGTCGAGGCGGAAAGCGACCTGGACGACCCGCCCCATCCTGCTTGGAAAAGCGAAGCGCCCACCCGCCCCGACGCGGACGCCTTGCCCGGCTTCAAGCCGCTGCCGCGCCGCGCCGCGGAGCCGGAAGCGGAACCGGACGATGCCGACGAGCCTCTGGACCTCGTTGAGCCGGTCCCGGTGAACAAGCCGGAAAAGCCCAAGCCCGACGCCGTCAGGCAAGCGGAAGGCAGCGAGTCCGGAAGGAAAACCGCCAAGGACGATTCGAGCGCGCTCGGCAAAACCCTCGCCGCGCTGCGCAACATGCTGGAACTGGACGGCAAGCAGGGGCGCTGAAGCCCCGCTTGTCCATCCTTCAAATTCAGCCGTTTTCCGCCAGGACCATGCCCGCCAGATAGAGCGAACCGCAGATCAGCACGCGGGCCGGTCCAGCGACCCGTCCCCTCAGACTTTGCAGCGCACTTGCCACATCCGCCGCCGCCGCGCTCTCGGCGATGCCGCAGGCGCGGGTGGCCGCGGCGGTGTCCTCGGCCGTCAGCGACGCCTCCTCGCCGGGGATGGCGACGGTGCGGGCGGCGGTGACGAAAGGCGCCAGCGGTCCCAGGAACTCACGTGGCTCCTTGCTCGCCAGCATGCCGTAGACCAGAAGCAGGGGCCGCTCCGGCTCCTCCTCCACCCAGCGCCCAGCCTGGACGGCCAGCACCTCACCCGCCGAATCGTTGTGGCCGCCGTCCAGCCACAGGTCCCAACCCGCGGGAAGCGCGTCGACCAGAGGACCGCGGGTCAGCCGCTGCAGGCGGGCGGGCCACTCCACGGCGGCGAGGCCGCGGCGTACCGCCGCGTCGTCCACCACGACCGGCAAATGGTCCAGGCAGGCCAGCGCCACCCCGGCGTTGACGATCTGGTGCGCCCCGGACAGCCCCGGCAGCGGCAGCTCGATGCGGCGGCGGGCGCTTTCGAAGCGGAAGCCGCCATCGGTCGGGGTGACCAACCAGCCGTGAACCGGCGCGCCGATCACCTCGGCCCGCGCTGCCAGGGTGCGGGCAGCCTCCTCCGCGGGCTGCGGGAAGATCACGGCGGGGACGCCCGGCTTGAAGATGCCGGCCTTCTCGCCCGCGATGGCCTCCAGCGTGTCGCCGAGGAACTGGCGATGGTCGTAGGAGATGCGCGTGATCGCGGTGACCGCCGGGCGGTCCACCACGTTGGTGGCGTCCAGCCGCCCGCCCAGCCCGGTTTCCAGCAGGACCACGTCCGCCGGCTCCCGCGCGAAGGCGAGCAGGGCGGCGACCGTCGTCACCTCGAAGAAGGTGATCGGCCCACCGCCGTTGGCGACCTCGCATTCCTCCAGCAGGGCGGCCAGCCGGTCGTCGTCGATCAGCGTGCCGGCCAGCCGGATGCGCTCGTGGAAGCGCACGAGGTGCGGCGAGGTGTAGACATGCACCCGCAGCCCCGCAGCCTCCAGCATCGCCCGCAGGAAGGCGAGCGTCGAGCCCTTGCCGTTGGTGCCCGCCACATGGACCACCGGCGGCAGGCGCCGCTCCGGATGGCCCAGCGCGGCGAGCAGCCGGTGCACGCGGTCCAGCGACAGATCGATGACCTTGGGGTGCAGCCCCTTCAGCCGGTCGAGAACCGGATCGGCGAGCGACATCGCGGGATCAGGCCGGCTGCTCGGAGCCGGTCCTCTCGGCGCCCGCCCTTTCGGCGCCAGCTTGCGACGGCGTCTCGTCGGCGGCCTCCGCCTGGCTGCGCGGCTCCTCCGCCTGGACAGCCGCGACCGGCAGCGCTTCCGACGCGACGGCCAGGACTGGCTGCATCAGCAGGGTCAGGACGCGCGACAGGGTCGGGCGCAGGTCGCGGCGATGGACGACCATGTCCACCATGCCGTGCTCCTGGAGATACTCGGAGCGCTGGAAGCCCTCCGGCAGGGTCTCGCGGATCGTGCTCTCGATCACGCGGGCGCCGGCGAAGCCGATCTGCGCGCCCTTCTCGGCGATGTGGATGTCGCCGATCATCGCGAAGGAAGCGGTGACGCCGCCGGTCGTCGGGTCGGTCAGCACCACGATGTAGGGCAGGCCCGCTTCCTTGACCATCTCCACCGCGATGGTGGTGCGCGGCATCTGCATCAGCGACAGGATGCCTTCCTGCATGCGCGCGCCGCCCGAGGCCGGAACGACGATCAGCGCCGCCTTCTGGGCGATGGCGGTGCGGGCGGCGGCCAGGATGCCCTCGCCCACCGCGATGCCCATCGAGCCGCCCATGAAGCCGAAGTCGAAGGCCGCGACGACCGCCGGCTGCCCGCCGATCAGGCCGGAGCCGACGACGATGGCGTCATGCCGGCCCGTCTTGGTCTGGGCTTCCTTCAGGCGGTCGGTGTAGCGCTTCTGGTCGCGGAACTTCAGCGGATCGACCACCGACTTGGGCAGCTCGACCGACTGGTAATCGCCCTCGTCGAACATCGAGGCCAGCCGCTTGATCGGGTCCAGCCGCATGTGGAAGCCGCAGTGCTGGCAGACGTTGAGGTTCTCCTCCAGATCGCGGTGGAAGAGCATCGCCTCGCAGCTCGGGCACTTGTGCCAGAGGTTGTCGGGAACCTCCTTGCGGGCATAGAGGGCGCGGATCTTGGGACGGACGTAGTTGGTAAGCCAGTTCATCGAATTCTTCCTGATATCCCGCTCAGCCGACGCACTCAGACGCGCGCGCCGCGCACGCCGCCGGCCAGTTCCCGGACAAAGCCCAGCACATCCTCGGCCAACCCCGGACGGGCCTTGCCCTGCGCGTCCAGCCCGCCGGCCAGCCGCGTGACGATGGCCGAGCCGACCACCGCCGCGTCGGCGACGCGGGCGACGTCGGCCGCCTGCTCCGGCGTCTTGATGCCGAAGCCGACCGCCACCGGCAGGTCGGTGTGGCGCTTCAGACGCTCCACCGCGGCGCCCACCGCGGCGTTGTCGGCGCTGGCCGCGCCGGTGATGCCGGCGATCGACACGTAATAGACGAAGCCCGAGGTGTTCTGGAGAACCGTCGGCAGGCGCTTGTCGTCGGTGGTCGGCGTCGCCAGACGGATGAAGTTCACCCCGGCCTTCAACGCCGGGATGCACAGCTCCTCGTCCTCTTCGGGCGGCAGGTCGACGACGATCAGCCCGTCCACCCCGGCCTCGATCGCGTCGGCCAGGAAGCGGTCCACCCCATAGGCGTGGATCGGGTTGTAATAGCCCATCAGGATGACCGGCGTGTCGGCGTCCGTCGCGCGGAAGCCGCGCACGAGGTCCAGCGTCTTGCGCGCCGTCGTCCCGGCGTGGAGCGCGCGCAGGCTGGCCGCCTGGATCGCCGGGCCGTCGGCCATCGGGTCGGAGAAGGGCAGCCCCAGCTCGATCAGGTCGGCGCCCGCGGCGGGCAGGCCGTGCAGGACGGCGCGGCAGGTTTCCAGATCCGGGTCGCCCGCGGTGATGAAGGTGACGAGGCCGGCGCGGCCCTCCGCCTTCAGCGCGGCGAACCGCCGGGCGATGCGGCCGTTGTCGACGGCCTTGTCGTTGAGGGCGCTCACAGCTTCACTCCCAGATGCTGGGCGACGGAGAAGATGTCCTTGTCGCCGCGGCCCGACAGGCAGAGCACCATCAGGTGGTCCTTGGGCAGTTTCGGGGCGCGCTTCACGATCTCCGCCAGCGCGTGCGCCGATTCCAGCGCGGGGATGATGCCCTCGGTGCGGGCGCAGAGCTGGAAGGCGTCCAGCGTCTCCTGGTCGGTGGCCGAGACATACTCGACGCGCCCGATGTCGTGCAGCCAGCTGTGCTCCGGCCCGACGCCCGGATAGTCGAGGCCGGCGGAGATGGAGTGGCCCTCCAGGATCTGCCCGTCCTCATCCTGGAGCAGGTAGGTGCGGTTGCCGTGCAGGACGCCGGGGCGCCCGCCGGTGATCGAGGCGGCGTGGGCCAGCGGCCCCTTCTCGATGCCGTGGCCGGCGGCCTCGACCGCGACCATCTGCACCGACGGGTCGTCGAGGAAGGGATGGAACAGGCCGATGGCGTTGGAGCCGCCGCCGACGCAGGCGACGAGGCTGTCCGGAAGGCGGCCCTCCAGCTCCTGCATCTGGACGCGCACCTCGTCGCCGATCACCGACTGGAAATCGCGGACCATGGCGGGGTACGGGTGCGGGCCGGCGGCGGTGCCGATCAGGTAGTAGGTGTCGGCGACGTTGGTCACCCAGTCGCGCAGCGCCTCGTTCATCGCGTCCTTCAGCGTCCGCGCGCCGGAGGTCACCGGAACCACCTCGGCCCCCAGCAGCTTCATGCGGAAGACGTTGGGCTGCTGGCGGGCGATGTCGGTCTCGCCCATGTAGATGACGCAGGGCATGTCGAACAGCGCGCAGACCGTGGCGGTCGCCACACCATGCTGGCCGGCGCCCGTCTCGGCGATGATCCGCTTCTTGCCCATGCGGCGGGCGAGCAGGATCTGGCCGATGCAGTTGTTGATCTTGTGCGCGCCGGTGTGGTTCAGCTCCTCGCGCTTGAAGTAGATCTTCGCGCCGCCGAGCTTCTCCGTCAGGCGTTCGGCGTAATAGAGCGGGTTCGGGCGGCCGACATACTGCTTGAGCTGCTCGCGGATCGCGCCCTCGAAGGCGGGATCGGCCCGGGCCTCGCGGTAGGCTTTCTCCACCTCAAGGATCAGGGGCATCAGCGTCTCGGCGACGAAGCGTCCGCCATAGATGCCGAAATGCCCGCGCTCGTCGGGACCGGAACGGTAGGTGTTGGGTCTGGTCATGGCCTGGGAAACTGCCTGAAGCGGGCCGCGCGGCGCCCGGAAGGCGCCACCATAGCGGCGGATCGCCCGGATTTGAAGCGTTCGCCGAACCTTTCGCCGAACATGCCCACAACATGGGAAAAGCCGCGGCGAAGGCAATGAGGCAATGCGGCATGGCCGGCCAAGCGGCATGGCGGAGCGCCGCCGCCCGCCCCCCGCTCACCCGCCCTCATCCCCCAAGCGGCGGGGCGTAGTGCAGGCCGCCGTTCATCCACAGCCCGTTCATCCCGCGGTCGATGCCCAGCGGCGAGGCGGCGCCCAGATGGCGATCGAAAATCTCGCCATAGTTCCCGACCTGCGTGACCACGCGGAAGGCCCAGTCGTCGTCCAGCCCCAGCCCCCAGCCGACCCCGGTGGCGGCCCCGAGGAAGCGGCGCACCTCCGGGTCCTGCGCCTCCTCCTTCAGGCGGGCGGCGTTCGTGGCGGTGATGCCCTTCTCCTCGGCCAGGACGGTGGCCAGGAACACCCAGCGCACGACGTCGAACCACCGCCGCTCGTCCGGGCGCACCATCGGGCCCAGCGGCTCCTTGGAGATCGCCTCCGGCAGGATGACGTAGTCGTCGCGCTCGGGCGCCTTCAGCAGACGCTGGGCGTGCAGGCCGATGCGGTCGCTGGTGTAGAGGTCGCAATGGTGGTTGAAGAAGGCCGACAGCGCCCCTTCGGTCGAGCGCACCCGTTTCAGACGGAAGCGCACGCCGGTGCGGGCCATCCAGTCCTCCAGGTTGCGCAGGGTGGTGGTCTGCTCGATCACGCAGACGGAAGCGCCGGGCGGCAGGTCGGACAGGCGGGCGACGCCCTGGGCGCGGTGGGCGATGAATCCCTGGCCGTCGAACAGGTAGACCGCCGGGAAATCGATGCCGAAGGTGGCGTCGCGCTGCAGGGTCCAGGTGGTCCCCTCCATCACCACGTCCACCTCGCCGTTGCGCAGGATGGCGAAGCGGTTCTCGGAGTTGGTTTCGACGAATTCCACGCGGTCGGCCTTGCCGGCGACGGCGGCGGCCAGCGCCCGGCACATGTCCACGAAGAAGCCGCGCCAGTTGCCGCTGTCGTCCACCGCCGCCAGACCGGCCCCGCTGGACGAGACGCCGCAGCGCAGCAGCCCGCGCTCCCGCACATCCTCCATGGTTTCGGCGCGCGGCCCGCCGGTTGGCGCGGCCAACGCCGCCGCTAGGACCGCGACGATCATTGCGGCGCGCGCGAAAGACCGGACCAAGCCCATCGGCCACTCCCCCCTCTGCCACCTGCGGTCAGCTTTGGTCCGGCAACCGGCGCGGGTCAAGCCCGCCCGGCGCTCCCTTGCCCAGCGCCCCATTGCCCAGCGTGCGATTGCGGCACGGGGGTGTGAATTGCGCCCGGTCGATTGCCCGTGTTATCTCAAGCGGACGACAAGAATCGAGGGACGGGCATGCGGCTTCCCCGGCTGGGCGTGGCGTTTCGCATCCTGGCGGGTCTGACCGTGATCGCCGGCCTGACCGCCGCCACCGGCGTGGTGGCCGTCTCCCTCTTCGGCCGCTTCCATCAGGGGTTCGAGCAGATCGCCACGGCCAAGGTGCCGGGCCTCGTCAACGCCTCGCAGCTGGCCCAGCAGAGCGGCACGCTGGCCGCCAACGCCCCGGCCCTGGTGGCGGTGCAGAGCCAGTCGGTGCGCGAATCGGTGATGGCCCGGCTGAGCGACCAGATCGCCCTGCTGGAAGACCTGATGAACCGGCTGCGCGACCGCGGCACCGACGTGGCCGACGTGGCCGAGCTGCAGCGCCGCAAGAACGAGCTGATCGCCAACCTGATGACCCTGAACACCCAGGTGGAGCGCCAGCTCGCCGCCGCCGCGGAGACGGGCGGGCTGGTCGGCCGCCTGATGCAGCTGGCCGAGCGCATCCGCGACGCCGAGGAATCGCTGCGGGACAAGACCCCGGCCCCCCGGACCCAGGCGGAGTGGGAGGAGGCCCAGGGCGTCGAACGGCGGGTCGACCTGTGGACGGCGGAGGCGCAGCACGCCATCCTGCTGATGCTCGCCGCCTCCCGCGCCGACCACGAGGCGCGGGTGGACCGGCTGCGGCAGGACTACCGCGCCGCGATGGACCGCGCGGCGGAGGTGGTGGCCGGCCTGCCCCCCGGCGCCGCCTTCGACCTGGAGCCGCTGTACCGGGAGCTGGAGGCGCTGGGGCTCGGGGAACACAATCTGTTCAACAGCCGCCTGACGGAAATCGGGCTGGCCCGCGCCATCAAGGGCTCCATCGCGCGCAACCAGAACGTCTCCGACCGGCTGGTCGGCGCGGTGTCGGACCATTTCCTGGCCATCGAGCGGGACATCGCCGCCCGCTCCGGCGAGTTCGAGCGGGTGATCCGCGACGGCAAGAACGCCATCCTGACGATGGCCGTGGTCTCCATCCTCGGCGCTCTCGGCATCTTCCTCTACATCCACCGCAACGTGGTGCGGCGGCTGCGCGGGCTGCAGACGGCCATGGCCGCGTCGGCCGCCGGGCGGTCCGTCGCCATTCCCACCCACGGGCAGGACGAGATCGCCGACATGGCGCGCGCCCTGCACTATTTCGTCGCCACCATCCGCTCGCGCGAGCACGCCCTGTCGGACAGCGAGCGCCGCCTGCGCGCGATCCTGGAAGAGAGCCCGGTCGGCGTGTCGATCGGGCGGCCCGACGGCTCCGTGGCCTTCGCCAACGCCCGCGCCGCTGAACTGGCCGGGCTGCCGCCCGACGCCTTCGTCGGGCGCCGCCACGCGCTGGCCCTGCCCGGCGCCACCCTGCGGGGACGCACACCCCCGCAGGACGGAGCCGGGCTGGTCGCCCGCGACGTCGAGGTGGCGGTGGACCGGCCCGACGGCAGCCGCGTCTGGGCGCTCCAGACGCTTCAGCGCACGGAGTTCGAGGGCGAGCCGGCGATCCTCGCCTGGAGCTACGACATCACCGGCCGCAAGCGCGCCGAGGAGGATCTGCGCCACGCCAAGGAGCAGGCGGAGGTCGCCGCCCGGTCCAAGTCGGAGTTCCTGGCGACCATGAGCCACGAGATCCGCACCCCGATGAACGGCGTGCTGGGCATGCTGGAGCTGATCGCCCTGAGCCCGCTGGACGCGGAGCAGACCGAACTCGTCACCACCGTGCGCGACAGCGCGACGGCGCTGCTGCGGATCATCGACGACATCCTGGACCTGTCCAAGATCGAGGCGGGCAAGCTCGACCTCGACGAGATGGACCTCGACCCGCGCGAGCTGGTGGAGGGGGTGGCGGAGCTGCTGGCCCCGCAGGCCCATCAGAAGGCGCTGCTTCTCGTCTGCGACCTCGACCGCAAGGTGCCCGCGGCGGTGCGCGGCGACCCCGGACGGCTGCGCCAGATCCTGTTCAACCTGACGGGCAACGCCATCAAGTTCACCGACGCGGGCCGGGTCGTCCTGCGCACCCGGCTGGAGCCGTCCGACGCCGGGTCGGACCGGCTGCGCCTGCGCTTCTCGGTGGAGGACACCGGCATCGGCATCAGCGGCGCCGGCCAGGCCCGCCTGTTCCAGCCCTTCAGCCAGGCCGACAGCTCCACCACCCGCCGCTTCGGCGGCACCGGGCTGGGGCTGGCCATCTGCGCCCGCCTCGTGGAGATGATGGGCGGACGCATCGGCGTCGAGTCGGCGCCGGGCTGCGGTTCCACCTTCTGGTTCACGGTCGATCTGGCGCCGGGCGATCCGCGAACGGTCCCCGGCGACGACACCGACCTGAGCGGCCTGTCCATCATCGTGGCGGACCCGGACCCGGTGCAGCGCTCCGTCCTGATCCGCGCGCTGGAGGACAAGCGCGCCGCCGTCGCCGACGCCACGACGGCGGACGAGGCGGTGGAGTTGCTGACGATGGCCGATGCCGACCTGCTGGTCCTCTCCGACGGCCTGCTGGAGCACCATCCCGACGACGCGCCCGGCGCGCCCAACCCGCGGCTGTCGGCGCCGGCGGTGCTGGCCCGCGTCGTCGCCGCCGGGGTCCGCCCGCCGCCCACGCTGCATCTGGTGGACGGGCGGGAGCAGGCCGGCGACTGCCCGTCGGATACCGACGAGGACGGCGCACCGCCCGCCGGTCAGCCGCCGCGCCACGACCATCTCGGCCGCCCGATCCGCCGCGACGCCCTGTTCCGCCGTCTGGCCACCCTCGCCGGGCGCGCCGTTCCGCCGGACCGCCACGCCGACTCCCCGCTGGCCATGGCGGACGGTGGTCCGGCGGCCATCAACCCGGTGATCAACCCGGCGGCGCCCCCGCCGACGATCCTGGTGGCGGAGGACCACCCGACGAACCAGCAGGTGATCCTGCGCCAGCTCCGCCAGCTCGGCTTCGAGGCCGACCTGAGCGGCGACGGGCTGGAGGCGCTGACCGCCTGGAGGGCGCGGCCCTACCGCCTGCTGATCACCGATTGCCACATGCCGCGCATGGACGGCTACGAGCTGTCGCGCCAGATCCGCAGCGCCGAATCGGCTCCCGGTCCCCGCCCGCGCACCGCCATCATCGCCATGACCGCCAACGCCCTGGCCGGGGAGATGGAGCGCTGCACCGCCGCGGGAATGGACGACTACATCGCCAAGCCGGTGACCCTGAAGCAGCTCGCCGCCGCCCTGAACCGGGCGCTGGGCGAAGGCAGCGTCATGCCCCCCGACGAGCCGCCCGCGGCGGAGGGCGTCGGGACGGCGGAGCAGACGCTGGACCTCGACCATGTCCGCACCACCTTCGGCGGATTCGACGCGGCGTCGCTGGACATGCTGGATTTCTTTCTGGAAACCACCCGCCCGCTGCTGGACGAGGCCGCCGCCGCCCTGGAGCGGAGCGACCTGGAGGCCGTCCGCGGCACCGCCCACACGCTGGCCGGGGCGGCGCGCACGGCGGGGGCCAACCGGCTGGGCCGCGCCGCGTCCGCCCTGGAACTCGCCGCCCATCGCGGCGATCAGGACGGGGCCGGGCACGCCCTGACGGCGGTGCGCACCGCCTACCCGGCGGTCGAATCGGCGATCCGCGCCCTGCGGATCGGGGAGGCGGTGTAGCCGGGAGAAAGGGCCGCACCACCCCGAAAGTGGCACCACTCCCGGCCCGCCTTGCCCCGCCGGGAGGCGTGGACTAGTCTCACCCGCGTGAACGTCCTGACCCGATCATACGCCTTCGCCGCGCTGGGGCTGGCGGTGGGAGTCGGCCTGATGGCCGGACCCTCCGGCTCGCCCGCCGTGCTGGGCTTTGCCGGCGTCCTCGGCGCCGCCGGCTTCGGCGGGCTGTTCTGGACCGGCAAGGAGCGCCGCCGCAGCGACCGGCTGGCGGCCGACGTGGCGCGCCTGGAGGCTTTGCTGGCCGCCTCTCCCCACCCCTGGTGCGCCTGGGACGCCGATGGCGCCGTCAGCGCGGCGCCGGGCTGCGCCGGGCTGCTCGGCGGGGCGCCGGGCCAGGACATCGCGGGTGCCTTCGCCGACTCCGACGCCCCTCGGGTCGCCGAGGCCATCCGCCGCCTGCGCGGCGGGGGCGAGGGCTTCCGAATCGAGGCGACGACCCGCAGCGGGCGGCGCCTGCTGCTGAGCGGGCGGCGGGCCGCCGGGCCGTCCAACGGAACGGAAGGCGCCGGGCATCGGGACGCCGGGCACCAGACCGTCGTCTGGCTGGAGGACATCACCGACCGCTGCACCGAGCGGGAGACGCTCACCCGCGGCCAGCGCGACGCCGAATCGGCCCTGGCCGAGCTGCGCGCGGCGGTGGACGCCCTGCCGCTGCCGGTGTGGCTGCGCGGCTCCGGACAGACGCTGTCCTGGTGCAACCGCGCCTACGCCCGCGCCGTGGATTCGTCCGACCCAGCCGCCATCCCGGAGAGCGGCAAGGAGCTGACCGCGGACGGCGCCGGGCGCGCCCTTGCGCAGCGGGCGCTGCACAGCGGGGTCGCCCAGTCGGAGCGGGTTTCCGCCGTCATCGGCACGGAGCGGCGCCTTCTGGAGGTTACCGAAGCCCCCCTGCCCGCCCCGGACGGCGGCGGCACGCTGGTCGTCGGCTACGCGCTGGACGTCACGGCGGCGGAGGAGCTGCGCGGCGAGTTGAACCGCCACCTCGCCGCCCACGCCGAGGTGCTGGAGCGGCTGGGTGCCGCCATCGCCATCTTCGGCGCCGACACGCGGCTGACCTTCTTCAACCAGGCCTACGCCCGGTTGTGGGACCTGGAGGAGTCCTGGCTGCGCAGCCAGCCCACCCATGGCGAGATCCTGGAGGAGCTGCGCACCCGCCGCCGCCTGCCCGAATACGCCGACTACCAGAGCTACAAGCGCGAACGGCTGAGCCGCTACACCCGCCTGCTGGAGCCGGTCGAGGAGCTGATGCACCTGCCGGACGGCACGACGCTGCGCAGCCTCGCCGCTCCGCACCCGCTGGGCGGGCTGATGCAGATCCTGGAGGACGTGACCAACACGCTGGCCCTGGAATCCTCCTACAACACGCTGATCGCCGTGCAGCAGGAGACGCTGGACAATCTGGCCGAGGGCATCGCGGTCTTCGGCGGCGACGGGCGGCTGAAGCTGTCCAACCCGGCTTTCGCCCGCATCTGGGACCTGGACGACGACGACCTGCTGGGCGAGCCGCACATCTCCAGCCTGTTCGAGCGGATGCGGCCCTTCCTGGAGAATGGCGGCGACTGGGACGGCCTGAAGGACGAGATGATCGGCGCGACGCTGGAGCGCGCCGTGCGCTCGGGCCGTCTGGAGCGGGCGGACGGCTCGGTCGTGGAGTTCTCCACCCTGCCGCTGCCCGACGGGGCGGTGCTGAACAGCTATCTCGACGTCACCGACAGCGCCCGGCTGGAGCAGGCGCTGCGCGCCTCCAACGCCGCTCTGGAGGCCGCCGACCAGTTGAAGAGCGAGTTCATCGCCAACGTCTCGCACCATCTGCGCAACCCGCTGAACGGCATCATCGGCTTCGCCGAGGTGCTGGCGAACCAGTATTTCGGGGAGCTGAACCCGCGCCAGATCGAGTATGTGAAGGGCGTCCTCAACGCGGGCGAGCGGCTGCTGGAGCTGATCGACGACGTGGTCGACATGACCAGCCTGGGGGCCGGGGTGACCACGCTGGACCGCGGCACCGTGGACGTGCCCGACCTGCTGGAGACGGTGGGCGAGCTGACCCGCGAATGGGCGCGGCGCGAGGGGCTGCGCCTCGACCTCACCGCCCCGTCCTCGCTGGGCGAGGTGGAGGGCGACGAGCGGCGGCTGAAGCAGGCGTTGTTCACCCTGGTCGTCGGCGCCATCCGCCACCCGCCGGCGGACCGCCGCATCCTGCTGTCCGGTGAGCGGACCGCCGGCGCCCTCGTGCTGACCGTGGGCAGCGGGGCCGGGCCGGGCGAGGCCGCCCCGCCCTCGCGCTACGACCGCAACGACCCGCGCGGCGCCGCGGCGCTCGGCCTGTCGCTGGTCCGCAACGTCATGGAGTTGCACGGCGGGCGGCTGGAGGTCGAGGAGTGGCCGGGCAACGGCACCCGCTTCCGCTGCGTCCTGCCGCTTCCCCCCGCCTCCTGACGTGCCCGGTCAGCCCTGACCGCGTCTCACCCCTCGAAAGGGCTCGGCCTTCTCCCCATGCGGTGACGTGACCGATTCCGCGACCGCCACCGGACGGTCGGTGGTGATCAGCCGCGCGCCGCGCTGATAGGTGGCCCAGCGCCACAGCCACTGCATGGTGACCAGCATCCGCTTGTGGAAGTTCACCAGCAGATAGACGTGGATGATCGCCCACAGCACCCAGGCGAACCAGCCTTTCAGCTTGCGCGTCCCGAAATCGAAGACGGCGGCGCTGCGCCCGACGATGGCGGTGTTGCCGCGGTTGCGGAAGCGGAAGGGCGCCAGCGGCTGGCCGCGCAGCAGGCTGGCCTCCAGCCCGCCGCCAAGATGCTCGCCCTGCTGCTTGGCGACCTGGGCCAGACCGGGCAGCGGCTTGCCGTCGTCGCCGGTCAGCGCCGCCGTGTCGCCCAGCGCGTAGACGTCGGGCACGCCCGGCACCGACAGGTCGGCGTTGATCGGAATGCGCCCGCTGCGGTCGGTCTCCACCCCCAGCCAGGACCCGGCGGGCGACGCCTTGACCCCGGCGCCCCACACGATGGCCCCCGCCGGGATGAAGCGCCCGCCGACCGTGGCGCCCTCCGGCGTGATGCTCTCCACCGCCTGCCCGGTCAGCACGACGACGCCCAGCTCCTCCAGCTTGCGGCGGGCGTACTGGCCGAGATCGTCGGGGAAGGTGGACAGGATGCGCGGCCCGGCCTCGACCAGCAGGACGCGGGCGGTGCGCGGGTCGATGCGGCGGAAGTCGCGGGCCAGCGTGAAGCGGGCCAGCTCCGCCACCGCCCCGGCCATCTCCACACCGGTCGGACCGCCGCCGACCACGATGGTGGTCATCAGCGCCTTCTGACGGGCTGGGTCCTCGGACATCTCCGCCTGCTCGAAGTTCATCAGCAGCCGGGCGCGTATCCGCCGGGCGTTCTCGATGGTTTTCAGGCCGGGGGCGATCTCCGCCCAGTCGTCGTGCCCGAAATAGCTGTAGGAGGAGCCGGTCGCCAGCACCAGCCGGTCGTAAGGGACGAAACTGCCGTCGGCCAGTTCCACCCGCTTGGCGGCGCGGTCGACGCCGGTCACCTCGCCCATCACCACGTCGATGTTGGGGTGGCGGCTGACGATGCGGCGGATCGGCTCGGCGATGTCGGCGGGCGACAGGGCGGCGGTCGCCACCTGATAGAGCAGCGGCACGAACAGGTGATAGTTGTTCCGGTCGATGATGGTGACGCGGATGTTCGTCCCGCCCAGGGCCTCCGCGCAGGCCAGCCCGCCGAACCCCGCCCCGACGATCACGACATGGGGGCGGCTGTCCACGGGCGCGGGGGTGCGGTCGATCTGCGGCACGGCGGCAACCTCCGGTCAAGACGATCCTGCACCGTTAAACGCCGATGCGCCGCCGATGTTGCGGTGCAATCCGGCGCCAACGGACGCCAATCGTTTCCCCCACCCTAACCCTCCCCCGCTTTGCAGGGGAGGGAACTGCCGCCCATTCGCACCAATCTCCCTCCCCTGCGCAGCGGGGGAGGGCCGGGGTGGGGGCAAAGCTTCCGAGATTGATGCCTGGGCGAAGTCCATGAGGCTCACCGCGGCAGGGTCACCGTCACCCGCAGCCCTCCCTCCGGGCGGTTTGCCAGCGCGATGTCGCCGCCGTGGCCGCGCACCACCGTGCGGGCGGTGGCAAGCCCCAGCCCCACCCCGCCGGTGTCGCGCGAGCGCGAGCGCTCCAGCCGGTAGAAGGGGGCGAAGACCTTCTCGAACTCCGCCTCCGGGATACCGGGACCGCCGTCCTCGATCTCGACCCGCAAATCCCCATCCCCAAGACACAGCCGCACGGTCAAGCCGCCGCCATAGGCGATGGCGTTGTCCATCAGGTTGGCGAAGGCGCGGCGCAGGGCCACCGGGCGCCCGTCCACCGTCGCGTGCGCCGGCCCCTCGTAGGCCGCCTCGTGCCCGGCGTCCACGCGGTCGTCGCACAGGCTCTGCAGCAGGTCGGCGAGGTCGAGCGGGCCGCGCGGCTCGTGCTTGGCGTCGTCGCGGGCGAAGGCCAGCGTGGCGTTGATCATCGCCGCCATCTCGTCGAGGTCGGCGAGCATCTTGCGCTGCATCTCCGGGTCCTCGACCAGCTCGGCGCGCAGGCGCAGGCGGGTCAGCGGCGTGCGCAGGTCGTGGCTCATCGCCGCCACCATCTGCGTGCGGTCAGCGACGAAGCGGGCCAGACGCGCCTGCATCCGGTTGAAGGCGCGGGTGGCGGCGCGCAGCTCCTGGGGGCCGGCTTCGGGCAAAGGCGGCGCCTCGCCGTCCACGCCCAGCCGCTCCGCCGCGTCGGCGAAGCGCGCGATGGGGGCGGTCATGCGGCGCGCCGTCCAGACCGAGACCAGGGCCACCGCCCCGACGATGCCGGCCATCCACAGCGCGAAGCGCAGCAGCCGGAACGGCCCCTCCAGCGGGTCGCCGCCGACGAAGGTCAGCCAGGACCCGTCCTTCAGCCCCACCGACAGCCGGACGTCGGTGCCCCAGCGGTGCTCGTCCACCGGGAAGGGGCCGGGCATCGGGCGCTCCCGCCGGACCTCGACCACCACGGCGCGGTCGGGATCGTCCAGCTCGCCGCGGATGGCGCGGCGCAGCCGGTCGAAGGGAAAGCCTTCGCGCTGGTTGGCGAAGCGCGGCGTCTCGGGGTTCCAGTCCACCCGCAGCACGGGGTCGTCGATCGCCTTCACCAACCGCCGCCGCTCCTGCGGCGGGGTGCTCTCCACGAGCTGGACGATGGCGGTGACGCGCTGGACGAGGACGCGCATGCTGTGGGCGGGCGGTCCCGGGGGACGGTCGGTGAGGTAGACCAGCGCGCTGACCGCCTGGGTCAGCAGCAGCGCCAGAACCACGGTCAGCACCAGCCGCGAGGCGATGCTGTCCGGCAGCCAGCGCCGGGCCACCAGCAGGCGGCTCTTGCGGGCGGTCTCCACCTCAGCCTCCCGTCACCGCCGGGGTGAACAGATAGCCGCCGCCGCGCACCGTCTTGATCATGGTGGGGTCGGCCGGGTCGGGTTCGATCTTGCGGCGCAGGCGGCTGACCTGCACGTCGATGGAACGGTCGAAGGGCACCGCCGAGCGGCCACGCGCCAGATCGAGCAGCTGGTCGCGGGTCAGCACCCGCTGCGGATGCTCCACGAAGGCGACCAGCAGGTCGTATTCCCCGGCGGAGAGCTGCACCAGCACCCCGTCGGGCGAGCGCAGTTCCCGCTTGGCGAGGTCGAGCGTCCAGCCCTCGAAGCCCAGCGTCTTGCCCACCGCACCGCCGGCCACCGGCGGGCCGGAGGCGCGGCGCAGCACGGCCTTGACGCGGGCCAGAAGCTCGCGCGGGCTGAAGGGCTTCGCCAGATAGTCGTCGGCCCCCATCTCCAGCCCGACGATGCGGTCCGTCTCCTCGCCCATCGCGGTCAGCATGATGACCGGCGTCTGCGCCGTCTCCGGCGTGGCGCGCAGGCGGCGGCACAGGCTCAGCCCATCCTCCCCCGGCATCATCAGGTCGAGCACGATCAGGTCCACGCGCGCGCTGTCCAGCGTGCGCATCATTTCCACCCCGTCCTTGGCCCCGGTGACGCGGAAGCCGTGCCGCGTCAGGAACTGCGACAGGAGGGTGCGGATTTCGCGGTCGTCGTCGACCACCAGCAGGTGAGGGGTGCGGTCCATGGAACGCATGATCCGACGCGCGGGCGCCGGGGTGAAGAAGAAATGTGTAACGCCACGTTACGGGGCGGCCGGCTGTTACACAGCGTTACCAATTCACGGAAGGCCGGACATCAACCGGATACGTTGCCGGCCCATTATCGGGGTCATCGGGAACGCAAGACCCCGTCGATAACAAGGAGCATCCCCATGAAACGCGCTATGATGACCACCGCCGCGCTGGTTCTCGGTCTCGGCCTCGCCGTGCCGGTCTTCGCCCAGCAGCAGCCGGGTCCCGGCGCCGGCCCTGGCCCCGGTCCGGACGGCGGCCGGCATTTCTCCCGGATGTGCGAGGACCAGGACGCCCGGCTGGCCGGCATGCTGGCCTACGCCGAGAAGAAGCTGAACATCACCGACCAGCAGCGCGCCGCCTGGACCAAGTTCGCCGACGCCGCGAACGCGAGCCAGAAGCCCACCCAGGACCTCTGCGCCAAGTACAAGGACCAGCCGATGCCCGCCGCCGCCCCGGCCCGGTTGGAGCGCATGGAGGCCATGATGTCGGCCCGCCTCGCCCAGCTTCAGCAGGTGCGCCCGGCACTGACCGACCTCTACGCCCAGCTCACCCCGGACCAGCAGAAGCAGGCCGACCGCTTCCTCGACCGCGCCGGGCACGGCATGATGGGCGGTGGCATGGGTGGTCCGGGCATGCGCCACCACGGTCACGGCCCGATGCACGGCGAAGGCCCCGGCCGCGGTCCGGGTCCGGGTAATGGCCCCCGCGGCGGCTGATCTCCTGCCTCCCGTCAGCCGCTGACGGAGCGGGCCGCCGGTACCCCCGGCGGCCCGTTTCCGTTTTCGGGACGGTCACTCGGCGCCGGGAACGCCCTTGGAGGTCGAGTATTCGAAGTGCAGCGCCTCGCCCGGATGGACCAGCGGGTGGATGGCGTGGGCCGCCTGCGCCGCCTCGGAGAAGCCGCAGAGGATCAGCTTCAGCTTGCCGGGATAGGTGGCGATGTCGCCGATGGCGTAGACGCCGGGGGCGCTGGTGGCGCAGCCGGGCAGGCTGACGCCGATGTGGCTGCGCTCCAGGTTCAGGCCCCACTCGGCGATCGGCCCCAGATTCATCGACAGGCCGAAGAAGGCGAGCAGCGCGTCGGCCGGCAGGTCCTTCTCCTCGCCGTCCAGCGTGGCGACGCGCACGGCGGAGAGCTGGCCGTTCTCGCCCACCAGACCGGAGAGCTGATAGGGCACCACCATCTCCACCTTGCCCTCGCGGACCAGGACGTCCATGCGGGCGACGCTTTCCGGGGCCGCGCGGAACTTGGGCCGGCGGTGGACGACGTAGACCTTCTCCGCCACGTCGGCCAGCGACAGCGTCCAATCCACGGCGGAATCGCCGCCGCCGGCGATGACCACGCGCTTGCCGGCGAAGTCCTGCTTGCGGCGGACCATGTAGAAGACCGACGTGCCTTCATACTGCTCCAGACCGTCCAGCGGCGGGCGGTTGGGGCCGAAAGCGCCGCAGCCGGCGGCGATGATCACCGCCTGGGTGTCGATCTGCGTGCCGATGCCGGTCTCCACCAGCCAACGCCCTTCCTCCGTGCGGGTCAGCTTCTCGACCTGCTGGCCCAAATGATAGACCGGGCTGAAGGGGGCGGCCTGCTCCGCCAGCTTGTCGATCAGGTCGGCGGCCTCGATCGACGGGTGGGCCGGGATGTCGTAGATCGGCTTTTCCGGGTACAGCGCGCTGCACTGCCCGCCCACCATGTCCAGCGCGTCCACCACATGGCATCGCATCTTCAACATGCCGCATTCGAACACGGCGAAGAGACCGACGGGGCCGGCGCCGACGATGACGACGTCGGTGCGATGGACGGTGTGCGACATGGGACGCGCTGCCTTGTGCAAACGGGGGAACGATGACGCCTTCAATTGTCCGGTTTCGCGCCCCCGGTCAACCCCGCCCTGCACGGGGAGAGCGGACGGCGCGCGCAAAATGGGTGCGGTCCCGCCGATTTCCTTCTGGGCGTGCGGTCGCGGTGGGGTAGGATTTGCGCGTTTTCCCCGTGCCGGAGCGGCCGCGATGAAGGACTGGCGATGAAGGAGCTGCGCTGCCTCGTGTTCACCGACCAGGAGGTCGTGAAGGCCGTGCTCGACCGCCGCCGCCGGATGCGCGAGCCGCTGCCCAACGGCACGGTCGGCAAGGTCACCTACCGCCCCGGCCAGCCCGGCGGCGGCGGGGTGGAGACGCTGATCCAGGTGACCGGGGACGAGGGCGACGACCGCAGCATGACCCTGCACGAGTCCGAGGTCGCGGCGGCGCTGGTGTCCTACTGCATGGGGCGCAAGATCCCCCTGCCCGTCGAGTCCGACAAGATGATCCACCTGATCAACGGCGCCCTGACGCTGATGATCACCATGAACTTCAAGAAGCCGCCGCGTCTGGTGGAGGACCGCAGCGAGGCGGCGGAGCCCGCCCCCGCTCCCTCCCCCTCCCCCGGCCCGGTGCCGCGCAAGGCCGCCTCCCGCCGTTGATTGCCGCCGCTGATATGAACCGCATCCCGTGACATGACCCAGACCGATTCCCCCAACGCGCGCGCCGTCACGCTGCCGAGCGAGGAGGCGACCGCCGCGCTGGCCCGCCGTCTGGCCGCGGCGCTGGCGCCCGGCGACCTCGTGGCCCTGCGCGGCGACCTGGGCGCCGGCAAGTCCGCCCTGTGCCGCGCCCTGATCCGCGCCGTGACGGAGGAGGACGCCGAGGTGCCGTCCCCGACCTTCACGCTGGTCCAGACCTACGACACCGACATCGGCCCGGTCTGGCATTTCGACCTCTACCGCCTGTCCGGCCCCGACGAGGTGACGGAACTCGGCTGGGACGAGGCGCGCGCCGAGGCCGTTCTGCTGGTGGAATGGCCGGACCGGCTGGGTCCGCTGCTGCCCGCCGACCGTCTCGACATCGCGATGAGCTTTGCCGGGCCGACCGAACGCCGCGCCACCCTGACCGGCCATGGCGCCTGGGAGTCGCGCTTGCACGCCCTCGACCTCACAGGACTGGGCCTTTCCGGACTGGAGGGGCCGTGACCGACCGCGCTTCGCAGATCGCCGCCTTCCTCGCCCGCCACGGGCTGGAGGGGGCCAAGCGGGAGCCGCTGGCCGGCGACGCCTCGGCACGCCGCTACGAGCGGCTGACGACGCCGGACGGCGGCACGCTGATCCTGGTCGACACCCCCGCCCCGGCGGAGGATCTGGTGCCCTTCATCGCCATCGGCGCGATGCTGGACCGGCTGGGCTTCTCCGTCCCCGCCATCCTGGCGGCGGAGGTCGAGGCGGGCCTCGCCATCCAGGAGGATTTCGGCGACGGCACCCTGACCCGCCTGCTGAACGCAGGGGAGGAGCCGCGCCCGCTCTACGAGCTGGCAACCGACGTTCTGATCGAGCTGCACCGCCGCTTCCCGGTGGAGGAGGCGGCCCGCCTGAACCTGACGCTCTACGACGCGGCCCTGTTCACCGGACAGGTGGCGCTGTTCGCCGAGGTCTACATGCCCGCGGCCACGGGAAAGCCCTTGTCGGACAAGGCCCGGTCCGACTTCGACACGGCCTGGGCCGCCGTCGTTCCGGAGGCCTGCGCCGGGCCGCAATCGCTGCTGTTGCGCGATTACCATGTGGACAACGTGATGCGGCTGCCGCGGCCCGGCCTGCGGGCGGCGGGGCTGATCGATTACCAGAGCGCCGGGCTCGGCCCCGTCGCCTACGATCTGGTGTCGCTGTTGGAGGACGCCCGCCGCGACCTGCCTGCTGGGCTGGAGGGCGTGCTGCTGGACCGCTACCGGGCGGCCTTCCCGGATCGCGACTGGGAGGCCTTCCGCCGCTCCTACGCGGTGCTGGGCGCGATCCGGCACACCCGCATCGTCGCCATCTTCGTGCGTCTGGCGTTGCAGCGCCGACGCGGCTATCTCCTACACTTGCCGCGCGTCTGGCGGCTTCTGGAAGGCCAGCTCGCCAAGCCCGAGCTGGCCCCGGTCGCCGACTGGTTTGCCCGTCATCTGCCGCCGGGAACCCGCGCGGAGCTTGTCGTTCCGGAGCCGGATTGATTATGTCGCCTGTCTCGAAGAAGACCCGTACCAAGACGCCGCCCGTGACAACCGCCCCCGCCAAGGCCATGGTGATGGCCGCCGGGCTCGGTCTGCGGATGCGCCCGCTGACCCTGGAGCGTCCGAAGCCCCTGATCCCGGTGATGGGCAAGCCGATGCTCGACCACGCGCTCGACCGGCTGGAGGAGGCCGGCGTGACCGCCGCCGTGGTCAACAGCCATTACAAGGGCGCGATGATCGCCGCTCATCTGGCGGGACGCATGGCCCCGGCCATCACGCTGTCGCCGGAGGACGAACTTCTGGAAACCGGCGGCGGCGTGAAGAAGGCGCTGCCGCTGCTCGGCACCGACCCGGTCTATGTGGTCAACGCCGACATCCTGTGGCTCGACGGCCCCTCCCCCACGCTGGCGCGGCTGGCCCGCCACTGGAACCCGGACGAGATGGACGCGCTCCTGCTGCTGATGGCGACCACCAAGGCGGTGGGGTACGAGGGGCGCGGCGATTACCACATGGACCCGCTCGGCCGGCTGACCCGGCGCGGCGAGATGGAGATCGCCCCCTTCGTCTACGCCGGCGTCCAGATCGTGAAGCCGGAGCTGTTCAGGCAGGACACCCCCGACGGCGCCTTCTCCACCAACCGCATCTGGGACCGCGCGCAGGAGGCCGGGCGCCTCTTCGGCCTCGCCCACGACGGGCTGTGGTTCCACATCGGCACCCCCGACGCGCTGGCCGAGACGGAGGAGATGCTGTCGATGAGCGACGTGTCGGTGGTCACCACCTGACCGGCCGCCGGACGGTCGTTTTGTGAGAATTTTTGTATTCCTTGACGCTTTGTGGTGTCATTGCCCCACATCTAGTATCCTCGCGCGTCCGACGATACAGCTTCCGGGGCAGGCATGAGCGGCAGGGCGGAGCCCAAGGTCTATTCGATTCCCATCGGCGTGTCCTTCGTGGACCAGCTCGCCGAGGGCATCCTGGACCGCGTGGGGAACGACCCGCTGGCGCTGGCCGGGGTGACCGTCCTGCTGCCGACGCGCCGCTCCTGCCGCTCGCTGCGCGAGGCCTTCCTGCGCCGCTCCGGCGGGCAGCCGATGCTGCTGCCGCGGATGAGCCCGCTGGGCGAGCTGGACGCCGCCTCCCTCAGCCTGACCTCGGCGGAGGAGCTGCCCGGCGTACCGCTGGAGCTGCCCGACCCGATCAGCGGGCTGAAACGCCAGATGATGCTGGCCCGGCTGATCCTCCAGGCGACCGGCGTGTCGGCCACCACCGCGCAGGCGGTGCGGCTGGGCGCCGACCTGGGGCGGCTGATCGACGCGGTGTGGACGGAGAATGTCGCCTTCGACCGGCTGGCCTCGCTGGTGCCGGAGGATTACGCCCAGCACTGGCAGGTGACGCTGGAGTTTCTGAGGATCGTCACCGAGCACTGGCCCGCCATCCTCGGCGCCAGCGAACTGACCGACCCGGCGCAGCGCCGCAACCTCGTGCTGGAAACGCAAGCCGCGCTCTGGCGGGCGGAGCCGCCGCAGGGGCTGGTCATCGCCGCCGGCTCGACCGGCTCCATCCCGGCTTCCGCCGACCTGCTGGCGGTGGTCGCCGCCCTGCCGCAGGGGGCCGTCGTGCTGCCCGGCCTGGACCTGGAGGCCGACGAGGCGAGCTGGGACGCCATCCGCGCCGACGAGGCGCACCCGCAACACGGCCTCGCCCATCTGCTCGACCGGCTCTCGGTCGGCCGCGCCGCCGTCCGCCGCTGGAACGACGCGGAGGAGCCGCGCGCGGCCCGCGCCCGCCTGCTCGCCGAGGCCATGCGCCCCGCCGCCACCACGGAAAGCTGGCGGGAGCTGGAGGGGCTGGACGCCACGGCCCTGGACGGGCTGACCCGCATCGACGCCCCGACGGCGGAGGAGGAGGCGTCGGTCATCGCCCTTCGGCTGCGCCACGCGCTGGAGACGCCGGGCAAGACGGCGGCGCTGGTCTCGCCCGACCGCAACCTCGCGCGCCGGGTCGCCATGGCGCTGACGCGCTGGGGCATCGCGGTCAACGACTCGGCGGGCCAGCCGCTGGTCCACACCGCGGTCGGCACCTATCTGCGGCTGACCGCCGAGCTGGCCGCCAGCCGCGCCCACCCGCTGGCCCTGCTGGCGCTCGCCAAGCACCCGCTGGCCGCCGGCGGGCACGACCCGGCGGAGTTCCGCCGCTCCGCCCGCGCGCTGGAGCGCATCGTCCTGCGCGGCCCCCGCCCGGCGGAGGGCTTCGCCGGGCTGATCGCCGCGCTGAAGGCCACCGACCGCTTCGACCACCCGGACCAGCAGGCCACCCTGCTCGGCTGGCTGGAGAAGCTGGAAAAACTCGCCGCCCCCTTCATGGAGGTGTTGTTCGGCGACGCCCCGCTCGTCGACCTCGTCCGCGCGCACGTCGCCTTCGCGGAGGCGCTGGCCTCGCGCACCGACGCGCCGGGATCGGAGTTCCTCTGGCGGCAGGACGACGGCGAGGAGGCCGCGACCTTCGTCCATGAGTTGCTGGAGGCGGCGGACGGTTTCCCCGCCGTTCCCGGCAAGGACTATCCGGCGCTGCTCGACGCGCTGATGGCGATGCGTCCGGTGCGCCCGCGCTTCGGCCTGCACCCGCGCCTCTACATCCTCGGCCCCATGGAAGCGCGCCTTCAGCATTTCGACCTGCTGATCCTCGGTGGGCTGAACGAGGGGACCTGGCCGCCCGACCCTGGCGCCGATCCCTGGATGTCGCGCCCGATGCGCCGCGATTTCGGCCTGCCCAGCCCGGAACGCATGGTCGGCCTGTCCGCCCACGACTTCACCCACGCCTGCGGCGCCGAGGAGGTCGTGCTGACCCGCGCGGAGCGGGTGGACGGCACGCCGACCGTCCCGTCGCGCTGGCTGCTCCGGCTGGAGACGGTGCTGCGCGCGCTGGGACTGGACGGGCGGATCGAGCTGGCCGGGGAGCCCTGGCTGGCCTGGGCGCGCGGTCTGGACGAGCCGGATACCGTGCGCCCCGTCGCCCCGCCGGAGCCGCGCCCGCCGGTGTCCGCCCGCCCGCGCAAACTGTCGGTCACCAAGATCGAGAAGTGGATGCGCGACCCCTACGCCATCTACGCCGAGCATGTGCTGAATCTCCGCAAGCTCGACCCGATCGCCGCCGATCCCGGCGCCGCCGACCGCGGCCAGTTCATCCACGCGGCACTCGACGCCTTCGTGAAGGCGTTCCCCGGCCACCTGCCCGACGACGCGCTGCACCGGCTGCTGGCGATGGGGCGCGAGTCCTTCGGTCCGCTGCTGCACAGCCATCCCGACGTCTGGGCCTTCTGGTGGCCGCGCTTCGAGCGCATCGCCGAGTGGTTCGTCGGGCAGGAGCGCGACCGCCGCCGCACCTTGAAGCCGCTCGCCACCGAGGTGTCGGGCGAATTGACGCTGAGCGGCCCCGCCGGTCCCTTCCTGCTGACCGCCAAGGCCGACCGCATCGATTCGGGCGGCGAAGGGCTGGTCCTGATCGACTACAAGACCGGCACCCCGCCCTCGACCCGCGAGATCGAGCTGGGCTTCGCCCCGCAGCTGCCGCTGGAGGCCGCCATGGCCGAGGCCGGCGGCTTCGCCGGGGTTGCGAAGAACCGGGTGGCCGAGCTGGCCTTCTGGCGCCTGTCCGGCGGCGATCCGCCGGGCGAGGAGAAGGCGGTGAAGGGCGACCCGGCGACGCTCGCCGCCGAGGCCCGCGCCGGCCTGGAGGAGCTGATCCGCCATTTCGACGACCCCGCCACCCCCTACCGCTCCTGCCCCCGCCCGGCCATGGCCCCGCGCTACACCGACTACGCCCACCTCGCGCGGGTGCAGGAATGGTCGGCGGGTGGCGATGGGGGTGAGGGATGATGGACCAGCGTTCTTGCCCCCACCCTAACCCTCCCCCGCTTTGCAGGGGAGGGCATCACCGCCCTCCCCTGCGCAGCGGGGGAGGGAGGGGACCCATGCGCCGCATGGGGAGGGTGGGAGCGACGAGCACCTCACACCCCACGACCCGCCCATGACCATCCTCGACTTCCCCGTCCGCGAACTCCCGCTGGACCCCAACGTCGCGCAGCGGCTCGCCTCCGACCCGCTGTCGTCGGTGTGGGTGGGCGCCTCCGCCGGGTCCGGCAAGACGAAGGTGCTGACCGACCGCGTGCTGCGGCTGATGCTGTCCGGCACCGCGCCGGCGCGCATCCTCTGCCTGACCTTCACCAAGGCGGCGGCGGCGGAGATGTCCATCCGCATCAACCGCACGCTGGGCATCTGGGCGACCCTGCCCGACGAGGCGCTGGAGGACCGGCTCGCCGACCTCTGCGGCGAGCGGCCGAGCGCCGAGACCCGGACCATCGCCCGGCGGCTGTTCGCCCAGGTGGTGGATTGCCCGGGCGGCATGAAGATCCAGACGATCCACGCCTTCTGCCAGTCGCTGCTGCGCCGCTTCCCGCTGGAGGCCGGGCTCGCCCCGCATTTCGAGGTGATGGACGAGCGCACCGCCGCCGGCCTGCTGACCGAGGCGCGGGACGAGGTGCTGCACGCCGGGCGCGCCGCCCCCGACAGCCCGCTCGGCAAGGCGATGGCCCGGCTGACCGCCGAGCTGAACGCCGAGGAGTTCGCCGACATCCTGGCTGAACTGGCCAGCGAGCGCGGGCGCATCCAGCGCCTGTTCGACAGCGTCCACGGGCTGCAAGGCGCGGTGGACGCGGTTCACGAGGCGCTGGGCGTGCCGCCGGGCATCACCGAGGCCGCGATCCTGCGCGACGCCTGCGCCGACCACGCCTTCGACGGGACGAGCCTGCGCGACGCCTGCCGCGCGCTGTCCACCGGCAGCAAGACCGACGAGGAGCGCGGAGTCGGCATCCAGAGCTGGCTCGACGCCGCGGACAGCCGTGTGCGCGCCTTCCAGATCTACGCCCGCCATTTCCTGACGGCGGAGGGCGGCGCGCGCAAGACCCTGATCACCAAGAAGCCGGCGACATCCTTCCCCGCCGCCCTGACGGCGCTGGAGCGTGAGGCGGAGCGGCTCGTTTCGCTGATGAAACGGGTTCGCTCGGCCGGAGTCGCCGCCTCCACCACCGCCCTGCTGACGCTGGCCGAGGCGCTTCTGAGCGCCTATGAGGCGAAGAAGAAAGCCAAGGCGCTGCTCGACTACGACGACCTGATCCTGTCGGCCAACGCCCTGCTGCGCGGCAAGGACGGCGTCCCCGCCGTGCCCTGGGTGCTGTTCAAGCTGGACGGCGGGCTGGACCACATCCTGATCGACGAGGCCCAGGACACCAACCCGGAGCAGTGGCAGGTCGTCGGCTCCATCGCCGAGGAGTTCTTCGCCGGTCTCAGCGCGCGGGACGGGGGCGAGACGACGCGCACCGTCTTCGCCGTGGGCGACGAGAAGCAGTCGATCTTCAGCTTCCAGCGCGCCGACCCCGCCGAATTCGCCCGCATGCGCCGCCATTTCCACACCCGCGCCAAGGCCGCGGAGCGCGACTGGCACGCGGTGGAGCTTGACATCTCCTTCCGCTCCACCGCCACCGTGCTGCAGACCGTGGACGCGGTGTTCCGGCTGGACAGCGCCAAGGATGGTGTCGCTTCCGAAACGAGCCCGGTGATCCGCCACCGCGCCTTCCGCCGCGGCCATGCCGGGCTGGTCGAGCTGTGGCCCCCGGTGAAGCCGGCGGAGGCCGCCGACCCGCCCGCCTGGGCGCCGCCGGTGGAGCGCGAGGCCGCCGATTCGCCGTCGGCCCGGCTGGCCGCAGTCATCGCCGACACCATCCGCGACTGGACCCAGCGCGGCGAGTCGCTCGAGTCGCGGGGCCGCCCGATCCAGCCCGGCGACGTGATGGTGCTGGTCCGCCGCCGCACCGCCTTCGTGACGGAGCTGGTGCGCGCCCTGAAGGACCGCGCCGTTCCGGTGGCCGGCGTGGACCGTATGGTGCTGACCGAGCAGCTGGCGGTCATGGACCTGATGGCGCTGTGCGACTTCCTGCTGCTGCCGGAGGACGACCTGACGCTGGCCACCGTCCTCAAGGGGCCGCTGATCGGGCTGACCGAGGACCAGCTGTTCGACCTCGCCCACGGGCGGCGCGGCACGCTGTGGCGGGCGCTGGTGGCGAAGGCGGAGGACGATCCCGCCTACCGCCCGGCCCGCCGCTATCTGGGCGCGCAGTTGGCCCGCACCGACTTCCTGGCGCCCTACGAGCTGTTCGCCGGGCTGCTGGCCGCCCCCTGCCCGGCCGATCCGGACGGGTCGGGTCGCCGCGCCCTCCTGAAGCGGCTCGGCCCCGACGCGCAGGACCCGCTGGACGAGTTCCTGGCCGTATGCCTCGCCTTCGAGAAGACCGAGCCGCCTTCCCTGCAGAACTTCCTGGCCTGGCTGGCGGCCAGCGAGGCGGAGATCAAGCGCGAGCTGGAGCAGGGCGGCGGACGTGTACGCATCATGACGGTGCACGGCTCCAAGGGCCTCCAGGCGCCCATCGTCTTCCTGCCCGACACGCTGGGCACGCCGACCCAGAGCCCGCCGATCCTCTGGCCGGACGAAGGCTGCGCCGTACCGCTCTTCGCCGCCCGCCGCTCGCAGGAGGACGCGCTGTGCGCCGAGGCGCGCGCCCGCGCCAACCGCCGCCGCGACCAGGAGTACAGGCGCCTGCTGTACGTCGCCCTGACCCGCGCGGAGGACCGGCTGTACGTCTGCGGCTACCAAGGGAAGAAGGAGCCGTCCGACGCCTGCTGGTACAAGCTGGTCGAGGCCGCGATGGGCGAGATCGGCGTGCCGCACCCCTTCGACTTCTCCACCCTCTGTCCAGACGGCTGGAGCGGCGAGGGCTGGCGGCTGGCCGACCCGCAGACATCCGTTCCCAAGCCGGACGGCGCCGGGGCGGGCCGCGTGCTGGCGGCGCAGGCCGCCCCGCCCTGGCTGACCGCCGCCGCCCCGGAGGAGCCGGAGCCGTCGCGCCCCCTCACCCCCTCCCGCCCGGACGGGGACGAGCCGGCGATGCGTTCGCCGCTCGGCGAGGATGACGGAGCGCGCTTCAAGCGCGGCCTGCTGATCCACCGGCTGATGCAGACCCTGCCCGACCTGCCGCCCGACGCGCGGGAGGCCGCCGCCCGCCGCTACCTCGCCCGCCCCGGTCACGAGCTGACGGCAGCGCGCCAGGATGAGATCGCAACCGAAACGATGCGCGTCCTGACCGACCCGCGCTTCGCCCGGCTGTTTGGCCCCAACTCCCGCGCCGAGGTGGAGGTGGTCGGTCTGGTGACCGGGCGCGCCCTGTCGGGCCGGGTCGACCGGCTGGTGATCGAGGACGACGCGGTGTGGATCGTCGACTATAAGACCAACCGCCCGCCGCCGGTCCGCGCGGAGGACGTGCCGCCCGTCTATGTCCGCCAGATGGAGGCCTACCGCGCGGCGCTGCGCGCCATCTACCCGGACAAGGCCGTGCGCTGCGTCCTGCTGTGGACCGACACCCCGGCCCTGATGGAGCTTCCAGCATGAGGCGCGCGCGATAGTCCGCCCGGGGAACTTTTCACCCCCGGCCGCGTTGCACGGGACGGCGGATTGGGTTGACGAGACCGCATTCGCGCCCCGGCTTGACCGGCGAGGGGGGTCGGTCATACATTTTGCCAAATTCCACCGATGAGGGATGGGTCCGCCGCCGGTGGAAAATCGGCGCGGCGGTGCCCCTGAACCCAGGCATAGAGGTCACATGAGCGATCCCATCAAGGTCACCGACGACAGCTTCGAGCAGGACGTGCTGAAGGCCGACGGTCCGGTCCTGGTCGATTTCTGGGCGGAGTGGTGCGGCCCCTGCAAGATGATTGCTCCCGCGCTCGACGACCTCGCCAAGGAGTATGGCGGCAAGGTCACCGTCGCCAAGCTGAACATCGACGACAACCCCGGCACCCCGACCAAGTACGGCGTGCGCGGCATCCCGACGCTGATGCTGTTCAAGAACGGCAACGTCGCCGCCACCAAGATCGGCGCCCTGCCGAAGACCGCCCTGTTCTCGTGGGTCGACGAGGCTCTCTGAGCCCCGCTCCCCTGGACGATCGAAAAGCCCCGCCCCTCCGGCGGGGCTTTTTGTTTGGGCACTGCAAGACCAATCCCCTCTCCCCTCCGGGGAGAGGGTCAGGGTGAGGGGGCAGCGTGGGCATCAAGCCCACGCCAGGGGATTGCCAAGGGGCAGCATGCCTCTTGGCGGTGCGCGGCAAGCGCACCGGCCCCCTCACCCTCCCCACGCCTACGGCGCGGGTCCCCTCCCTCTCCCCAGGGGGGCGAGGGCTCTTTGCTCCGGTGGTCGCGGGATATCCCCCTTGCGGCCAACCCGCCGGCACCGCAGACTGCACGGGCCATGGCCTACCGACTGCCGCCCCTCAACACCCTGCGCCTGTTCGAGGCCGCCGGCCGCCACCAGAGCTTCAAGGCGGCGGCGGAGGAACTGCATCTCACCCCCAGCGCGGTCAGCCACGGCATCCAGACGCTGGAGGAATGGCTTGGGGTGGAGTTGTTCCTGCGTGGCAACCGCAGCCTGTCGCTGACCCCCGCCGGCCACGCCTATCTGCCCCGCGTGCGCGACGCGCTGCACTCGCTGGCGCTGGCGACGGAGAGCGTGCCGGGCCGCGCGCCCAGCGGGCGGCTGTCGGTCAGCGCCGCCCCGACCTTCGCCCTGCGCTGGCTGATCCCCCGCCTGCCCGCCTTCCAGGAGCGTCACCCGGCGATCACGGTGGCGCTGGACACCGCCCACCGGGTGGTGGAGTTCCCCCGCGACGGCATCGACGCCGGCATCCGGCTGGGCCGCGGCGACTGGCCCGGTCTGGCCGTGCTGAAGCTGATGGAGGAGGACCTCGTCCCGGTGGCCGCCCCCGCCCTGGCGGCGCGCATCGCCTGCCCCGCCGACCTCGCCACCGTCCCGCTGCTCCACGTCGCCGACGTGTCGGAGGATTGGACCGCCTGGGCGGAGGCGGCGGGCCTGCCGCCGTCCGCGTTGGACGGCGGACTGAAGCGCGGGTTGCGGCTGGACGCGATCCACATGGCGGTGGACGCCGCGGTGCGCGGGCTGGGCGTCATCATCGGGCGGCGCCCGACCGTCGACCCGGAGCTGGCGTCCGGCCAGCTGGTCGAGGTGATGGGGCCGCGCCTGCGCGCGAAAAGCGCCTATTGGCTGGTCACCGCCCGCGACAGCCTGCGCCGCCCGGAGGTCGCCGCCTTCCGCGCCTGGATGCGGGCGGAGTTCGCCCAGGGGCGGTGAATAGGTTCGGGTGAAATCCGCTCACCCGACGATGAAAAGGTCCCGTTTGCCGGAGCGGAGGGGATGGCCCGATGCTGGTGCTTCATCGCACCCGCCGGAGGCCACCATGACGCTGCACGTCCTCCCTCGCACCGCGCCGCCACCGGCCCGCCGCCTTCGCGGGCTGCTGGGCTGGATCGCTCGTCTCCGCGAACAGAGCCGCCAGCGCGACGCCCTGCTGTCCCTGTCCGACCGCGAATTGCGGGACATCGGCATCACCCGCTACGACGCCGTCACCGAGGCGCGCAACCCCTTCTGGCGGTGAAGGTCGCGGTTACAGCCGGTCCCGCCGGATCGCCTCCAACAGCCCCTCGGCCCCGGCTTCGCAGAGGTCCAGAACCTCGGTGAAATGCAGCCCCTCGCCGTAATAGGGGTCGGGCACCTCGCGCTTCGGTGCGTCGGGGGCGTAATCGAGGAACAGGGCGACCGTCGACCGGCTGTCCGGCGGGGCCATGCGCCGCAACTGCGCCAGATGCCCGCCGTCCATCGCCAGGACGTAGTCGAAGTCGGCGAAGTCCGCCGCGGTCACCTTGCGGGCGCGCAGGTCCGACAGGTCCACCCCGCGGACCTTGGCGGCGCGCCGGCTGCGCGGGTCGGGTGCCTCCCCCACATGATAGCCGTGGGTGCCCGCCGAATCGGTGCTGATGCGGCTTTCCAAACCGGCTTGCCGAACCCGGTCGCGGAACACACCTTCCGCGGTGGGCGACCGGCAGATGTTGCCCGTGCAGACGAACAGGACCTTGACCATCCCGGCCTCCTCCCCTTTGGTTTCCATCTGTGCTTTACCGGCCCGAGATCTAGCAGCCGTTCCCCGAACCCGCCAGGGCGCCATGACCATCGCCAATATGACCGCCGCCATCACGACCATCGCCAACCATCTGAAACCGACCGACTCCATCGTCATCCTGACCGGGGCCGGCATTTCCAAGGAATCCGGCCTGGACACCTTCCGCTGCGCCGACGGCATCTGGGCCAAGGTCGATCTGGAGGACGTCGCCACGCCGGAGGGCTTCGCCCGCGATCCGGTGCTGGTGCACCGCTTCTACAACGACCGGCGGCGCGGCCTGCGCGATCCCGCGGTGCAGCCGAACGCCGCCCACGCCGCGCTGGCCGAGTTGGAGAGGCGCTGGGAAGGCGACCTGCTGCTGGTCACCCAGAACATCGACGATCTGCACGAACGCGCCGGGTCGCAAACGCTGATCCACATGCACGGGGAGCTGAACGCGGTCTTCTGCCGTCACTGCCGCAGCAAGGTGGAGCGCTGGACCGGCGACCTGTCGGTGGAGGACGTCTGCCCGTCCTGCGCCCGCAAGGGCGGCATGCGCCCCGACGTGGTGTGGTTCGGCGAAATGCCCTACCAGATGGAGCGGATCTACCGCGCGCTGGGCGCCTGCGACCTGTTCGTCTCCATCGGCACCTCCGGCAACGTCTACCCCGCCGCCGGCTTCGTGGCGGAGGCACGCAACGCCGGCGCCCTGACCGTGGAACTGAACCTGGAGCCGTCGGCGGGCGCCAGCCTGTTCGCGGATTCCGTCAACGGCCCGGCGACCGAGCTGGTCCCGGCCTTCGTGACCGAGCTGCTGAGCCTTTGACCGGCGATCTGGAGGACCTGTTCGAACAGGCCCGCGCCTGCCGGCTGTGCGCGGGGGTGTTGCCGCACGGCTGCCGCCCGGTGCTGCGTGGCAGCCCGTCCGCCCGCCTGCTGATCGTCGGGCAGGCGCCGGGCGCGCGGGTGCACGCCACGGGCATTCCCTGGAACGACCCGTCCGGCGACCGGTTGCGCCAGTGGCTGGCCATGGACCGTGACGCCTTCTACGACGAGAGCCGGATCGCCATCGTCCCCATGGGGCTCTGCTATCCCGGCACGGCGCCGAAGGGCGGCGATTACCCGCCGCGCCCGGAATGCGCCCCGCTCTGGCACCCGCCGCTGCGCGCCGCCCTGACCGGGGTGCGGCTGACCCTGCTGGTCGGCAGCTACGCGCAGGCCCACTATCTGGGAAACCGCCGCCGGCGCACGATGACCGACACGGTGGCGGCGTGGCGGGATTACCTGCCGGAGTTCCTGCCCCTGCCCCACCCGAGCTGGCGCAACACCGCGTGGCTGAAGAAGAACCCCTGGTTCGACGCGGAGCTGGTGCCCGCGCTGCGCCGCCGCGTGGACGAGGCTCTGGACGGGTGACTTTACCCCTCCATGGCCTCGATGCGCTCCATATCCTCGTCCGACAGGCCGAAATGGTGGCCGATCTCATGGATCAGGACGTGGCGGACGATGGCGAACAGATCCTCGCCCGTCTCGCACCAGTAGTCCAGGATCGGGCGGCGGTAGAGGAAGATCATGTCCGGCCCGCTGCGCAGGTCGGCGACGCTCTGCCGCGTCATATCGACGCCCCGGTAGAGGCCGAGCAGGTCGAAGGGGCTCTCCAACTCCATCTCGCGCTCGGTCTCCTCGTCGGGAAAATCCTCGACATGGATCGACAGATTGGCGATGGGGGCCAGGAGTTCCCGCGGGATCGTCTCCAGCGCGTCCTCGGCCATCCGCTCGAGGTCGGGGGTGGAGGGCGGAACGCTGTGGGTGTGTGCCGGTTTGCGCATCATACGGGGGAAGGTAGCGCCGCTTGCCGCCCAGGCCAAGCGGCGCTAAACCGGAAGGCAGGCCGGAACACCGATTTGATCCACAATCGATCCGTGCCCGTTACGCCTCGTACAGGCCAACCAACAAAGGGGGAAGGAATGTCGGACAAGCTGGTGGGTGCCAAGCGGCAGACCGCGCTGAAGGAACTGCACGGCTGGGCGGAGGTGCTGGAGCGCGACGCCATCCGCAAGACCTACCATTTCCCCGACTTCCCCGCCGCCTGGGGCTTCATGAGCCAGGTCGCCCTGCTGGCGGAGCGGCTGAACCACCATCCGGAATGGTTCAACGACATGGGCCGGGTGGAGATCATCCTGTGCACCCGCAGCGCCGACGGCCTGACCCAGGCCGATGTCGATTTCGCCCACCGCGTGGACCAGATCGCCCCGAACCGCGACCGCTGATCGTCGCGCGCCCGAAGCGCGTCACGCCGGTTCCAGAACCACCTTCACATCCGCCGGGCGCCCGAAGAAGGGGGCGGTGGTGACCAGCAGCGGGCAACCGGCGGCGGCGTAGGCCGCCGCGTTGTCCTCCGTCACGCCGCCCGCCGCAGCGACGATCGGCGGGCGCGGCAGGCCGCGCGTCGCCTCGACCACAGCGCGGGCCTCCTCCGGCGTGCGCTTCTCCAGCTGCAGCACATCGGCCCCGGCGCGGGCGAAGGCGATGGCGTCCGCCACCGTGTCGACCTCGACCACGATCTTCTTTTCCGGCGCCCGGCGGCGCAGATCGGCGATCCAGGATTCCGGCGATCCGGACAGGAAGGCGCGGTGTTCGGGGAAGACCAGGATCGTTTCCGACAGGCCCAGCCGGTGCATCACCGCCCCGCCGGCCAGCACCGCCTTGACCGACAGGTCTTTGGCGCCGGGAAAGTTCTTGCGGGTGCAGGCCACGGTCACGCCGGGGGCGGCCTCGACGATGCGGCGGGCGCGGGTGGCGATGCCGGACGCGTATTCGACCAGCGTCTGCGCCACCTTCCAGCCGCGGTGCAGGGCGCCCGCCGGGCCGTGCCCCTCCAGAAAGGGCGCCCCGGCCTCCACCGCCGCGCCGCTGGGCCGGACGGACGTCACCGTGCCGCCGGCCTTCTCGATCAGGTGGACAGCCTCCTCCGTCCCGGCCAGCACCATGGCGCCGCGCGCCGTGAACCGGATGCGCGCCGGGGCGGCGGCGATGCCCAGCGAGTCGGTGGTCAGGTCGCCGTAGGGAACGTCCTGGGCGAGAAGCGCGTCGAGCGCGGCATCGGACAGGACGATCATCGGCGATTCCCTTTTTCGGTTAAAGCCACCCGCGGCGGCGGAAGTACCAGAGCGGCACGACGGCGGACAACACCATCAGCACGATCGCCATGGGATAGCCGAAATCCCAGTCCAGCTCGGGCATGTGGTGGAAGTTCATGCCGTAGGCCGACGCGATCAGGGTCGGCGGCATCAGCGCCACGGAGACCACCGAGAAGATCTTGATGATCGCGTTCTGCTCGATGTTGATCAGGCCGAGCGTGGCGTCGAGCAGGAAATTCGCCTCGTGCGCCAGGAAGCCGGCGTGTTCGTTCAAGGACCGCAGGTCGCGCGTCAGGGTCTTCAGCGCCGCCTTGTGCTCCTTGGTCAGCCGCCCGGCGGCGACGGAGGACAGGAAGGCGACCAGCCGGTCCAGCCCGGCGAGGCTGTCGCGCACCTTGTGCGTCAGGTCGCCGGCCCGCCCAATGCCGCGCAGCACGTCCTGCAGCTCGTCCGGCTTCTTGGAGCTTCCGATCCCCTTGCTGTTCAGCGAGTCGGTGAAGATGCGCGCGGACAGCCCGTCGATGCGGGCGCCGATCAGTTCCAGCACGTCGGCCACCCGGTCGATGACCGCGTCCAGGATGCCCAGCAGCGCGTCCTCCGCGCTGGCCAGAAGCTCCGGCTGGCGACTGGTGCGCGCGGCGAAGGTGGCGACGGAGCGCGGCTCGGTGAAGCGAACCGTGATCATGTGCCGGGGGGTCAGGACGAAGGTGACCTCGCCCTGCTCCGGCATCGGCGAATCGGCCCGCGCGATCACGGAGGAGGTGAGATAGACGGCCTCCCCTTCCGTGTAGAGCTGGCTCGACGCCTCGATTTCCTTCATTTCCTCGCGCGTCGGCAGGTCGCAGCCGGTGACGGCGCCGACATGCGCGCGCTCCGCCTCGTCGGGGCGGAGAAGATCGATCCACACCGTGTTGGGCGGAAGCGGCTCGCCGAGGGCGAGCGGCTGCTCGACCACGCGGCCGCCCACCTGGGCGTGGACCGTGATCATGCAAGAGCCTCGGCGGGGACCGGCGCGCCGGCGGCGCGGCAGGCGGCGGCCAGCGTGTTCAGCATCAGGCAGGCGATGGTCATCGGCCCGACGCCGCCCGGCACCGGGGTGATGGCGCCCGCGACCTTCACGGCCTCGTCGTAGGCCACGTCGCCGACCAGCTTCGTCTTGCCCGGCTCGGTCGGATGCGGCACGCGGTTGATGCCGACGTCGATGACCACGGCGCCCGGCTTGATCCAATCGCCGCGCACCATCTCCGGACGGCCCACCGCGGCGACCAGGATATCGGCGCGCCGGCATTCGCCGGGCAGGTCCTGGGTGCGGGAATGGGCAACGGTGACCGTGCAGTCCTGCTGGAGCAGAAGCTGCGCCATCGGCTTGCCGACGATGTTGGAGCGGCCCAGCACCAGCGCCCGCTTGCCCTTCAAATCGCTGCCCAGCGTGTCGCGGAGCAGCAGCAGACTGCCCAGCGGCGTGCAGGGCACGATGGCGCCGGGGCTGCCGGTCGCCAGCAGGCCGGCGTTGACGACATGGAAGCCGTCCGCGTCCTTTTCCGGAACGATGCGGGCCAGAACCTTTTGGGTGTCGATGTGCTTGGGCAGGGGAAGCTGGACCAGGATGCCGTGCACCGCCGGATCGGCGTTCAGCCGGTCGATCAGGGCCAGCAGCTCCGCCTCGCCGAGGTCAGCGGGCATGTGGTGGTCGAAGCTGTTCATGCCGAGGTCGGCCAGGGCCTTTTCCTTGGACCGGACATAGACCTGGCTCGCCGGGTCCTCGCCCACCAGCACGACGGCGAGGCCGGGGGTGACGCCGTGGCTGGCCTTGAGCGCGGCCACCCCCTCCGCCACGCGGGCGCGCAGCCCCGCGGCGAACGCCTTGCCGTCGATGATCTTCGCCTCAGCCATCGCTCTTCCCACCATTACTGCTCACCGGGTCACCGGTCGCGGTTTCCACCAGCGCCGTCAGCCGGCGCATCAGGTCGGCCGGGTCGCCGGCCACATGGACAATCTTGTTCCGGTCGGTGGCGCCGGCCACCACCGTCAGGCTGGTCTTGGGCAGTTTCCACGCCTTGGCCAGCAATTTCACCACCGCCTCGTTCGCCTTGCCGTTCTCCGGCACGGCGGTGACGGTCACCTTCAAAACCGTTCCTCCGGACGCGGTGGCGGCCAGCCCGGCGATGGCGTTGCGCGACGCCTTGGGCGTCACCCGCAGCGCCAGCCGGACGCCGTCCGCCACGGCCTCGATGGGCACGGCTTCCGAAGGTCCGGGCATCAGAAGCGCGGCCAGTATTCCGCCAACAGGTTGCGGATGAAGAAGATCAGCAGGATCAGCGCGATCGGCGACAGGTCCAGGCCGCCCATGTTCGGCAGGACGCGGCGGATCGGACGCAGCACCGGTTCCGTGACCCGGTAGAGGAAGTCGCCGATGACATAGACCGCGCGGTTGCGGGTATTGACGACGTTGAAGGCCACCAGCCAGCTCAGCACCGCCGAAGCGATGAGCAGCCAAACGTAGAGGCTGAGAACGGTGTCGATCAGCAGGTAGAGCGCAATCATGCCCGGCCCGTCCCTTTATTGTCCGATTTTGCGGGGCACCCTAAGCACAAGCGGCGAGTGCTGTCCAGTGCCGCGCGGCGGGCCGCCATCATCCCCTTTGCCATCCCCTTCCGCGAACCGCCGATGCCCGCGATCGGGCGCGTTCAGAGGGCTTGACAGGCCTCCTCCGCATCACCATTATCCGCCGCACGCCGGTAACGGTGTGTGGGGCCGTAGCTCAGCTGGGAGAGCGACGCGTTCGCAATGCGTAGGTCGGGAGTTCGATCCTCCTCGGCTCCACCAATCCTCCTCAAGACATTGATGCGACACAGGAATTCGCCAGGAAGCGGCGGAATTCCCCGCGGTGTGACACCGCCTTGTCGCACGCGGCGTCGGCCGAATCTTCCTATTCTATTTAAGACGTTCGCCGATCCGGCCCCTGCCTCAGTGCCTGTGCGCGTGGTGGGCATCCGGAAAGTGGGCGTGCCGATGCCGCAGGCGCACGTGACGATGCCGGTGGGTGTGCGGCTCGGTCACCGGGCCATCGTGATGGTGCCGGTGGTGCTCGTCATGCACATGCGGGTGGTCGTGCTCCATCTCGTCATGGTCGTGCTCATGGTCATGGTCCTCGGTCAGGTGCAGCCAGACGCCGAGTCCCATTAGGGCCGCGGCCACGGCCAGCCCGACCGTCAGCGGCTCCCCGAAGATCGCCAGGGAGGCGATGCCCCCGACGAAGGGGGCCGTCGAGAAATAGGCCCCGGTGCGAGCGGCGCCGATGTGGCGCAGAGCGACCACGAACAGCACGAGGCTGACACCGTAGCCCAGCAACCCGACCAGCATCGCCGCCGCCGCGGTCGGCGCCGCGGGCAGGCCGTCGCCGAGCGCCAGGGCGATCCCGACATTGACGCTGCCGGCCACCAGCCCCTTGATCGTGGCGATGTCCGCCGGGTTCGCCAGGGACACCTTGCGGGTCAGGTTGTTGTCCACCGCCCACATCAGGCAGGCGGCGGCGACTGCGGCCGGTCCCCAGCCGCCGGCGATGTCCACCGTTCCGCCCCAGGACAGAACCGCCGCTCCCGACACGATGGCGACCATCCCGGCGACGAGGCGCCGGTCGACGCCCTCCCGGAAGACGAACCACGCCAGCAGGGCGGTGAAAACCCCTTCCAGATTGAGCAGCAGCGAGGCGGTCGATGCCGGCGTCGCCGTCAGGCCGGCCATCAACAGCACCGGTCCGGCGATACCCCCGGCAGCGACGGCGGCCAGCAGCCAGAGCCACTCGGCGCCGTGGAGGCCGCGTTCGCCGCGCTTCCGCGATCCTGTCAGCAGACGGACCAGCCCCAGCCCGATGCCGGAGCCGAGATACAGCAGGCCCGCCAGCATCCAGGGCGACAGGTCGTGGACCAGCAGCTTCGCCAGCGGCGTGCTGATGCCGAATAGGACCGCGGCCAGGATGGCGGTCATCGCGCCGGTTCGGGGCATAGCGCCTCGCACGCCTGTTGAGTGGGGGAAGAACCCTTGCCCCCACCCTAACTCTCCCCCGCTTCACAGGGGAGGGGACTGCCGCCGCTTCGCGAAATCCCCCTCCCCTGTGTCAGCTCTCGCGCAAACCAAAGGTTTGCGCTGACGCGGCAAGCGGACCATAGGTCCGCTGAGAGCGGGGGAGGGCCGGGGTGGGGGCCGGCAGCTTACCCCCGCGCCCGCAGGTACGGCGTCATGCGCCATTCCGCGTAGCGGATCAGGCGCGAGGCGAGGAAGTTCAGCAGCAGGTAGATGCTGCCGGCCACGATGAACACCTCGAACACCGCGAAGCTCTGCGCGATGATCTTGCGGGCGATGCCGGTGATCTCCAACAGCGTGATGGTGCTGGCGAGCGAGCTGGCCTTGACCATCAGGATCACCTCGTTGCCGTAGGCCGGCAGCATCTGGCGGATCGCCACCGGCATCACGATTCGCCGGAACAGCAGCGTGCGCGACATGCCACAGGCCCGCGCCGCCTCGATCTGGCCCTGCGGCACCGACAGGATGGCGCCGCGCAGGATCTCGCTGGTGTAGGCGCCGGTGTTCAGCGTCAGCGCCAGGATCGCGCACCAGAAGGGCTCACGCAGATAGATCCAGAGGAAACTGCTGCGCACCAGCTCGAACTGGCCCATGCCGTAATAGATCAGGAAGATCTGCACGAGCAGCGGCGTGCCGCGGAACACGAAGACGTAGGCAGCCATCAGCCGCTCGGTGACGCGGTTGCCGTACAGCCGCAGCAGCGCCACCGCGAAGGCCACCGCCGCGCCGAACAGCAGCGCCAGCCCGACCAGCTCCAGGGTCACCGGAACGCCGCGCAGGAGGGTGGGCACGCTGTCCCACATCAGTTCCCAGTTCATGGGTCAGGCCCTCCGCACGCCGCGATTGGCGTAGCGTTCCGCCCGCTCGAACGCCACCGTCGAGACGGTGGTGAGCAGGAGGTAGAGCACCGCCGCGGTGGTGTAGAACAGGAACGGCTGGCGGGTCGACCCCGCCGCCACATGCGACACGCGCATGATCTCGGCCAGCGCCGTCACGGAGATCAGCGCGGTGTCCTTCAGGGTGAGCTGCCAGACGTTTCCCAGCCCCGGCAGGGCGTAGCGCAGGGTCTGCGGCACCAGGATGCGGCGCAGGATCAGCCAGCGCGACATGCCGCAGGCGCGCGCCGCCTCGATCTGGCCGTGGGGCACCGCCTGGACCGCGCCGCGGATCACCTCCGTCGAATAGGCGCCGGAGATCAGCCCGACCGCCAGCACGCCAATGGAGAAGGCGTTCAGTTCGATGTAGCCGTCGTAGCCGAAGACCCGGCCAACGGCCATGACCATGCCGCTGCCGCCGAAGAACAGCAGGTAGATGACCAGCAGTTCGGGGACGCCGCGGACGACGGTGGTGTAGAGCTCCGCCACGCCGGTGAGGGCGAGGTTGCGGCTGAGCTTTGCCGACGCGCCGAGCGACCCGAAGACGAGGCCGAAGGCGAAGGCCGACACCGACACGGCGACCGTCATCGCGGCCCCGCCGAGAAGCTGGCCGCCCCACCCGTTCGGGCCGAAGGAGAGAAGTTCGAACATGCGCTCCGAAATGGGCTCCGAAATGGGCTCCGAACCGGGTTCCCCTCTCCACCCGACGGAGGAGAGGGGGACATCCCTTCACATGATGACCGGTTACTTGATCGAGATGTCGTAGCCGAAGTGCTGGGTGCTCAGCTTCGTGATGGTGCCGTCCTGGTTGGCCTCGGCGATGGCCTTGTTGAACAGCTCCTTCAGGTCGCCGTCGGCCTTGCGCAGGCCGACGCCCACGCCCTTGCCCAGCACGCCGCGCGCGAAGGCCGGACCGAACAGGGTCATGCCGTTGCCGGCGTCCGCCTTGAGGATGGCGTCCACCGCCGACCGGTCGCCGAAGATGGCGTCGACGCGGCCGGCGGCCATGTCGATGCCGGCGTTGTCCAGCTTGTCGTAGGTGCGGACCGCCACCTGCGGCAGAAGCTTCTCCATGAAGTTCGCCTGGATGGTCGAGGTCTGCACGCCGACCGTCTTGCCCTTCAGCGCGTCGGCCAGGGCGGCGATGGCGGCCTTCGGGTCGTCCTTGGACAGGTCATAGCGCTCGCCGGGGAAGGTCGCCTTGGCGAGCGGCGAATTCTTCATGGTGCCGAACATCGACGGCTCAGTGCCGTAGGGGCCGGCGAAGGCAATGACCTTCTCACGCTCGTCGGTGATCGACATCGCCGCCATGATGGCGTCGTACTTGCCCTGCTGGATGGCCGGGATCATGCCGTCCCAATCCTGGGCGACGATCTCGCACTCGGCCTTGATCCGCTTGCAGAGTTCCATGGCGAGGTCCGGCTCGAAGCCGACCAGCTTGCCCGACGGGTCCGTCGCGTTCCAGGGGGCGTAGGCGCCCTCGGTGGCGATGCGGATCTTCTTCCAGTCCTTGGCTTCGGCGGCGGTGCCGGCGACCGCCACAATGGCGCCGAGCGCCAGCGCCGCAACGATCTTCTTCACGGGAAAACCTCCTCTGTTCTGATGCCCTTATGGATGGCTCTTATGCTCGGGCAGGCTCTGAGGTTTACGGTTTTACAGCGCCAGTCAAGGGAATTGAGCGGGCCGTCCTCGCGCGATCGATTCAGCCGCCGCCGGACAGGTGGCGCGACAGGAACTGTCGCACGCGGTCCGATTCCGGATTGACCAGAACCCGGTCGGGCGGCCCCCGCTCCTCGATCCGGCCCTGGTGGAGGAACACCACCTCCGACGCGACCTCGCGGGCGAAGCCCATCTCGTGCGTCACGAGAATCATGGTGTTGCCCTCCTCGGCGAGCTGCCGGATGACCAGCAGCACCTCGCCCACCAGCTCGGGGTCGAGCGCGGAGGTCGGCTCGTCGAACAGCATCACCTTGGGCTGCATGGCCAGCGCGCGGGCGATGGCGGCGCGCTGCTGCTGCCCGCCGGAGAGCTGCACCGGGTAGGACTCGGCCTTGGCCAGGATGCCCACCTTGTCCAGCAGCTTGCGGGCGCGGTCCACCGCCTCCGCCTTCGGGACGCCCAGCACATGGACCGGCGCCTCGATGACGTTCTCCAGGATGGTCATGTGGGTCCAGAGGTTGAAGCTCTGGAACACCATGCCGAGCCGGGTGCGGATGCGGTCCACCTGCCGGGAATCGGCGGGGACGGTCTGGCCGCCGCGCGCCTTCTTCAGGCCGATGGCCTCGCCGCCGATGACGATCCGCCCCTCGTCCGGCACCTCCAGCATGTTGATGCAGCGCAGAAGCGTGCTCTTGCCGGAGCCGGAGGAGCCGATCAGCGTGATGACGTCGCCTTCGCGCGCGGTCAGGGAGACGCCCTTCAGCACCTCCAGCGGGCCGAAGCGCTTGTGGACATTCTCGACGAGGACGGCTTCGGGGGCGTGGGGATTCGTGGGCGGGTGTCGGTGCATGCGGGGCTTGTCGGCGGGGAGCGGTCTGGACCGGCCAACCATGGACGGTGCCGCTAGGCTAGACCGCCGGACAAACTCCCGCAACGCGGATTTTGCAGGCCTCGGGGCAACCGCGCGACGGGGTAAGCTGATGTGTTTTTCACCACAGCATCAGCACCAGAAGCTGCGGCGCCAGGATGCGCAGGCACATGGCCAGCGGGTAGACGGTGGCGTAGGCCAGCGCCGGCGCCTCCGATGCGACGACCGCGTTGGCGTAGGCGAGGCCCGGCGGGTTGGTCTGCGCCCCGGCCAAAACGCCGCAGATGCTGAGGAAGTTCAGCTTCATCACGCCGCGCGCCAGCAGCCCGGTCAGCAGCAGCGGCACCAGCGTGACCAGGACGCCCCAGGCCATCCAGGGCAGCCCGGCGCCGCTCGCCATCGTCTCGACGAAGCGGTCGCCCGACGCGATGCCCAGAACGGCGAGGAACAGGACGATGCCGATCTCGCGCAGGGCGAGGTTGGCGGCGGGCGGCATGAACCAGACCAGCGGCCCGATGTGGCCGATGCGCGCCAGGACGATGGCGGCGATCAGCGGCCCGCCGGCCATGCCCAGCCGCAGCGGCGCCGGCATGCCCGGCAGGAACAGCGGGATGGCCCCCAGCAGCGCCCCCAGCGTGATGCCGACGAAGACCGGGATCATCTCCACCGTCTGCAGCCGCCGTTCGGAGTTGCCGATGATGCAGGCGGCCGCCTTGAGGTCGTCGGGCTTGCCGATCACCGTCAGGATGTCGCCGAACTGCAGCTTCAGCGCGGCGTTGGGCACCAGCTCCACACCGGCGCGGTTGACGCGGCTGACCACCACGTCGCAGGCCCCCTTCAGGTTCAGCGCGGCGATGGACCTGCCCAGCACCGGGTTGGCGGTGACGACGATGCGCTCCCACCGCAGGTCGCTGCCCTTGGTGGTCAGCCGGACGTCGGCCTCGCGCCCCATCAGCAGGCGGACCTGCTCCAGCTTCGGGCGCGGGCCGACCACGTGCAGCACGTCGCCCTCCTCCAGCCGGGTGTCCTCGCCGGGCACGCGGAGCTGGCCGCCGCGCAGCAGCCGCGACGCGCAGACTCCCAGGCTCGGCAGCAGGGTCAGGTCGCCCAGCCGCACCCCGCGCAGGGCCGGGTTGGTGACGGCGATGTCCATGGTGTCGAGCGCCGCGACCTCGGCCCGGCGGGCGGCCTCGAAGGCCCTGGCCTCCTCCTGCGGGTCGATGCGGAAGACGATCCGCACCACCGCCATGGCCAGCAGGTTGCCGGCGATGCCGAAGGGATAGGTGACGGCGAAGGCCAGACCGGGCAGGGCCATCACCGCGGCGCTGGCCCCGACCTCCTTCAGCACCTGCTGCGAGGCGGCCAGCGCCGGGGCGTTGGTCACCCCGCCCGCGAAGACGCCGAGGCCGGAGCCCAGCGGCACGAGGTCGAACAGCACCAGGATCGCGGTCAGCAGGATGCTCGACCCGACCATCAGCAGCGCCAGACCGTTCAGCGCCAGCCCGGACTTCTTCAGCGCCGCGAAGAAGCCGGGGCCGACCTGGATGCCGATGGTGTAGACGAACAGGATCAGGCCGAAGTCGCGGATGAACTCCATCATCTCGGCGTTGAGCGTCACCCCCGCCTGCTTGGCGAAGTGGCCGACCGCGATGCCTGCGAACAGCACGCCGCCGATGCCCAGCCCGACCCCGCGCAGCCGTATGTGCCCGAGCGCCAGCCCCAGGGCCGAGGTGACGCCCAGCATGAACACCACGCGCGCGATCGGCGGCATGGCCAGAAAGAGATCGATGAGCGCGTGCATGGCCGCGTCTCCTCACGCGAGGACAGACCGCCCTCCTACCAGAGGAACAGGACGATCAACTGCGGCGCAAGGATACGCAGAAACATAACCATAGGGTAAACAGTGGCATAGGCGAGGGCGGGAGCCTCCGATGCGCTCATTGCGTTTGCAAATGCGAGCGCGGGCGGGTCCGTCATGCTGCCGGACAGCAGCCCGCAGATCGTCAGGTAGTTCTGCCGGGCGAAGGCCCGCGCGATGAAGCCGACGACGAGCAGCGGGATCAGCGTCACCAGCACGCCGCAGCCGATCCACAGCAGCCCGTCGCCGTGCACCAGCGTCTCCACGAAGCGGTCGCCGGACATCAGCCCGACCACCGCCAGGAACAGGACGATGCCGATCTCGCGCAGCGCCATGTTGGCGGCCGGCGGCATGAACCAGACCAGCGGCCCGATGTGGCCGATGCGCGCCAGCAGGATCGCCGCCACCAGCGGCCCGCCGGCCAGACCCAGCTTCAGCGGCGCCGGCATCCCCGGAATGTAGAAGGGGATGGAGCCGAGCAGCACGCCCAGCAGGATGCCGATGAAGACCGGCACGAACTCCACCTGCTGGAGCCGCCGCGCCGAGTTGCCCATCAGCGCCGCCACCCGCTGGAGGTCCGACGGCTTGCCGATGGCGGTCAGGATGTCGCCGAACTGGAGGTGCAGCGCCGGGCTGGGCACCAGTTCCACGCCGGCGCGGTTGACCCGGCTGACCACCACGTCGTAGGCGTCGGCGAGGTCGAGCTGGCCGATGGCCTTGCCCAGCACATGCTCGTTGGTGACGACCAGCCGGTCCCAGCGCATGGCGGTGCCCTTGGTGGTCAGGGTGATCTCCGCGGCCTCGCCGAGCAGGCGCTTCGTCGCCTCCAGCTTGACCCGCGGCCCGACCAGATGCACGACGTCGCCGGTGCGCAGGCAGGTGTCCGGGTGCGGCACCTGGAGCCGCCCCTCGCGCAGCAGGCGGGACACCATCACCCCCTGGTCGCCGAACAGCTCCATGTCGCGCAGCGGCAGGCCCATCGCCGACCGGTTGCGCACGGCGACGTCCAGCGTCTCCAGCGTCTCCACCTGGGCGCGGCGCTTGCGTTCGAAGGCTTCGGCCTCCGCCACCGGGTCGATGCGGAAGACGACGCGGATCAGCCCCATGGTGATGAGGATGCCGACGATGCCGAAGGGATAGGCGACGGCGTAGCCGAGGCTCGGCGTGTTGATCTCCGCCGCCGAGGCCCCGACCTCGCGCAGCATCTCCTGTGCCGCACCCAGCGACGGCGTGTTGGTCACGGCGCCGGAGAAGATGCCCAGCACCGCCGGCAGCGGCACCTCGCCGATCTCGTGGATCGCCACCGCCACCAGCACCCCCAGCCCGACCAGCGAGGCGGCCAGCAGGTTCAGCGTCAGGCCCGACTTCTTCAGGGCGGCGAAGAAGCCGGGGCCGACCTGCACGCCGATGGTGTAGACGAACAGGATCAGCCCGAATTCCCGCATGAAATGCAGGACGTGATGGTCGAAGGTCAGGCCCAGCGCCTTGGCGACGTGCCCCGCGGCGATGCCGGCGAACAGCACCCCGCCGATGCCCAAGCCCACGCCGCGCACTTTGATCTGCCCCAGCGCCAGCCCCGACGCGGCCACCACGCTGAGCATCAGCATGATGCGGGCGATGTCGGGAAGGCCGTTGAACAGGTCGATCAGCACGGTCATGGAAGGCACCCGGTCCGGTTGAGCATTGAGGGAGCAAAGGCGCCTATGAATGCCCGCTCCGCTTCGCCTCGGCAATGCCCTGGAATGGAAAGGGACATTCGTCGGATCAAAATTTCGCCACTTTCTGGCCCTAAACCGGAGGAAGCCTTACGGCGTCAAGTGGCTGGCCGGACCCGTGAACCCCTGCGGCCCGGCCCCTAAGCGACGATCAGGGCTCCGGTTTTCCGGCGCCCCCAGCCAGGCCCCGGCTGGATCGGCGGCCATCGCAAGAACCCCCTTGCGATGGCCGTTTCTTTTTGGGGCCGTTTCTTTTTGGCACCCGGACGGGCTGTGCTATAGCTCCCCCCGCCCCGTCCACCGCAAGAGCCCGCCCGCCGCCATGCCCGTTTTCGCCGGTTCCGCGCTGACCTGCCTCCGTGGCGACCGGCTGGTCTTCACCGGGTTGGACTTCCGGATCGCGCCGGGGGAGGCGCTGTTCCTGCTCGGCCCCAACGGCAGCGGCAAGTCCAGCCTGCTGCGCGTCATGGCGGGACTGCTCAAGCCGATCCGCGGCCGGCTCTCCTGGGACGATGTGGCGGTCTCCGACGACCCCGACGGCCACCGCGGCCGCATCCATTACGTCGGCCATCTCGACGCGGTGAAGCCGGTGCTGAGCGCGGTGGAGAACCTGTCCTTCTGGGCCACGCTGGGCGGTGCCGCCGACCCGCGGGGCAACGCGCTGAAGGCGCTGGACCGGCTGGGCGTGCCGCACATCGCCAACGTGCCGGGGCGCTACCTGTCGGCGGGGCAGAAGCGACGCCTGAACCTCGCCCGCATCATCGCCGCCCCCGCCGCCCTGTGGCTGCTGGACGAGCCGACCGTGGCGCTCGACCGCGCGGCCATCGCCCTGTTCGAGGGGATCATCGCGGAGCATCGGGCCGCTGGTGGCATGGTCGCCGTCTCCACCCATGTGGACATCGCCATGCCCGGCGCCCGTAACCTGCATCTCGACGACTTCACCCCCGTCCCCCACGACGAGGGCGACGACGTTTTGGAAGAGGAGGACGCGGCGTGACCCGCTTCCTGCGCCTGATCGGGCGCGACCTGCGGCTGGCGCTGCGCCAGGGGTCGGACGCCAGCATCGCCGTGATGTTCTTCGTTCTGTGCGTGGTGCTGTTCCCCTTCGGTGTGGGGCCGGAGCCGAACATCCTCGCCCGCATTGCCGCCGGGGTGATCTGGGTGGCGGCCCTGCTCGCCTCGTTGCTGTCGCTGGAGCGGCTGTTTCAGAACGACTACGAGGACGGCTCGCTGGAGCTGCTGTCGCTGTCCACCCTGCCGATGGAGGCGGTGGTGCTGGCCAAGACGCTGGCCCACTGGCTGGTGACCGGCCTTCCGCTGATCGCCGCCGCCCCGCTGCTGGCGCTGCTGCTGAACATGGACGCGGAGGGGTTCGGGGTGCTGGTGCTGACCCTGCTGGTCGGCACGCCGATCCTCAGCCTGATCGGCAGCATCGGCGCCGCGCTGACGCTGGGCGCCCGGCGCGGCGGCGTGCTGCTGTCGCTGCTGATCCTGCCGCTCTACATCCCCGTGCTGATCTTCGGCGCCGGGGCCATCGACGCCGCACTGAACGGCCTGACCCCGCGCCCGCATCTGCTGCTTCTGGGCGGCCTCCTGGCCGGCGCCTTGCCGCTCGCCCCCTGGGCCAGCGCCGCCGCCCTGCGTCAGGCGGTGGAGTAGGACCGGGATTCTCGACGGACAACGGAATCTTCACGAATTTGGACACGGATTTTTCCATGCGTGCCCGGCGAAAGGCCGCTCGAACGGCGAGCGCTGGGCAAGTTCAAAGAAAATCCGCGTCATCCGTGCTTGAATCCGGGAAATCCGTGTAAACCCCGTTGTCATCCAAGAATCCCGCCCCTCACACCGGGCCCCGGACTTTTTTGCCCATCCCACACCAACGTAGCATGGAAAGGCCGCGTCAACCCGTCGTACCGTCAGTGCGACAGGCCGCCGCACCGTCCTGAAAACACCACGGTGTGCGGCCATGTTTCCTGACCAAGATCAAGGCGAAACCCCTCGCGCTGGGGCATCACTGAGCTTATATCGTCCGCAGCACGACCAGAGGCCCATAGGTCCTATGCATCGATTTGCAAATCCTGCCCGCTTCCAGCGCCTTTCGGCGGCGATCCTGCCCTGGACGGCGGGGGCGACCGTGATCCTGCTGATCGTCGGGCTCTACATCTCGCTGATCGGGTCGCCGCGCGACTATCAGCAGGGCGACACCGTGCGGATCATGTACATCCATGTCCCCGCCGCCTGGATGAGCCTGTTCGTCTACGTCAACATGGCCATCGCCGCCGCCTGCGGTCTGGTGTGGAAGCATCCGCTGGCCGACCTGTTCGCCAAGGCCGCCGCCCCGGTCGGCGCCGGCTTCACTCTCATCTGCCTCGTCACCGGCTCGCTGTGGGGCGCGCCGATGTGGGGGACGTGGTGGGTGTGGGACGCGCGGCTGACCAGCGTGCTGATCCTGTTCTTCCTCTATCTGGGATACATGGCGCTGGTGAACGCCTTCGACGACCCGCAGCGCGGGACGCGGGCGGGCAACGTGCTGCTTCTCGTCGGCATCGTGAACGTGCCGATCATCAAATTCTCGGTGGACTGGTGGAACACCCTGCACCAGCCGGCCAGCGTCATCCGCATGGGCGGACCGACCATCGACGGGTCCATGCTGGTCCCGCTGCTGGTCATGGCGCTGGGCTTCACCGCCTATTTCATCACGGTGGTCCTGCTGCGCCTGCGGGCGGAGATCGTGCAACGCAAGATCCAGACGATGCGCCTGACCGAGGCGCAGGGCTGAGGCACGGGAACAGGCTGGGCCGGAGGCAAGGATGACAGAGTTTTTCGCGATGGGCGGCTACGCCGCGTATGTCTGGTCGTCCTACGCGCTGGCGGCGCTGGTGATGGTCGGCCTTCTGGCCGCCACGCTGAAGGCGCTGCGCAGCGCCGAGACGACCCTGAAGGCGCTGGAAGGCAGCCGCCCGCCGCGGCGGCGCCGGGCGCGCAACGGAGCCGCGGCGTCGCCCGCGGCGGAGGTTGGTGAAGGATGACCCGCAAGAAACGGCGCCTCTACATGCTGGGCCTCGCCCTGCTGGGCCTTGGCGCGGCCACCGCCCTGACGCTGACGGCGTTCGAGGACAACATCGTCTTCTTCTTCAGCCCGACGCAGTTGCAGACCCAGGACATCGGCGACCGCAACTTCCGCCTGGGCGGTCTGGTCGAGGAAGGCAGCGTGAGCAAGATGCCCGACGGGGTGACGACGCGGTTCCGCGTCACCGACACCGTGCACACCGTCGCCGTCAGCTACCGCGGCCAGCTTCCCGACCTGTTCCGCGAGGGCCAGGGCGTCATCACGGAAGGCCGCATGATCAACGGCGTCTTCCAGGCGCGCGAGGTGCTGGCCAAGCATGACGAGAACTACATGCCCCCGGAAGTCGCCGACGCGCTGAAGGAAGCGGAGCACTTCAAGGCGAATTCGAAGGAGCAGAAGCCCAGCTCGTGACGCTGACGGCTTCCTGACCCCTCTTCATCATTCCGTTTCAAGGGAGCATCGGGCCCGTGATTCCCGAACTCGGCCATTACGCGCTGGTGCTGGCGCTGTTCGTGGCGCTGGTGCAGTCCGGCGTCCCCCTGGTGGGTGCTGCCACCGGCAACGCCGCCTGGATGGGCGTCGCCCGCCCCGCCGCCATCGCGCAGTTGCTGCTGGTGCTGGTCGCCTACGGCGCCCTGACCTGGGCGCATGTGGTGTCGGACTTCAGCGTGTCGAACGTGGTCCAGAACAGCCACTCGATGAAGCCGATGCTCTACAAGGTGTCGGGCGTGTGGGGGAACCACGAAGGCTCGATGATGCTGTGGGTCGTCATGCTGACCGCGTTCGGCGCGGCGGTCGGGATCTTCGGGCGCAACCTGCCACCCTCGCTGAAAGCCCGCGTCATCTCCGTCCAGGGGATGATCGGCGTCGGCTTCCTGCTGTTCATCCTGATCACCTCCAACCCCTTCATCCGCGTGGTTCCGGCGCCGCTCGACGGCAACGACCTGAACCCGCTGCTCCAGGACCCCGGCCTCGCCTTCCACCCGCCCTTCCTCTACGCGGGCTATGTCGGCTTCTCCATCGCCTTCTCCTTCGCGGTCGCCGCCCTGATTGAGGGCCGCGTGGACCCGGCCTGGGCGCGCTGGGTGCGGCCCTGGACGCTGGCCGCCTGGTCGACCCTGACCGCCGGCATCGCGCTCGGCTCCTGGTGGGCCTATTACGAGCTGGGCTGGGGCGGCTGGTGGTACTGGGACCCGGTCGAGAACGCCTCCTTCATGCCCTGGCTGGCCGGCACCGCGCTGCTGCACTCCGCCATCGTGGTGGAGAAGCGCGACGCGCTGAAGACCTGGACCATCCTGCTGGCGATCATCACCTTCTCACTGTCACTGATGGGCACCTTCCTGGTGCGGTCGGGCATCCTGACCTCGGTCCACGCCTTCGCGGTGGACCCGGCGCGCGGCGTCTTCATCCTGGTCCTGCTGGCCATCGCCACCGGCGGCTCGCTGCTGCTCTACTCCGTGCGGGCGCCCAGCCTGAAGACCGGCGGCCTGTTCGCTCCGGTCAGCCGCGAAGGCTCGCTGGTGCTGAACAACCTGCTGCTGTCCACCGCGACGGCGACGGTCTTCATCGGCACGCTCTACCCGCTGTTCCTGGATGTTCTGGAGCTGGGCAAGGTGTCGGTCGGCCCGCCCTTCTTCAACGCCACCTTCATCCCGGTCGCCATCCCGATGGTGATCGCCATGGTGGTCGGCCCCTTCCTGGCCTGGAAGCGCGCCGACCTGCTGGGCGCCCTGACCCGGCTGTGGACGGCGGGCGTGGCGACCGTGGCCTGCGTCGCCATCGCCGCCTACGTCACCAACGGCGGCGGGCCACTGCTGGCGCTGGTCGGGGTCGGGCTGGCCGCCTGGGCCTTCTTCGGCTCGCTGGCCGAGTTCGCCGAGCGCATCCGTCTGTTCCGCATCCCGGTGAAGGACAGCTGGAACCGCGCGGTCAACCTGCCGCGCAGCGCCTGGGGCATGACCATCGCCCACGCCTCCATGGGCATCGCCATCGCCGGCATGACCGGCACCTCGGCGTGGCAGAGCGAGACCATCCAGGCGATGAAGCCGGGCGACAACGCCACGGTCGGCGCCTACGCCGTGCATTTCGACCGCGTCGGCGCGGTGCAGGGGCCGAACTACAGCGCCGAGCAGGGCGTCTTCACCGTCACCCGCGACGGCAGGCACATCGCCACCCTGGCGCCGCAGCGCCGCAGCTACCCGGTCACCCGCATGACGACGACCGAGGCGGCGATCCACACCACCTGGCTGTCCGACGTCTACGTCGCGCTGGGCGACCCGACGCAGAACGGCACGGCCTGGACCGTGCGGCTGTACCATCACCCGCTGGTGCCGTGGATCTGGATCGGCTCGCTGGGGATGATGCTGGGCGGGCTGGTCAGCCTGTCCGACCGCCGCTTCCGCGTCGGCGCCCCGGAGCGCCGCCGCGCCGCCAAGGGCAGCCTTCAGCCCGCCGAGTAAGGACAAGCCCACGATGCGCCGCCTGATCTACCTGTTGCCGCTGCTGCTGTTCGTCGGTGTCGGCGTGGCCTTCCTGCGCGGGTTCGACCGCGACCCGCGCGACATCCCCTCCGCCCTGATCGACAAGCCGGCGCCGGAATTCTCCCTGCCGCCGCTGCCGGGCCACAAGGAAGGGCTGTCCAACGCGACGCTGAAGGGCGACGTCACGTTGGTGAACGTCTTCGCCTCCTGGTGCATCCCCTGCAAGGCCGAGCATCCGATCATCACCCGGCTGGCCCGCGAGCAGGGCGTGACGGTGCGCGGCATCAACCACAAGGACAAGGCGGAGGACGCCATCGCCTGGCTCAACCGCAACGGCGACCCCTACGCCAGCATCGGCGTCGACTTGGACGGCCGCGTGTCCATCGACTGGGGCGTCTACGGCGTGCCGGAGACCTTCCTGCTCGACCGCCAGGGCCGCATCCGCTTCAAGCATGTCGGCCCCCTGACCCCGCAGGTGGTCGAGGAGCAGATCCTGCCCATGGTCAAGCATCTGCGGAGCGCGTCGTGAGAGCCCTTCTTTCCACGACCTTGATGGCCGTCCTGCTGGCGTTGACCCCGGTCACCGCCTCCGCCGTCCAACCCGACGAGGTGCTGAAGGACCCGGCGCTGGAGGGCCGCGCGCGGGAGATCAGCAAGGATCTGCGCTGCCTCGTCTGCCAGAACCAGTCGATCGACGATTCCAACGCGCCGCTCGCCCGCGATCTGCGCGTGCTGGTCCGCGAGCGGCTGACCGCCGGCGACAGCAACCAGCAGGTGCTGAGCTTCGTCACCGACCGCTACGGCGACTATGTGCTGCTGCGCCCGCCCTTCAAGGCGACGACGCTGTTCCTGTGGATCGGCCCCTTCGTGATCCTGGCCATCGGCGGCGTCGTGACGGCCCTGTACCTGCGCGGGCGGAAAGGGGCTGCCGCCGATGGCCCGATGACCGCGGGCGGCGACACCGCCCCGCTGACCGAGGACGAGCGGCGGCGCCTGGACGCCCTGCTCCGCAAGGACAAAGCCTGATGCTGTTCTGGATCGTCGCCGCCGCCCTGACGGCGGCCGTGGTGCTGCTGATCGTGCCGCCGCTGCTGAGGAAGCCCGAGGGAGCCGCCGAGGAGCGCGCCGCCTACGACCTGGAGGTCTACCGTGACCAGCTGGGCGAGCTGGAGCGCGACCAGGGCCGCGGCCTGATCAGCGAGGCGCAGGCCGCCGCCGCACGCGCCGAGATCGGCCGCCGCATGCTGGCCATCGCCGACCGCGGCAAGGGCGGTGCAAAGGCCGGCGCGAAGGGCAAAGTCCCCGCCGCCCGTGCCCCGCGCAGCGCGATGGCGCTGGCCGCCCTGCTGGCCGTCCTGCTGCCGCTCGGCACGCTGGCCGTCTATGGCAAGCTGGGCCGTCCGGAGCTGCCGGCCCAGCCGCTGGCCTCGCGCAATCTGGACCATGAGCGCGGCGGGCCGCCGAAGAACGTGCTGGCGGCGATGGACAAGCTGAAGGCCCAGCTCGCCGAGACCCCCGACGACCCGCAGGGCTGGGCCATCCTCGGCCAGGCCTACGCCAAGATGGGCCGCCTGCCCGAGGCCGCCGACGCGCTGGGCAAGGCGGTGGCCCTGGCCGGCGACGATCTGGAGCTTCTCGGCAGCTACGGCGAGGTCCTGATCTCGGCCAACGGCGGCACCGTGCCGGACGAGGCCCGCAAGACCTTCGACCGCGTGCTGGCGAAGGACCCGACGGAGCCGCGCGCCCGCTTCTACGCCGCGCTGGCCCGCTTCCAGGCCGGCGACACCAAGGACGCGCTGGAACGCTGGAGTGCCCTGCTCGCCGAGTCCCACGCCGACGCCCCCTGGGTGCCGGTCGTCCGGACGCAGATCGCGGAGGCCGCCAAGGCGCTGAACCTCGATCCGGCCAAGGTGACGCCGGAGCCCCTGCCCGCCCAGCAACAGCCGCCGGTCGCCCAAAACCAGGGCCAGAATCAGGGTCAGGGCCAAGCGCAGGGCCAGACCGAGGGCGAGGATCAGCAGCAGATGATCCGCGGCATGGTCGATGGGCTGGCCGCCCGGCTGGAGGCCAACCCGGACGATGTGGACGGCTGGCTGCGGCTGTCGCGCTCCTACGGCGTGATGGGCGAGTCGGCGAAGGCCATCGACGCCGCCCGCAAGGCGCGGGAACAGGCGCCCAAGCGGCCCGATGTGCTGATCGCCTACGCCTCCGCCCTGCTGTCGGCGGAGCCGCGGAGCAGCAAACCCGGCCCGATGCCGGAGGAGGCCGTCGCCGCGCTCCGTCAGGCGCTGGCGGCCGAACCCGACAACCGCGACGCGCTCTGGCTGCTCGGCCTGAACGCCGCCGGCGTCGGTCAGACCGCGGAGGCCACCGATCTGTGGACCCGCCTGCTGGCCCAGTTCAAGCCGGAGGAGCCGGAATACACGCTGATTCGCGCCCGCCTCGATTCGCTGAAGGCCGGCGGCTGATCCTCTCCCGAATGTCCCTTGCACCCTGGCCGGTCCGAAGAGCAGGATAGCGATGCACGCTGGGGTGGCGTTTCCGGCAATGGAGCGCCACCCGCAGGCCGATCCGCCAGGGACGCGACCGATTGCCCACCCACGCGCTCACCGCCAAAGGTCCCGCCACCGGCCCCGGCATGGCGGGAAAACCGCTGGAGGCGGCCTTCTGGATGCTGGGAGCCGCCCTGTTCATCGCCATCGGCAACGCGATGATCCGCCATGTCAGCGGCGAGCTTCATCCCTTCGAGATCGTCTTCTTCCGCAACCTGTTCAGCCTGATGTTCATGCTGCCTTGGATCGCGGCGGTGGGGCTGGGGCGGCTGCGCACCGGCCGGGCGGGGCTTTACGCCTCGCGCTCGGCGACCAGCCTGGTGGCGATGCTGTGCTGGTTCTACAGCGTCACCCACATGCCGCTGCCGGACGCCACCGCACTCAGCTTCACCATTCCCCTGTTCGTCACCGCCGGAGCCGCGCTGTTCCTGAACGAGACGGTGCGGGCGCGGCGCTGGGCCGCCGTCCTGGTCGGGCTGGCCGGGGTGATGATCGTCATCCGCCCCGACGACGCCACCCTGGACCCGACGATCCTGGTCATGCTCCTGCATTGCGTCGCCGCCGCCATAACCACGCTCCAGGTGCGGGCGCTGGCGACCTCCGACGGGGTGATGGTGGTGGTCGCCTACATGGGGCTGTTCCTGACCCCGATGGCGCTGGTGCCGGCCCTCTTCGTGTGGGAATGGCCGAGCTGGACGGCGCTCGGCTGGCTCGTCCTGCTGGGCGGCGTGCTGACGCTGGGGCAACTGGCGATGACCCGCGCCTTCAAGCTGGCACCGGCCTCGGCGATGATGCCCTACGACTACGCCCGCCTGCCCTTCACCGCTCTGCTCGCTTGGCCGCTGTTCGGCGAGGCCATGGACCTGTGGGGCTGGGTCGGCGCCGGGGTGATCGCCTCCGCCGCCCTCTACACCGCCCACCGCGACGCGGCGCAATCGCGGGCCGAACGGGGCTCTGCCAAGGCGTGAGCCGTCAGCCGCCAGCCGCGGTCTTCATTTCCGGAGGCTTCATCTGTTGCTCCTTGCGCAGGGCGGCGCGGGCGCGGTCCTCATGCTGGGGCTTCAGATTGGTCCGCACCGCATGGACGGCGGTGGCCAGCACCGCCGCGTCGTCGACGAAGCCGACCGCGATCAGCCAGTCCGGGATGGAATCCGCGGGCAGCACGAAATAGGCCAGCGCCGCCATCAGGATCGCCTTCGCCTTGAAGGGCGTCTGCGGGTCGGTCGCGCAGAAGAAGGCGGCCAGCGCCTGCTCCAGGAAGGGAATGCGGTGCAGGTTGGCGCGCAGCGTGTTCCAGAAGCGGCGGCGGACGTAGCGCTCGTTCCGCTCCACGCGGACGGGATCGATGACGGTCGGCAAAGCGGCGGCGGCTTCGGTGGTTCCGTCGGTGGCAGTCTGCATGGCTTTCCCTGGGCTCCCCCCGCACCGGCCGCCCTTCCCGGTGGACCGGGCGGGGCGGCCTGTTGCACAGTTGCGTAGAGTGACAACAGCGCAGACGCGCCAACGGTCCCGCCAAGGGTTCGACTACGGCCAAAGGGTCAAAAGGAGGAAACCGCCATGCCGATGAAGAAGGGCTACAAGGAGTTGCTGGCCGAAGCGAACGCCCGCATCCAGGCGATCACGCCGCAGGAGGCGTTGTCCCTGCACGGCGACCCCGACGTGGTCTTCGTCGACATCCGCGACCCGCGCGAGCTGACGCGCGACGGCATGATCCCCGGCGCCTTCCCGGCCACCCGCGGCATGCTGGAATTCTGGGTGGACCCGGACAGCCCCTATCACAAGCCGGTCTTCGCGTCGGGCAAGCGCTTCGTCTTCTACTGCGCCAGCGGTTGGCGCTCGGCGCTCGCCACCGACACCGTGCAGTCGATGGGGCTGGAGAACGTCTGCCACCTCGAAGGCGGCTTCAAGGGCTGGAAGGAGGCCGGACTGCCCGTCGCCACGGTCGAACGCAAGGAGAGCTGAGATGGAACAGCGAGTCAGCCTGATCACGCTGGGCGTCGCCGACCTCGCGCGCAGCCGCCGCTTCTACGAGGAGGGGCTGGGCTGGACCCCCTCCCCCGTCAGCCAGGACGCCATCACCTTCTACCAGCTGGGCGGCGTCGCGCTCGCCCTCTTCGGGCGGGAGGCGCTGGCCGAGGACGCACATCTGGCGGAATCGGGCCCGACCTCGGGCTTCGGCGGCATCACGCTGGCCCACAACCTGCGCAGCAAGGCGGAGGTGGACGCGGTGATGGCCCAGGCCGAGCGGGCCGGCGGACGCATCCTGAAGCCGGCGCAGGACGTCTTCTGGGGCGGCTACAGCGGCTATTTCGCCGATCCGGACGGCCACCCCTGGGAGGTCGCCTGGAACCCCTTCGCCGCGCTGGGCGAGGACGGGAGCTTCCGGCTGGAGGGGTGAGGAAGAGATCCCTCCTGCAATCTCTGCTCGAACAGACGCGGGAGGCGTCTGGCGCTGATCAGAGCAAGACACCGTCATGACCGTCATGGCGGTGTCGCTTGTTGATGAAAGTTGTAACTTTCAGGCGAAATATATATTCGCCAAAATGTAGCTTAATATTAATATGTTTCGCCCACGATGCAATGACCTGCAACGTCAACGCATCGTGGAATGAGCCGATGTCTACGGTCAAAGCACGCCTTTTGGTTGCCCTCTCTGTTCTGTGCTTCTTTCTTTTCGCGATTGCGGCCACCGGCTGGCTGGCCCTGGGGCAGGCGCATCGGGGCATGGAAACGGTGTTCAAGGACCGCGTCGTCCCGTTGCGCGACTTGAAGGTCGTTTCCGACATGTTCGCCGTCAACATCGTCGATGCCACGCACAAGGTGCGCGGGGGCGCCGAGACGTGGGAGAACGGTCTCAAGTCCATCGATGCCGCGCTCGGCGAAATCGCGACGCGCTGGTCGGCCTTCACGGCCACCTCGATGAACGCCCGCGAAAAGGAGTTGGCGAACGAGGCCGAGCGCCACATGGGCAAGGCGCGCGACGCCGCGACGACCGCCCGCAGGCTCATGCAGGCCAAAGATCAGGCCGCGCTGGACACCTTCGCGGTGTCAACGCTCTATCCCAGCATCGACCCGGTGGCGGCGGCCGTCGGAAAGCTGGTCGACCTGCAGTTGAAGGAAGCCGAGGCCGAATATGGGCGGACCAACGCCGCTTACGACGCCTCCCGCTGGATTTTGGGGATCGCGGTGCTGTTCGGCGTGATCGCCGCGGCCTTTGCCGTGACGACGACGCTGTTCCGCGTGGTCGGCCCGCTGCGCGCCATGGCCGAACTCATGCAGCGCCTCGCCAAGGGCGATCTCGGCATCACCGTCGACGGCACGGACCGGAAGGACGAGGTCGGCACGCTTGCCCGCTCGCTGGCGGTGTTCAAGGACTCCGCCGTCGCGAACCGCCGGATGGAGGAGGAGCAGCGCCAGGAGCAGGCTCGCAAGGAAGCCCGGCAAACGCTCGTGGAGACATACATCGTCGGCTTCGACAACACGGTGCACGCGACGCTGAAGATGCTGGCCTCCGCCGCCACCGAGATGCGCGCCACCGCGGAGTCCATGTCGTCCACCGCGGAGGAAACCAGCCGACAGGCGTCGACGGTAGCCGCCGCGTCGGAGCAGGCGACCACCAACGTCCAGGCGGTTGCCGGAGCCACCGAGGAACTGTCCGCGTCCATCACCGAGATCGGGCGGCACGTCGCGACCTCCACCACCATCGCCGGCAACGCCGTGGAGGAGGCGGCCCGCACCGACCAGACGGTCCAGGGCCTGGCGGAGGCCGGTCAGAAGATCGGCGAGGTCGTCGGGCTCATCAAGGCCATCGCCGACCAGACCAACCTGCTGGCGCTCAACGCCACCATCGAAGCCGCCCGCGCCGGGGAGGCCGGAAAGGGCTTCGCCGTGGTGGCTTCGGAGGTGAAGTCGCTGGCCAACCAGACGGCCAAGGCGACCGAGGAGATCGCCACCCAGATCCAGACCATACAGGGGGTGACCACCGAAACCGTCCGCGCCATCAAGACCATCGGCGGGACAATCGGCGAGCTCAACGGCATCGCCACCACCATTGCCGCCGCCGTCGAGGAGCAGGGGGCCGCCACGGGAGAGATCGCCCGCAACGTCCAGCAGGCCGCCCATGGCACGACGGAGGTGTCGGGCAGCATCGTCCAGGTCCATCAGGCCGCGGTGGAAACCGGGTCGGCCGCTTCCCAGGTGCTGTCGTCGGCCGAGGAACTCAGCCGGCAGGCGGAAACGCTTCGCCTGGAGGTCGAGCGCTTCCTCGTCAACATCCGGGCGGCGTAAGCGGACGCGCCGCACCACGCAGCCTTTGCCCGAAACGAAACGAGGGGGCCGAAGCCCCCTCGTTCCACATTCAAAACGGCTTTGCGCTTACTTCACGTTCGCCCGCGCCATCGCGCCGAGGCGCAGACGGAGCGCGTTCAGCTTGATGAAGCCTTCCGCATCCTTCTGGTTGTAGACGCTGTCTTCCTCGAACGTCACGTAGTCCATGCGGTAGAGGCTGTTCGGCGACTTGCGGCCGACGACCGTGACATTGCCCTTGAACAGCTTCAGGCGGACCACGCCGTTCACCGGCTCCTGGGTCTGGTCGATCAGCGCCTGGAGCGCCAGACGCTCCGGGCTGAACCAGTAGCCGCAATAGATCAGCTCGGCGTAGCGCGGCATCAGCTCATCCTTCAGATGGCCGGCGCCGCGGTCGAGCGTGATGCTCTCCATCGCGCGGTGGGCGGCCAGCAGGATGGTGCCGCCCGGCGTCTCGTACACGCCGCGCGACTTCATGCCGACATAGCGGTTCTCGACGAGGTCGAGGCGGCCGATGCCGTTCTCGCCGCCCAGGCGGTTCAGCTCGGTCAGCAGGGCCGCCGGCGACAGGGCCTTGCCGTCGATCGCCACGGCGTCGCCGCGCTTGAACTCGACCTCGACGTAGGTCGGGGTGTCCGGGGCCTTCTCCGGGGCGACGGAGCGGGTGTACATGTCCTCGAACGGCTCGACCCACGGGTCCTCCAGCGCCTTCCCCTCGTAGGAGATGTGCAGGAGGTTGGCGTCGGTCGAATACGGGGCCTCGCCGCGCTTGTCCTTGGCGATCGGAATCTGGTTCTTCTCGGCGTAGTCGATCAGCCGGGTGCGGCTGTTCAGATCCCACTCGCGCCACGGGGCGATGATCTTGATGTCCGGGCGGAGCGCGTAGTAGCCCAGCTCGAAGCGGACTTGGTCGTTGCCCTTGCCGGTGGCGCCGTGGGCCACGGCGTCGGCGCCGACTTGGTTGGCGATCTCGATCTGGCGCTTGGCGATCAGCGGCCGCGCGATCGAGGTGCCGAGCAGGTAGGTGCCCTCATAGAGGGTGTTGGCGCGGAACATCGGGAACACGAAGTCCCGCACGAACTCTTCGCGCAGGTCGTCGATGAAGATGTTTTCCGGCTTGATGCCCAGAAGCTCGGCCTTCTTGCGCGCCGGCTCCAGCTCCTCGCCCTGACCGAGGTCGGCGGTGAAGGTCACCACCTCGCATTGATAGGTTTCCTGAAGCCACTTCAGGATCACCGAGGTGTCGAGGCCGCCCGAATAGGCGAGCACCACTTTCTTGATCTGTTTGCCGGACGCACCGCTCATGGGACTACTCACGCGGATGGGGAAAAATATCGGTGCCGGACAGTAGCCCTACGGCAGGTGCGAATCAATCGGTCCCGCTCAATCCGTCCCGGCGTCGGCCGCAACGGTGCTCTCCGTGGCGGGGCGGGCGGGCGCCCGGTCCACGAAGGGCCAGCGGATGTAGGCGTAGAGCCACATCGCCAGGATGTCCGCCCCGTTGATCAGCAGCACCAGCGCCCACAGCGGGCTGCGCCCGCCCTTGGCCAGCACCCAGCCGCCGAAGATCAGCTTCAGCATCAGCAGGATCGCCATGACGAGGTTGGCCGTCCACGGGTCGGTGGACATGATCGCCGCCCAAGGCTGCCAATAGACGGCGTTGAGCAGGGCCACGACGGAATCGAGCATCTCCATCACGCGGCCCTCCGCGCCTTGCGCGGCCGCGCCGGCCCGTCGACAAGGACCCGCGCCGGCCAGCGCCGCATCGTCAGCAGGCCCAGCACGCCGACCAGCCCGATCACCGGCACGAAGATCACCAGCGCCCACCAGGGCGAGAAGCCCGCCCGGCGGAAGATGCGCATCAGCGGCCAGACCGCCGCGGCGTTGAACAGGAACAGGATCAGGCCGGGATCGACGGCAAACTCAGGCACGGAGCACTCCCAGGGATAGGTCCGGCCTTATCCGGCCAGCGCCGCGTCCTTCTCGGCCAGCACCTTCTCGATGGCGGCGCGGTCGGCGGCGGACAGGCGGACGGACGCGCTCTTCAACTGGCCGCAGGCGGCCATGATGTCCTCGCCGCGGGTGGTGCGGACGGGGCTGGCGTAGCCGGCGTTGTTGACGATGTCGCCGAAGACCTGGATCGCCCGATCGGTCGAACGCTCGTAGGGGGCGCCCGGCCAGGGGTTGAAGGGGATCAGGTTGATCTTCGACGGGATGCCCTCCAGCAACTTCACCAGGGCGCGGGCATCCGCCGGGCTGTCGTTGACGCCCTTCAGCATCACGTATTCGAAGGTGATGCGCCGCGCGTTGTTCAGGCCGGGGTAGGTGCGGCAGGCATCCATCAGCTCCTTCAACGGATATTTCCGGTTGATCGGCATGATGATGTCGCGCAGTTCGTCGGTCACGGCGTGCAGGCTGACGGCGAGGTTGACGTTCAGCTCCTCCCCGCAGCGCTTCATGGCCGGGACGACGCCGGAGGTCGAGAGCGTGATGCGGCGCTTCGAGATCGAGATCCCGTCGCCGTCCATGACGATCTTCAGCGCCTTGGCGACGTTCTCGTAGTTAAAGAGCGGCTCCCCCATCCCCATCATGACGATGTTGGAGAGCATCCGCCCGTCCGGCGGCGCCGGCCACTCGCCCAGCGCGTCGCGGGCCAGCATGACCTGCGCCACGATTTCCGAGGCGTCGAGGTTGCGCACCAGACGCTGCGTGCCGGTGTGGCAGAAGCGGCAGGTCAGCGTGCAGCCGACCTGCGAGGAGACGCAGAGCGTGCCGCGGTCCTCCTCGGGGATGTGAACGCTCTCCACCTCCTGCCCGTCGGGCATGCGCAGCAGCCACTTGCGCGTGCCATCCACCGACTTCAGGTCGCGCACGACCGTCGGGCGGGCCACGGCGTAGCTCTCCGCCAGCTTTTCGCGCACCGGCTTGGCGAGCGTGGTCATCACCGCGAAGTCGGTGGCTCCGCGGTGGTAGATCCAGTGCCAGAGCTGGCGGGCCCGGAATTTCTCCAGGCCGGCGGACAGCATTTCGGCTTCCAGCTCGTCGCGGGACAGGCCGACAAGGTTCTTGCGCCCGTCGGCGTCAACAGCCGGCAGGGCAAAGGCAGCAGCATGGTTGGAGGCGCTCATGGCCCCCTAAATAGGGCCATGAGCGTCCGGAGTCAAAAGACGAAACGAGGAACGGGCAAGTGAAAAGAGCAGCGCTGCTCAGCGCTTCACGCCGCAGGCCTGGTTGATGGCGTCGTAAGCCTGGGCGAAGCCGTCGGTGCCGTAGGTGTCGGTGGTTTTCGTGCCGCGGGCCGAAACACCCTTCACCACCATGGACTTGCCCTTGGCGTCGCGCATCGCGGCGGTGACGGCCTTGTCGGTGTCCGCGTCGCGCGCCCAGGCGGTCTCGCCGTCGGTGAACAGCTTGAAGGACTTGCCGGCCACGTCCAGCGTGGACTCGCTGTCCTTCTTCAGGGGGTAGCCGACGACGACGCTGACGACGTCCAGCGCCTTTTCCGCCGGGCGGTGGGTGACCAGCACATAGATGTCCCCGCGCTTGGCCGCGGCGGGTTCCTTCTTCTTGGGCTGGCTGGACAGGTAGCAGACCTTGTGCCCGCCCTCGTCGAAGGCGAAGGCGTTCCAGTCCTTGAAGGTCCCCAGCAGGCGCGGGTCGGCGGCGGCGGCCGTGTTGACCGTGGCGACGGCAAGCGTGGCGGCGAGGATCGGACCGGCCAGAAGCAGAGCGGCGCCGGCGGTACGACGGATGGTGCGGATGGGCAACATCGGTTGGCGAAGGCTCGAATGGTTTCGCGGACGGGTTCGGGAGTAGGCGGACCCTACCCCAATTCGGTGAGGCTTTCCAGGGCCGCCGCCCCATCCCGGCGGCGAAGTCACGGGTTGTTCCAAAGACCGGTCCTGCAATCGATCGCTCGATTTCGCATCGAAAGCCGGTGATCCGATGGGGGGCGGGGCGCGTAGAAGGCCCATCGAACGCCGGACCGAACACCATGCCCCCCTTGGCCGCCCGACCGCATGACGGTGCACACGACACGGAGAAGCGCCAAACACGCTTTGCAGCGGGGCGCTCCGCGCACCATGTGTTGCGGGGCTTGCCGTTGTGCGCGACGCCCCCGTGCGCAAAGACGGCGCCCCCGAAGACGTGCCCGAAGGCGTGGATGCAGGATCTCGGTTCCCCAGCCGCCGGCGCCGACCGGACGTTCGAAGACCTGCTGACCGCGGTCGGGCGGGACCGCGACCGCGCGGCCTTCGCCGCCCTGTTCGGCCATTTCGCCCCGCGGCTGAAGGCCTATCTGCGCCGCCAGGGCTGCGACGAGGGTGGTGCGGAGGAGTTGGTGCAGGACGTGATGCTGTTGGTGTGGCGCCGCGCGGAGACCTATGACCCGACCCAGGCGTCCGCCGGCACCTGGGTGTTCACCATCGCCCGCAACAAGCGGATCGACGCGCTGCGGCGGGAACAGCGGCCCGAGATCGACCCCGCCGACCCCACGCTGGTGCCCGACCCGGTGGAGAGCGCCGACGACGGGGTGGCGGCGCGGGAGACCGCCGGACGCCTGAAAGCGGCGCTGAAGACCCTGCCGCCGGAGCAGGCCGACCTGCTGAGACTGGCCTATTTCGAGGACAAGCCGCACAGCCAGATCTCCGTCGAGCAGGGCATTCCGCTGGGCACCGTCAAGTCGCGCCTGCGTCTGGCCATGGAACGGCTGCGCAAGGCCATGAGGGATTCCCGATGACCGTGCCCACCCACCATCCCGGCGACACCCTGCTGATCGACTATGCCGGCGGCGCTCTGGGCGAGGCGGCGTCGCTGATCGTGGCGACCCATCTGGCGCTGTGCCCCTGCTGCCGCCTGAACGTCGCCGAGATGGAGGCGGTCGGCGGCGCCCTGCTGGAGAGCATCGAGCCGGAGGAGGTCGATCCCGCTTGCCTGGAAACGGTGCTGGCCCGGCTGGACGACCTGCCCCCCCTGCCCCGCGCGCCACGGCCGAAGCTGGTCTGCCAGCCGGCCGAGGTGCCGCTGCTGCCCGAGCCGCTGCGCCGCTACGTCGGCAACGACCTGTCGCGCCTGCCCTGGAAGCGGCTGATGCGCGGCATGGACTGCTACGACATCCCGCTGGCCTCCGGTTCCGAAAGCCGCGGCAAGGCCCGGCTGATGCGGCTGGCGAGCGGCGTCGGGCCGCCCCACCACACCCACCGGGGGATCGAGCTGACCCTGGTGCTGGACGGCGGCTTCACCGACGATCCGGGCCAGTTCGCCCGCGGCGACTTGTCCGTCGCCGACGACTCCGTGCGCCACCGCCCGGTGGCCGACGAGGAAGGCTGCCTGTGCCTGGCGGTCACCGACGCGCCGCTTCGTTTCACCGGCGCGCTGGGGCTGATCCTCAACCCCTTCGTGACGTTCTGAGCGGGACGCCCGGCCGGTCCGTGCGACGGCCGGATTTCACGGGTGCAACGTGATGGAAGCGATCGTCAATCGCATCAGTCGATGCGCACGATGTTCACCGACCCGTCCGCCCCCTTGTCGAAGCGATAGCTGCCGCCCTGCGCGGCCATCTGGTTGAAGACCTCCACCACCCGCTTCGACCGGGCCGCCTGACGGGCGTGGAGGGCCAGCAGTTCCGGATGGACGAGCCCCATGCAGGACAGCGGCAGCCCTCGCCCCCGCATGGCGGCCAGACCCGGGTTGGCGGCGATGCCATCCGGACTGGCGAAGATCACCGTGTTCTGGCGGTACCAGAATTCGACGGACGGATCGGCCCACAGGATTGGCCGCAGGATGTCGAACGCCTCGTAGCCGCGGGACAGGAACTTCCCGGCCCAATGGCTCTGCCACTGCTCGTTGATGTGGCCCTTGCCCCCCTGGCCGGGGATGGCGGCCCCGAACAGCACCACGTCGCCATGGCGGCAGAGATCGTCGACGAAGCCTTCAGCACGCTCTTCCGGCAGATGCTCGGCCACCTCCAGCGACAGGACGAGGCCGAACCGCCGCCCCAGATCGAAGGGCTGCGACAGGTCGTGGGCGCGGAAGCGGGACGGATCGATGCGCAAACGGTCGCGGCGCACATAGTCGCCGTCCACCCCCTGGATGTCCGCGATCCCCGTCTCCGCAAAGGCCCTGAGGAAGGTGGCGACCCCGCACCCGACGTCGAGGACCGAGTCCGCCCCCACCCAGCCCAGCACCAGCGGCGCGATGACCCGCGCGGAGCGGAGCGACCCTTCCTCCTGGATGTCGTAGAAGCGGTCGTCGTAGAGCGGGTCGGACATAGAACGTCTCCTTCGCGGCGTGGCGGTTCCTGGACTGTGAAGCCTCGTTCCGGATCACTCGTCGTCGCGGACGATCACCGGCTTCTGGATGCCGCGCATGCGGCGGCGGCGTTCCGGGTTGCGCATGATCTGGCGGCCGTGCTGGTGATCGCGCAGCGGCTCGGTCGGGCCGCCGACGCGCACCGGGCGTTCGGCGAAGCGGCCCAGGCTGATCATCCGGTCGTACATCACCAGGGCGCCGGCCACCCCGACGTTGATGCAGAACTTCATCGGGATCTTCACGGTGAAGTCGCAGCGCTCCAGCAGCGGTTCGGACAGGCTGCCGCGCTCCGGCCCCAGCACATAGGCGGCGCGGGTCGGGTGGCGGAAGCTGGGCAGCTCCACCGCGTCCTCGGTCAACTCCACCCCGACGAGCTGGCAATCCTTGGGCAGGGCCAGATCGGCCACCCGGTCGTAGACATAGAGCGGCAGATGCTCCGACGCGCCGGACGTGTCCACGATGTGCGCCTCGTGCAGGTCGGGCTCCGGGTCGATGGCGAAGAAGAAGGAGGCGCCGAAGGCATGGGCGGAGCGCATCAGGTTGCCGACATTGCCCGGCTTGCTGATCCGCTCCACCCCGATGGCGAAATATCCACGCATGGCTGCACAATCACTCGTAGTTTCGGCCCGCGCATAGCGCGAATCGGCCGTGATCCGGCGGGTCCGACGGTGCGACACCTTGCCTCGCGCCCCGGAGAGAGGCAAGCTCTCCACCCATGAGCCACGACCATTCCTCCTGCTGCGGCGGCCACGGTGACCACCACGGCCACGCCGACCATCACACCCCCGCCGAGGGGCACGCCGACCTCTCCGGACCGCCGGAGGCGCCGATCCTCGTCGAGGTGACGCGTGGTGGCATGGTGGAATCCGTCCATCGCGGGCGCGCCTGCATCGTCGATTCCGACGGTCGTGTGCTGGCCCAGTGGGGCGACATCCAGGCGCCGGTCTACCCGCGCTCCGCCATCAAGGCCATCCAGGCGATCCCGCTGGTCGAGACGGGCGCGCTGGACGCCTACGAGTTGGGCGACCAGGAGCTGGCGCTGGCCTGCTCCTCCCACCATGGGGAGATCCGCCACACCCGCATCGCGGAGGCTTGGATCAAGCGCATCGGCCTGACCGTGGGCGATTACGAGTGCGGGGCGCATCTGCCGACCGACACCGAGACCGCCCACGAGATGATCCGCCACGGCGAGACGCCGACCGCCTTCCACAACAACTGCTCCGGCAAGCACGCCGGCTTCCTGACCACCGCCCTGCACAGGGGCGAGCCGACCAAGGGCTACGTCCGCTTCGACCACCCGGTGCAGCAGCGCATCCTCGGCGTGATGGAGCAGATGACCGGCCAGGACCTGTCCCAGGCCCCCTGGGGTGTCGACGGCTGCGCCATCCCGACCATCGGCATCCCGCTGGGCGCCATCGCCTACGCCATGGCCCGCATCGGCGACCCCAAGGATCTCCCCGACTCCCGCGCCGAGGCGGTGGCCCGCATCCGCCGCGCCTGGCGGTCGCACCCGCACCTGATCGCCGGCAAGGACAGCTTCGACACCGGCATGATGCAGGCGGCGGGCGGGCTGGTGCTGGTCAAGGGCGGGGCCGAGGGCGTGGGCTGCGCCGTCCTGCCCAAGCAGGGCCTGGGCATCGCCCTGAAGATCGACGACGGCACCCCGCGCGCCCGCGAGGTCGCCCTGGCCGCCCTGATCCGCGCCACCAAGGTCCTGTCGGACGAGCAATGGAGGCGGGCGGGCCAGCTCATCAACCAGCCGGTGACCAACCGCAACGGCCTGGAGGTCGGCGTGGTCCGCCCGGCGGAGGCTGCGGCGGGGTAAGGCCGGAGGGTTGGGTGGGGGCCGGCGCAACCACTCCCCAACTCCCCCACCCTCCCCCGCGATGATGCTATGGTCCGGCACCCGTCCACCTGACCGGTTGCCCGATCCATGAGCATCGACACCCTGCGCGCCCAGTACGAAGCCTTCCCCTATCCCGCGCGCAACCCCGCCGACGAGAAAAAGCGCCTGATCACCGGATCGCCCAGCCATCTGGACGAGGTGAACCACAACGTCTTCGGCGGGCGCATCGACCACGCCAAGCCCCTCAGGGTGCTGGTGGCCGGCGGCGGGACCGGCGACGGGACGATCATGATCGCCCAGCAGATGGCCGACGCCGGCAATCCGGGGCGCGTCACCTATCTCGACCTCTCCGACGCCGCGCGGGACATCGCCGAGGCGCGGGCCAGGGCGCGCGGGTTGAGCAACATCGACTTCCGCCGCGGCTCCCTCCTCGACCTCGGCGGTCTGTTGGAGGAAGGGGAGCCGTTCGACTACATCGACTGCTGCGGCGTGCTGCACCATCTGGACGAGCCGGCGGCGGGCGTCCGCTCGCTGGCCGGGGCGCTGAAGCCGGGCGGCGGGATCGGGCTGATGGTCTACGCGCCGTATGGGCGCACCGGCGTCTATCCCATGCAGGCGGCGCTGCGCACCATCACGGCGGACCTGCCGCCGAAGGAGCGGGTGGCGCTGGCCCGCCGGCTGATCGAGCGCCTGCCGACGTCCAACTGGCTGCTGCGCAACCCCTTCATCAACGACCACAAACAGGCCGACGCCGACCTCTACGACCTGTTGCTGCATTCCTGCGACCGGCCCTTCACCGTGCCGGAGCTGGCGGAGCTGGCCGCGGCGGGCGGGCTGGCCATCGCCGCGCTGGTGGACCCCCACCGCTACGACCCCGCCGTCTGGGTAAAGGACCCCCGCGTGCTGAAGCGGCTGGACGGGCTGTCCCGGCTGGAGCGCGCCGCCTGGGCCGAGCAGGTCACCGGCAGCATGACCAAGCACATCGCCTATCTCGTCCGTCCCGAGGACGCGGAGGGCGCGGTCGCCCGCCCGGACGGGCCGGAGGTGGTGCCGGTGCTGCGCGACCTCGACGGTGCCGCGGTGGCCAAGGGCCTGCCCCCCGGCGGCGTGCTGGAGGCCGAGCTGATGGGCGCGGTCGTCCCCATGCCCCTGCCCCGTCTGGCCGGGCCGATCCTGGCGCGGGTGGACGGGCGGACCAGCCTGGGCGCCATCCATCAGGCGGTGGCGGAGAAGGCCGGCCCGCTGGCCTGGGACGCCTTCCTGGCGCAGTTCGCGCAGCTGTTCACGGCGCTGAACGGCGTGGGCAAGATGTATCTGCGCCGCTGAGCGCTTCACGGGTTCTGACGTCAGGGCTCCGACATGAAAAATCCGCCGCCGGGAGGCCCCGGCGGCGGAAGTTCATGGAGGAAACAACCAGGCTGCAAAGGGTGCTTAGTGGATGGTCTCGCCGTGCAGGGCGAGGTCCAGGCCGTCGCGCTCGACGTCCTCGTCGACGCGCAGGCCCATCACCACGTCGATGACCTTCAGGATGATGAAGGAACCCACCGCCGAGTAGACGACGGTGGCGAGGATGCCGTAGACCTGCGTCCAGATCTGGCCGACGTTGCCTTCCAGGGCGCCGGCGGTGCCGCCGATGGCTTCCTGGGCGAAGACGCCGGTCAGGATGGCGCCGACGATGCCGCCCACGCCGTGCACGCCGAAGGCGTCCAGCGAGTCGTCATAGCCGAGGGCGCGCTTCAGGCCGGTGGCGCCCCAGTAGCAGATCACGCCGGCGGCCAGACCGATGACCAGGGCGCCGGTCGGACCGACGAAGCCCGAGGCCGGGGTGATGGCGACCAGGCCGGCGATGGCGCCGGAGATGATGCCGAGCACCGAGGGCTTGCCCTTGGTGGCCCACTCGACCAGCAGCCAGGACATGGCGGCGGTGGCGGCGGCGATCTGCGTGACCAGCATGGCCATGCCCGCACGGCCGTCGGCGGCCACGGCGGAACCCGCGTTGAAGCCGAACCAGCCAACCCACAGCATCGAGGCGCCGATCAGGCTGAGCACCAGGTTGTGCGGAGCGAAGTTCTCGTTCGGGTAGCCCTTGCGCTTGCCCAGCACGATGGCGGCGACCAGACCGGCCACACCCGCGTTGATGTGCACGACGGTGCCGCCGGCGTAGTCGAGCACGCCGTCACCCATCAGATAACCGCCCGGACCCCAGACCCAGTGGGTGATCGGCGCGTAGACGATCAGCGACCACAGGCCCGTGAAGACCAGCATCGAGGAGAACTTCATGCGGTCGGCGAAGGCGCCGGTGATCAGGGCCGGCGTGATGATGGCGAAGGTCATCTGGAAGACGACGAAGATCGTCTCGGGAATGACGCCCGACAGGCTGTCCTTGGTGATCCCGGCCAGCATGAACTTGGACAGGCTGCCGAAATACGGGGTGCCTTCGGTGAAGGCGATGCTGTAACCGGCGAAGAACCACAGGATGCTGACCAGGCAGCAGATCGCGAAGCTCTGCATCACGACCGACAGCACGTTCATCTTGCGGACCATGCCGCCGTAGAACAGGGCCAGACCGGGGATGGTCATGAACAGGACCAGCGCGGTGGCGACCAGCATCCAAGCCGTGTCGCCGCTGCTCAGGGTGGGCTCGGCCGCGGCGGCCGCATCCTGGGCCAGGGCGGCGGCAGGCAGACCGGCCAAGCCCAGAATCGCCGCCATCATCGGCGCGGCGAGAGTGAAGAGACGGCTCATCGAGGCTCCTCTTTATTCGAATGCTTCTGGCCCGGTTCGCCCCGTCCCCGGTACAGACGGGGCGGCGGAAAGGGGCCGTGTAGGCCGATTTGTCTTCAAGAAGCGTGCCAACCCAAAAGGGCTAGGAATCGCGGTGGTTGCGGCCTTTCGGATGACCGCAAAGCAGCATAGGCCCCGAGTCGCGGACCTTGAATGCTCAGAAATTGAGCAGAATGTTGCCTCTGTCGATGCCCCGCATTCTGGCGGGATTCGCCCGTGGATTGTGGACCGGTTGCCGTCCCCTCAGGCTCCGCACGCCCGTTTCCCGCGCGCTTGCCTGTTTCTTGTGCACAAAACTGCGTCCGAATTCCGCACAACCCTTGGGCAGACCCCCTATTTCCGGCCTGTTCCCCTCGGCCTATTGGCCCGCCCCGGTGAAATGTGGCACGGTCACGCTCTCTACCGGCGGGACTGGCGGGACCGCGGACAAGCGGCCCCCGCCCAGGCGTCTCCGCCGGACGCTTCCGGATGGCCGACGGCAAAAAAGAGAACCGAAAGGGGAGACAAATGCTCGACAAACGGGATCTGCGGCTGGCGCCGCGCCGCGCTGTGGCCCTCGTCCTGGCCGGTGGCCGGGGCAGCCGGCTGAAGCAGCTGACCGACCGTCGCGCCAAGCCCGCCACCTATTTCGGGGGCAAGTTCCGGATCATCGACTTCGCGCTGTCGAACTGCATCAACTCGGGCTTCCGCCGCATCGGCGTGCTGACGCAGTACAAGTCGCACAGCCTGCTGCGCCACCTGCAGCGCGGCTGGAACTTCTTCCGCGGCGAGATGAACGAGTTCTGCGACCTGCTGCCGGCGCAGCAGCGCATCAGCGAGACCGCCTGGTACCAGGGCACCGCCGACGCGGTGTACCAGAATCTGGACATCCTGCGCGACCACGAGCCGGAATACATCCTGATCCTGGCCGGCGACCACATCTACAAGATGGATTACGGCGCGCTGCTGCTCGATCACATCGCCAAGAAGGCCGACGTGACGATCCCCTGCATCCAGGTGCCGCGCGCCCAGGCCACCGGCTTCGGCGTGATGCATGTGGACGAGACGCAGCGTGTCATCGACTTCGTCGAGAAGCCCGCCGACCCGCCGCCGATGCCGGGCAACCCGGACAAGTCGCTGGCCAGCATGGGCATCTACGTCTTCAACGCGCAGTTCCTCTACGACCAGCTGGAGCGCGACTTCAACGAGCCGGGCTCGTCCCGCGACTTCGGCAAGGACATCATCCCCCATCTGGTGACGAGCGGGGCGCGGGTGATGGCCCACGACTTCGCCGACTCGGTGATCCTGAACGGCCATGAGTCCGAGCCCTACTGGCGCGACGTCGGCACCATCGACGCTTACTGGGAGGCCAACCTCGACCTCTGCCACGTGACGCCGCAGCTCAACATGTACGACCGCGAGTGGCCGATCTTCACCTACCAGGAGCAGCTGCCCCCGGCGAAATTCGTCTTCGACGACGAGAACCGGCGCGGCATGGCGGTGGACAGCCTGGTGTCGGGCGGCTGCATCGTTTCCGGCTCGCTGGTGAAGAACTCGCTGCTGTTCAGCGAGGTGCGCGTCAACTCCTTCAGCGAGCTGCATCAGGCGGTGGTGCTGCCGGACGTCGACATCGGCCGCCATTGCCGTCTGACCAAGGTGGTGATCGACCGCGGCGTGGTGATCCCCGAGGGGTTGGTCGTCGGCGAAGACCCGGAACTGGACGCCAAGCGCTTCCACCGCAGCGAGGGCGGCGTCTGCCTGATCACCCAGGACATGATCGACCGCCTGCCCAAGGACTGACCCTTCCCATCCCCCTTCGCCCCCCTGGGGCGAGGGGTTGGTGAGCAAGACCAAGAAGAAACCGAAAGACCCCGCCTCCATGCGCGTCCTGTTCGTCACGCCGGAATGCTATCCCCTGGTGAAGACCGGCGGGCTGGCCGACGTTTCCGCCGCCCTGCCCCCCGCCCTGAACCGCGCCGGAGCCGAGGTCCGCCTGCTGCTGCCCGGCTATCCGGCGGTGCTGAACGGGCTGACCGACCTGCAGCCGGTCGGCAAGCCCCTGACTGATCTGCCCGGCGGCGCCCCGGCGACGCTGCGGATCGGACGGATGCCGGACGGGGTGCTGGCCTATGTTCTGGACGCGCCGACGCTCTACGACCGCCCCGGCAACCCCTATCTGGGGCCGGACGGCAAGGACTGGCCCGACAACGCGGAACGCTTCGCCGCCCTGTCCTGGTGCGCGGCGGGCTTCGCGGCGGAGGACGGCCTCGATCCCTGGTGGCGTCCCGACGTGCTGCATGGGCACGACTGGCAGACCGGCCTGATCCCGGCCTATCTGGAGTTGCGCCCCGACCGCTTCGCCGGGCCGTTCCGGCCGGGCACGGTGACGACGATCCACAACATCGCCTACCAGGGCCTGTTCGGCGCCTGGATGATGAGCGACCTCGGCCTGCCGTCGGCCGCCTTCCGGATCGACGGGGTGGAGTATTACGGCGGCGTCGGCTTCCTCAAGGCCGGCTGCTTCTACTCCGACCGCCTGACCACGGTCAGCCCGACCTACGCCCACGAGATCCAGACGGCGGAGCACGGCGCGGGCCTGGAAGGGCTGCTCGCCACGCGGGCCGAGGCGCTGACCGGCATCCTCAACGGCGTAGACTATGAAATCTGGGACCCCGCCGCCGACCCGCACATCGCCGCCCGCTACGGCGCCGCGGACCTCGGCGGCAAGGACCTGTGCAAGGCCGACCTCCAGGCGACCTTCGGTCTGGACCGCCGGGCGGACGCCCCGCTGGCCGCGGTGGTCAGCCGCCTGACCGGCCATAAGGGGCTGGACCTGGTGCTGGAGGCGGCGTCGCAGTGGATCGCCTGGGGTGGCCAGCTCGCCGTTCTGGGCAGCGGCGAACCGGCGCTGGAGGCCGGCTTCCGCCACCTCGCCACTTGGTACCCGAAGTCGGTCGGCGTGCGCATCGGCTATGACGAGGCGCTGTCCCACCGCATCCAGGCCGGCGCCGACCTGTTCCTGGTGCCCTCGCGGTCGGAGCCCTGCGGCCTGACACAGATGTACGCGCTTAAGTACGGCACCCTGCCGCTGGTCCGCCGCACCGGGGGCCTCGCCGACACCATCGTGGACGCCAACCCGGCGGCGGTGAACGACGGCAGCGCGACCGGCTTCCAGTTCGTCAACGCCAACGTCCAGGAGCTGACCTGGGCGCTGCGCCGCGCCGCCACCCTCTACCGCAAGCCGGAGCGCTGGCACGCCATGCAGCAGCACGCGATGACCCGCGACTTCGGCTGGCATGGTCCGGCGGAGGAGTACATGGAGCTTTACCGAGCGGTGGCGCCGGTTCTGGTGGCGTAAAGGAGCGCGGGGCCGCCCCCCGCGTTTCCCGCGAAAGGAGTGGAACGGGGATGGGGCCTTTCCTTAGGGCCTGTCCACGCCGCCATTGCGCGCATCGTCCGTCCGCCCTATGTTCCGCCCCAAACCAGGGCTCCGGGCACCGATGACTGACCTTTCGCACATCCGCAATTTCTCGATCATCGCGCACATCGACCACGGCAAGTCGACCCTTGCCGACCGGCTGATCCAGCAGTGCGGCGGCCTCGATTCGCGCGAGATGCGCGAACAGGTGCTCGACAGCATGGACATCGAGCGCGAGCGCGGCATCACCATCAAGGCGCAGACCGTCCGCCTGCTCTACAAGGCCAAGGACGGGCAGCAGTACACGCTGAACCTGATGGATACGCCGGGCCACGTCGATTTCGCCTACGAGGTCAGCCGCAGCCTCGCCGCCTGCGAGGGCTCGATCCTGGTGGTGGACGCGAGCCAAGGCGTTGAGGCGCAGACGCTCGCCAACGTCTATCAGGCGATCGACAACAACCACGAGATCATCCCGGTCCTCAACAAGATCGACCTGCCGGCGGCGGAGCCCGACCGCGTGAAGCAGCAGATCGAGGACGTGATCGGCCTGGACGCCACCGACGCCGTGGAGATCTCGGCCAAGACCGGCCTGAACATCGACGCCGTGCTGGAAGCCGTGGTGCAGCGCCTGCCCGCGCCCAAGGGCAACGCCGACGGCGAGTTGAAGGCCCTGCTGGTCGACAGCTGGTACGACCCGTATCTCGGCGTGGTCATCCTGGTGCGCGTGGTGGACGGGCGGCTGAAGGTGAACCAGAAGGTCCGCTTCATGGCCGCCGGCAGCGCGCACGAGGTGGACCGCGTCGGCGTCTTCACCCCGAAGGCGCTGCTGACCGGCGAGCTGGGGCCGGGCGAGATGGGCTTCATCACCGCCGCCATCAAGGACATCACGCTGACCAAGGTCGGCGACACCATCACCGAGGACCGCCGCCCGGCGGCGGAGCCGCTGGCCGGCTTCAAGCCCTCCATCCCCGTGGTGTGGTGCGGCCTGTTCCCGGTCGACGCCGCCGATTTCGAGCGGCTGCGCGACAGCCTGGGCAAGCTGAAGCTGAACGACTCCAGCTTCCATTACGAGGCCGAAACGTCGGCGGCGCTGGGCTTCGGCTTCCGCTGCGGCTTCCTCGGCCTGCTGCATCTGGAGATCATCCAGGAGCGGCTGGAGCGCGAGTTCAACCTGGACCTGATCACCACGGCGCCGTCGGTGGTCTACAAGCTGCACATGACCGACGGCACGGTGATGGATCTGCACAACCCGGCGGACATGCCGGACGTGATGAAGATCGACCGCATCGACGAGCCGTGGATCAAGGCCACCATCATGCTGCCCGACGAGTATCTGGGCGGCATCCTCCAGCTCTGCACCGAGCGGCGCGGCCAGCAGATCGAGCTGACCTACGCCGGCGCCCGCGCCATGCTGGTCTACCGGCTGCCGCTGAACGAGGTGGTCTTCGACTTCTACGACCGGCTGAAGTCGATCAGCCGCGGCTACGCCAGCTTCGACTACCAGATGGACAGCTACGAGGAAGGCGACCTCGTGAAGATGTCGATCCTGGTGAACGCCGAGCCGGTGGACGCCCTGTCGATGATCGTCCACCGCTCCCAGTCGGAGCGGCGCGGCCGCCAGCTCTGCGAGCGGCTGAAGGAGCTGATCCCGCGCCAGCTCTTCAAGATCGCCGTGCAGGCGGCCATCGGCGGCAAGATCATCGCCCGCGAGAGCATCGGCGCGCTGCGCAAGGACGTGACGGCCAAGTGCTACGGCGGCGACATCAGCCGCAAGCGCAAGCTGCTGGACAAGCAGAAGGAAGGCAAGAAGCGCATGCGCCAGTTCGGGCAGGTCGAAATCCCGCAGAGCGCCTTCATCGCCGCCCTCAAGATGGGCGACGAATAAGCGGCGGCCTCGCGGCGGCATGACGGAAGGCGGGTCTGACGAGGCCCGCTTTCTTTTTGTCCGCCCGGCGCGGCGGATCAGCAGCCCAGAGCCCACAAAAAGTCGAATGACTCCCCGCGCGGAATCGCCTATCACCGCGATCAGGCTTCCAAACGGATGATGTCCCGTGACGCGCACTATCATGTTCGGCCTGCCCGCCGCCGCGATCGTCGTCGGCATCCTTGCAGGCTGCACCCCGAACTACTCGCCCAACACCTACGCCGCCACCGCGACCCAGCAGGCGAACAAGGTGGAGCGGGCGGTCGTCATCGGGTTCCGTCAGGTCAAGATCAGCACCAGCGGCACCGTCGGCGCCGTCACCGGCGGGGCTGCGGGCGGCGTGCTGGGCTCGCAGTCCGGCACCTTCGGCATCAACGCGGCGCTGGGCGCGGTCGGCGGCACGGCCATCGGCGGGCTGATCGGCACCTCGATCGAGCATGTGACCGGCGACACCACGGGCTGGGAATACATCGTCCGCAAGCCGGACGGCGAGCTTCTGTCGGTCACCCAGCGGGAAGAGAAGCCCATCGAGATCGGGCAGAAGGTTCTGGTCATCGCCGGCAACCAAGCCCGCATCGTCGCCGACTATTCGACGGACCCGGAGCCCGCTCCCGCCCTGAAGGACGTGGCGAAGGACGCCCCGAAGGACGCCAAGCCCGCCGAGACAATCGAGGCGAAGGAGCTTCCCGCCCCGCCCCCCGCGGAGGCCCCCGTGGAAGCACCGGCGGAAGCTCCGGCGGCCTCGGCTCCCGACAGCGGCGGGCCGGCGCCCATCCGCCTCACCCCGCCAGCAACGCCGGCTCCCGAGCCTACGCCGGCCGCCGAGGCCCCGGCGGACAAGCCCGCCGACGGCGCGCCCGCCACCTGACCCAGCGCTCACACCACCAGAATCGTCAGCAGCAGCACAGGCAGAGCCGGCATCCGCGGCAGCCGGAAGCGCCACGGCGTCGGCACTGCCACCGCCACCGGGCGGCACTCCTTCTCGCGGTCCAGCCGTCCGGCCGCCAGAACCACCGTCGTCATCGCGTCGAACACGCCCATCGCTCCGTCCTCCCAAGATTGGAGGGCACCCTGCGCCCGCAGGAAAAATCTTGGAAACGAATAGGCTTTATGAGGATCATCACAGATCGTGATGGTCCTTTCGCGCGTTGAACCCGCGCGCCCCCTCTGTTTGAATGCGTGACCATGCCGGCCAACCTCGACACCGACCTTCTGCGCGCCTTCGTCGCCGTCGCCGACGCGCGCAGCTTCACCCGTGCCGGCGACACGCTGGGCCGCACCCAGGCCGCCGTCAGCCAGCAGGTCCGCCGGCTTGAGGAGGTGGTGGGCACCCGCGTCTTCCAGCGCGACACCAAGAGCGTCCACCTGACCGAGCAGGGCGAGCTTCTGCTGACCTACGCCCGGCGGATGCTGACCCTGAACGACGAGGCGCTGGCCCTGATGCGCCGGCCCGCCACGCTGGCCAGCGTGCGCATCGGCACGCCGGACGATTACGCCACCATGCTGCTGCCCGGCGTGCTGGCCCGCTTCGCCGCCGCCTATCCCGACGTGCCGGTCGAGGTGATCTGCGACAACAGCCCCGATCTGGTGGCGGAGATCGACAAGGGCCGCTACGACCTCGCCTTGGTCACCCGCCACCCCGACAGCCGCAGCGGCGAGTTGGTCCGGCGGGAGCCGGTGGCCTGGGTCGCCCCGCCACGCTCTCCGGCGCCCGACGCCACACCCATCGAGCGCGAGGACCCGCTGCCGCTGGCCCTGTTCCCCAAGGGCTGCGTGGTGCGCGACCTCGCCGTGGCGGCGCTGGAGGGTATTGGGCGCGGCTGGCGCGTCGCCTTCATCAGCAAGAGCGTCGTGGCGGTGCACGGCGCCGTGCTGGGCGGGCTGGGCGTCACCGCCATGGAGAAATGCACCGTCCCGCCCAGCCTGCGCCGGCTGACCGCCGCCGACGGCTTCCCCGACCTGCCGGACATCGACATCGCGCTGCACCGCGCCCCCGGCATGGCCGCCAAGCCGGTCCGCCTGCTGGCCGAGGCCATCCACGATCTGGTGGGCGGGGAGCGGGGCGGACGGGCAGCGGGCGGGCTGACCGGCATTGCCGTTCCGTGACATCCGCACCGGCGCGCACGCGCCGGGTTGCCCCGGCGGGCCGGACCGATGCAAAATGGCCCCTCCTCCATGGGGGCCAACCGCCGTGCGCACGCGTTCCACCACCGCCTTCCGCGCCCTGGCGCTGCGGCTGATCCTGGCCACGGCGACGATGTGGTTCGCCCCGGACGCTGCCCTGGCGCAGAGCCCCGTCGCCATCGGCGCGCCGCTGACCGGCGAGGTGGTCCTGAACCGCGACATCGAGGTGCGCATCGGTCCCAACGCCGACGCCCGGATCATCCAGACCCTGCCGCGCGGCAAGGCGCTGAACGCGCTGGGCACGCCGCGCGGCACCAGCTGGACGGAGGTCGCCATCGGCGGCCAGCCCATCGGCTACGTGCCCTCCGACTCGCTGGACCCGGCGTTGATGGTGTCGCGCTCCATCACCGCCGCCATGGGTGCCACCGCCGCCGGGGCCAACGCCGGTGGGGCGCCCCCCTCGACCGGCAAGCCGCCGGTCATCCACCGCAGCGCCGCCGTGGTGCCGCGCAGCGCCTGGGAAATCGCCGCCCAGGTGCCGGCCCAGGGCTATGTCGTCGCGGCGGACGCCATCAAGGCGACGGAGATCCTCGACAACAAGAAGCGGCGGAGCTTCACCCTGCGCAAGGGCGACGTGGTCAGCCTGATCGATTCCGCGAACGGGCGGGTGACGCTGGGCATGCCCGGCCGGACGCGGGCGGTCGCCACGGCGGAGGGGCTGATCGGGGTGGTCGCCCCCTACCCGCTGCCCGGCATGCCGCCGATCGAGCCGGGGGCGCTGTTCGCCGCGCGGCTCGGCGAATATGTCAGCCACGCCGAGGGGCTGCGCGCCTGGCAGGAGTTCACCTACGGACCCGGAACGGCCTACCGCGACCTGCCGCCGATGGTCTGGCCGGTCTTCCGCGGCGCCCGCACCATCTACCAGATGGGCGTCGGACCCTTCACCCGGACCCAGGTGGACAACGTCTGCGGCGCGCTGGCGCAGCGCTCCATGGACTGCTGGGTGATCGAGCTGGAAACCTTCTGATCCCCACGCCGCTTTCCACCAAGCGAAACAGTCCCTGCGCTCAATGCGAATTATCGAGATTTTTCGTCGAAAATGCATCGATCGTGGCGGTAGGCGTGCGCGGCCATGCCATGTTAATCTTTGTTACTCCCGCCCGCTCCGCCCCAGGCTTTGCCCATGACCGACTCCGACGACGAGTTCCTCTTTCTGGACGACCAGGACGGCGACGGCAACGGCGATTCCGGGTCGCCGGCCACCGGGAACCGGTGGAAGATGATGATCGTGGACGACGAGCCGGAGGTGCACTCCATCACCAAGCTCGTCCTGGCCGATTTCTCCTACAAGGGCCGCTCCGCCCAGTTCATCTCCGCCTATTCCGCCGCGGAGGCGCGGACGATCCTGGAGCGGGAGGAGGACATCGCCATCATCCTGCTGGACGTGGTGATGGAAACCGACGACGCCGGGCTGCAGCTCGTCCACCACATCCGCGAGGAGCTGAAGAACCGCCACGTCCGCATCATCCTGCGCACCGGCCAGCCCGGCCAGGCGCCGGAGCGCGCGGTGATCCTCGACTACGACATCAACGACTACAAGGCCAAGACGCAGCTCACCGCCCAGCAGCTGTTCACCACCACGGTCGCCGCCCTGCGCTCCTACGAGGACATCATGGCGATCGAGATGAACCGGCGCGGGCTGGAGAAGATCATCGAGGCGTCGTCGTCGCTGTTCCAGGCGCGCTCGATGAAGCTGTTCGCCGCCGGCGTGCTGACGCAGCTGTCGGGCATCCTCGGCGTCGGGCCGGACGCCATCCTGTGCGTGCAGCGCGGCCCGGTCATCAGCGGCGCGGCGGACGGGCTGTATGTCCTGGCCGGTTCCGGCCGGTTCGAGACGCTGATCGACGAGCCGGCGGCCAACCATGTCGAGCCCGCCGTGCTGGCGGAGGTGAAGCGCTGCCTGGAGTCGCGCAGCAACCGCTACGCCGCCGACCATTGCACGCTCTACATCCGCACGCCGAACGACCGGGAGAACGTGGTCTATCTGAGTTCCGACCGGCCGCTGTCGGACCTCGACCGCAACCTGATCGAGGTGTTCTGCCGCAAGATCTCCGTCGGCTTCGACAATCTGCACCTCTACGAGCAGTTGCGGCGCAGCCAGGAGCACACGGTCATTGCCATGGCCGACCTGGCGGAACGCGCCGGTCATCCGAGCGCGGAGGCCGAAACCGGTCCGCGCATCGCCATGGTGACCGACCGCATCGCCCGCCGGCTGGCCGAGGACGGGCACCATCCCGCCATCCTCGACACGGTGTTCCTGGAGTCGGTCGGGCTGGCCGCCATCCTCCACGACGTCGGCAACGCCACGCTGGACCCCGCCATTCTCGGCAAGACCGGTCCACTGACCCCCGAGGAGCGGGCCGTCATGCAGGCCCACACCATCACGGGCTGGGATCTGCTGGACCGCGCCAGCCAGCGGTCCGAGGGACGGACGCATCTGCATCTGGGGGCGGAGATCGCCCGGTCGCATCATGAGAATTGGGACGGCACCGGCTATCCCGACCATCTGCGCGGCGACGCCATCCCGTTGAGCGCCCGCATCGTCGCGGTGGCCGACAGCTTCGACGCCATGACCCGCGACCGCCCTTACCGCAAGGCGCTGGACCATGATGTGGCGGTGGGGGAAATCCGGCGCCTGTCCGGCAGCCGGTTCGATCCGGTGGTCGTCGACGCCTTCCTGGCGGTTTCCGGCAGCCTGCGCCGGGAATGACTGCGGCGCAGGCCGGAAGGCGCGGAGGCGGTCAGCCGGCGCCGCTCATCAGCGCGTCCACCATGTCCTTCAGCGGACCGATCTGCACCGGCTTGTGCAGCAGCCGGCAGCCCATGGCGGCGGCTTCGGCCTGACGCTCCGGCATCGTGTCGCCGGTCAGGATCAGAGCGGGCACCGGACCGCCGACATGGGCGCGCACCATCTCCACCGCCTGGGCGCCCGTACCGCCGGCCGGTAGGAAATGATCGGCCAGGACCAGCCCCGGACGGCCGGGCGCCTGCGGCAGCCGCTGCGCCAGTTCGCTCAGCGACAGGGCGGTCAGCACGTCGTAGCCCCAGGCTTCCAGAAGCAGCGCCAGCCCTTCCACGATCGACCGGTCGTCGTCCACCACGATGACCAACCGGCTGGCCTCGTCCGGCGCCCCGCCATCGCCGTCTTCACGGCGCAACGCACCACCGCCATCCACCGGACCGCCATCCCCTGAACCGCCACCGGCATCCCCCGTCATGGCGAGAACAGAAGCGGTTTTGGCGTTGTCGTTCGTTAAGCTCACCATCGGATTTTTCACCAGGGCTGAGGGCGGCGGGATCAGGACACCCCGCACCGTTTCCAACATGACCAATTCAAAAAAGAACAAAAAATATTAAAAAAATCGAAATATCAGTCTAACGAATTTTTGGGAATGCCTGCCATGTATCGCGGAAAGAAAACATTCCATTTCTGAAATTTATAGGCAGCGATGCGCAGCATCGAGACAATACGAACGCGTGATTTGCAAACTTATGTTCATTCGCTTTATCTGATGGACAAACTCTCTTCAACTCTGAAAAAGCGCATATGAGGCACGTCCGGATGCGACACCGAAACGCGGTCCAAACAACGGACCACACCGTCCTCTGCGAATCCAGACGTGTCGACTCCGGAACAATCCTTTGAACTGTCCACATCGGGAGCCGTTCCATTCGGACATGGAAAAACAATGGGCCCCCGCCTTGCGGCGGAGGCCCAATCTTTGTCTCACTAAATTGAACCCTTTTCCGGGTCCGCAGCCTTTGGATGCGCCTGCTTCAGGAGCGTAAACGTCAGCTGCGCAAACTGCCGCCCGTCGCCTTGGCGACCGCGGCGACGATCTTCTGGCCGATGGCCTCGATCTCCGGCTCGGTCAGGGTCCGCTCGGTCGGCTGGAGCGTGACGGACAGCGCGACGGACTTCTTGCCCTCTTCCAGGTTCGCGCCCTGGTAGACGTCGAAGACGGTGACGTCCCTGACCAGCGCCTTGTCGGCGCCCTTGGCGGCGCGGATCAGCTTGTCGGCCTCCACGTCCTTGCCGACGACGAAGGCGAAGTCGCGCTCCAGCGGCTGGAAGGGCGAGAGCTGGACCAGCGGACGCGCCGTGCCGCCCTTCTTCTTGGGCAGCGGGATGGCGTCCAGGAAGACCTCGAAGCCGACCACCGGCCCCTTGACGCCCAGCGTGCCCAGCACGGTCGGGTGGATCTCGCCGAAGCGGGCCATCACCGTCGGGCCGAGGCGCAGCACGCCCGAGCGGCCGGGATGGTACCAGCCCGGCGCGTCGGTGGTGACCTGCAGGTTGGTCACCGGCGCGCCGGCGGCCTCCAGCACGGCCATCGCGTCGGCCTTGGCGTCATAGGCATCGACGCCGCGGGCCTTCTCCGCCCAGTGGCGCGGCACCGCGTTGCCGGCGCGGATGCCGGCGGCCACGATGTCCTGCCCGTCCGGTGACGGCTTGCGGAAGGCCGGGCCGACCTCGAACAGGCCGACGTCGGCGTAACCGCGGTCGGCGTTGCGCCCGGCGGCCTGGATCAGGTTGCCCAGGATCGACGGGCGCATCACGTCGAGGTCGGCGCTGATCGGGTTGACCAGCGTCAGCCCCTCGCCAACCCCGCCGAACAGCGCGGCCACCGGACCGGCCATGAAGGACCAGGTGACGGCTTCGGACAGGCCGCGGACGGCCAGCGTGCGCTTGGTCAGCCCGACGCGGCGCTGTTTGGTGGTCAGGGCCGGGCGGGTCAGAACGCTGTCGCGCGGCAGCGGGGTCGCCGGGATGGCGTCGAAGCCGTGGATGCGCAGCACCTCCTCCACCAGATCGGCCTCGCCGTGGATGTCGGCGCGCCAGGAGGGGGGAACGACGCGCAGGGTGCCGCCAGATTCCCCGGTGGCGTCCTCGCCGACGATCTCGCAGCCCAGATCGATCAGGATTCGGGTCTGCTCGTCGCGCGGCACCTCGACGCCGCCCAGCGCGGCGACGCGGCCCGGACGCAGCGTCAGGGTGCGGCGCCACTGCGGCTCCTCGCCGGCGATCACGAGGTCGGAGGCCTCGCCGCCGCAGATCTCCAGGATCAGGCGGGTGGCCCGCTCCATCCCCGACACGACCGCCGCCGGATCGACGCCGCGCTCCAGCCGGTAGCGGGCGTCCGACTCGATGCCCAGCTTGCGGCCCGTCTGCGCCGTGCGCACGGTGTCGAAGATCGCCGCCTCAAGGAAGACGTTGACCGTCGTCTCGGTGCAGCCCGACGCCTCGCCGCCGATGATGCCGCCCAGCGCCTCGGCCCGCTCATGATCGGCGATGACCGTCATGCTCGGGTCGAGCGGGTATTCCTTGCCGTTCAGCGCCGCCAGCGTCTCGCCCTCGCGGGCCATGCGCACGACGATGCCGCCCTTCACCTTGTCGGCGTCGAAGGCGTGCAGCGGGCGCGACAGGTCGAAGGTGATGAAGTTGGTGATGTCCACCAGCGCCGAGATCGGGCGCAGGCCGATGGCGACCAGCTTGTCGTGCAGCCACTTCGGCGACGGGCCGTTCTTCACGCCGCGGAAATAGCGGCCGACATACATCGGGCAGGCGTCCGGCGCCTCGATGGTCACGCCGAACGGGCTGGCGAAGGCGCCCTTGACCGGCTCCGCGGCCAGTGGCCTCAGCCGGCCCAGACCGGCGGCGGCGAGGTCGCGGGCGATGCCGCGCACCCCGGCGCAATCGGCGCGGTCCGGCGTCAGGCTGATATCGATGACCGGATCGCCCAACCCCGCATACTCGGCGTAGGCGACGCCGACCGGCGCGTCCTCGGGCAGCTCGATGATGCCGTTATGCTCCTCCGACAGCTTCAGCTCGCGCTCGGAGCACATCATGCCGTTCGACTCGACGCCGCGGATGACGCCCTTCTTCAGCGTGATGTCGGAGCCGGGGATATAGGCCCCCTCCGGCGCGAAGACGCCCTTCAGGCCGGCCCGCGCGTTGGGCGCGCCGCAGACGACCTGGAGCTTTTCGGTGCCGGTGTCGACGACCAGGACGCGCAGCTTGTCGGCGTCCGGGTGCTTCTCGGCGGAGACGACGTGGGCGACGCGGAAGGGCTTCAGCTCCTTGGAGCGGTCCTCCACCCCTTCGACCTCCAGGCCGAGGGCGGTCAGCTTCTCCACGATCTGGTCGAGCGTGGCGTCGGTCTCCAGATGGTCCTTCAGCCAGGACAGCGTGAACTTCATGGGTCCGGCTCCTTTAGCGCGTCAGGCCCTGGGCCATGCTGGGAACGTCGAGCGGCACGAAGCCGTAATGCTTCAGCCAGCGGAGGTCGGCTTCGAAGAAGGTGCGCAGGTCGGGGATGCCGTATTTCAGCATCGCCACGCGCTCGATCCCCATGCCGAAGGCGAAGCCCTGGTACCTGGTGCTGTCGATGCCGCAGGCTTCCAGCACGTTGGGGTGCACCATGCCGCAGCCCAGGATCTCCAGCCAGTCGCCGTAATTGCCGAGCTTCAGCTCGCCGCCCTTGCGGGAGCAGCCGATGTCCACCTCCGCCGACGGTTCGGTGAAGGGGAAGAAGCTGGGGCGGAAGCGCAGCGGCAGGTCGTCCACGTCGAAGAAGGCGCGGCAGAACTCGATCAGGCAGCCCTTCAGGTGCCCCATGTGGGTCGCCTCGTCGATGACCAGCCCCTCGATCTGGTGGAACATCGGGGTGTGGGTCATGTCGTAGTCGGACCGGTAGGTGCGGCCCGGCGCGATGATGCGGATCGGCGGCTTCTTGTTCAGCATGGTGCGGACCTGCACCGGGCTGGTGTGGGTGCGCAGCAGCATCTTCTTGTCCCCCGCGTCCGGGAGATAGAAGGTGTCGTGCATGTCGCGGGCGGGGTGGCCCGGCGGGAAGTTCAGGGCGGTGAAGTTGTGGAAGTCGTCCTCGACGTCCGGCCCCTCGGCGACGCTGAAGCCCATCTCGGCGAAGATCGCCACCATCTCGTCGATGGTCTGGCTGATCGGGTGGATGCGCCCTTCGGTCTCCGGACGGACCGGCAGGGTGACGTCGATGCGCTCGGCCTGGAGGCGGGCCTCAAGATGGGCGCGGGCGAGGTCGGCCTTGCGGCTGTCGATGGCGGCGGCGATCTCGTCCTTCAGCGCGTTGAGCTGCTGGCCGCGCTCGCGCCGTTCGTCGGGCGACAGGCCGCCCAGCTCCTTCATGAAGCCGGTGATGCGCCCCTTCTTGCCGAGCGCGGTGACCCGCACCTCTTCGAGGGCCGCGAGGTCGCCGGCGGCGTTGACCTGCGACAGGAGTTCGTCTTTCAGCGCATCGAGCATGTCATTTCCCGCGAGCCATAAGGAAGTGCGAGCGTAAAGAAAAAGGGAGCCGGCCCAGAGGCACGGCTCCCTTCTTTCATGTCCGGCGCCGGACCGGGGTTTCCGCTTTCGCGGCGAACCCTTTAGGCGGCGGCCTTGGAGGCGAGAGCGGCCTGGGCCTGATCGACGATGGCCTTGAAGGCCTCCGGCTCACGGGCGGCCAGATCCGACAGGACCTTGCGGTCGATCTCGATGCCGGCCAGCTTGATGCCGTTGATGAAGCGCGAGTAGGTCAGGCCGTACTGGCGCACACCGGCGTTGATGCGCTGAATCCACAGGCCGCGGAAATCGCGCTTCTTGTTGCGGCGATCGCGGTACGCGTATTGAAGGGCCTTTTCGACCTTCTCGATCGCGATGCGGAAGTTCTTGGAATTGCGACCCCGGTAGCCCTTGGCGAGCTTGAGGATCTTACGGTGACGGGCGTGCGTGGTGACGCCGCGCTTAACACGAGCCATGGTTCAGATTCCCTTACGATATCAAGCGTTGCGCAGCCAGTTCTTCAGCACGATCTTCTGGTCCGGCTCGGCCAGGGTCATCATGCCGCGCGCATTGCGCTTCATATTCGGGCTCTTCTGCTCCAGGCAGTGGCGCTTGAAGGCCGCCTGGGCGCGCACCTTACCGGACGCGGTCACCTTGAAGCGCTTCTTGGCGCCGCTCTTCGTCTTCAGCTTGGGCATTTTCGATCCTTGCGTTGGATGTTCCCGACTGACGGTTGGGCATGCCCTGGGTCTCGGACCCGGCCTCGCCGCCCGTTGGAGCGCAGGGTTATACGCGCGGCCACGCCACAACGCAAGGGGGAGCGAACGCGGGAGGGGTGGGTGGTCGCGCAGTGAAACCACTCTCCCCCTACCGGTACTCCTTGAACCGCTCCGTCGCCTGGACCAGGGCGGCGCGGATGCCCGGCTCCATGGCGGAATGGCCGGCGTCGGGCACCACGCGGTAATCGGCCTCCGGCCAGGCGCGGCGCAGCTCGTCAGCGCTGGCGATGGGGCAGACGATGTCGTAGCGGCCCTGGACGATCGCCCCCGGCAGGTGCCGGATGCGATGCACGTCGCGCAGCAGCTTGTCCTCCGGAGTGAAGCGGTTGGAGCGGAAGTAGTGCGCCTCGATGCGGGCGAGGCCCAGCGCGTGGGTATCCTCCGCGCTCGTCGCGATCAGCTCCGGCGAGGGCAGCAGCGAGGAGCAGGAGCCCTCGTACAGGCTCCACACCCGCGCCGCCGCCATGCGGGTCGCGGCGTCGGGCGCGTTGAGCCGCCGCCAATAGGCTTCCAGCAGGTCGCCGCGCTCCTCCTGCGGGATGTGGCCGGCGAAGGTGGCCCAGGCCTCCGGGAAGATCGTGCGCATGGAGTGGAGGAACCAGTCGATCTCCGTCTTCCGCATCAGGAAGATGCCGCGCAGGATCAGCCCCAGGCAGCGTTCCGGATGGGTCTGCCCGTAGGCCAGCGCCAGCGTCGATCCCCAGCTTCCGCCGAACAGCAGCCAGCGCTCGATTCCCAGATGGCGGCGCAGCCGTTCGGCGTCCTCCACCAGCAGCTCGGTCGTGTTGCGGCGCACCTCGCCCAGCGGAATGGAGCGGCCCGCCCCGCGCTGGTCCATCACGACGATGCGGTAATGGCCGGGATCGAAGAAGCGCCGGTGCGTCGGCGAGGCGCCCGCCCCCGGCCCCCCGTGCAGGAACAGCACCGGCACGCCGCGCGGGTTGCCTGACTGCTCCCAATAGAGCGTGTGGATGTCGTCCACGGGCAGGAAGCCGGTCTGGTAGGGGTCGATGGGCGGGAAAAGCTCGCTGCGGGGCATGAAGAGGTCCTGTCAGTCCGGGCCGGGTCGTCCGGCCCACAGAGTAGCCGATCCAGGGAATCCGGCCCAATCATTCCCGACGCCGGTCCACAGGCGAGTGTAGGGCGCCGGCCCGGCCTCCGCCACCGGCTCACTCCCCGTCCTCGTCGGCGGGACGCTCCGGCGGCGGGACTGCGGCGCGCGACGCCGTGGGGGCGGATGGGCCGGGACCGTCCAGCCGCTCGATCTGTTCGGGGTGGGTCGCCTCGATCAGCGGGCCGGCGCGCAGGCCCACCCAGCCGCGCACCCGGACGACCCGCCCCTCGTAGGACAGCGGGTCGATGCCGGCGGCGACGAAGGCCGGGAAGGCGGCCCGCCCGATGTGCACCGTGACGTCGGTCCGCCAGTCCTCGCCGAAATCCAGATAGGCGTCGCCGCCCGCCTTGCTCACCCGCAGCACCCGCCCCTCGACAATCTGGAAGCTGTCGCGGTCCCGGCGCAGCGCCTCCGGGTCGGCGGCACGCAAGGCGTAGGCGCGGGTCCGCCAGATGCCGCGCTCGGCCGCCCGCGCGCCGGCCTCCGCCGCCAGCATCTCGCGGGCCAGGGCGCGGGCGTCGGGCCGGGTGTGCACGCGGGCGAGGCCGCGCGCCAGCAGCTCCCCCTGGAGCCACAGCCCGTCGCCGCGCACCAGCTGGGCCAGCAGGCGCCCGTGCCGGTCGGTCCGCGCCTCCCCCCGCACCGTCAGGCGCTGCCCGACGGCCAGTTCCGTCAGCGCCTGCCGCGCCGCTTCGGCCAGCGGCCAGTGGTCGCCCGGCTCCGCTCCCATGGGCGGTGCGGCGGGCTCGATGCCGGCCAGACGCAGGCTGCGCCCGTCCTCCAGCAGCAGCGTGGCGCCGTCGGTCACCGCGGCGACGCGCAGCTCCGGCGGCCCGGCGGTGTTCGCCATCAGCAGGGCGGACAGCATCAGCGAAGGAATGCGGCGCGGCATGGCGGGTGTGGGGATGGAGCGGTGGAACAGGCGGAGCGGATGGGGAGTTTGATCTCTGCCAGCCCCCTTCCGATATGACGACTCATGACGCCCGAACCGACGCCCGAACGCAAGCCGTCCTCCCCGTTCCCGCCAAAGCAACCGTTTTCGGCCGACTCACCCCTCTCCCCTCTGGGGAGAGGGGGGCCCAAAGGGCCGGTGAGGGGGTTGCGCATGGTGGGAGGTCCGGCAGAAGCGCACCCCCCTCACCCTAACCCTCTCCCCAGAGGGGAGAGGGGATCGCGAATGCTATCATCATACCCACTGCGCCGGATCGCCGCCGCGGGGCTGGCCGTCCTGCTGCTCACCTCGGCCTGCGCACCGGCCAGCGCCCAGCTCCTCGGCGGCAGCGAGGAGTCGATCGGCGCGCAGGAGCATCCCAAGATCCTCGCCCAGTATGGCGGTGCCTACCCCGACCAGCGGCTTCAGGCCTACGTCACCGGCATCGGCAACCGGCTGGCCGCCCAGACCGACCGCTCCGGCCCCTGGACCTTCACCGTGCTGGACAGCGACGTGGTCAACGCCTTCGCCCTGCCCGGCGGCTACGTCTACATCACCCGTGGCCTGCTGGCGCTCGCCAAGGACGAGGCGGAGGTGGCCAGCGTGCTCGGGCACGAGATCGGCCACGTCATCGCCCACCATGGCCGGGAACGGCAGACCAACCAGACCATCGCCGGGCTGCTCGCCGCCGGGATCGGCCTCGTGCTGGGCAGCCCGGAGCTGGCGCAGATCGCCAACATCGGCGGCACCGCCCTGCTCGCCCGCTACTCCCGCGGCCAGGAGACGGAGGCCGACCGGCTGGGCATCGAGTATCTGCACCGCGCCGGCTACGACCCCTTCGCCATGGCGACCTTCCTGGAGACCATGCGCCGCGACACCCAGTATTCCGGCCTACGCTCCGGCAAGGGCGCCGGGGAGGGCGGCTTCGACTTCTTCGCCACCCACCCGCAGACCGCGTCGCGCGTCGACGAGGCGGCGGCCCTCGCCCGCGAGCTTCCCCGCGGGGCGCGGCCCGTCGATCCCTACATGGCGGCGATGGACGGGGTAATCTACGGCGACAGCCCTGAGAACGGCTTCGTCCGTGGCCGCAGCTTCGCCCACCCGCAGCTGGGCATCGCCTTCGACGTGCCGCAGGGCTTCAGCCTGCTCAACGGGGCGGAGCAGGTGATCGCCAAGGGGCCAAACGGCGGGGCGATCGTGTTCGACGGCGGCAAGGCGCCGGGCGTGCGCGACCCCGCCGCCTATCTGACCGGCAGCTGGGCGCAGGGGGCGCCGTTGCGGGACCTGCAATCCTTCACCGTCAACGGCATGCCGGCGGCCACCGCGCTGACCCAGGGCAAGACCGACGCCGGGGCGGTGGACGTGCGGCTGGTCGCCATCCGCGCCGACTCCGGCACGCTCTACCGCTTCACCTTCCTGGCCCCCGGCGGCGCGCTGTCGCGCTTCGACGCCGATTTCCGCCAGACCGCCGGCAGCTTCCGCCGGCTGACCCGGCAGGAGGCCGCGTCCTACCAGCCCCGGCGCATCCGCGTGCAGACCGCCCGCCCCGGCGACAGCGTGGAATCCTTTGTGCGCCAGATGCCACGGGAGCCCTACGCGGAGGAATTGTTCCGGATCATCAACGACCTGCCGCCGGGCGCGCCGATCCAGCCCGGACGCCCGCTGAAGATCATCACCGATTGACAACCGCCCGGTTGAAGGCGGGGTGACCGTTGCGGGACGCGGCGCGATGGCCGATTGCCGATGGCCGCGTGCGTCCTGTAGGCTCCGCGCCATGGCTGACCACCCCACCAAACGGCGTTTTCCGCGAACCGGCTTGCGCGTCTCCGGGCTGAAGGAGGCCGTGCGCAAAAAGGGTGGTCCGCGCCGGACGCGCGCCCCGGCGCTGGGCCGTCCACGCCTGCGCCTGCCTATCGCGGCGGTGCTGGTGGCGGGCTTCGGGTCGCTGATGCTGCTGGCGGTGGCCAGCGTGCTCGTGCTCGGCCTCGTCAGCGCCAGCCGCAACACCTTCGCCCTGCTGAACGACCGCGCCGACCTCGCCCTGTCGGGTGTGGAGGTGCGCATCCGCAACCAGCTCAACCCCGCGCGGGACATGGCCCGTTTCGTGGCCGGACTGATGGAGCGGGGGGAGCTGGACCCCGCCGATTCCCGCTCGCTCCAGGACACGCTGCGCGGCGCGCTGGCCGGGGCGCCGGACGTCACGGGCATCGCCTTCTTCCACCCCGATCGCACCGGCCTGCGCGCCGACCGGCTGGGCAACCAGCTGCACATCGGGCGGGAGGATCTGCGCCACGAGCCGGAGCTGGGGCCGGAGCTGCGCAACGGCGCCGACCGCACCACCGCCGTCTGGGCCGATCCGCTGTGGTCGAAGGAGGCGGGGACCAGCTTCGTCACCCTGTTCCAGCCGGTGCGGCGCAACGGCGCCTATCTGGGGCAGGTGGTCGTCGGGGTGTCGCTGGGCGATCTGTCGCGCTTCCTGTCCACGCTCTATGTGGAGCAGGGTCTGAACGCCTTCGTCCTGTTCGACCGGCAGCATGTGCTGGCCCACCCGTCGCTGGCCGGCATGAAGTTCGATTTCTCCAGCAAGACCGACGGCCCGCCCCTGCCCCGCATCGATCAGGTGGCCGACCCGGCGCTGGCGGCGCTCTGGCAGACCGGCCAGCCGGTGGACGCCCTGAAGAAGCGGGTGGAGGGCCGGATCGTCAACGTGCTGGACGAGGATTACCTGTTCCTGATGCGCAGCATGGCCGGCTATGGCCAGCAGGACTGGATCATCGGCATCGGCTTCCGCGCCAACGAGGCCAGCGCGGAGGTCCGCCGCCTCTACACCACCGGCCTCGCTGGGCTGGGCATCCTGCTGATCTCGGTGGCGGTGGCGCTGATCGTCGGGCGGCGCATCAGCACCCAGGTGGCCCGTCTGGCCGAGGCCGCCGACCGCGTCCGGACCTTCGAGTTCCGTGAGATCGCCGAACTGCCCGATTCGCGCCTGCGCGAGCTGGCCCGCGCCAACAGCGCCTTCAACGCCATGGTCGCCGGCCTGCGCTGGTTCGAGACCTATGTGCCCAAGGCCCTGGTGCTGCGGCTGATGCACCGCCGCGGCGGCCTGACCAGCTTCCAGTCGGAGGAGCGGGAGGTGACCGTGATGTTCACCGACATCCGCGGCTTCTCCCGCATGGCCGAACATATGGGGGCCGCCGATACCGCCGCCCTGCTGAACGAGCATTTCACCCTGCTCGCCAACTGCATCGAGGCGGAGGGCGGCACGGTGGACAAGTTCATCGGCGACGCCATCATGGCCTTCTGGGGCGCGCCGGAGGAACAGCCGGACCACGCCGCCCGCGCGCTGCGCGCCGCCCACGCGATCACCCGCGCGGTGCGCGAGGGCAACCGCCGCCGCGCGGCGGAGGGGCTGCCGCCGATCCGCGTGCGCATCGGCCTGCATTCCGGGCCGGTGGTGGTCGGGAACATCGGGTCGGTGAGCCGGATCAACTACACGATCGTCGGCGACACCGTGAACGTCGCCGCCCGCATCGAGGAGCTGGCCTCCGCCCTGCAGGGGGACGAGGAGGTCATCGTGCTTTCGAGCGCCGCCACCGCCTTCCAGGGCGATGGCGCCGCTCCGCTGGACTGCGTCGGCGACCGGACGCTCCGTGGCCGCACCGGCACGACGGAGGTCTGGCGGGTCACTCTGGATGGCGATGGCGGGGATGGCGCTGGGGCGGTGCGGGAGGAGGAGAAGGCGTAGGCGGGCTTTGCCCCCACCCCAGCCCTCCCCCGCTTCGCAGGGGAGGGAGATGATCGCGAAGCGGCGGCAGTCCCCTCCCCTGCGAAGCGGGGGAGGGTTAGGGTGGGGGCACGCGGTCTGCTACGCATCCGCCAGCAGATCCCCGAACCCCTCCACCCGCTTCAGCATCGACTGGCGCAGCTTCAACAGCGCGCGGTGTTCGAGCTGGCGCACGCGCTCCTTGCTCACCCCCAGCTCGCGGCCCAGCTGCTCCAGGGTGGCGCCCTCCTCGCGCAGGCGGCGCTCCTGGATGATGGTGCGTTCGCGCGGGCTGAGTTCGCCCAACGCCTCCGCCAGCCATTGCGACCGGGTGTTGCTGTCGCGCATCCCGATCACCACCTCCTCCGGCGAGGGGCGCTGGTCGGCCAGGAAGTCCTGCCAGTCGTCGTCGGAGCCGTCGGCAACCGGAGAGTTCAGCGACTGGTCGGAGGCGGACAGGCGCATCTCCATCGCCTCCACCTCGGTCACGTCGACCTGGAGTTCGCCGGCGATCCACTCCCGCCCTTCCTTGGTCAGGCCGTTGCCGGGGCCGCTGCCGCCCTGGCTGAGGCTCTCGATGCGGGCGCGCAGGCGGCGCAGGTTGAAGAACAGCGACTTCTGGGCGGCGGTGGTGCCGGTGCGGACGATCGACCAGTTGCGCAGGATGTAGTCCTGCATGGCCGAGCGAATCCACCAGGCCGCGTATGTGGAGAAGCGCACCTCGCGGTCCGGCTCGAACCGGCTGGCCGCCTGCATCAGCCCGACATTGCCCTCCTGCACGAGGTCGCCCATCGGCAGGCCGTAATTGCGGAACCGCGCGGCGGTCGCCACCACCAGCCGGGTGTAGGCGCGGACCAGCTCGTGAAGGGCCCGTTCGTCGCCGCCCTCGCGCCATTTGCGGGCCAGATCGAATTCGTGGTCGCGCGTCAGCAGAGGCTCACGCATGGAAGCCTTGATGAAACTCAGGTTCGCGCGCTGAGTCTCGGGATCGTCGATGTAGGCCATACGTCCCTTCCTTCCCGTCTGGGCGGCCGCGTTTCAGGCTGCTCGTGCCCTGTGCTGCGGAGTCCGAAGGGACAGGCCCCCTCAGGTCCAATGATCCGTCGGTTCATCACGGCCGGTTCGCCGTGGGGTGCCGACGGTTGGGACAACAGCCGTTCCCCTCGCCCTGTTGCACGTCATACGCAGCACAAGACGTTTCGGATCATCCGCACCGGAAGGGATTCGGTGACGGAGGCCGAAGGGATGGGTAAGACGGGTAGGAAAAAGGGAGATGGGTCAGACCTGGAACAGGTCCAGGATCTCACCCGAAGGCGACAGGCATCCACAGACGAGGTGCCCACCCAACCCGCAATTGCCGTCCAGGGTCGCCACGCGGTCGGTCACCGCCACGCCCTTGCGGGCCGGGTCGCAGCCCCGCACGACGCGGGCGAAACCACCGTAAGGCTCTGACATCTGGGCGAAACCGGGCGCCCCCCACCAGAAGGCGTCGCCCTGGTGGTTCAGCGGGCGGCGGATGTCCACACCGGCGCTGACCAGCAGCACGCCGCCCTCCCCCTGCTCCGGGCCGGTGCAGTAGGCGGCGCGGCGCAGGGTGTTGAACACATTTTCGTGACCGGGCTGCGCGTGCATCGCCTGACGCAGCCCCTGGGTCCAGCGGCCGAGCGTCATGGTGCCGCCGCGGGCCGCCGCCATGCCCTGCTCCACCGTGCCGCCATAGGCGGCCAGCGTGGTCCCCGCCCCATGGCGGGTCATCCAGTCGAGCACCTGCTGCGGATCGGGGGCGAACTGGAGCTGGAGCAGCTTGTGCCACATCTCCTCCTGCGCGCCGCGCAGATAGACGATGTCCCCGGCCTCCATGCCCCGCCAGCTGAGCAGCCAGGTGCGGAAGGACAGCAGGGCGTCCACCGTCTCCAGCACCCGTTCGCCCCAGCCGACCATGTTGCCGAGATAGACGAGGCGGTCGCCGGGCAGGAAGCGCGCCGCGATCACCTCGTGCACGGCGTGGAGATGATCCGTCTGCGCGTGGATCGAGCCGACGGCCCAAATGCGCCGCGGATTCCGGAGATCGATGAATTTCTGCGCTTCAGACATGCCGGAGACGCTCACCCCATCCAGCGGTCACTGACCGGCCCAGAACAGGCCGGGGGCGGGAGTGTAGGCGCCGCGCGGACCCGGCGAAAGACGAAAACTTAAGACAAAGGCGCGGCCAAAGCGCCGCGCCTTCATCGTCAACATCACACTCTGAAACCGGTTCCCTCTCCCGTCCGTGGGAAAGGAGGCCGAACCGGCCTCAGGCGGCCTTCTTCAGGACCAGCTCCAGCCGCTCGGTGGCCTTGGTCTCGTCGATCTTCTCGACGGCGGCCAGCTCGCGGGCCAGACGCTCCAGGGCGGCCTGATAGATCTGGCGCTCGCTGTAGGACTGGTCGGACTGGTCGGCGCCACGGTACAGGTCGCGCACGACCTCCGCGATGGACACCGGATCGCCGGAGTTGATCTTGGCCTCGTACTCCTGGGCGCGGCGGCTCCACATCGTGCGGCGGACGCGCGAACGGCCCTGCAGCGTCTCCAGGGCGACCTTGATGCGGTCCTTCGTGCTGAGGCGGCGCAGGCCGGCGGCCTTGGCCTTGCCGACCGGAACCTTGAGCGTCATGCGCTCTTTTTCGAACGTGATCGCGTAGAGCTGAACATCCATGCCAGCGATGCTGTGGGTCTCGATTCCCTCGACCCGACCGACGCCATGGGCCGGGTAGACGACGAAGTCACCGGCCTCGAAGTCAAGCTTGTTCGACATTTGGGTTGGCTCTCACTTCTCGCGATCGCGCCATTTTGCCGCCCCGGTGGAGGGGGCGAAAAAGGCCCGGTGACAACGACACACCGTGGGGATGGGGTCCTCCACGCCGCGCACTGTTGCACTGAGCCCTTGGTCGATGGGAAATCCGGCAATGACGCTGAGGCCGGCTCCGGGCGCGTATTATAGCGATGTTACGGCCGGGTTACAAAGGCTACGCGCGGGCAGCCGTCCGGATTCTGACGTTGCCCGCCGATGGCCGACCTGTCGTTTTTGCATGGCGGCAAAAGCCCGCCATGCACAGCAATAGTCCCGACTCCGCTTAGCCGCCGGCCTTCGGAGAGAAGAACTTGTCGAACTTACCGTCCACGCCCTTCATGGCGTCGGCGTCGGGCAGGGCGTCCTTCTTGCGGGTCAGGTTGGGCCACTGCGCCGCGTAGTCGCGGTTCAGCTCCATCCACTTCTCGGCGCGGCCGTCGGTGTCGGGCACGATGGCCTCGGCCGGGCATTCCGGCTCGCACACGCCGCAGTCGATGCACTCATCCGGGTGGATGACCAGCATGTTCTCGCCCTCGTAGAAGCAGTCCACGGGGCAGACCTCGACGCAATCGGTGTACTTGCACTTGATGCAGTCTTCCGTCACGACGTAGGGCATGATTTGTTCTCCGCTGTTCTCGCCAGTTCCGGCGGTGTTCACGCGCCGGGGTTCGAGTCGCTTCGATGGACGCTTCGACTGACGTGCTCGCGCGTGGGCGCGGAAGGACAAAGGTTGAGGACCATGGCCCGACCGCGGCGCTTGCCTAGCACGCCGCCCGAGACGGGATCAACCCTGCCGGTTGTGTGGGCGCTTGCGACGCAGCCCCACCCCCCGGATTGCCCTCCATGACCGCCTCCAGGAAGGTGCGCAGCGCCACCGTCTCCATGGAATCCACACGCCGGACGAAACGGGTGGGCATGCGCGCCAGTTCCGGCGGCAGCGGGCGGGAGACGAACAGGCCGCGCCAGGGCTCCCGCTCCACCACCACGCGGGGCAGCACGGTGACTCCCATGCCGGCGCCGACGCAGCCCAGGATGGCCTCCAGCGCCCCGAACTCCATCACGCGGTAGGGAACCCGTCCGGCCTCGCGCATCGCCGTCTCGGCCCGCGCGCGGTAGGCGCAGCCGCGCCGGAAGGCCAGCAGGGTGTTCCGCCCGGACTCGCTGGTGATGCCGCTGGCCGGTTCGACCAGCACCAGCTCCTCCTCGAAGACGGGCCGGCTGACCAGTTCGGGATGCTCCACCGCTCCGGAAACGAAGGCGCCGTCGATGCGCCCGGCCAGCACCTCTCCCAGCATGGTTTCGGTGGGACCGGGGACGATGGTCAGATCGACGTCCGGATTCTCCGCGTGGAAGCGGGCGAGGATCGGCGGCAGCCGCACGGCGGCGGTCGTCTCCATGGTGCCGACGGACAGCCGCCCTCCCCGCCCCGCCGCGTCGGCCACCGCGTCGCGCGCCTGGGCGACGAGGCGCAGCACGCGGTCGGCGTAGTCGGCCAGCACCCGCCCGGCGGGCGTCGGGGCCATGCCGCGGCTGAGCCGCAGGAACAGCGGCACGCCGAGATTCTCCTCCAGCCGCTTCAGCCGCGCCGTCACGTTGGACTGGACGCAATTCAGCGTCTCCGCCGCCCGGCTGACGCTGCCGGTGTCCGCCACCGCCTTCACCACCCGCAGGCCCGCGAGGTCCATCGCCACCCTCCCCGATCCGGACGTATCCCATCACTCACAGTGAACCATAGCATCGAAACAAATCATTAGAAATGAGGGTTCCGTCGCGCGAGGATGGCGCACACGAAAAAAGAGCCTGCGGGAGGAAACCATGGTCCGGGTGCTGATCGGCGGCGTGCTGGTGCTGGTCATCTCGATGGGGGTGGGGCGCTTCGCCTTCACGCCGATCCTGCCGGCGATGCAGGCGGCCACCGGGCTGGGCACCGACGCCGCCGGCCTGCTCGCCTCGCTGAACTATCTCGGCTATTTCCTGGGGGCGCTGGGCGTCGGGCTGGTGCCGCACGGCGCGGTGCGCACCGCCGTGTTCCGCACCGCGCTGATCGCCAGCGTCACCTCCACCGCCGGCATGGGCTTCACCGAGGGCATGACGGGCTGGGCCGTGCTGCGCTTCGTCTCCGGGCTGGCCAGCGCCGGCATGTTCATCCTGGGCATCGCCATGACGCTGGACGCGCTGGCCCGCGCCGGGCGGGAGGCCTGGACCGGCTGGCTCTACACCGGGGTCGGCATCGGCATCGCGTCGAGCGGCCTGTTCGTCGCCGTGATGGGCGACCGGCTGGGCTGGCGCGGCGATTGGCTGTGGCTGGGGCTGGCCTGCCTGGGCTTCGGCACCCTGTCCTGGCTGTGGGTGACCGACCCGCCGCGCGAGCCCCGGCACACCGCCGCCGCCCCATCCTCCGTCCGCATCTCCGCCCCACCCTCCGCGCCGATGATCCTGCTGACGCTGGCCTATTTCCTGGAGGGCGCCGGCTACATCGTCACCGGCACCTTCCTGGTCGCCATCCTGAAGACCATGCCGGAAACGGCGCAGCTCGGCGCCGCGGCCTGGATGGTCACCGGTCTGGCGGCCATGCCGTCGGGCATCGTCTGGGCGGCGGCGGGACGCCGGCTCGGCCTCTGGCGGGCGCTGATCCTCGCCCATGTCGTGCAGGCGGTCGGCATCCTGCTGCCCATCACCGGCTCCCCGGCGGCGGCCCTGCTGTCGGCCGTGCTGTTCGGCGGGACCTTCGTCGGCATCGTCACCCTGTCCTTCACGCTGGGGCGCCACCTGTCGGGCGGGGCGTCGGCCCGTGTCATCGGCGCGCTGACCGCCGTCTACGGGCTGGGGCAGATCATCGGGCCGGTGCCGGCGGGGCTGGTGGTGGCGCGCACCGGCAGCTTCGATTCCGCCCTGCTGGGGGCCGCCGCCGCGGTGCTGGCCGGCGCGCTTCTCCTCGCCGCCGGGGCCTGGATGGCCGGGCGCCGCGACCCCGCCGCGGTTGCCCTGGGCGCCGGGCGCGGGTAGCCTGCCCGGCATGTTCGATCCGCTGCACCCCGAAGAATTCCGCCGCCACGCCCCCGCGGCGGAGCGCAACCGCGCCCCCATCCTGGAGGTGCTCCGCCGCGTCCTGCCGCCGCAAGGTCTGGTGCTGGAGGTGGCGAGCGGCACCGGCCAGCACGCCGCCGCCTTCGCCGCGGCGCTGCCCGGCGTGACGTGGCAGCCGAGCGACCCCGACCCGGACCTGCGGGACAGCGTCCGCGCCTGGGCTGCCGCGGCGGCGCTGCCCAACCTGCGCGACCCGCTGGCCCTCGACGCCGCCGCTTCCGACTGGCCGGTCGAGGCGGCCGACGCGGTGGTCTGCATCAACATGATCCACATCGCCCCGTGGGAGGCGGCGCTCGGCCTGTTCGCTGGGGCCGCCCGCCTTCTGCCCACGGGTGGACCGCTGCTGCTCTACGGCCCCTTCACGCGCGGTGGGCGGCACAGCGCGCCCAGCAACGCCGCCTTCGATGCCGACCTGAAGGCCCGCGACCCCGCCTGGGGCGTGCGCGACCTCGACGCGGTGGAGCGTGCCGCCGCCGGCTTCACCCTCGCCGAGCTGGTGGAGATGCCCGCCAACAACCTGACCGTCGTCCTGCGCCGCAACTGACCCCCGCCCGATCCCCAATCCGGACCACCCCATCCGAGGTGCGGTCTTCTGCCGCAGTTTCGCACCCGCGAGATTTGCTATTGTTTCCCTACAGCGCTTGAGTTTGTAAACAAATTATAAATTGGGGGAAATGATGAAGCGGAAGCTGGTTCCGGACGTGGTGAAGTCGCAGGAACTCATCCTGGTGCCGGAGGACACCTCCGTCCTGACCGTGTCGAAGCTGATGGCGGAGAAGAACATCGGCGCCGTGCTGGTGGTGAACCACGGCGACCTCGTCGGGATCGTCACCGAGCGCGACCTGAACAACAAGGTGCTGTCCACCCAGATCGACGCCTTGGAGACCGAGGTGTCGGCGATCATGACCCGCAATCCGGACACCCTGCCTCCGGATGCGGACGCCATCGAGGCGCTGACCCTGATGCAGTCGAAGCACTACCGCCACCTGCCGATCACCCAGGGCAAGCGCGCGGTCGGCATCGTCTCGATCCGCGACCTGTTCAAGCTCGCCTACGAGCATCTGGTGGAGGAGGTGGAGTTCCGTGACGGTCTGATGCGGACCTGACCCCAAAAGGCGAACGGGCCGCCCCCGATACAGGGACGGCCCGTCGAAAGACCTGCTCAGAAGGGCCGGAGCGTCAGTGCGCTTCGGCCTTCTTCCGTTTGCGGCGGGCGGCGGCCATCAGGTTCAGCGCCTCGACCAGCGTCGAGAAGGCGATGGCGAAGTACAGATAGCCCTTCGGAATGTGGAAGCCGAAGCCGTCGGCGATCAGCGCCACGCCGACCAGCAGCAGGAAGGACAGGGCCAGCATCTTCACGGTGACGTGGCGGTTCACGAAGTCGCCCACCGGGCGGGCGGCGAACAGCATCACCGCCATGGCGATGACGACGGCGGTGACCATCACCGGCAGGTCGTTGGACATGCCGACCGCGGTGATCACGCTGTCCAGCGAGAAGACGATGTCCAGCACGATGATCTGCCCGACCACCGCGCCGAAGCTGGCGACCTTGGGGGCGGCGCCGCCCTCCTCGTGGCCTTCCACGGTGTTGTGGATCTCGATGGTGCCCTTGGCCAGCAGGAACAGGCCGCCGCCGAGCAGGATCAGGTCGCGGCCCGAGAAGCCCATGCCGAGCACGGTGATCAGCGGTTCCGTCAGGGTCGCCACCCAGGAGATGGAGGCAAGCAACAGAAGCCGCATGACCAGCGCCAGCGCCAGACCGAGCTGCCGGGCCTTCTGCTGCTGGTGGACCGGCAGCTTGGCCGCCATGATCGAGATGAAGATGATGTTGTCGATGCCGAGCACGATCTCCAACGCGGTGAGCGTCAGGAGGCTGGCCCAGACCTGCGGGTCGGAGAGCAGTTCGAGCATGAGGGCGGCGGGCTCCGAAAAAGTCGGCCGTTGCGGGACTATTTTGCGCAGATGAGGTTGCGGCCCCTGAATGGCAATGGCCCGGCCCGCGCTTCGCCGCCGCTTTCCCCGGCTGTTCCGGCTTACTCCTCTCCGTACAGCTGGTCGAGCGCCCGGCGGTCGCGCTTGGTCGGGCGCCCGGCGCCGGGCTCCCGCGGGGCCGGCGGCGCCCGGTAGGGGTCCTGGATCGCCTCCTCGCGCACCGGCGGGGCGAGGTCCTCGTAGAGGGCCTGCGCCTCCGTCGCCGGGCCGCGCCGGCTGCCGAGCGCGACCACCTTGATGACGCGGATGTGCCGCCCCTGCGCGAAGGTCAGCACGTCGCCGGGCTTCACCGCGTAATGCGCCTTGTTCACCACGGTGCCGGACACCCGCAAGCCGCCGCCGTTGCACAGCTTCGCCGCGAGGCTGCGCGTTTTGAAGAACCGCGCGAACCACAGCCACTTGTCGATCCGCAGGCGGCCCGCCGGGGTGGGGTCGGAGCCGGAGTCGGAGAAGTCGTCGTCGAGGTCGGTCATGCGAGGCCCCCACCCTTCCCACGGCTGACGCCGTGGGCCCCTTCCCTCCCCCGCTTCGCAGGGGAGGGCGTTATCCCCTCCCCCGCCCAGCGGGGGAGGGTCAGGGTGGGGGCAAGTGCGTATCCGTTCATCACGTTCCCGAAAGCTGGCGCAGCTTGGCGAAGGGGTGGTCGGCGTTGACGGGGGTATCGCGGCGGGGCTTGTGGCGCGGGTTGCGGCGGCGGCGCCAGGAGACCGCCCCATCCTCCGCCACGGAGCGCGTGTAGCCAAGCCCCTTCATCACCGCGCCCAGCTCGTCCGGCTTCGCGCCGATCATCTGGGCCAGCGCCGGTTCGGCCACCGCCCGGCCCTCCTTGGCGGCGGTCAGCAGCTCGGTCTCCAGCCGGTCGAGCATGTCCACGCGCAGCGCCCGCGGCCCAGCCGCCGGGTAGCCGATGGCTTCCCAGAAGGCGGGCGGCGCGCCCGTCGCCTCCACCGAGACGCGGCCCGGCGGCGGGATCGGCACCGGCAAAGGCAACCGGTGCTTCACCGCCCACAGCAACCCGCGCAGTTCCACCGCCCCCGGCTTGGCAAGCGCCGTCAGATAGAGATGCGACACGCCGAGCCGCACCCCGTGGCGGGACAGCGCCTTGCGGTCGGCCCTCTCCAGCCCCTCCACCATCGGGGCGACCGGCGCGCGGGGCATCGCCCCCATGTTCTCGACGAGTTGGAAGGCCAGCCCCCGCGCCGCTCCCGTCAGATCCGCGGCGTCGCGCAGCGCCAGCAAGGGGCGCAGCCGGGCGGCGACGCGGTCCTTCAGCCAGCGCTCCAGCCGGGCGCGCACGCGGTCGAGCTGTCCCTGGTCGAGCAGACCCTCGTCGAAGGGCAGAACCGCCGGGGTCAGCACCGACGGGCCGGGACCGAGCCGGGCCACCGGCAGCCCATCCGCCGTCAGCACCCCGTCCGGCCCCAGGGCGAACACGTCGTCCGGCTCCTGTTCGAAGGCGCGCAGGCGGGACGCCACCTCCTCGCGGAGCGCGCGGCGGGCGGCGGTCAGCAGGGACTTGGCCTCCTCCGACCGTTCGGGGGCGTCGGGGACGAAGCGGAAGCCCTCCAGCCGGCCCACCGGGTGACCCTCCACCACCACCTCGCCGTCGGCGCGCACGCCGCCGATCAGCTCCCGCCCGTCCTTCAGCGTGCGGGCCAGCGTGGCCGAGCGGCGGTCGATGAAGCGCTGCGTCAGCCGCTCGTGCAGGGCGTCGGACAGCTTGTCCTCGATGGCGCGGGTGCGCGCCTGCCAGTGCACGGGATCGGTCAGCCAGGAGGGCCGGTTGGAGATGTAGGTCCAGGTGCGGATGTGGGCGATGCGGGCGACCAGCGCGTCGATGTCGCCCTCGGTGCGGTCAAGTCGGGCGATCTGCTTGGCCGCCCAGTCCTCGTCCAGCCGCCCGATGCCGGTGCGCAGCTGCCGGAAGATCTGCCCGAGCAGCCGGGTGTGGGCGTCCGACAGCACCTTGCGGAAGTCGGGGACCTGACAGACCTCCCACAGCAGGCGCACGTTGTCGCGGCCCTTGGCGAGGTCCATCACCTCATGGTCGCGGACCAGCGCCTGGAGCGCCAGATGGTCGTCGGCGTCGCGGGCGCGCAGCAGCTCGGGGATCGGCGGGCGCTCCTCCAGCGATTTCAGCAGGAAGCCCGGCGTGTCGAAGCGCAGCTTGCTGTTGCGCCACATCAGCGTCTTGATCGTCTCGAACTGGTGGTTCTCGACGCGGTCGACCACGTCGGCCTCCAGCTCGCCCACCTCGTCGGTGGTGCCGAAGGTGCCGTCGCGCATGTGCCGCCCGGCGCGCCCGGCGATCTGCGCCACTTCCGGCGCGCGCAGGCGGCGCGGGGCGAAGCCGTCGAACTTCACGATGCGGGCGAAGGCGACATGGTCGACGTCCATGTTCAGCCCCATGCCGATGGCGTCGGTCGCCACCAGATAGTCGACCTCCCCCGCCTGATAAAGCCCGACCTGGGCGTTGCGGGTGCGCGGGCTGAGCGCCCCCAGCACCACCGCCGTGCCGCCGCGCTGGCGCCGGATCATCTCGGCCAGCGCGTAGACGTCGGTCGCCGAGAAGGCGACGACGCAGGAGCGCGGCGGCAGGCGCGTCAGCTTGCGGTAGCCGGCGTAGGTCAGCTGCGAGAAGCGCGGCCGGCTGATGAACTCGGCCCGCGGCACCAGCCGGCGGATCAGCGGCTGCACCGTGTCGGAGCCGAGGAACATCGTCTCGACCAGCCCGCGCGCGTTGAGCAGCCGGTCGGTGAAGATGTGCCCGCGCTCCGGGTCGGCGCAGAGCTGCACCTCGTCCACCGCCAGGAAATCCACCGCCCGGTCGAGCGGCATGGATTCCACCGTGCACACCCAGTAGGACGGGTTGGGCGGCAGGATCTTCTCCTCCCCCGTCACCAGGGCCACGGCGTTCTTGCCCTTGATCGACACGATGCGGTCGTAGTTCTCGCGGGCCAGCAGGCGCAGCGGAAAGCCGATCATCCCCGTCCGGTGGCCGAGCATGCGCTCGATGGCGAGATGGGTTTTCCCGGTGTTGGTCGGCCCCAGCACGGCGACCACCCGGCCACCCGCACCCAGACCGCCCCCGGACGAAGAAAGGACAGAGGTCATAAGCGTAAGTTTTGGGCCTGGGGACCGGCAATGCAAGCGTCAGGGCGGCCGTGCGATGCTGCAAGGACCATCCGGGGCCGAACTCTTCCGGGAATGGTATAAAACCTCGGGCCGATGGACGGGCGCCGGTTATCCCGTCTACCCTGGCGCGCTCCACCCTAAGGGATTCCTCATGCGCCGTATTCCCGCCCGTCCGCTCGCCGCCGCGCTGATGCTCGCAACCCTGGCGCTGCCGCCCGCCACCGCCCGCGCGGAGGCGCCCCCGGTGACCGAGGATGGAGCCAGGGCGCTCGCCGCCGCGCTGAAGGACGGGCTGGCCCGCTGGTTCCCCAAGAGCGGGGACGACGAGACCGAGCTGCGCTGGAGCGGCGAGCCGGTGGCGACCCCGGCCGGCGACCATTACAAGGTGGCGCTGCCCGCCCTGACCGCGGTGTCGGACGACGGCACCACCGCCGACATCGGCACCATCCACCTGACGGTGAAGCCGCAGGACGGCAACACCCACGCCGTCACCGCCACCCTGCCCGACCGCGTCGCCATCCTCGACAACGGCAAGCCGTCGGCCACCGTCAAGCTGGGCCGCCAGCGCATCAGCGCCCTGTGGTCCGGCGCCTACGAGACGGCGCTGTCCATGGACGCGGAGCTTGGCGACCTGTCGGTCACCAGCGACCGCAAGGGCAAGAAGGGCAAGAAGGACGAGAGCGCCCTGACCGTCGGCGCCATCACCGTCGCCGGGGAGTTGAAGCCGGACGGCACCGCCGCCGCCGGCACCCCGCTGTGGAGCGGCCCCGGCGCCCTGTCGATCAGCAACCTGCGCTTCCTCGACGAGACGAAGAAGGAGGTGCTGAACCTCGGCGGCCTGACCATGGAGGGCACCTACACCCGCGTCGATCTCGCCCGCGCCGACGCCATGCAGCGGCTGACCCAGGCCCACGCCCTGGCCGGCACCCAGCCCCCGGCGGCGGAGCTGATCCCGCTGATGCAGAACCTCATGGCCGGCGCCAGCGGGCGCGTCCGCCTGTCCGGCCTGACGGCGCTGAACCCGGAGGACGGCACCCGCCTCGCCCTCGGCCAGCTCGTCCTGCGCGGCAGCACCGAGGATCTGGACAAGCCGATGGCCTCCACCACCTTCGGGATCGAGTCCAGCGGCCTGACGCTGGAGCCGGAGATGGTCCCCAAGGCCTTCATGCCGGACAAGCTGGACATCCAGCTCAGCACCGCGAAGCTGCCGACCGCCTCGCTCTGGCGGGCCTTCGCCGACCTCGCCACGCTCGCCGAGTCCCAGGCCGCCTTGGGCGAGGAGGACGAGGAGGACGAGGAGGACGGCGAGGAGGAAGCCACCCTGCCGGACGACGGAACCGATGAGGCCGAGATGTCGGCCATCGGCAACCGCCTGATGGGCGCCATGGCGGAGGTCGGGACGGAGTTGCGCATCGACCGCTTCGTCGTCAACACCCCGGCGACCTCCGGCACCATGACCGGCGCCATGCGCATGGCCGCCAACTCCGCCTTCGGCGCGGTGGGCAGCAGCACCGTGCTGCTGCGCGGGTTGGACGCCGCCACCAAGGCGATGCAGCCCAAGCCGGGCAGGAAGGCCGACGAGAGCACCCAGAACGCGCTGGGCGTGATCGCCATGCTCCAGGCCTTCGGGCAGGCGTCCAAGGACGACGCCGGCAACGATGTGCGCAGCTACAAGATCGACGTGACCGAGACCGGCCAGTTCCTGCTGAACGGGGCGGACATGAGCGCGCTGATGGGCATGGGCCAGCCGGAGCCGGAGCCGATCCAGGGCAAGAAGCGCTGAGGCATGGGGGCGGGTTGCCCCCACCCTTCCCACGGCTTCGCCGCGGGCCCCTTCCCTCCCCCGCTAAAGCAGGGGCGGGAATTTTAGTCCCCTCCCCTGCTTTAGTGGGGGAGGGTTAGGGTGGGGGCCATACTCCCCACACCCACTCCGGTTGCGAAACTCCACTACAACGCCAGCCGATCGCTCTTGCATGGGGCGGTGCGCTCGCACATATCTGCGCCGTCCTTCGGACCCATCGGCAAGCCCACCACCAACAAGCCCACCACCAACAAGAACGATCAAGGATGACACCATGACCGAGGAACGGCTCAGCTTCCAGGCCGAGGTCAGCCGCCTGCTCGACATCGTCGCGCACTCGCTCTACAGCGAGAAGGAAGTCTTCCTGCGCGAGCTGGTCTCCAACGCCTCCGACGCCTGCGACCGGCTGCGCTATGCCGCGCTGACGCAGCCCGAACTGTCCGCCGACGACCCGAACCTGAAGGTCCGGCTGATCGTGGACAAGGAGGCGCGGACCCTCACCGTGGCCGACAACGGCATCGGCATGAACCGCGAGGATCTGGTCGAGAACCTCGGCACCATCGCGCGCTCCGGCACCGCCGCCTTCATGCGCAACCTGAAGGACAGCGCGAAGGAGGGCGACGCCAAGAAGGACGTCAACCTGATCGGCCAGTTCGGCGTCGGCTTCTACTCCGCCTTCATGGTCGCCGACCGGGTGGAGGTGCTGACCCGCAAGGCCGGGGAGAGCCAGGGCTGGCGCTGGCTGTCGGACGGCAAGGGCGAGTTCACCATCTCCGACGTCGCCGACCTGCCGCGCGGCACGCAGATCACGCTGCACCTGCGCGAGGGCGACGACGAGTATCTGGAGGAGCATCGCCTCTCCGCCATCGTCCGCAAGTATTCCGACCACATCGCCATCCCGATCCTCTTCGGCGAAGGCGAGGAGGCCAAGCCGCTGAACAGCGCGTCGGCCCTGTGGATGCGCTCCAAGACCGAGATCACGGCCGACCAGTACAAGGAATTCTACCACCATGTCGGGCACGCCTTCGACGATCCGTGGCTGACCCTGCACTGGCGGGCGGAAGGCGCCATCGAATACACGAACCTGCTGTTCGTGCCGTCCTCCAAGCCGTTCGACCTGTTCGACCCCAAGCGCGCCCACCGGGTGAAGCTGTACGTCAAGCGCGTCTTCATCACCGATTCGGCGGAAGGTCTGCTGCCGCCCTACCTGCGCTTCCTGCGCGGCGTGGTGGACAGCGAGGATCTGCCGCTGAACATCAGCCGCGAGATGCTCCAGCACAACCCGATGCTGGCGAAGATCCGCGCCGGCATCACCCGCCGCGTCCTGTCGGAGCTGGGCAAGAAGGCCCGCGACACCGAGAAGGCCGAGGAGTACGCGGCCTTCTGGGAGAATTTCGGCGCCGTCCTCAAGGAAGGCCTCTACGACGACTACGAGCACCGGGACGACCTGCTGAAGCTGATGCGCTTCCGCAGCACCGCCGGTGACGGTCTGGTCTCGCTGGAGGAGTATCTGGGCCGCATGAAGGAGGGCCAGGAGGCCATCTTCACGATCAGCGGCGACGACATCGAGACGCTGAAGCGCAGCCCGCAGCTCGAAGGCTTCAAGGCCAAGGGCGTCGAGGTGCTGTTGCTGACCGACCCGGTGGACGAATTCTGGGTGCCGTCGGTCGGCAGCTTCCAGGACAAGCCCTTCAAGTCGGTGACCCGCGGCGGCGCCGATCTCGGCAAGATCCAGGGCGGCGAGGAGAAGCCGGCCGAGGAGAAGGCCTCCGAAGGCGAGCTGACCGACCTGCTGGTTCTGCTGAAGCTGACGCTCCAGGACGTGGTGAAGGACGTCCGCCCGTCGGAGCGCCTGACCGACAGCGCCGTCTGCCTCGTCGCCGACGAGAACGACATGGACATGCATCTGGAACGCCTGCTGAAGCAGCACAAGCAGCTCGGCATGGACGCTCCGGCGGCCAAGCGCATCCTGGAGGTCAACCCCGCCCACCCGCTGATCAAGCGCCTCGCCGAGCGCGCCAAGGCGAGCGGTGCCGCGACCTCGCTGGACGACGCGGCGTGGCTGCTGCTCGACCAGGCGCGCATCGTGGAAGGCGAGGCCCTCCCCGACCCCGCCGCCTTCGCCCGCCGTCTGGCGAGCGCGATGGAGAAGGGGCTGGCGTAACCCGCCTCCTCCCTAACCCTCCCCCGCTTCGCAGGGGAGGGCCGGGGTGGGGGCAGTGCTTATCCCCCCACCCGCTCCGCCGGGAAGACCAGCGTCATGGTGGTGCCGCGGTCGGGCGCCGTGTCGATGTCCAGCCTCCCCCCGTGAAGCTCCACCAGCCGCTTTGTCAAAGGCAGGCCGAGGCCGGTGCCGATGTGGTTGCGGCCCAGCGCGCTGTCGATCTGGCCCCAGGGCTCCAGCGCTTTCTCCAGCTCGTCGGCGGTCATGCCGATGCCGGTGTCGTGCACCGACAGGCACAGCGTCCCGTCCGCCGCCAAACGGCCGTTCAGAGTGACCACCCCGTCGCGCGGCGTGAACTTCACCGCGTTGGACAGCAGGTTCAGCAGCATCTGCCGCACTTTGCGCTCGTCGGCGCGCAGCGGCGGCAGGTCGGGCGGCAGGTCCGTGTCGATGCCGACCCCGGCCCGCCCGGCGCGGTCGGACAGCAGGCGGGCGCTGCCCACGGCGACGCGCGGCACGTCCACCAGGGATTCGGCCAGATCCAGCCGCCCGGCCTCCGCCTTCGACAGGTCGAGCAGGTCGTTGATCAGGTCCATCAGGTAGCGCCCGCTTTCCGCGATGTCGCGGGCGTAGTCGCGGTAGAGCGGGTTGGAAATCGGCCCCAGAACCTCCTGCTCCAACAGCTCCGCGAATCCCATCATGGCGTTCAGCGGGGTGCGGATCTCATGGCTCATGCAGGCGAAGAAGGCGGTCTTGGCCCGGTTGGCGCGCTCCGCGGCGCGGCGGGCCTCGTCAAGCTGGCGGGTCCGCTGGATGATCTGCTCATCCGTCCGTGCCAGCAGGTCCAGCCCCGAACCGATGCCGAGGTAACGCCCGTTCTCCAGCACGACGAAGCCAGAGGCCAGCGCGCCCGGCTTGTCCTGCATGATCCGCCGCGCGACCTCGCAGAGCGGAAGGTCCGCGTCGACCAGCAGCGGCGCCGAATCCATCGCCATCCGCGCCGGAGCCTCCGGATCGGCCATCCCCGCCAGCGCCAGACGGTCCACCAGCCCCAGAACGCGCCCGTCCTCCGCCGTCACGGCGAGCGCCGGCAGGCCGGGTTGGGCGGCCAGCCGGTCCCGCAAGACGCGGCAAGGTGCATCCGGCCCGGCGGGCGGCTCACGGACGGCCAGCAGGGCCGCCGCCAGAGGAGCGACCTCCGTTTCCGGCGTGCCGCTGGGGGCGGAACTGGACGGATCGGACTCGAGCACGGGGTGACGCAGCCTCGTCTGTCGGATGGGACGGTCGGTGCGGAACCGACGCGGCCCCGGACCCTCCATTCTGCCAGACGTTCGTTTGCAATTGGTTGCCGCGTCAAACGGCTCCGGACGCCGGCACCGGGTTTTCCGCCACGCCGTTCCCGCCAGGCCCGCCGGTCGCGGTGACCTGCACATCCACCGTCATGCCGAGGAAATCCGAGGGCGCCCCGGTCCAGGAACCGCCGAGCGGCACCGCCTGCGAGGGGTCGCGGGCGACGGCGACGCGGATCAGGTTCTTGCCGCCGACGATGCCGTTGGTCGGGTCGAACTCCACCCAGCCGCAGCCCGGCAGGTAGATCTCCACCCAGGCGTGGGTCGCCCCGCCGCCGGTCATCGCCCCTTCCTGCCCGTCCCGCGCGGGATCGTAGAGGTAGCCGGAAACGAAGCGCGCCGCGAAGCCCAGCGAACGCACCGCCTCCATCATCAGAAGCGCGAAGTCGCGGCAGGAGCCGCTCTTCCACGTCAGGGTGTCCACCGGGCTCTGGGTGCCTTCAAGGTCGCGGGCCTGATAGGTGAAGGTCTCCTTGATGATCCGGGTCATCGACACCAGCATGTCCTGCGTGTCGGGCGGCCCGCCCTCGCCCAGCGACACGAACTGCCGGGCCCACTCGTCCACCAGATGGTCGGGGTCCGGATAGTGCCGCTGGGTGGTCAGCGCCAGATCCGGCACCTCTTCCGCGGAATAGCTGAAGGGATAGGAGCGCGCGTAATCCTCGATGGGGAATTCCAGCTCGCCCATCGGGTAGTGATCGACCCGGATGTGGCTTTCGAAGCGCAGCTCGGTCGCCGGCTGGTCGAAGTTCACCACCGCGATGGAATTGCCGAACACGTCGTGCAGCCAACGGACGGAGGCCGGCGGCGGGCTGATCACCAGACCCGTTTCGATCAACCGCAGATCGTGGCTGTCGCGGGGCCGGAACATCAGGCGATGGTCGCCGAAGGTCACCGGGTTGGCGTAGCGGTAGGTGGTGGTGTGGTGGATGTCCAGGGTCATCATGGCGCGCGCCCTTTCGGTAAGCCGACACCAAACGTCGGCGTTTGTGAATGGTTCCGAATCACAGTATGGTGCTCGGGCATTCGGGTGGCCGTGCCGGGGAGGGACGGCGGCCAGCGCGCGGCCGGGGCCACACATGCCAAGCCATACGGGCCGGTCCACGCGCGCCAGTGAGACGACAACAAGGGGACTTCCATGCCTTCGCGCCTCGAACAGCTCTGCATCGAGAAAGGGCTGAAGATGACCGACCAGCGCCGGGTGATCTCGCGCGTGCTGTCGGAGGCCGCCGACCACCCCGACGTGGAGGAGGTGCATCGCCGGGCATCCACCATCGACCCGCGCATCTCCATCGCCACCGTCTACCGCACGATGCGCCTGTTCGAGGACGCGAACGTCATCGACCGGCTGGACTTCGGCGACGGCCGCGCCCGATATGAGGAAGCCGGGTCGGAGCACCATCATCACCTGATCGATCTCGAATCCGGAAAGGTGGTGGAGTTCCAGAATGAAGATCTCGAACGGCTGAAGGAAGTCATAGCCCGCGAACTTGGCTATGAACTGCTCGGCCATAGGCTCGAATTGTATGGTGTTCCGTTGCGCCGCCGCACCACCACGTCGGAGGGGGAGTAACGCTCGGGCGTGCCCGGCCTTGAGTCCTTTGGACTCGTCGGGCACCATCCGGACGATAATCCCATCAATTGCGGGTTGCGCCGGGCGCGGGTCTGTCCAGAGGCGGTGCGTGGTCCTAGCTTCAGGAACGCACACGAATCACCGACGGACCAACCGCCGCCATGGACGACACGAACAACGACCCGGTTCTCGCCCGCCTCGATCGGCTGACCGACAGCGTCACCCGCCGTCTGGACAAGCTGGAGGAGCGCCTGCGCATCCTGGAGCAGGACAACGGGGAGATCATCAACCTCCTGATCGCCGTGAAGGCCGGGCTGGAGGAATGCGCCGGAGAACTCGCCGTGGGCGAGATGCTGATGGAGGCGGAGGAGACGGACGATTCCCCCAGCCCGTCGCTGCACTAAGTTGCGTCGGACGGGCCTCCTCAACGCATTTGGCTTGTGACTCGGCGCGTTCCACCGGATAAGGGCGCATGCAGACCAGCGCCATTCCCATTCCTGACGTCATCGTCTCCAGCCCCTCCACTGGAGGAATCGGCCCCCTGGCGTCCATCGCGCCGGGGGTGGCCTTCTTCGACTTCGACGGGACGCTGATCCACGGCGACAGCCTGCTGATGTTCATCGGCGAGGTCATCGGGCGCAACCGCGCCCGGCTGGCCTTTCTGGACGCCTTGCGCTCGGGCCTGCACCGCCACGCGCGCGGGCGCGGGCCGGGGGTGGATTTTCCGGGCTCGGTCAAGACCATCCTGCTGCGCCGGACGCTGCGCGGCGTCCCGGTGGCCGACGCGCTGGCCGCCGCGGAACGGCTGGTCCACCGCGTCCGCTGGCACGCTCCACTGGTCGAAACCCTGAAGATGCACCGGCGCGAGGGGCGCCGGGTGGTCGTCGCCACCGGAGCGCTCGACGTCTACATGCCGGCCCTGCTGCGCGGGTTGAACGTCGATGACCTGCTCGCCACCGGAATGGAGGTGGAGGACGGCACCCTGACCGGGCGGCTGTGCACCGGCAACTGCGTGCGGCTGGACAAGCTGGAACGGGTGCGCGGCTGGATCGCCGCCAACGGCCCCTTCGGCGAGACCTGGGGCTACGGCAACCGGCCGAGCGACCTGCCCATGCTGTCCATCGTCGACCGCCCCACCGTCGTCAAGATCCGCTGACGTCAAGATCCGCTGATCGGACGGCGCGTGCTGCCCACGGGGATTTGCAACCGCGGCCCGCGTGGCGTAAAGAAGCCCTTCAGGTTCAAGGGAAGCCCGTGGTGACACCCCCATGACGACCGGCTTTTCCATCGACGCCGACATCCGCCCGCCCGGCCAGGGGGGCCGCCATGCCGTCGTCGCCGATGACGATCCCGGCCAGCGGGACGAATTGGCCCGTCATCTGGCCGAACGCGGCTTCACCGTGTCCACGGTGTCCGGCGGCTTCGAGGCGCTGAGCCTCATCGGGGCGGAGGGTCCCGCCGTCGCCCTGCTGCGGCGGCGCCTGTTGGAGGACGAGGGGGACCGGGCCGCGGCGCTGGCCTGCATGCTCTACCCGCACACCCGGATCATCCTGACCGCCGGCGCGCCGGACGCCCAGCCCGGCAACAGCCCGGTCACCGTGCTGGTCCGCCCCGTGGATCTGGCGCTGCTCGACCGCTGCCTGGACGGGCTATAGGACCAGTTCGACCGGCATCCCCACAGCCAGCCCGGCATCGCGGTCGGCGCGGCCCCGGTTGACGGCGATCTCCGCCAGACCGCTGGAGTTCGCGTACCACAGCGCCTCCCCCACCGGGACGTCGGCGAAGGTCCGGCCACGGCGCACCGTGCGCCCGCCGGCCCGCAGCACCGCGTCCTCCGGCAGCCGGTCGGCGCGCAGGCCGGTCATGGCGTTGCCGTAGACGTCCACATAGACGATCCGCGCGAGATCGTCCGGCCAGTCGGGCCGCGCGAGGCCGGCCGGAGCGACGGGCTCCAGCGCGACCGGGTTTCCCATGGCGAGGCTGGCCGCCACCGGGGCGAACAGGTCCCGCCCGTGGAAGCTGGCCGACAGCCGCTCGGGCCGCCAGCCGATGGTCCAGGCCCGCACCGTCCCGGCCCGCCGCCGCACCAGTTCGAACAGGCCGTTGTCCGGACCGACGAAGCGGCGCCCGTCAGCCTCCATCACCAGCGGGCGGCGGTCGGTCCCGACGCCAGGGTCCACCACGCAGAGGAAGACACCGTCCACCGGGAATTCCGGAGCGTAGGCGGCCAGCAGATAGGCCGACAGCTGCGGGTCGAAGGCGGGCGCGTCGGCGAACAGGTCGATGACCGGCAGGCCCGGCGCCATCCGCGCCAGCACCGCCTTCATCTGCCCGGTGTAGGGGCCGGACAGCCCGAAATCCGTAAAGAGCACGATCATCCCACCACTGTAGCGCACTCCACCCCATTCGGTAAGACACGGATCATCACGAGCCGCCTTGCAAGGCCGGAGAGGCGCTTCATATATTCATGGAACGCAAATGCATTCCGAGCCGTTTACTTGGTCCGCCCGCCCTAACCTTGCCGATCTTTGTCGGGACCAATGAATATGAACATATGTTCACAAACCTTCACGACGAAGAGCCTGACACAATTTATCGCGACCGCCATTTTGGCGATCGGCTTGGCCGCCGCCCTCCTCCTGCCGGGAGCGGCGCGGGCCGAGGGTGAACGGCCTCAAGGCGAGCGCCCAAGGATCGTCGCCACCACCGGCATGGTCGCCGACCTCGTGCGGGCGGTGGCCGGCGACCGGGCGGAGGTGGAGGCGCTGATGGGCGAAGGCGTCGATCCACACCTGTTCAAGCCCACCCGCTCCGACACGGTGAAGCTGCTGCGGGCCGACGCGGTGTTCATCAGCGGCCTGCATCTGGAAGGCAAGATGACCACCGCCTTCGATCGGCTGCGCGAGTCCGGCAAGCCGGTGGTGGCGCTGGGCGATGCCGTGCCCAAGGAGCGGCTGCTCAGCCCGCCGGAGTTCGAGGGCGCCCACGACCCGCACATCTGGATGGATGTGGGGATCTGGGCCGGCACCCTGCCGGCCATCCGCGACGGGCTGGCGCGGCTCGACCCCGCGGGTACGGAGACGTACGCCCGCAACGCCGACGCGTACGGGGCGGAACTGGCCCGTCTCGACACGTACGCCCGGCGCATCCTGTCCTCCATCCCCGACGCGGCCCGCGTGCTGGTCACCGCCCACGACGCCTTCAACTATCTGGGCCGCGCCTACGGGATCGAGGTGCGCGGCATCCAGGGGATCAGCACGGAGTCCGAAGCTGGTCTTCGAATCATCGAAGAATTGGCCGCGCTGCTGGCGGACCGCGGCGTGCCGGCGGTCTTCCCGGAAACCAGCGTGTCCGACCGCAACGTCCGCGCCCTGGTCGAAGGGGCGGGGGCGCGCGGCCACCGCGTGACGCTGGGCGGCGCCCTGTTCTCCGACGCCATGGGCGCGCCGGGCAGCTACCAAGGCACCTACATCGGCATGATCGACCACAATGTGACGACCATCGCCCGCGCGCTGGGCGGCGAGGCGCCGGCCGACGGCTTCCAGGGCAAGCTCGCCCTGGCGCAGCGCTGAGGCGGAGGAGAAACGGACCATGCAGTATCTCTGGCGCACCCCCGGCAGCCGCACCGCCCCCGAAGAGGCCTCGCCCATCGGGCCGCCGCCCCTGGAGATCCGCGGCCTGACCGTTGCCTACCATCGCCGGCCGGTGCTGTGGAACATCGACTACGCCGCCCCGCCGGGCGGGCTGATCGCCGTGGTCGGGCCGAACGGGGCGGGCAAATCGACTCTGATCAAGGCGTGCCTCGGGCTGGTCCCGCGCGTGTCGGGAACGGTGGAGGTCTTCGGCCGCCCGATCGCCAGGCAGCGCCGCCTGATCGGCTATGTGCCGCAGCGGGAAAGCGTGGATTGGGACTTCCCCGTCTCGGCGCTCGACGTGGTGGCGATGGGCCGCTACGGGAAGATCGGCTGGTTCCGCCCGGTCACCCGCGCCCACAAGGAGGCGGCGCTGCACGCGCTGGAGCGGGTGGGCATGGCCGACTTCGCCCGGCGCCAGATCGGCCAGCTGTCCGGCGGCCAGCAGCAGCGCGTCTTCCTGGCCCGCGCGCTGGCCCAGGAGGCGCAGCTCTATTTCATGGACGAGCCCTTCGCCGGGGTGGACGCGGCGACGGAGCGCGCGGTGCTCCAGGTGCTGCGCGACCTCGACGCCGCCGGGCGGACGGTGATCTGCGTCCACCACGACCTCCAGACGGTCAGCGACTATTTCGACCACGCCCTGCTGCTCAACACCCGCGTGGTCGCCCAGGGGCCGGTCAGCCGGGTGATGACGCCCGACCTGCTGTCCCGCACCTACGGCGGGCGGCCCATGCCGGCTCCGGCGGCGGCGGAGGCGTCATGATCGACCCCATGTTCGAGGAGGCGTTGCGCGTCCTGACCTTCCAGTCCGGCTTCAACAGCGCCGTGGTGGTCGCCGGGACCGCCGCGCTGGGGCTGGCCGGCGGAACGGTCGGCACCTTCCTGCTGCTGCGCCGCCGCGCGCTGGTCAGCGACGCGCTGAGCCACGCCACCCTGCCCGGCATCGCCGTCGCCTTCCTGGTCGGGGCGGCGCTCGGCCTGCCGGAGCGCTCGCTGCCGCTGCTGCTGGCCGGGGCGGTGGTCAGCGGGGTGGTCGGGCTGCTGACCGTGCAGGCGCTGTCCCGCTTTACCCGGCTGACCGAGGATTCGGCGATCGGGGCGGTGCTGTCGGTCTTCTTCGGGCTGGGCGTCGTGCTGCTCAGCGTCATCCAGAATCTGGAGTTGGGCGGGCAGGCCGGTCTGAAGACCTTCATCCTGGGCCAGACCGCCGCCATGGCGCAGGGCGAGGCCATCGCCATCGGCCTGCTGGCCGCCGGGGCGGCGCTGGCCGTCGCCCTGCTGTTCAAGGAACTGCGGGTTCTGGCCTTCGACCCCGGCTTCGCCGCCGTGCAGGGCTGGCCGGTGGGGGCGCTCGACCTCGTTCTGATGGGGCTGGCGACGCTGGTGACGGTGATCGGGCTTCAGACGGTGGGGCTGATCCTGGTGGTCGCGCTTCTCATCATCCCGCCCGCCGCCGCCCGCTTCTGGACCGACCGGCTGCCCGCCCTGACCGTCGCCGCGGCGGTGATCGGCGCGCTGTCCGGCTGGCTCGGCGCCACCCTGTCGGCCCTGCTGCCCAAGCTGCCGGCGGGGGCGGTGATCGTCCTGGTCGCCGGGGGCTTCTTCCTGCTCAGCTTCCTGTTCGCCCCGGCGCGCGGGCTGGTCGCCGCCGCGCTGCGCCAGGGGCGCCTGCGCCTGACCTTCGCGGAGCGGCGCGCCCTGACCGACCTTCTGGACGGCCAGCCGGTGGAAGGCTCCGTGGCGCTCTGGCTGCGCCTGCGCGGCTTCACCCGTGGCAACAGCGTTCTGACCCCCGCCGGGCAGACCGCCGCCCGCGCGGCGGCGCGCGACCGCCGGCTGTGGGAGCGGTTCCTGGCCGACTACCCGGCCCTGCTGCCCGCCCACGCCAACTGGGGCGTCGACCCCATCGACTCGGTCCTGCCCGGCGACATGGTCCGGCTGCTGGAGGAGCGGAGCGCTTCGTCATGATGCCCGACGTCCAGGAATTCCTTCAGATCGACGCCCCCGCCTTGCTCGCCGCCGTGCTGGCCTGCGCCGCCTGCGCGCTGGTCGGCAATTTCCTGGTGCTGCGGCGCCAGGGGATGATGGGCGACGCGGTCAGCCACGCCATCCTGCCCGGCATCGTCGGCGGCTTCCTGGTCGCCGGCACGCGGGAGACGCTGCCGATGATGCTCGGCGCGCTGGCCGCCGCGGCGCTGGCCGGCCTGCTGATCGAGGCGGTGCGGCGGCTGGGCCGGCTGGAGTCCGGCGCCGCCATGGGCGTCGTCTTCACCGTGATGTTCGCCGCCGGCGTGGTGATGATCGAGCAGGCGTCCGCCGGTGGGATCGATCTGGACGCCGACTGCGTGCTCTACGGCCAGTTGGAGACCATCCTGTGGCTGGCCCCCAAGGGCTGGGAATCACTGGGCGACCCGGCGGTGTGGGCCGCCCTGCCGCGGGAGGTGCTGACGCTCGCCGCCGTCTTCGCGCTCTGCGTCGCCCTGGTCGGGCTGTTCTACAAGGAGCTGAAGATCACCACCTTCGACCCGGCGCTGGCCTCCACGCTGGGCATCCCGGCGGGGCTGTTCCATTACGGGGTGGTGCTCCTGGTCGCCGCCACGGCCATCGCCGCCTTCGAGGCGGTGGGGTCCATCCTGGTCATCGCCATGCTGATCGCCCCGCCCGCCGCCGCCCGCCTGCTGACCGACCGGCTGGCCGCGCAGATCCTGCTCAGCGTCGCGCTGGGGGTGCTGGCGGCGCTGGCCGGCTATGGCGCCGCGGCCTTCGGGCCGATGCTGCTGGGGGCCTCCCACTCGCTGAACGCGGCGGGGATGATCGCGGTGGCGTCCGGGCTGATCCTGGCGCTGGCCGTCCTGTTCGGGCCGCGCCACGGCCTGCTGGGGCGGCGCCGCGCCGTCGGCCGGCTGCGCGCCGCCCCCGGATTCGTTGCTCCGGAGGCGCAAAAGCCGTAACGTTTTCGCTTCGTCCGATGCGGAGCGCCGAATGCCGTTCCCCCACCGCCGGCTGCGCCGTTGGAGCTGGCTCACCCTGGTCGCGTTCCTCCTCCTGATGGCGAGCGCGCTGCACACGCTGCAGCATCTTCTGGAGCATGGGACCGACGAGCTGATCTGGCCCTTTTTCGGGATCGGGCTGGCCGGTGCGGTGATGGGTCTGGCGGTGCTGCGCGAGCGGGAGGCCACCCGGCGCGCCCAGGCGGAGGCCCGCGCCGCCGACAGCCGGGCGGCCGACGCCCACCGCCGCCTGTCCGAAGCCATCGAGGTCGTCAACGAGGGCTTCGCCCTGTTCGACGCCGACGACCGGCTGGTCCAGTGCAACGCCCGTTTCCGCGAAATCTACGCCCTGCTGGGGCCGCTGGAGCCCGGCATCACCTTCGAATCGCTGATCCGCCGCGCCGCCGCCGCCGGCCATTACCCCGACTGCGGCCCCGGCGACATCGACCGCTGGGTCGAGCGGGAGATGGAGCGGCACCGCAACCCGCAGGGGCCGCAAGTGCTGCGGATCGGCGACGGGCGCTGGTTCAAGATCGAGGAGCGGCGGACCAGCGACGGCGGCTATGTCGGGCTGCGCACCGACATCAGCGAGCTGAAACGGCGCGAGCAGGAGTTGGCCCACAAGTCCGACCTGCTGGAGGCCACCTTCAGCGCCATGTCGCAGGGCCTCGTGGTGTGGAGCGCGGACGGCCGTTTCCTGACCTGCAACCGGCGCCTGCGTGAGATGCTCGACCTGCCGGACGAGGCGGTCCGTCCCGGCCTGAGCATGGCCGGCTTCCTGCGCTTCCTGGCCGAGCGCGGCGAGTTCGGCCCCGGCGATCCGGCGGAGATCGTCGCCCGCCACCTGACCAACCTGCGCCCCGAAGGCGTCAGCCGCATCGAGCGCACGCGCCCCGACGGCCGGGTTCTGGAGATCACCGCCAGCTTCCTGCCCGACCGCTCGGTCCTGATGACCTACACGGACATCACCGACCACCGCCGGGTGGAGCGGGCTCTGCGCGAGAGCGAGGACCGCTTCCGCAAGCTGTCGGACGCCGCCATGGACGGCATCCTGGTGCATGAGCAAGGAGTGATCGCCGACGCCAACCGGGCCGCCGCCACCATCCTGGGCTATGCGCCGGACGAGCTGACGGGGCTGTCGATCACCACCCTGATGGTGCCGGAGGACCGTGAACTCAACTGGCAGCGCATCCGCGCCCACGACGAAACCCCCTTTGAAACCATCTGCCTGCGCCGCAACGGCGAACGGCTAACGGTGCAGGGGGAGACCCGCTACGTGCCCTACCGCGGGCGGACGATGGCGATGGTGTCCTTCCGCGACATCACCGCCCACCGCCGCACCGAGGCGCAGCTCCGCCTCGCCAAGGAGCAGGCGGAGCTGGCGAGCCGCGCCAAGTCGGAGTTTCTGCGCACCATCAGCCACGAGATCCGCACCCCGATGAACGGCGTCCTCGGCATGCTGGGGCTGCTGCTGGACGGCCCGCTGGGGGAGGAGCAGCGCGCCTACGCCCGCACCGCCCGCGAGTCGGCGGAGGCGCTGCTGTCCATGCTCAACGACATCCTGGACATCTCCAAGATGGAGGCGGGAAAGCTGACCCTGGAGTCGGGCCGCTTCTCCCCCGCCGGGGTGGTGGAGAGCGTGGCCGAGCTGCAGGCCGCCCGCGCCTTCGCCAAGGGGATCGAGCTGGCCGTCTGCATCCCCGGCGGCCTGTCGGCGGCGCTGCGCGGCGACTCGGGCCGGGTGCGGCAGGTCCTGCTGAACCTCGTCGGCAACGCCGTGAAGTTCACCGACCGCGGCGGCGTCGCCGTCACCCTGTCGGAACTGGACGGCGACGACCAGGCGCCGCCGCGCCTGCGCTTCGAAGTGACCGACACCGGCATCGGCATTCCGCAGGAGGCGCAGGCCGACCTCTTCACCGAATTCTCGCAGGTGCATCCCCGCCTGTCGCGCCGCCACGACGGCGCCGGTCTGGGGCTGGCGATCTCCAAGCGGCTGGTGGAGATGATGGGGGGAAGCATCGGCTTCGACAGCGCCGCCGGCCAGGGCAGCCGCTTCTGGTTCACCCTGCCGCTGGAGTCAGGGCCGCTGGAGTCCGGGCCGCTGGAGTCCGGGCCGCTGGAGTCCGGGCCGCTGGAGTCCGGGCCGCTGGAATCCAGGACGGGGCGGGCGGGAGTCGCCGAACCGCCGCTGGCCGGGGAGACCGTCCTGCTTCTGGAATCCAACCCCGTCGCCCGGCGGGCTTTGGCCGAGCAGCTTCATTCCTGGGGGGCCACGGTCAGCGCGCCGGACGTGGCGGCGATGGTGGCCGGGCTGGACGCCGGCACCCTGCCCGCCGCCGGTATCGCGGTGATCGGCAGCGTGGAAACCCCGGTCGCCGGCTCGCTGCCCGACCGGCTGCGCGCGCGGGGGGTGGGGCGGATCGTCCGCCTCGTGCTGCCGCACCGGAGCGTGGGCGGCGACGGCGACGGCGCCGACGCCACCGTAACGAAGCCGGCCCGGCCCTCCCGCCTGCTCGCCGCCGTGACCGGGCGAAGCGAGGCGGAGGCGCCGCCCGCAGCTCCGCCGCCTGCGCAAAGCCCGGCCGCCCCGTCCACCGCCGGAACGGGCCGGCGGATTCTCCTGGTCGAGGACAGCCCGACGAACCAGATGGTCGCCGCCCTGCTGCTGCGCGGCGCCGGCTATCGGGTCGACATCGCCAACAACGGGCGGGAAGCGCTGGAGGCGGTGAAGGCCGCGGCGCCCGGCCCGTCGCCCTACGGGCTGGTCCTGATGGACCTCGCCATGCCGGAGATGGACGGGCTGACCGCCACCCGCCGGCTGCGCGCCCTGCCGCCGCCGGCCGGCAGCGTCCCGATCATCGCCATGACCGCCGACGCCATGGACAGCGACCGCGAACGCTGTCTGGCCGCCGGGATGAACGGGCACGTCGCCAAGCCCATCGACCGTCCGCATCTGCTGGAGACGGTCGCCCACTGGCTGGACACCGCCCCGTTGGAGTCCGCCGCGCCCGCCGTTCCAGCGGACGCTCCCGCTCCGGTCACGGCCGACGTGCCGGAGCTGGGCGTTCTGGACATGGAGGTCCTGCAACAGCTCGCCCGGGATCTCGACGCGGAGCTTCTGGCCGACGTCCTCCGACAGTTCGTGGAGGAGACGCTGGAGCGGGCCGAGAGGATCGCGCACGGCGGCGCGGAAGCGGCGGTCGGAGGCCCGGCCGATCTCGCCGGATTGGCAAAGGAGGCCCACACGCTGAAGAGCACCGCGGGGACCTTCGGCGCCCGCGACCTGTCGGCGGCCGCCCGGGCGCTGGAGCTGGCCTGCCGGAGCAACGCGGTGGGTGAGGTGACGTCGCTGTGCCGCGACATCCCCCGCCTCACCCGGGAAGCCGTGGAGGCCTACCGGCTCCGCGGCTACGTCACGTCATGACGCGGCTTCACTCCATGACGCTGATGTTGACCGCGGCGTCCTTGCCGTTGTTGCCGCGCGCGACCTCGAACTCGACGCGCTGGCCCTCGGACAGGGCGTGAAGACCCGACTTCTGCACGGCCGTGATGTGCACGAACACGTCCTTGGCGCCGGCTTCCGGCGCGATGAAGCCATATCCCTTGGTGGTGTTGAACCATTTGACGGTGCCGGTGGTCATAAGGCGAACTCCTGCTCCTCGGTCGGGGTCCGCCGCCGATCCGCGCCGCGGGGCGCAAGGGACCGGCGAAGGACGATGGGCTGTGCGGCGGCCATGCGCGGCGCCACGCGGAAGCGCAAGCAAAGCAACGCGAGGGGAGGCTAGCCGGACGGCACCGGAACCGGCAAGGCGGCTTCACGGCATATACCCAATGTGGCCGAATCGGTCATTTTGAAATAAGCCGATGGCGGCGGGTCCCGGCACGGCAAGACTTTCGATGGTCTTGCGTGAATTGAACGCACACGAAGCCTATGCTTCGGCAGGACCAGCGGCGTGGGACCGGAGCGGGGGAGTGGGACTTCCGGAGCGGCCGGAAATCACAGCTTTCCTTCGGCCTGCCAAGCGAGGCGCTTGCGGTAGATGGTCGAGGCGCTGATCTCCAGCAGGGCAGCGGCGCGGGGGATGTTGCCGTCGCAGGCGGCGATGGCCTCCTCGATGGCGTCGCGCTCCACCTCCCACAGCGGCTTCACCGTCTTGGGGGATGGCGCGTGGGCCACGGGTCCATGGCCGGCGGCATGCCCGCCGCCATGGCCGTTTCCGCCGCCACTGGCGGGAAACGGCGCGACGGCCCCCGCCGGGCTGCCGAGCGGAGCCGGCAGCATGGCCGGCGTCACGGTGTCGCCGTCGTGCAGAACCACGATGTTGCGCACCACGTTCTGCACCTGCCGCACGTTGCCCGGCCAGTGGTAGGTGCGCAGCGCCTGCTCCGCCGCCGGGGAGAAGCGGACGAAACCCTTGCCCTCCTCCCGCGCGTAATCGCTCAGGAACTGGCGGCAGATCTCCAGCACGTCGTCCTCGCGCTCGCGCAGCGGCGGCAAATGGATGGGGATCACGTGCAGCCGGTAATAGAGATCCTCGCGGAAGCGCCCCTCCTCGACCTCGCGCAGGGGATCGCGGTTGGTCGCGCAGATGATGCGCAGATCGACCTTCTCCACCCGGCTGCCGCCGACCGGCGTGAAGGTGCCGGTCTGGATGAAGCGCAGCAGCTTGGTCTGGAGGTCGGGCGCCAGCTCGCAGATCTCGTCGAGGAACAGGGTGCCGCCGTTGGCCCGCGCCGCGGCGCCCTCGCGGTCGGCCACCGCCCCGGTGAAGGAGCCCTTCATGTGGCCGAAGATCTCGCTCTCCATCAGGTCCTTGGGGATGGCCCCGCAGTTGATGGCGATGAAGGGCCGGTCGGCCCGCGGGCTCTGCCGGTGGATGGCCTCGGCGCAGACCTCCTTGCCGGTGCCCGACTCGCCGGTGATGAAGACCGTCGCGCGGGAGGAGGCGGCGCTGTCGATGATCCGGTAGACGGCCTGCATCGCCAGCGAGGAGCCGAGGAAGCCGTGGTAGCGGCTGCGCCCCAGGTCCTTCTCGAAGCTGTCGACGAGTTGGGCTAGGCGCAGCCGCTCCATGGCGTTGCGCACGGTGACGGTCAGCCGCTCCGCCGAGAAGGGCTTCACCAGGAAATCATAGGCGCCGTAGCGCATCGCCTCCACCGCGACCCCGACCGACCCGTGGGCCGTGATGATGATGACGGCGCAGGGCAGCGCCTGGGCGCTGATCCGCTTCAGCACCTCCATCCCGTGCATGTCGGGAAGCTGAAGATCCAGCAGCACGATCCGCGGCACGCCGTCGGCGAGCTGCTCCAACGCCGCGGCCCCGGTCTCCACCGTGATGACGGCGGTGCAGTCCTTCTTCAGGAACTCCGCATAGACGCGGGCCAGCGACGGCGTGTCTTCGACAAGAAGGACTGGCGTGGAGCGCGGGGGCATGGACCGTATGGATTCGAAAGAAAATCACGACGGAGGCGGTCGGATTGAACTGGTTATCAGCAAATCCTTAAAAATGCACTCTACGCGATGACGGGCTGTGGACGAAAGACCTGGAATGCGGCCGCGCAACGAAATATCCCATCCATGGTTTCACACGCCGGTCATGGATGTGCATTTCACACCGGATTTGCTGTGAGGATGAGCGAAGGACGCTTGTACCCGGCGCCGTGATGGAATATCTGAATTCTACAGATTTCATCGCCTGCACAATCCATAGCAAGGAGCGGCGGACCCCCGTGGCCGAAACATCAGTGCTGTCCGGCAAGCGCATCCTGCTCGTCATCGCGGGCGGCATCGCGGCCTACAAGAGCCTGGAGCTGATCCGCCGCCTGAAGGAGCGGGGCGTGCGCGTGCGCGCGGTCCTGACCCGGGCGGGGGCGCAGTTCGTCACGCCCCTGTCCGTGCAGGCGCTGACCGAGGACACCGTCTATCAGGACCTGTGGTCCCTGACCGACGAGTCGGAGATGGGGCACATCCAGCTGTCGCGCGACGCCGACCTGCTGGTCGTCGCCCCGGCCACCGCCAACCTGCTGGCCCGCATGGCCGCCGGCATGGCCGACGATCTGGCCGCCACCGTGCTGCTGGCCACCGACAAGCCGGTGCTCGTCGCCCCGGCGATGAACGTCCGCATGTGGGAGCATCCGGCGACCCGCGACAACCTCGCGCTTCTGGAGAAGCGCGGCGTGCGCCGGATCGGCCCGAACAAGGGCGAGATGGCCTGCGGCGAGTACGGGTTCGGGCGCATGGCCGAGCCGATGGAGATCGTCCAGGCCATCGCCGCCCATTTCGAGGAACTGGACGCGCCAAGGCCGCTGGCCGGCAAGCGCGCGCTGGTCACCAGCGGCCCGACCGTCGAACCGATCGACCCGGTTCGCTACATCGCCAACCGTTCCTCCGGCAAGCAGGGCCACGCCATCGCCGAGGCGCTGCGGCGGCTGGGCGCCGAGGTGACGCTGGTTACCGGCCCGACCCACCTGCCCGATCCGCCCGGCTGCACCGTGCGCGCCATCGAAACGGCGCGGGAGATGCTGGCGGCCTGCGAGTCGGCCCTGCCCGCGGACATCGCGGTCTGCGCCGCTGCCGTCGCCGACTGGCGCGTGGCCGGCGAGTCGGACCGCAAGCTGAAGAAGGACGGCGGCGGCCCGCCGAGCCTGGCCCTGACCGAGAATCCCGACATCCTGGCGACCCTGTCCCAGCCGGGGCCGCGCCGTCCGGCGCTGGTCGTCGGCTTCGCCGCGGAGACCGGCAATGTGGTGGACTACGCGACCGCCAAGCGCGCGCGCAAGGGCTGCGACTGGATCGTCGCCAACGACGTGTCGCCGGGCACCACCACCTTCGGCGGGGCCGACAACACCGTCCATCTGATCCGCGCCGACGGCGCCGAGGACTGGCCCACCATGGGCAAGGACGCCGTGGCCGCCCGCCTGGCCGAGGCCATCGCCCGGCATTTCAACCCACCCCCTGCACCCACCCCCCAGGAGACCATTCCGTGAGCGCAACGGCATCCGCCATTCCCGTTCCCATCGTCCGGCTCGCCCACGCCGCGGGGCTGGACCTGCCGACCTACGCGACGGAGCATGCGGCGGGCATGGACCTGCTGGCCGCGCTGGCGGAGCCGGTCGTCCTGGAGCCGGGCCGCCGCGCGCTGATCCCCACCGGCGTCGCCTTCGCCCTGCCCGACGGGTATGAGGCGCAGGTGCGGCCGCGCTCCGGTCTGGCGCTGAAGCACGGGGTCACGGTGCTGAACAGCCCCGGCACCATCGACGCCGACTACCGCGGCGAGGTCGGGGTGATCCTGATCAACCACGGCGACCAGCCCTTCACGGTGGAGCGCGGGCAACGCATCGCCCAGCTGGTGATCGCCCGCTACGAACGCGCCGCCTGGGCCGAGTCGGCCGCCCTGCCCGACAGCGCCCGCGGAACGGGCGGCTTCGGCTCCACCGGCCAGTTCGCGCCGCCCTCCCCCGCGCAGGAGTCGCGCTGATGCTCCGCATTTCCAAGAAGCTGATGTTCGCGATCGAGGCGGTTCTGGACATCGCCTACAACGCCGGCACCGAACCCGTGCAGTCCGGCGAGATCACGCGCCGCCAGGGCATTCCCAAGCGCTATCTGGAGCAGGTTCTCCAGCAGCTCGTCCGCGACGGCGTTTTGGCCGGCGTGCGCGGGCCGCGCGGCGGCTACCGGCTGGCCCGCGAGCGCCGGCGGATCACGCTGGGCGAGATCGTGAAGGTCGTCCGCTCCATGGAGACCGCGACCGACCCCATCGAGGAGCCGGCAGGCTCCATCCTGGGGCACAAGGTGGTGCGCCCGCTGTGGAACGAGCTTCAGGAGGAATGCATGAAGAAGCTCGACGACATCACCATTGAGGATCTCTGCCTGCGCGCCCGCACCGCCGGCGTCGAGAGCGAGACCGAAGACCGCATCGATTTTACGATTTGATCCCACCCGGAAAACGGTTAAATTCTACACATGCTGTAGAAAGTGGGAAAATACCACATACCGGAGGAGTGAAAAATGCCGGGTTCCGAGTTTCGCGGTAAGATCTACGACAGCATTCTCGACACCGTCGGCGCCACGCCGCTGGTGCGCGTCAACCGGCTGGCCGAGGACGCCGGGGCCAAGGCCCAGATCGTCGGCAAGCTGGAGTTCTTCAACCCGCTGGCCAGCGTGAAGGACCGCATCGGCTTCGCCATGATCGACGCCGCGGAGCGCGCCGGCGCCATCGAGCCGGGCCGCACCACCCTGGTCGAGCCGACGTCGGGCAACACCGGCATCGCGCTGGCCTTCGTCGCCGCCGCCAAGGGCTACCGGCTGATCCTGACCATGCCGGAAAGCATGTCGGTTGAGCGGCGCAAGATGCTGAAGCTGCTCGGCGCCGAGCTGGTGCTGACCCCGGCGGCGGAGGGCATGAAGGGCGCCATCCGCCGGGCCGACGAGATCGTCGCCACCGATCCGAACGCCTACATGCTCCAGCAGTTCAAGAACCCCGCCAACCCGGAGATCCACCGCAACACCACCGCGGAGGAGATCTGGAAGGACACCGACGGTCAAGCCGACATCCTGATCTCCGGAGTCGGCACCGGCGGCACGCTGACCGGCGTGTCGGAGGTCCTGAAGGCCCGCAAGCCCGGCTTCCGCACCATCGCGGTGGAGCCGGAGGACAGCCCCGTCCTGTCCGGCGGCATGCCCGGCCCGCACAAGATCCAGGGCATCGGCGCCGGTTTCGTGCCGGACGTCCTGAACAAGGACCTGATCGACGAGGTCGTCCGCATCTCCAACCAGCGCGCCTTCGAGACGGCCCGCAAGGTGGCGAAGCTGGAAGGCATCCCGGTCGGCATCTCCTCGGGGGCCGCGCTGGCGGCGGCGCTGGAGATCGGCTCCCGTCCGGAGAACGAGGGCAAGCTGATCGTCGTGATCCTGCCCTCCTTCGCCGAGCGCTATCTCTCCACCGCCCTGTTCGAAGGGCTGGAGTAAACCGGTCTCCCCTCTCCCATATCCGCCTGCGGCCGTGGGAGAGGGATGTCCGGCTTGCTGGCCGCGCAACCGGGCGGCGAATATTGCGCCGTCGCGCATCCTGTTGTAGAATGGGCTCCGTCCGGTCTTTGCGCCCGCCGTTGTCATCGGGCGGCGCTTTGACAAAAAGATTGGATTTTAGTAATCTAAACTGTCGGCGCCGGGGGTTTCGGCCGGCGCGGCTCCGCCGTTTCAGGCGACGGCCCGGCTTGCGGCACGGCCGCCCGACGATGCGGAGCTGACGGCACAGGACCAGCGGGGGAGGCCACCATGGGCGTTGCGATTCCGAATGCCTCGACGATGAACTGGTTCCAGTTCCGCGGCATCACCAACGAATTGGACTCCAACCTCGCATCCACCGACTACCGCCAGTTCACGGTGTCGAAGACCGGCGAATTCAATTTCAAGATCGCCGACATCAACACCAACATCAAGATCGTCGACCAGAACAACAAGGTCGTCGCCGAAGCCAAGGCGAAGAACGAGTCGGCGCAGACCAGCGCGAAGCTCGGCCCCGGCACTTATACGGCGGTCATCTCCCAGGCCGTGCGCGGGGTGAACGAGCGGGAATACACGCTGGACATCACCGAACGCCAGAGCGTCATGATGGTGGGGAGCGGCGCCCAGATGAAGGGCATCGCCCGCGCCGTCGTGGGCAACGACAGCGGCGTGCAGAAGCACTCGCTGACCGTCGCCCAGGGCGGTGAGTTCGTCGGCAACATGTCCCTGCCCTACACGCGCTGGGCCGTCATGAGCAAGGAGGGCAAGGTCGTGGCCTCCGGCGACACGATGGACCCGGCGAAGTCGGGCGAGGACATGCTGAAGAAGCCCAGCTTCAAGATCGAACCCGGCCAGTACGAGCTGGTGATCGTCCCGCCGAAGAACGTGGTCGGCGAAATCCCCTATCAGCTCAACTTCGTCCAGAAGGTGGCCAAGTCGCCCGACGACACGAGCGAGGAGCGCCCATTCGACAAGATCATGCGGGAACGCGAGGCCCGTCTGAAGCAGTGGGCGGCGGAGGATGCGAACAAATCGTCCAGCACGTCGAAGACCACCCCCTACAAGATGAGCCTGCTGGCCTGACGCTTCCGCCCGCGGCGGGGCTCTGAGCAAGGGGGCTTGCGCGGCACGGGGCGTTCCGCGCTATTCTGCGGACCATGGATTTCACCGACACCCAGCTTCACCGCTATTCCCGCCACATCATCCTGCCGGAGGTCGGCGGCGTCGGGCAGGAGGCGCTGCTGCGTGCCCGCGTCCTGGTCATCGGGGCCGGCGGGCTGGGCGCGCCGTTGCTGCTCTACCTCGCCGCGGCGGGGGTGGGCACCATCGGCGTCATCGACGACGACACGGTGGACCTGTCCAACCTGCAACGGCAGGTGATCCACGATGAGTCGTCGCTCGGCGTTCCGAAGGTGGAGAGCGCCGCCGCCCGCATCCGCGCGCTGAACCCCGACGTGGCGGTGGAGGTGCACAAGACGCGGCTGACCAGGGACAACGCGCTGGACCTGATCGGCCGCTACGACATCGTGGCCGACGGGTCGGACAATTTCGCCACGCGCTTCCTGCTGAACGACGCCTGCTACTTCGCGGGTAAGACGCTGGTGTCGGCGGCGATCCTGCGCTTCGACGGGCAGGTGTCCACCTTCAAAGCGCATCTCGGCGCCCCGCACCCCTGCTACCGCTGCCTGTTCCCGGAGCCGCCGCCGCGCGGGCTGGTGCCGTCCTGCTCCGAGGGCGGCGTTCTGGGGGCGCTGGGCGGCTTCGTCGGCTCGCTCCAGGCGACCGAGGTGCTGAAGGAGATCCTGGGCATCGGCGAGGGCCTGTCGGGCAGCCTGATGATGCTCGACACGCTGCACGCCTCGTTCCAGCGCATCACGGTGCGCCGCGACCCGGACTGCCCGCTGTGCGGCGCCCACCCGACCATCCACGACCTGTCCGCCCACTGAGCGGCGCTTGGGAGAGCCCTGACCCATGGAAGGTCCTGAAAACCTGTCCATCGTCCTGTTCGCGGGCGGCTTCGACCGGGTTCACTACGCCCTGGTGATGGCCAGCGCGGCGGCGGCGACCAACCGCAAGGTCACGCTGTTCTTCACCGGCCGCGCCCTGAACACGCTGCTGGCCGAGGACGCGGACGGCGCGCCGGGCTGGCACCGGCTGGACCCCGCCGACGACGGCCGCCGCCCGGCGGAGCGCGACGCCGCCTTCACCGCCGACGGGCTGGCCGGCTTCGAGGAGTTGCTGGAAGCCTGCGTGATGCTGAAGGTCACGGTCATGGCCTGCGAGATGGGGCTGCGCGCGCTCGGCCTGCCCGTTGGCGCCCCGCTGCGCCCCGACGTGCCGGTGAAGACCGGCGGAGTCGTCACCTTTCTGAACGACGCGCCGAAGACCGGCGCGATCCTGTTCGTGTGAGCGCCATGACCGACGACCACAGCTTGGTGATCGAACACGCGAACCGCTTCGAGGCGATCGCCGCAGAGGGTTTCGAGGGCCGGCCCTACCGGGACGCGCTGGCCCATCTGGCGCAGCATGTGACGGCGCATCCCGATCTCGCCCCGCGGGTGGCGTACGCCCTGCGCATGATGATCGGCTTCATCGAGGACAGCGACCCGGCGAAGCGCTTCGGCCCGAAGGTGGAGATTTTGCGGGAGGCGGTGGGGCTGCTGGAGGGGTGAACAGCTCCGCCACGTGGCCCCCACCCTTCCCACGCTTGCGCGTGGGCCCCTTCCCTCCCCCGCTTCGCAGGAGAGGGAGATGGTCGCGAAGCGGCGGCAGTCCCCTCCCCTGCGAAGCGGGGGAGGGTAAGGGTGGGGCAAGGTCAGCGTCCGGGCATTTCGGTTAGATGGACTTGCTGTCCAGCGCGTAGCCGGCCGAACGGACGGTGCGGATCAGGTCCATCTCCGTCTCCTCGTTCATCGCCTTGCGCAAGCGGCGGATGTGCACGTCCACGGTGCGCGGCTCGACATAGACGTCGTGGCCCCACACCACGTCGAGCAGCTGCTCGCGCGAGAAGACTCGGCCGGGATGCTGCATGAAATGGCGCAGCAGGCGGAACTCGGTCGGACCCAGATGCACGTCGCGGCCGTTCCGGCGCACCCGGTGGGCGGCCAGATCCATGGTCACGTCGGCGAACTGCAGCGTCTCGTCGGTCATGCCAGGCGCCGAACGGCGCAGCACGGCGCGCATGCGGGCGACCAGCTCGGTCGGGGAGAAGGGCTTGGTGATGTAGTCGTCGGCGCCGGAATTCAGGCCGCGCACGCGGTCCGCCTCCTCGCCGCGGGCGGTCAGCATGATGATCGGGATGTCGCGCATCTTGCTGTTGCGGCGCATCTGGCGGCAGACCTCCAGCCCCGACATCAGCGGCAGCATCCAGTCGAGCAGGACGATGTTCGGCGTCTGCTCCCCGGCCAGCAGAAGGGCTTCCTCGCCGTCGGTGGCGGCGTTAACCCGGAAGCCTTCCTTCTCCAGATTGTACTTCAGCAGCGTCACGATGTCGGCTTCGTCCTCGACGACGAGGACGAGCGGCTTCAGCGCCGAATTCATGCTTGTCCCGCTCCCACTGCGCGTCTCGCCGTCACGCGGCATGTCCCGCTCCATCGTTATCCGGGCCGCCGTCCCGCGGCAATCCCCGTTCCACCGCCTCGGTGGCCGCATCCATGACCGAACCGCCCGGCTCGACCACGGCGAAGCTGCTGCCGTCGTTCTTCGGACGCGCCGCGCGCAGCGTCGTCCCGACCACCAGATAGTGGATGGTCTCGGCGATGTTGGTGGCGTGGTCGCCGATCCGCTCCAGGTTCTTCGCCATGAACAGCAGGTGCGTGCAGGGCGTGATGTTGCGCGGGTCCTCCATCATGTAGGTCAGGACCTCGCGGAACAGGCTGGTGTAGAGGTCGTCCAGTTCCTCGTCGCGCTCCCAGGCGGCGATGGCGCGCTGGACGTCGCGCTCGATGTAGGCGTCCAGCACGTCCTTCATGATCGACTCGACCAGCCGCCCCATGCGCGGGATCGCCACCGCCGGGCGCACCACCGGCACCTGGGCCAGCGCCAGCGAGCGCTTGGCGATGTTGGAGGCGTAGTCGCCGATCCGCTCCAGGTCCGACGCGATCTTCAGCGCCGACACGATCTCGCGCAGGTCCTGGGCCAGCGGCTGGCGCAGGGCGAGCAGGCGCACGGCCTCGGCGTCGATGTCGCGCTCGTAGGCGTCGATGCGCAGGTCGGCCTGCATGACCTGGGCGGCCAGCGCGACGTCGCGGCGGGCCACCGCCTTCACGGCGGCGTCCACCTGCGCTTCGGCGACGCCGCCCATCTGGGTGATCAGGTTGGACAGGCGCTCAAGTTCGTGCGCGAAGGAACGCACGATGTGTTCGTTGCTCATGCTTCACGTCCTTCGCTGATGGAAGAGTAGTGGCGATGCCGGGGATCAGCCGTAGCGGCCGGTGATGTAGCCCTGGGTGCGCTCGTCCCGCGGGTTGGTGAAGATTTCCTCGGTGTCGTCGCACTCGACCATGTCGCCGAGATGGAAGAAGGCGGTCTTCTGGGAGACGCGGGCCGCCTGCTGCATGTTGTGGGTGACGATGACGATCGTGTAGTTCTCGCGCAGCTCGTCGATCAGCTCCTCGATGTGGGCCGTCGCGATGGGGTCGAGCGCCGAGCAGGGCTCGTCCATCAGGATCACCTCGGGGCTGACGGCGATGGCGCGGGCGATGCACAGGCGCTGCTGCTGGCCGCCGGACAGGCCGGTGCCCGGCTCGCGCAGGCGGTCCTTCACCTCGTTCCACAGGCCGGCGCGCTGCAGCGAGGTCTGGACGATCTCGTCCATCTCGTCGCGGTGGCTGGCGATGCCGTGGATGCGCGGGCCGTAGGCGATGTTGTCGTAGATCGACTTCGGGAACGGGTTCGGCTTCTGGAAGACCATGCCGACGCGGGCGCGGAGCTGCACCGCGTCGATGTTCTTGCCGTAGACGTCCTCGCCGTCGAGCGCGATCAGTCCCTCGACGCGGCAGTTCTCGATGGTGTCGTTCATGCGGTTCAGGCAGCGCAGGAACGTCGACTTGCCGCAGCCGGACGGGCCGATCAGGGCCATCACGCGGTTTTCCTGGATCTCCAGGTTGATGCCCTTGAGCGCCTGTTTGGCCCCGTAGAACACCTTGACGTCACGGGCGACCATCTTGGTGCCGTGGATGCCGGCGGCGGGACGCGAAGCCATGGCCGTGGCCGGGATGTGGGTCTGGACGCTCATGGGGTTACCAACGCCTCTCGAATTTCTTGCGCAGGAAGACGGCCAGGCCGTTCATCAGGATGAGGAAGGCGAGCAGGATCAGGATCGCCGCGGAGGTGCGTTCCGTGAAGGCCCGCTCGGGGCTGTCCGCCCACATGTAGATCTGCACCGGCATGGCCGTGGCGCTGTCGGTCAGGCCGCCCGGGATGTCCACGATGAAGGCCACCATGCCGATCATCAGCAGCGGCGCCGTCTCGCCCAGCGCGCGGGCCATGCCGATGATGGTGCCGGTCAGGATGCCCGGCAGGGCCAGCGGCAGGACGTGGTGCGTCACCGTCTGCAGCGGCGAGGCGCCGACGCCCAGCGCCGCTTCGCGGATCGACGGCGGCACCGCCTTCAGCGCAACGCGCGAGGCGATGATGATGACCGGCAGGGTCATCAGCGCCATCACCAGACCGCCGACCAGCGGGGCGGAGCGCGGCAGCCCGAAGAAGCCGAGGAACACCGCCAGACCGAGCAGGCCGAAGATGATCGACGGCACCGCGGCGAGGTTGTTGATGTTCACCTCGATCAGGTCGGTCCAGCGGTTCTTCGGCGCGAACTCCTCCAGATAGACCGCGGCGGCGATGCCGATGGGCACCGACAGCAGCATGGTCACCACCAGCGTCAGGGCGGAGCCGACGACGGCCCCCAGGATGCCCGCCTGTTCCGGCTCGCGGCTGTCGCCGGCGGTGAACAGGGTGGTGTTGAAGGTGCTGCGGATCGACCCGTTGGCGACCAGCGCGTCGATGGCGGTGATCTTGACGTCGCTCAGCCGGCGCTCGCTCTCCGGCACGTCGCGCCGGATGAAGCCCTTCATGAACTGGTCGATCTCGTCGTCGGCGCGGACCCAGACCGTCTGCGTGGTGCCGACGATGGACGGGTTGGCGTTGACCATCGCCTCCAGCTCGTACGGCGCGCCTGAGGACAGCAGGTCGTTCAGCGAGCGGCGGGTGGCGCGGTCGGTGGCCGCCGGGACCTGGGCGTAGAGCGCCTGCCGGACGATGGCGGTGTAGTTCCGCTCCTCGACCTGCTGCTTGTCGAGCGTCACCTCCAGCCGGATCTGCGCCTGCCAGAAGGCGGTGTAGCCCTTGCTGACGATGGAGCCGAGCAGAACCACCAGCATCAGAGACGCGATCCCGACGGCGAGCATCCCGGCGATCCGGAACCGGCGCTCCGCGGCGTAGCGGCGGCGCAGGCGGGCGGAGAACTCCTCGCTCTGGTAGCGCGACTTGGTGACGGCGACCGACATGGCCCGCGTATCCTGTTCCACGAGGTCAGTCATATTTCTCTCGATACTTCTGGACCACCCGGAGGGCGACCATGTTGAGGGTGAGGGTCACGACGAACAGGACGAGGCCCAGCCCGAAGGCCGACAGCGTCTTGGGGCTGTCGAACTCCTGGTCGCCGACCAGCAACGTGGCGATCTGCGTCGTCACCGTGGTCACGGCGTCCAGCGGGTTGGCGGTCAGGTTGGCGGTGAGGCCGGCGGCCATGGTGACGATCATCGTCTCGCCGATGGCGCGGCTGACCGCCAGCATGATGGCGGCGACAATGCCCGGCAGGGCGGCGGGCAGCACGACCAGCCGGATCGTCTCCGACTTGGTGGCGCCCAGCCCGTAGGAGCCGTCGCGCAAGCTCTGCGGCACCGCGTTGATGACGTCGTCCGACAGCGAGCTGACGAAGGGGATGATCATCACGCCCATCACGAAGCCGGCGGCCAGCGCCGATTCCGAGCTGACGCTCAGCCCCAGGCTGTTGCCCACGTCGCGGACGAAGGGCGCCATGGTCAGGGCGGCGAAGAAGCCGTAGACCACGGTCGGGATGCCGGCCAGCACCTCCAGGATCGGCTTCAGCCAGGTGCGCAGGCCCGGGCTGGCGTATTCCGACATGAAGATGGCCGCCATCAGCCCGACCGGAACCGCCACTGCCATGGCGATGCCGGTGATCAGCAGCGTGCCGGCGAACAGCGGGATCGCGCCGAAGGAGCCGCTGGAGCCCACCTGGTCGGCGCGCATGGCCATCTGCGGGCTCCAGTGCGTGCCGAACAGGAACTCCAGGGGATTGACCACCGCGAAGAAGCGGATCGCCTCGAACAGAAGCGACAGCACGATGCCGATGGTGGTCAGGATGGCGACCAGCGAGCAGATGACCAGCGCGATGTTGACCGTGCGCTCCACCCGGTTGCGGGCGCGCAGGTCGGGGTCGATCCGGCCGCGGGCGTAGAGCAGGCCGCCGATGGCGATGCAGCAGCCGATGACCAGCAGGCTCCAGTCGCCGAGCGCGTGCAGCCGCAGATAGCGCTCCGCCGCGGCGACCACCTCCGGATCGGGCTCGCGGCCCGTGGTGACGCCGTGGGCGAGGTTCAGGATGTCGGCGCGCAGCAGGCCGAGCGACTGGGCGTCGCCGTTGACCAGCCGGTCCGGCAGGCCGGACAGGACCATCTGCATGACCAGCCAGCCTTCCGACGCCCCCCAGAAGGCGAAGAGCAGCAGGGCCGGAAGCCCCGCCCAGAGGGCGACGTAGAAGCCGTGGTAGGACGGCACCGAATGAAGCTCGACGATGCGGCCGCCGACGGAGGCGACGGCACGCGACCGGCCCATCTGGTAACCGATCACTGTGAGCAGGGCCAGAATGATGAGCAGTACCGTGAGCTGCATGCGAAACCGCCGGAAATGGGCTGAAAACGGGCTCTTGGCACAAACGGGAAACCGGCGGCCCTCCGAGGAGAGCCGCCGGTCGCGTCAGCCGGTCAGAGCTGGAGCGGGGTCAGGTTGGTCGCCGAGGTGCGGGCGGCGTCGCGCTCCGCCTTCGGCAGGGAGATCAGACCCTTGTCGGACAGGTAGCCGTCCTCGCCCATCGCGCGCTCCGAGGTGAACTCGGCGACCAGCTCGCGGATGCCCGGGATGACGCCGGCGTGGGCGTTCTTGATGTAGATGAACAGCGGGCGCGACAGCTCGTACTTGCCGGCCTGGACCGCTTCCGGCGACAGATCGACGCCGTCCATCTTGGCGGTCTGCAGCTTGTCGCGGTTCTGGTCGTAGAAGCTGTAGCCGAACACGCCGAAGGCGTCGGGGTTGGCGGTCAGCTTCTGGACGATCAGGTTGTCGTTCTCGCCGGCCTCGACGTAGCCGCCGTCCTCGCGGATGGTCATGCAGGCCTTTTCACGGGCCTTCTCGTCGGCGACGATGGTCTTCACCTCGGCGACCTTCTTACAGCCTTCGAGCATCACCAGCTCGTTGAAGCTGTCGCGGGTGCCGGACGTCGGGGGCGGGCCGAGAACCTCGATCTCCTTGTTCGGGAGCTTCGGGTCGATGTCCGACCACTTCTTGTAGGGGTTGGCGACCATCTTGCCGTCGACCGGCACGTCCTTGGCCAGGGCCTTCCACAGGACCTGGGTGGTCAGGTCGGTGTGCGGGGCCTGCTTGGAATAGGCCAGCGCGATGCCGTCGTAGCCGATCTTCAGCTCGGTGATCTGGGCGACGCCGTTGGCGGCGCACTGCTCGACCTCGGACTTCTTGATGCGGCGCGAGGCGTTCGCGACGTCCGGATGCTGCGGGCCGACGCCCGCGCAGAACAGCTTCAGGCCGCCGCCGGTGCCGGTCGACTCGACGACCGGGGTCTTGAACTTGCCGCCCTTGCCGAAGGCCTCGGCAACCGCCGTGGTGAACGGGAACACGGTCGAGGAGCCGACGGCGCGGATCTGGTCGCGCGACTGGGCGTTCGCAGCACCCGCGAAGGCGGCGGTCATGGCGACGACCGCAGCGGCGGTGACGGCGAGCTTCTTGGAATTCACGGTGATCCCTCCGATGGTCCGGATGTCTCTTTACCGGGGAACGCGATGGTCCAACCCCGTGCCGCTTCCCCCAGGGGCGGGCGGCTTGCGGGGCGGACACTAGTCGGGGTCCGCGACGCGCTGATTACGGTTTTATGACAGTTTCATGACGACGCCCACTTTCGGTCACGCCGATGGGGGTAACCGCAACCTCTACGCTTGGCGCCGCGCGGGCTCCGCGGCGCGGCCCTCTGCGGACTCCTCCGACGCCGCCGGCAGATAGACCGTGAAGGTGCTGCCCACCCCGACCGCGCTCTCGATGGTCAGGCGGCCGCGGTGGCGGTTCACGATGTGCTTCACGATGGCCAGCCCCAGCCCGGTGCCGCCCATCGCCCGCGACCGCGCGGCGTCGACGCGGTAGAAGCGTTCGGTCAGGCGCGGCAGGTGGGTGCGGGCGATGCCCTCCCCCTGGTCGCGCACGGCGACGGCGACCATCGGCATCCCACGGCCGGCGCGGCCCGCCGGGCCGGATACCCCGACCGCCATGCCGTCGGCGAGCGACACGGCGACGGTCACGTCGGTGTTCTCGCGCGTGTATTTGATCGCGTTGCTGACGAGGTTCTGGAAGACCTGGGTGAGCTGGTCCTCGTCGCCGACCACCGCGGGCAGGCCGTCCGGCGCCTCCAGCGTCAGGCGGATGCGGCGGCTGGCCGCCTTCAGCTCCAGCGCCGCCATCACCCCGTCCAGCCGGTCCAGCACGTCAACCTTTCCGGCGGGGGGCATGTGCTCGTCCAGCTCGATCCGCGACAGCGACAGCAGGTCGTTGACGAGGCGGGCCATGCGGCTGGCCTGATCCTGCATGATCGACAGGAAGCGCTCGTGCGCCTCCAGATCCTCGCGGGCGGGGCCGCGCAGCGTCTCGATGAAGCCGAGCAGGGAGGACAGCGGCGTGCGCAGCTCGTGGCTGGCGTTGGCGATGAAGTCGGCGCGCATCTGCTCCGACCGGCGCAGCGCGGTGATGTCGTGCAGCGTCAGGATGACCATCCGCCCCGGAACGGTTCCGGCGGCGGCCGGCGACCCGTCCTCGCCGGGGATCGGGCGGGGGACGCGCCGCTGGAAAGGCTTGACCCGCACCTCGAACATGCGTTCCACCGGCACCGGCAGGCTGAATTCCAGAATGCGCGAGGCGCCGCCCTTCAGCACCGCGTCCACCGCCTCCAGCACCGCCGGGTTGCGCAGCGAGGCGGCAAGGTCGCGGTCGAGGATGCGGTCGCCGAACAGGGCGCGCGCCGCCTGGTTGGCCCGCGCCACCTGCCGTTCCGCCCCCACCAGAACCAGCGGGTCGTGCAGCGCCTCGATGATGGATTCGTTGGCTTCGAGCTGGGCCAGCGCCAGTTCGGTGCGGGCGTTCATCACCCGGTGCAACCGCACCGCCGCCGCCGCCGCCGCCCGCACCGGACCGGACGCCGCGACGGGCAAGGACGGGACCGGCTCCGTCGGTCCGGCGGCGAGCTGCGCGGCGTGGGCGGCCACTGTCCGCAGGTCGCGGACATAGAGCTGGAGCATCAGCGCCACCCCGCCGATCCCGGCCAGCCCGCCCACAACCGCCACCACCGGACCGATCGCCCCCTGCCGCCACAGTCCCCACAGGGCCGGCAGCAGCGGCGCCAGCACCAGCGCGGCGGCGAGGATCAACCGGAGGGGCGGCATCGGCTTGGGAGTCATGGACGGCGCTTCTCGTGCGTCATGCGGACGGTTTTAGAGACGGAACTCCGCTTTTACACCATCCCGCAAGCCGGTGAGCGGGCGTCACAAAAGATTAACGCGCGGGCCGGGGAAATGCCCGACCCGCGCGTCCATAGGAAACCGCCTGTCCGCTTACCAGGGCAGCGAGTCGTGGGCCGCCAGCGCCGCCGCGGTGACCAGATCGTTGACCGAGGCGCCCATGGTGACGATCTGCGCCGGCTTGTCCAAGCCGATCAGCAGCGGACCGATCATCTGGCCGCCGGCCATCTTGTTGAGCAGCTTCGCCGTGATGTTGGCCGAATGCAGGCCGGGCATGATCAGCACGTTGGCCGGGCCGGACAGCCGGCAGAAGGGGTAGACCCGCTTCATCAGCTGGTAGTCCAGCGCCACGTCCGCCGACATCTCCCCGTCATACTCGAAATCGACGCGGCGGCTGTCGAGGATGGAAATGGCCTCGCGCAGCGGGTCGGTGTGGGGGTGCGGGTGCTGGCCGAAGTTGGAGAAGGACAGCAGCGCCACCCGCGGCTCGTGCCCCATCTGGCGCGCCTTGGCCGCGGCGCCGATGGCGATGTCGGCCAGCGTCTGGCCGTTCGGGCGGACATGCACCGTGGTGTCGGCGATCAGCACCGTGCGGTTGCGCGTCAGGAAGACGTGCAGGCCGAAGACCGGCTCGTTCGCCTTGGCGTCGATGACCCGGCGGATCTCCTCGAAGGCGACGCCGAAGGTGCGGGTCAGGCCGGTGACCATGGCGTGGGCGTCGCCCTGCGCCACCATCAGCGCGGCGAAGACGTTGCGGTCCTGGTTCACCATGCGCTGGCAATCGCGCAGCAGGGCGCCCTTGCGCTGCATCCGGCGGTACAGATAGTCGCTGTAGCGGCGGTTGGCGTCGGAGACGCGGGCGTTGTGGATCTCCAGCGAGACGGCGGACTGCCCCATCGCCGCCAGCTGCTCCTTGATGACCGCCTCGCGCCCGATCAGCACCGGCGTGCCGAATCCGGCGGCGCGGAAGGCCAGCGCGGCACGGATCGTCCGCTCCTCCTCGCCCTCGGCGAAGACGACGCGGCGCGGGTTGGCCTTCACCTTCTCCAAGATGAGTTGGAGGCTGTCCGCCGTGGGGTCGAGACGGGTGCGCAACGAATTCCGGTAGCCCGCAAGGTCGACGATGGGCTTGCGCGCCACGCCGGTTTCCATGGCGGCCTGGGCCACCGCGGCAGGAACCGTCACGATCAGCCGCGGGTCGAAGGGCACCGGGATGATGTATTCCGGCCCATAGCGCAGGCGGCGGCCCGAGTAGGCGGCGTCCACCTCGTCCGGCACGTCCTCGCGCGCCAGGGCGGCCAGCGCCTTGGCGGCGGCGACCTTCATCGCCTCGTTGATGGTGGTCGCCCGCACGTCGAGCGCGCCGCGGAACAGGTAGGGGAAGCCCAGGACGTTGTTGACCTGGTTCGGGTAGTCGGAGCGGCCCGTCGCCACGATGGCGTCGGAGCGGACGGCCTTCACCTCCTCCGGGGTGATTTCCGGATCGGGGTTGGCCAGCGCGAAGATGATCGGCTTCGCCGCCATCGACTTGACCATTTCCGGCGTCATCGCGCCCTTGGCCGACAGGCCGACGAAGACGTCGGAGCCGGCGACCGCCTCCTGGAGCGTGCGCTTGTCCGTCTCCACCGCGAAGGACGACTTCCACTGGTTCATGCCGTCGGTGCGGCCGCGGTAGACGACGCCCTTGGTGTCGCACAGGATGATGTTCTCGCGCGGCACGCCCATGGTGGTGAACAGCTCGGCGCAGGCGATGCCCGCAGCACCGGCGCCGTTGACCACCATCGTCACGTCCTTGAGGTTCCGCCCGGTGATGTCGCAGGCGTTGATCAGGCCGGCGGCGGCGATGATGGCGGTGCCGTGCTGGTCGTCGTGGAAGACGGGGATGTCCAGCAGCTCGCGCAGGCGCTCCTCGATGATGAAGCAGTCCGGCGCCTTGATGTCCTCCAGGTTGATGCCGCCGAAGCTCGGCCCGAGGAAGCGGACGCAGTTGACGAACTCGTCCACGTTCTTCGTATCGACCTCCAGATCGATGCCGTCCACGTCGGCGAAGCGCTTGAAGAGCACCGCCTTGCCTTCCATCACCGGCTTGGAGGCGAGCGCGCCGAGGTCGCCCAGGCCCAGCACCGCCGTGCCGTTGGAGATGACGGCGACGATGTTGCCCTTGGCCGTGTAGTCGTAGGCCGTGCTGGGGTCTTCCGCGATGCGCAGGCAAGGAACGGCCACGCCCGGCGAATAGGCCAGCGACAGGTCGCGCTGGGTCGTCAGCGGCTTGGTCGGCGCGATCTCCAGCTTGCCCGGACGCCCGGAGGAGTGCAGCAGAAGGGCTTCTTCGTCGGTGACGCGCTTTGTATCGGGTTCGGTCATCGGGGTTCGGTTCCTGAGCGTAGGCTGTTGCAGCCGTTCTTCTTTGGGCCGGCCGTCGTTGTTGTGATTGGTTCCGGCCGGTCGGGCGGCGGATGTTAGCCCGCGCGGGCGCGTCCCGCCAGAGCGGGATCGCACGAAAGATGCGAATTTTTCCTGGAATACGACATATCAGATCACGAACGATGATCGAAGCAATCGTTTCGTGTCCGGAAAGAGGCTCAGCAGCCCTCGGCCATGTCGTAGATGGCGTCCATGTCGCTGATTAGGACCTTGTTGCCTTCCTGCAGCGAGATGGTTCCGGCGGTCTTCAGCTGGGTGAAGGTGCGGCTGACCGTCTCGGTGGTCAGGCCCAGGTAATCGGCGATGTCGGCCCGGCTCATCGGCACGTAGACGGGGTTTTCCTTGTGCCCGCGCCGGGCGGCGCGCTGGGACAGCATCAGCAGGAAGGAGCAGATCTTCTCCTTCGCCGTCTTGCGGCCGAGCAGCAGCATCTGGTCCTGCGCCGCCGCCAGCTCGTTCGAGGCCATGGAGAAGAGACGGCGCTGCATCTTCGGGAACTCGTCCATCAGCGCGTCGATCTTCTTGCGCGGGAAGCGGCAGAGTGTCGCCGCCGTGACCGTTTCCGCGGTGTAGGCGTAGCTGTCGTTGACCGCCAGCCCCAGGAAGTCGCCGGTGACGAGGAAGCCGGTGATCTGGCGGCGCCCGTCCGGCAGCAGCTTGTAGAGCTTCACGGTGCCGGCGGTGACGTTGTAGAGCGCGTCCGCCGCGTCGCCTTCGCTGAACAGGGTCTGTCCGGCCTCGACGCGGGAGGTCTGGAGGATATCGGCGAGACGGCGCAGTTCCTCGGGGTCCAGGGCGGCGCAGACGGTCAGACTGCGCACGGGACAGGCCCCACAGGGATTCATCTCACTCGCCGCGCCCTTTTCGCGGGCGCGCCCCATGTCAAAGGGTGGCATGGCATGACCCAACCCTTAGCCGTACAACGCGCCCATAATCGTCATATTCGGTCTGTTTCGCAACGGTGCTCGCAGTGGCCGTCGCCGAATTGCCATACGAACGCCTTATGAGCGCCCCTTCGGCGGGCTGGACGGCTCGGCGTTGGGGCGCGGCGGCTCGTCGTCGAACAGGATGCGGTGGGCCGCCCCGTCGAGATCGTCAAACTGCCCGGACTTGAGAGCCCACAGGAACGCCCCCAGGCCCATCAGCCCCAGGCTCAGCGCGATCGCGATCAGATAGAGAAGCTCGGTCATCGGTCAGGTCCTTGGTCACCGCGCCACGGCTGAGCCGCAGGGCGTTGGCGATAACGATCAGGGAGGAGGAGGACATGGCCAGCGCCGCCAGCAGCGGCGTCAGCATGCCCGCCATGGCGATGGGCACCGCGAACAGGTTGTAAACCAGCGCGATACCGAAATTCTGGCGCACCAGCCGCCCAGAGCGGCGGGACACCTCGAACGCCTCCAGGATGGGGCGCAGGCGGCGGCCCTGGAACACCACGTCGGCGGCGGTCTGGCTGACGTCCACCGCGGTGGACGGCGACATCGACACGCTGGCCGCGGCCAGCGCCGGGGCGTCGTTCAACCCGTCGCCGACCATCAGCACCTTGCGGCCCTCGGCGGCGAGCGCGTCCAGAACGGCGGTTTTGTCGGCGGGCGTCTGGCCGGCCCGCCAGTCCTCGATGCCCAGCTGCGCGGCCACCGCGGCCACAGCACCACGGCGGTCGCCGGACAGCAGCCGGACGTCCAGGCCCCGCGCCTTCAGCCCGCGCACCACCGCCGCGGCGTCGGCGCGCGGCGCGTCGAGGAAGGTGATGCGGACCGGGGCGGCGCCGGGACGGGCCAGCCACAGCTCCGGCCCCGCGGCGTCCTCCGCCGCGTCCGGCGCGCCGGTGAAGGCGCGGCTGCCCAGCCGGATCTCCCCCCCAGAGCCATCCAGGGCGGAACCATCCAGGGCGAGGCCGGCGCCGGGAACCTCGCGCACGCCGGCGGCGACGGGAACGTTGGGCAGCGCGCGGGTCAGGGCGCGGGCCAGCGGATGGCGGCTGGCCCCGGCGAGCGCGGCGGCGAGGCGCAGGTCGTCCTCGGCCACGCCGTCGAGCTGCGGGACGGGGCGTCCCTCGGTCAGCGTGCCGGTCTTGTCGAAGACCACCGTGTCGATGACGGCCAGCCGCTCCAGCGCCGTGGCGGTCTTCAGCAGGATGCCCTGCCGCATCAGCCGCCCGCTGGCGATCACCTGGACCACCGGCACGGCCAGGGCCAGCGCGCAGGGGCAGGTGATGATCAGCACGGCGACGGCGTTCATCAGCGAATCCTGCCAGGGCAGCCCGCCGAGAATCAGCCAGCCCAGAAAGGTGCCCAGCGCCGCCACATGGACGACCGGGGCGTAATGGCGCGACACCCGGTCGGCGATGGCGACGTATTTTGCGCGGCCCTGCTCCGCCACCTCCATCAGCCGGACGATCTCGGCCAGCAGCGTGCCCTCCCCCACCGCGGTGACGGTCACGCGCAGCGGAGCGGTGAGATTCAGCATGCCGGCGAACACGCGGTCGCCGGGGCGAACGCTGCCCGGCACCGTCTCGCCGGTGATCAGGGCGGTGTCGAGGTCGGACACGCCGTCGGCCACCGTGCCGTCGACCGCGACCCGCTCACCCACCGCCACCAGGATGGTGGAGCCGGGGCTGACCTGATCCGGCGGGACGATGGCGCTTCGCCCGTCCTCGTTCAGCACGGTCACCGAGGTGGCGTGCAGGCCCAGAAGCTGCTCCGCCGCCGAGCGCGCCCGGCCCCGCGCCCGCTGGTCGAGATAGCGCCCGATCAGCAGGAAGAACAGCAGCATCATCGCGCCGTCGAAATAGGCGTGCTGGCCGCTGTTGATCGTCTCGAACAGGCTCATGCTGGTGGCGAGCAGGACACCGATGGTGATCGGCACGTCCATGTTCGTCCGCCCGCGCCGCAGCGCCTGGAAGGCCGAGCGCGCGAAGGGCCGCAGGGCGTAGGCGATGGCCGGCATGCAGACCAGCGCCGACAGCCAGTGCATCAGGTCGCGGGTGGCGGAGCCCATGCCCGTCGCGTGACCGGCCCAGACCGACACCGACAGCAGCATCACGTTGCTGGCGCCGAAGCCGGCGACGGCCAGCGAGCGCAGAAGTTCCTTCTCCGTCTTCGCTTGAGCGTCGCCCAGCCGCTCCGGATCGAAGGGAACGGCGCGGTAGCCGATGCGGGCGACGGTGTCGACCACCGTGTTGGCGTCGGTCTCGGACTCGCGCCAGGTCACCGACAGGCGGCGCGTGGTCATGTTCAGCCGCGCGTGGGTCACCCCCGGCTGGCGGGCCAGCGCCGTCTCGATCAGCCAGACGCAGGCCGCGCATTGCAGCCCGTCGACCATCAGGTGCAGCGAGGCGGTGCCGTCCTCGGCGTGCTTGGCGTGGGGGGCGTAGTCGAGCGGCGGTGCCTCGCCGTCCGGGCGCAGGGGCCGGGCGGCGGGATCGACGCAGCGCCGCTCGTAATAGCGTTCCAGCCCGAGCCCGCGGACGAGATCGTAGGCCGCCGCGCAGCCGGTGCAGCAGAAGGGGCCGGCGCCGTCGGAGGCGGTGGTGCCGGTGCCCTCGGGATGCTCCTGCCCGCAGTGGAGGCAGACGGTCATGTCACGAAACCCGTGTGCTGGTGTGCCGTAGGTTTGGGCGCTGGGCGCTTACTTGATGAAAAGGCGCTGCTCGTCCTGGTAGTCGCCCGTGGCGTGGTGGATCTCCACGCGCAGGTCCCACTGGCCGGGCAGCGGCAGCGACACCGGGGCGGCGAAGCGGCCCTCGCCCAGATAGGGCAGGTCGAGACGCACGTCGTGGCCCTCGCTGGTCGGGCGGATGAAGGCGACCTTCACCTCGGCGTCCTTCAGCAGGTTGCCGTACTTGTCGTGCAGCGTCAGCGCCAGGATGCCCTTCTGCGCCTCGGTGGCGGTGAAGTCGGTGGCGACCTTCCAGCCGCGCTCGGCCTGGGCGCGGGCGCCGGCCAGATCCTCGTTGTACTTCAACCCCTTCATGAAATGCTGCTCGGTCTGGACGCCGGTCCAGCTCGACAGGGCGAAATGCAGCATCACGCCGTTGACCGCGATCACGACGGCGAAACCGGCCACGAAGATCCAGGGGATGTACCAGCCGGGCTGGCGGCCGGTCCGGCGGGGCGGGGTGCGGCGGGTTCCGGCGTCGGTGGACAGCGTCATCGTCGTCTTGACCTTTGGTGAATGCAGCGCAAAGAGCCGGTCGGGATCAGTTGGCCGGCCCCATGAAGACGGAGTCATAGGTCGCCACCTCACCATCGGCCGAGGTAAGCCTGAAGGTAAGGGGCTGTGAGGCGCCTTGCAAACCGGTGCGCGGCGCGGTCACGAAAATTCTGTAGGTCGCCACCATGTCCGCACCGGCGGTCAGGCGCTGGGTGCCGGCCTGCTCGTCCTGACCGTCGCCGGCCACCGACAGGCTGGCCCCCGTCACACCGGAAACCGCCAGCGTGTAGGCGCGCGGGTCGCGGGTCATGTTGGAGATCTTGAAGGTGTAGGCGTTGCGCACCGACCCGTCGGACAGGGCCACGAACAGCGGGGCGCGGTCGCGCAGGACGCTGATGTCCAGCCCCGGCTTCAGCAGAAGCCCGACGCCGATGCCGCCGGCGATGACCAGCATCATCAGCGTGTAGAGGATCGTGCGCGGACGCAGCAGGCGGAAGGGCACCGGCTGCCCGCCGGTGGCGACGGCCACCTGGCTGGTCTGGGTGTCGAATGTGATGAGGCCGGTCGGCCGCCCGACCTTGGTCATGATCTCGTCGCAGGCGTCGATGCACAGGCCGCAGCCGATGCACTGCATCTGCAGCCCGTCGCGGATGTCGATGCCGGCGGGGCAAACCTGGACGCAGTTGAAGCAGTCGATGCAGTCGCCCAGCCCCTCGGCCCTGCGCTCCTCCCAGCTCTGCGACTTGCGCAGCAGGCTGCGGCCTTCGCCGCGCCAGTCCTGGTAGGTGACGATCAGGCTGTCCTCGTCGATCATCGCCGACTGGAAGCGCGGCCACGGGCACATGTAGGTGCAGACCTGCTCCCGCGCGAAACCGGCCAGCAGGTAGGTTGTGGCGGTGAACAGCCCGATGAAGCCGAGGGCGGTGGAGGACACCTCGAACCGCAGCATCTCGCCCAGCAGGGTCGGCGCGTCGGTGAAGTAGAAGATCCAGGCGCCGCCGGTCGCCAGAGCGATCAGCAGCCAGATCAGGTTCTTCAGAACCTTCCGCCCGGCCTTCCGGGCGGTCCAGGCGCCCTGGTCGAGGCGGATGCGCTCACCACGGTCACCCTCGACCAGCCGTTCGACCCAGACATAGAGGTCGGTCCACACCGTCTGCGGGCAGGCGTAGCCGCACCAGACGCGGCCCGCCAGCGAGGTCGCCAGGAAGAGGCCCAGCGCCGCCAGGATCAGCGCGCCGGTCAGATAATAGATCTGCTGCGGCCACAGCTCCACGAAGAACAGGTAGAAGCGGCGGTTGGCGAGGTCGAGCAGAACCGCCTGGTCGGGCGCGTTCGGCCCGCGGTCCCAGCGCACCCAGGGCAGCACGTAGTAGATCGCCAGGAGAACCGCCAGCGCCGCCCATTTGATGCGGCGGAAGGTGCCGTGCACCGCCTTGGGATAGACCTTCGAATGCTTCTGGTACATGGAGCGCGCGGCACGCCGCGGCGCCTTCGGAGAAGGGGCGGCGAGGGGGTCCCCGGCGACCGCCACCGGGCGTTCCAAGAGATCGGTCTGGGGCGGTTGCTGTTCGGTGGTCGTGCTCATGACCTCGCCTTCTTCCTCCGGCGTCCGCCGCGGGGCGGCTTGGCCATGCCGACATGGTTCGGCCGTGGCGAGGGGACTATGGCGTCAGAACGTCACAGGGGCATTGCGCTGGATCAAAGGATTTTCGGGCGGATTTTTCAGGCGCCGTCGCCCTTCCCTATCCCCCAGTCGCGGCCCGGAAAAAGAAAATGCCGGGGAGTCGCCTCCCCGGCACCGAAGTCCGGCGAACCCGCCGGGGAGGTATCCCCCTCCCGGCCGGCCGCTCCTGGCTGGGCGGCTTACTTGCCGCCGCCCAGGTTGTGGACGTAGACGGCCAGCGACTTGACCGTCGCGTCGTCCAGACGCTTCGACCAGGCGGGCATCACGCCGGCGCGGCCGTTCGTGATGGTCTCCACCAGCGTGGCCTTGTCGCCGCCATACAGCCAGTTGGCCGTGACGAGCGGCGGAGCGCCGACGTCCATGCCGACCGCGACCGAGCCCTGGGCGCTGTCGCCGTGGCAGGCGGCACAGTTCTCGTCATAGACGGTCTTGCCCTTCTCGGCGGCGGCCGCGTCGGTCGACCGCTTGTTCAGCGACAGGACATACTCCGCGACCTGAGCGATCTGCTCGCGGTTCAGGATGCCGTCCTTGCCGAAGGCGGTCATGCCGATGCCGACCGTTCCGCGGGTGTCGCCGTCATCCGCACGGATGCCGTGCTGGATGGTCTTGTAGATGTCGGCGGTGGTGCCGCCCCACAGCCACACGTCGTCGGCGAGCGTCGGGAAGCCCTTGGCGCCCTGACCGCCGGCGCCGTGGCAGGCCGCGCAGTTCTCGTTGAAGTAGGAGCGGCCGCCGGCCATCGCGAAGGCAAGGAGGTCCTTGTTCTTCTGGATGTCCTCGACGGAGGTCGCCGCGATGGCCGTCAGGTACTTTTCCTGAGCCTTCTTGCCCTCGGCGACCTTCTGCACCAGCTCCTCGCGCTGCGAGTAGCCGAGCAGGCCCTTCGTGTAGCTCTTGCCCAGCGGCCAGGCCGGGTAGAACACGTAGTAGACGAGGGACCACGCGATGCAGACGTAGAAGATGTACAGCCACCACTTGGGCAGGGGGTTGTTCAGCTCCCGCAGGCCGTCCCACTCGTGGCCGGTGGTCTCGACGCCGGACAGGGCGTCCTTTTCTTTCTGTGCCATGGCCTAAAACTCCTGACCATCTTCCTTGAGCGGGATCCGGGAGGCGTCTTCGAACTTGCCCCGGTTGCCTGGCCACATGGCGTAGACCACGATGCCGGTGAAGAGCAGGGCCAGCCAGACGGTCCAGAAGGACCGCAGGGCGACAGTGATCGAATCCAAATCCATGGACCCCTCCCGGTTACTGCTGGAGCTGCTTGGGCGACTGGTACTTGGTGAAGTCCACCATGGTGCCCAGGACCTGCAGGTAGGCCACCAGCGCGTCCATTTCGGTGACGCCCTTGTTGCCCGTGAAGTTCGCCACGACGGCCTTCGGGTAGCGCTTCATCAGCCCGGCCGTGTCGGCGTCCGGGTTCTTCTGCGCTTCGAGGTCGGCCTTGGCGCTGGCGATCTGCTCGTCCGTGTAGGGGACGCCGACGATGCGCAGGGTCTTCATGTGATCCTGGATGTCGGAGTACTTCAGCGGACGGTCCTTCATCCAGGCGTAGCCCGGCATGATCGACTCCGGCACCACGGCGCGCGGTTCGACCAGATGGGCGACCTGCCAGTCGTTGGAGTACTTGCCGCCCACGCGGGCCAGGTCCGGACCGGTGCGCTTGGAGCCCCACTGGAAGGGATGGTCGTACATGCTTTCCGCGGCCAGCGAGTAGTGACCGTAACGTTCCACCTCGTCGCGGAACGGACGGATCTGCTGGCTATGGCAGTTGTAGCAGCCTTCGCGGTAGTAGATGTTCTGGCCAGCCAGTTCGAGCGGCGAGTAGGGACGGACCCCATCCACCTTCTCGATCGTCGACTCGATCGTGAACAGCGGGACGATCTGGACGAGTCCGCCGATCGACACGGTGATCAGGATCAGGACGATGAGCAGAAGCGTGTTCCGCTCGATCGTGTCGTGACTAAAGCCCTTTTTTTGCTCAGCCATTTTCTCAGTTCCTCCGGCGTCAGGCCGCACCGACCGCCGCCTTGTGCGGGGCGGAGGCATAGGGCTTCTCGATGCGGACGTCACCCTTGGCCGTGCGCCACAGGTTGTAGACCATGATCAGGGCACCAGCCAGGAACAGGACGCCGCCCAGAGCACGGATCACGTAGAAGGGATGCATGGCCGCGACCGTCTCGACGAACGAGTACTGGAGGAAGCCGAGGTTGTCGTAGGCGCGCCACATCAGGCCCTGCATGATGCCCGACACCCACATCGCGGTGATGTAGAGCACGATGCCGATGGTGGCGGTCCAGAAGTGGTAGCTGACCAGACGCAGGCTGTAGAGCTGCGAGCGCTTCCACAGGACCGGGACCAGATAGTAGATCGCGCCGAAGGAGATGAAGGCCACCCAGCCGAGCGCACCGGAGTGCACGTGGCCGATCGTCCAGTCGGTGTAGTGCGACAGGGCGTTGACCGGCTTCACCGACATCAGCGGACCCTCGAAGGTCGACATGCCGTAGAAGGCCACCGACGTCACGAGGAAGCGCAGGACCGGATCGGTGCGCAGCTTGTCCCAGGCACCCGACAGGGTCATGATGCCGTTGATCATGCCACCCCAGGACGGCATCCACAGCATGACCGAGAAGGTCATGCCCAGCGTCTGCGCCCAGTCCGGCAGAGCCGTGTAGTGCAGGTGGTGCGGGCCGGCCCAGATGTAGAGGAAGATCAGCGTCCAGAAGTGCACGATGGACAGGCGGTACGAATAGACCGGCCGCTCCGCGCGCTTCGGAACGAAGTAGTACATGATGCCGAGGAAGCCGGCGGTCAGGAAGAAGCCGACCGCGTTGTGGCCGTACCACCACTGCACCATGGCGCTCTGCACGCCCGAGACGAACGGGTAGGACTTCATCCCGGTCAGCGACACCGGGACGTTGACGTTGTTGCCGATGTGGAGGATCGCGACGGTCAGGATGAACGCCATGAAGAACCAGTTGGCGACGTAGATGTGCGACTCCTTGCGGGTCATCACCGTGCCGACGAACTGGATGGCGTAGAGGACCCAGATGACCGTCAGGTAGAGGTCAAGAATCCACTCCGGCTCCGCATACTCCTTGCCCTGGGTGTAGCCGAGCACATAGCTGAGCGCCGCCAGGACGATGAAGATGTTGTAGTTCCAGAAGACGAACTTCGCGAGGCCTTCGCCGCCGAACAGGAACTGGCGGCTCGTGCGCTGCACGGAGTAGAGCGAGGTGGCGAACAGGACGTTGCCGCCGAACGCGAAGATCACGGCCGAGGTGTGGACCGGCCGCAGGCGCCCGAAGCTCGTCCACTCAAGGCCGAGATTCAGCGCCGGAAAAGCAAGCTGCAGTGCGATGAAGACGCCGGCCAGGAAGCCGACGACACCCCAGAACACTGAAGCGATGACGAAGAGTCGGACGGCGTCTTCGTAGTAACGCACATTTTCCGACACCCGCTGGCTGCCCAGGGCGGCCCCTGGCGTCAGAGTCGCTGATGTCATTCAATCTCTCCCGTTTGCCCCGGGCGGCTCGGGCCGCTTCCCCTGAGGTTGCACCACCGCTGGGTACGTACTGTTAAGGAGGGGGGCAGGTTCACATACGATGCACTTCTTATGCGGACGCCGGTTGCGCCTGCCTCCAATAATCCCAATATGTGTAGGGGTGGACCTTGCAACATTGATCTACGTCAACGACCGGTCTTACCGGTGCCTGCCATCGTTCACCGTCCTTCACGCGGTCGGACGGGCATGGACGAAAGCTTCATCGCGAAACCTCTCGGTCAGCGTCAGATCGACCAGGCCTATCCACTGGTGCGGGCCATCTTCCCGGACCTGCCGGTGGAGCAATGGCGCGCATTTGCCGCAGCACTTATCGGGCCGGTTGATACCCCCGCGACGCCAACCGGCATCATGACCGTGCAGAACGCACGGGGGTACCTCCATGGGCTTTTCTCATACGCTATTGCGGCGCATCTATGCCATGGCCGAATTCTGGCCGTGGAGAATTTCGTCGTGCTCGACCTGTTCGACATGACGGGTCCGGCGGAGACTTTGTTGCAATCCATGGACCGGCTGGCGCGCAGTCATGACTGCGCGGCGATCCATACCTCCCTGCCGGAATCATTGGCCGGACAGGCCGGGTCGCGCAGCTCCCTGCTGACCTGCTTTCACCAGGACGGGCACCGCACGGAAACCTTGCGGTTGTGCAAGGCGATGGACGGCGCCAACGACAACCGCGCGCATCGGTCGCAGGCGGAAAGCCCGTTCGGCATTCCGTAAGACACGCCGGAACGGGCCGGCACCCCGTCCCATCCCGCGAATCCGCTCCCCGTTTCCCACGACTCCGGCGACGTGACCGTTTGCTCGGCGGGCGCGAGCGGCTAGGATGCGCCATCATGACCGACACCCCCACCACCCCCGTCAAATACCGGGCGATCCATCTGCAGGCCGGCCGCCAGCGGCGCGTCCTGCACGGCCACCCCTGGGTCTATTCCAACGAAGTCCTGATGGACACGGCGGCCAAGGCCATTCCGCCGGGCAGCCCGGTGCGCCTGCTGGACCCCAGCGGGAAACCGCTGGGCATCGCCACCTTCAACCCGCACACCCTGATCGCCGCGCGGATGCTCTCCAGCGACCCAGGGGCGGTGGTTGACCACGCCTTCCTCGCCGGGCGGCTGAGGAGTGCGGTGGCGACGCGCGAGGCGCTGTTCGACCGGCCCTACTACCGCGTCGTGCACGCGGAGGCCGACGGGCTGCCGGGCCTGATCGTGGACCGCTACGGCGACGTGGTGACGGTGCAGGCCAACAGCGTCTTCATGGATCAGCGGATCGACGCCATCCTGGCCGCCATCGACGAGGTGCTGGCCCCGCGCGCGGTCATTCTGCGCAACGACAGCTCCCAGCGCGCGCTGGAGGGGCTGCCCGAGGAAAGCCGGCTGGTGAAGGGTGAGATCGACGGCCCGATCCGGCTGGAGGAGAACGGCGCCACCTTCTTCGCCGACCCGCTGGGCGGGCAGAAGACCGGCTGGTTCTACGACCAGCGCGACAACCGCGCCTTCATCGCCAAGCTGGCGAAGGGCAAGCGGGCCATCGACTTCTTCAGCTACAACGGCGGCTTCGGCGTGCTCTGCGCGGTCGAGGGCGCGTCGTCGGTGGTGTCGGTCGACCGCTCGCAAGGCGCGTTGGACAACGCCGCCCGCGCCGCGGAGGCCAACGGGGTGGCCGACCGCTTCGAGGCGCGCCGCGCCGACGCCTTCGAAGAGATGGAGCGGCTGAACGCCGAGGGCGAGCGGTTCGGGGTGGTCATCGCCGACCCGCCGGCCTTCGTGAAGGCCAAGAAGGACCTCGCCGTCGGCTGCCGCGCCTACCGCAAGATGACCCGTCTGGCCGCCAAGATCACGGCGCCGGGCGGCTTCCTGCTCTGCGCGTCGTGCAGCCACAACGTGGACCCGCCGACCTTCGCCGAGCAGGTCGCCCGCGGGCTGCACGACGCCGGGCGGACGGGGCGCATCCTGCGCAGCGCCGGGGCGGGGCCGGACCATCCGGTGCACCCGCACCTGCCGGAGTCGGCTTATCTCAAGGCCATCGTGATGCAGTTGGACTGAGGGTGACTCACCACGAAGGCACGAGGATGGTGATGGTCGTCGTGCCTTCGTGCTTCCCCGTCCCCCTCGCAGCACCTACGGGCGGCTGAACACCCCGACGACCTCGACGTGGGCGGACCACAGGAACTGGTCCACGGGGTAGACGCGGTTCAACACGTACCCGCCATCCACCAGGGCGCGCGCGTCGCGGGCGAAGGTCGCGGGGTTGCAGGACACCGCCACCACGCGGGGCACCTTCGACCCCGCCAAGGCCTGCGCCTGGGCGGCGGCGCCGGCGCGCGGCGGGTCGAAGACCACAGCGTCGAACCGGGCCAGTTCCTTCGCCGTCAGCGGATTCTCGAACAGATCGCGCCGCTCCGTGGTCAGGCGCAGCGCCCCCGCCGCCTTGTTCAGCGCGGCCAGCGCCGGGGCGTCCCCCTCCACCGCATGGACCGCCGCCTGCCGGGCCAGCGGGACCGCGAAGGTGCCCAGCCCGGCGAACAGGTCGGCCACCCGCTTCGGCTCCCCGATGTTGGCGAGGACGGCGGCGACCAGGGCGGCCTCCCCCTCGGCGCTCGCCTGGAGAAAGGCGCCGGGCGGCGGGGTCACCGGCAGGCCGGCGAAGGACACCGCCAACGGGCGGCGGTGGGCGATGGGTTCCGGCGTGCCGCGGCCATCCGGCTGTCTTTCATCGGCTTGCCAGGAGATGCGGGCCACCCCCTCCGCCTCCCCGAAGGCCACCAACCGTTCCCGCGCCGCGCGGTCCAGGCTGCGCGGGCCGACCAGAACGAGGTCGATTCCGCCCTCCAGTTCGGTGGCGATCACGTCGCAGCCGCCGCCGTCCGGCAGCACCGACAGCAGCAGCCCGCGCAGCGGCTCCACCAGGGCGAACAGGCCGGGCCGCAGCACCGGACACTCCGTCAGGTCGGTCAGCCGGTGGCTCATCCGCTCGTTGAAGCCGAACCAGACGCGGCGCCCCCGCTTCAGCGCGGCGAAGCGGGCGCGGCGGCGCGCTCCCGGCGGCGTCCGGGACAGCGGTTCCAGAGCCGCATCCCCCAGCCCGACACGGGCCAGCGCGCCCTGCACCAGCCCGACCTTCCAGGCGGCGTAGGCCGCGTCCTCCATATGCTGAAGCGTGCAACCGCCGCAGGTTCCGAAATGGGAACAGGGCGGCTCGGCGCGTCCGGGGCCGGGCTCCAGGATCTCCAGCAGGTCGGCGCGCAGCCCCTCCCCTTTGGCGTTGGCGGGCTCCTTCACGGCCACCCGCACGCGATCGCCGGGAACGGTCAGCGGCACGAACAGCTTGGCGCCGTCGAAGACGGCAATGCCATCGCCGCGGGCGCCAACCTCGGTGACGGTCACTTCGGCAACACGGGGGGCGGTGCGGGGTTCGCCACTGTGGGGGGACGGGCGGTGTTTGGGGGCGGGTCGTTTCACGCGGTCACTCTCAGAACGGCCATCATGCCGGTTTCCTGATGCTCCAGAACATGGCAGTGGAGCATCCAGTCGCCGGCCTCCTCGGCCACGAAGGCGATCTCGGCCGTCTCACGGGGGCCGAGCAGGACGGTGTCGCGCCACGCGCGGTGCTCGGCCGGCTGGCCGTTGCGCGAGAGGACGCGGAAGGGAAAGCCGTGCAGGTGCATGGGATGCCACCAGCCGGTCTCGTTGACGAAGGCCGTCACCTGCGTTTGACCGCGTTTGACGGTGATGAGCGGTTCCAGATGGTGGCCCATGGATTGATGCCCCATCGCCGCCACGCCGTTCAACGCCCAGAAGGGGCCGCGCGGCCCGGCGTTCTTCGGCATGGCGCCGTGCATCCCGCCGTCCAGAACCACGTCCTGACGGACGGCGCCGGCAAGGTCGGGTTCGGGCAGCGGGTTGGCGGCCAGCGCGATCGGGGCATCCAGCGGCGAGTCGCGCAAGGGCGCCTCGCCGCTGTAGCTCAACCGGGTCAGCCGGTAGGCCATGCGCGGGTAGAAGCCGTCCACCACGTCGAACCCCTCGCCGGGCTTGCCGGCCATGTCGATCACGAGGTCGGCGCGCTGGCCGGGCCCCAGCACCACCTTGCCGTCCGGCGGGGCGTGCGGCGTCACCGGCTGGCCGTCGAGCGCGATCACCTGCGGCGCGTGCCCCTGGAAATCGAGCGCGAAGACGCGGGCGTTCGCCGCGTTGATCAGGCGCAGGCGGACACGCTCGCCGGCGCGGACCGGCACGCTGTCCCGGACGGCGCCGTTGATGGTGACGGTGTTGCCGATGCGCCCGGCGTGGGTGGCGTCCATGGGATGGCCGAAGCCGCCGGCCAGTTCCGCCTCCTTGGTCAGCCGCCAATCGCCGAGCAGCCAGAGCAGGTCGCGGTCCACGCGGATCGGCTCGCGCTCCTCCACGATGAAGGCGCCGGTCAGGCCATGGGCCACCTGCACCCCGCTGTTGACGTGCGGGTGGTACCAGAAGGTGCCGGCGTCCTTCAGCGGGAATTCATAGTCGAACCGCCCGCCCGCCGGCACCGGCGGCTGCGACAGGCCGGGCACCCCGTCCATGGCGTTGGGAACGCGCAGGCCGTGCCAGTGGATGGTCGTCGGCTCCGGCAGGGTGTTGGCGAAGGCGATGCGCGCCGTGTCGCCCTGGCGGAAGCGCAGCTCCGGCCCCGGAATCCGCCCGTCATAGGCCCAGACCGCCGTGTCGGGAAAACCCTTCCCCACGAGATTGACACGGGCCGGGCCGGCGGACAGGCGCACCGCACCGCCCTGCCCCACAGCGGCACGGGCCGCGCGTGGCAGCAGAGCGGCCCCGGCCAGCAGGGCGGAACCGGTCAGCAGGGTGCGGCGGGTCAGCGGGAGCACGGCGTCCTCACACGTAACGGGCCAGGGCGTCGCGCAGGTCGGCCGGCACCGGGGTCGGGCGGTGACTGTCCTTGTCCACGATCACGCAGACGGCCTCCTGCACGGCGATGCAGCGGTCGCCCTCGAAGATCGCCGCCCCCAGGACGACGGAGGTGTTGCCGACCTTCGCGACCCGCGCGCCGACGCGGATGTCCGCCGGGAACAGCAGCTCCGCCTTGTAGTCGATGACGCTGCGCGCCAGAACCACGGTCCAGGGGGACTCGCCGCGGAAACCGCCGCAATCGTGGACCAGCGACACGCGAAGCTGCTCGAAATACACGCCGATGGCGTTGTTGTTGACGTGGCCGAGCGCGTCGAGGTCGGCGAAGCGCACATGCTCCGCGATCCAGAAGCGGTAGAGGTCGGGGCGGGTCGGATCGGTCATGGTCGCCTGTCGAATGATGGTTCCGGCCGAATGTGGCCGGTGGCCCGGGCGGGAGCAAGCCCGCGAATGACGGTCATTCCCCGCAACGTCCCGATTTGCCGCGCCAAGCCGGGCGGGCCGGTGTTATAGGAGTCGCACCATACACCCGCAACGGACCGCAAGATGAGCAAGGACAGCACCAACCAGACGGCCGAAGCCCTGTTCGAGAAGGCCCTGTCGGTCGCCGAGAAGCATCTCGACGCGGCGATCAAGGAAGGCGGGGTCCTGGGCCCCTACATCGCCGTCGCCATGATCGAGGCCGCCGTGAACACCGCCGTGGACGAGACCAGCCACGAGGACGTCATCGACATGCTGCGCGATCTGGCCGCCCAGATCGAAGCGGATGCGGACGAAAGCGAAGAATAAGGTCTGCCGCCGTCACGCGGGGTCCGGCTGCCGGCGCGCTTCGCGCCGGCGCAGGATTTCGTAGACGACGGCGCCCAGGATGGTCAGTGCGATCAGGATCAGCGACAGCGCGTTGACCGCGGGTGTCAGGCCCGTCCGCACCTTCGAGGCGATGTAGACCGTCAGCGTGGTGTCCAGCCCGCGCACGAACAGCGTCGTGTTGTAGTTCTCGAAGCTCTGCAAAAAGGCCAGGAAGGACGCCGACAGGATGGCCGGCGTCAGATAGGGCAGCGTGATCCGCCGGAACACCTGCCCGTGGGTGGCGCCCAGATCCAGCGCCGCCTCCTCCAGCGTCTGGTCGAACCGTTGCAGCCGCGCCAGGAACAGCAGCATCGCGTAGGCCGCGATGAAGCTGGACTGCGCCAGGATGGTCAGGAACAGGCCGCCGGTCACCCCGAACCACTCCCGCCAGAAGACCAGCGTGGAGATGCCGACAATCACCCCCGGCGTCAGCAGCGGCGACACCATCACGGCGTAGAGGAAGGTCCGCGCCCGGCTGTGCAGCCGGTCGAGCAGCAGCGCCGCCGCCAGCCCCAGCGGCACCGCCACCGCGATCACCCCCGCCCCGACCAGCAGGCTGGTCCCCAGCGCCTGCCACATGCGCTGGTCGGCCCACAGGGCGCCGAACCATTGCAGGGTGAAGCCCATCCAGGGGGTGATGGTCGGGAAGCGGCTGCTGTTGAAGGTCGCCGCCGCCATGATCCCCAGCGGCAGGAACAGATAGCCGAAGAACAGGACCAGATAGGCCCCGGTCAGCCAGCGGCGGAAGGTGGCAGCGGTCATTTCGCCCCCATCATTTCGCAATATCCGTAAGGCCGACGCGGAACAGCCGCATCATCAGCAGGATGAAGGCGATGCACAGGATCAGCAGGATGAAGGCGTAGGCCGCCCCCTGGTTCCAGTTCCCGCCCTCGAAGAACCAGTTGTAGATGACCTCGGTGAACCAGCGGCTCTGCGGCCCGCCAAGCAGGGCCGGCACGGCGTAGCTGCCCGCCGCCAGCATGAAGGTCATGATGCAGCCGACCGCGATGCCCGGCTTGGCGTGGGGAATGACGATGCGGCGGTGGATGCGCAGCCAGCCGGCGCCCAGGTCGCGCGCCGCCTCGATCTGGTTGCGGTCCAGCGACTCCATGGCGTTCATGAGCGGGAACACCATGAAGAGGATGTAGACGTAGACCATCCCGATGATGACCCCGGCGTCGCCGCCGAGCAGCCGCTGCGGCTCCGAATAGAGGCCGAGCCCGACCAGAAGCGCGTTCAGCGGCCCGTTGAAGGCCAGGATGATGTACCAGGCGAAGGTGCGCAGCAGCTCGTTGATCCAGAAGGGCACCACGAGCATCAACACGAGCAGCGGCAGGCGCCGCCGCGGCGCCACCTGCGCCATGTAGAAGGCGACGGGGTAGCAGACCGCCAGCGTCACCGCCGTGACGAGGCTGCTCGCCCAGATCGTCTTCAGGAAGATCGCCAGATGGATCTGGTTGGTCCACAGCGTCGCATAGTTGCGCAGCGTGTAGACGTCCTCCGGCCCGCCGGCCTTGCTGGGCGGCAGCGACGGGCGGAAGGAGAAATCCACCATCAGCAACTGCGGCAGCACGACCAGCAGCAGCAGCCACGCGGCCACCGCCAGCAGGATCGCCGCGGTCAACACCGGACCGTACCGGCGCAGCACGCCGCCCATGACCACTCCCCCACCCGCCCAGGTTCTAGGATCGAAAGCCTCTCATGACCACGGGCCGGAGCGCAAGCGAGGCCATGCCCCGGCAAATAGCCACACGTTTATTGCCTTTTTTCGAGGCTTGGACTGTGCCCATAGTGGCGTCATGCGTGCATGGCGGACATCCGGCGTGATGAGGGAGGCAACAGCGTGGGTCGCCGCGCTGGTGCTGGTCTTCCACGCCCTGGTCATGGCCACCCACGTCCCGGCGCCGCTGGCCAAGGTGCTGGCGGAGTCGGCTCCGTTCGCCATGGCGGAGTCCATCTGCCATTCGGGTCCCGCGCCCGACGCCTCCGCCGCGCCGCACACCGACCATGGCCCCGCTCCCGACGGCACGCCGGGCCACGTCACCTATTGCCCGATCTGCCTGTCGCTGGGCGGCGGGTCCCTGTTGGGTCCGGTCCTGGCGCCGGCCCCGCTGCCGCCGGCCGGGATCGTGCTGGCCGCCGTTCCGCTGCCCGCCGACGACGAGGCCGGGGCCGGGCGAACCCCGCGCGCCTTCTCCGCAAGGGCGCCTCCGGTGGGTGTCTGAACCGAGTTCCCTCGCAGACACACACGCATCCACAGGCACGGACCTGCGGCTGAACGGCCTTTTTCCGACACGCGACCGCCTTTCTTCCCGTCTCTCCGTCGTCGCTGACGGTGCCCCCACCCTAACCCTCCCCCGCTTCACAGGGGAGGGGACGGACGCCGCGTCGCGGCCCTCTCCCTCCCCTGCGGAGCGGGGGAGGGCCGGGGTGGGGGCCGCTGCGGGAACGGAAACGCCGTCGGTCGGAACAGGGTCCTACGGCCACATCCGGCGCCTGTGCACACACCGGAGAGTTTCCATGATCCGCAACACCCGCGGCGCCCTGCTGGCCGCCGCCGTCCTCGCTTGCCTGCCCCTGTCCGCCGCCCTCGCCCACACCACGCTGGAGACCAAGCAGGCCCCCGCCGCCAGCACCTACAAGGGCGTGCTGCGCGTCGGCCATGGCTGCGGCGCCTCCCCCACCATCGCCCTGCGCGTGCAGATCCCGGAGGGGGTCATCGCGGTGAAGCCGATGCCCAAGCCCGGCTGGACCCTGACGACCAAGGAGGGCCAATACGCCAAGGCCTATGATTACTACGGCGAGTCGCTGAGCAAGGGCGTCACCGAGATCGCCTGGACCGGCGGCTCGCTGCCCGACGCCCATTACGACGAGTTCGTCTTCCGCGCCCGCCTGCCCGACGCCGCTCCCGGCACCGTGGTCTATTTCCCCGTGGTGCAGGAGTGCGAGACGGGCGTGCACCGCTGGATCGAGATCCCGGAACCGGGCAAGACCGACCACGACTACAAGGAGCCGGCCCCCGGCGTCACCCTGACTGCCAAGCCGTAAGGGAAGGGAAAACGCATGCGCCGGCTGGTCGTGGGGTGGATCGCCGCCCTGATGCTGCTGTCCCTGTCCGCACCGGCTCTGGCGCATGCCGTGCTGGTGGAGAGCGCCCCGGAGGACGGGGCACGGCTCGACGGCCCGCCCGCCGAGGCCGTTCTGCGCTTCAACGAGCCGGTGCGTCCGGTCTCGGTGAAGCTGATCGGCCCCGGCGGGGTGGAGCTTCCCCTGCCCGCCGCGTCCGCCGCCGGGGATGGGGCGCTGCGCGTCGCCCTGCCCGGCGGGCTGGCGGTGGGGACCCACATCCTCAGCTACCGCGTCAGCTCGGCGGACGGCCATCCGGTCGCCGGATCGCTCCTGTTCGGGATCGGTGCGGAACCGGAACGACCGGTGGAACTGGGGGGTGAGACGCCGCCGGCCACGCTGCTCGCCGCCGCCGCGCTGCGGGCGCTCCATTATGGAAGCCTGCTCGCCGCGGTCGGCGGCGGACTGTTCCTGGTGCTGGTGGCGGGGCGGTGGAGTCCGCTGAACCGCCGCCTGCGCCCCGGCCTGTGCCTTGGCGTCGGCGTCGCCGCCCTGGTGGCGGTGCTGAACGCCGGGCTGGCTGGCGCGGTGCTGGAAGGGGCGCCGCTGTCCGCCCTGGCCAGCGCCCCGCCCTGGATCGCCGGCCTGACCAGCACGGCGGGGCCGAGCGTCCTCCTGGCCCTGCTCAGCCTGATCGCCGCCGCGCTGGGGCTGGCGCTGGAAGACCGCGGGACGGCGGGCCGCGTCCTGCTCGTTGCCGGGGCGGTCGGGGCGGCGCTGGCGCTCGCCGCCACCGGCCACGCCGCGACCGCGGAGCCGCGCTGGCTCAGCGTGCCTCTGGTGGCTCTGCACGGTCTGGCGGTGGCCTTCTGGATCGGCGGCTTCTGGCCGCTGGCGGTGCTGCTGCGGACGGAGCCGCCGGCCGAGTCGCTGCGGCTGGTCCGGTGCTTCTCGGGCTGGGCGGTTCCGGCGGTGGCCGTCCTGCTGCTGGCCGGGGCGGGGCTGAGCGCGCTGCAGCTCGCCGACCCGCGCGCCATCCTGACCACCGCCTACGGCCGGATCTGGACGGCCAAGATCGTCTGCGCGCTGGCCCTGCTGGCGCTGGCCGCTTTCAATCGGTGGCGGCTGACCCCGCGGCTGGAGGTCATGGGCGGACAGGCGGCGGCCCGGCTGCGCGCCAGCGTCCACACGGAGATGGTGGTGGCGGCGCTGGTCGTGCTGTTCACCGCCGGGCTGGGCACCACGCCGCCGCCGCGCACCCAGGCCCTGCCGGTCTTCGCCGAGAAGCCGGCGGGCTTCAGCACCGCGGTCGTGGCGCGCGGGCGCACGGCCATCGTCACGGTGACCCCGGCGACGCCGGGACCGAACCGCATCGAGATGCGCCTGACGGGACCGGACGGCGCGCCGCTCGACGCGCTGGAGGTGTCGGCGGAGCTGGCCCTGCCCGCCGCCGGGATCGAGGGCATCACCAGCCCCCTGCGCAAGGTGGCGCCCGGCGTCTACGCGGCGGACGGCATGGTCCTGCCGGTGGCCGGGGCCTGGGCGGTGCGGCTCGACGCGCTGGTCAGCGACTTCGAGAAGGTGCCATTCCGCGCGGCGGTGCCCGTGGCGGTACCGGTCGGCCGCTGATTGCGGTCAGGCCGGGGCGTCCGGCAGCACCACGGCGTCCTCCGCCCGGAAGGCGATCCGGGCGGGCTCGCCGGGGGTCAGCGGCGGCTCGTCGCCCCGATGCGGGACCTGGATGGTGATTCCGCCCTCCAGGAAGGCGTTGATGAAGGCGCCCTCGAAATCCCGGTGGGTGACCCGTGCCTCCAGCGCGTTTTCCGCCCCCGCCCCCGCCGCCATGCGCTCCGGCCGGACGAACAGGGTGGCGCGGTCGCCGGGCGAGAGGCGGCGCGGGTTGCGCCCGACCAGCCGGCCATGGGGCGTGTCCAGAGCGGCCAGCCCGTCCGCCGACTCGGCGACGGTGCCGGAAAAGCGGTTGTTCTCCCCCACGAAGGAGGCGACGAAGGCGGTTTCCGGATGGTCGTAGATGGCCCGCCCGTCGCCCACCTGCTCCAGCACGCCCCTGGACATCACGCCGATCCGGTCGGACATGGTCAGCGCCTCGCCCTGGTCGTGGGTGATGTAGATGAAGGTCACGCCGGTCCGCTTCTGCAGGTCGCGCAGCTCGGCGCGCATGTGCTGGCGCAGCTTCAGGTCCAGCGCCGACAGCGGCTCGTCCAGCAGCAGGACGGCGGGCTCCACGGCCAGCGCGCGGGCGATGGCGATGCGCTGGCGCTGGCCGCCGGACAGCTCCGTCACCTTCTTCTGCGCGGCGTCCGGCAGGGCCACGAGGTCGAGCAGCTTGCGCACCCGCCTCTGGCGCTCCGCCGCGGGCACGCCGCGCACCTCCAGCCCGAAGCCGATGTTTTCCGCCACCGTCATCAGCGGGAAAAGGGCGAGGTTCTGGAAGATCAGCGCGGTCGGGCGCTTGTTCGGGCCGATGCCGCGCATGTCCCTGCCGCCGATGCGGATGGCGCCCTCCGTCGGCTCCATGAAGCCGGAGACCATGCGCAGGATGGTGGTCTTGCCGCAGCCCGACGGGCCGAGGAAGCTGAAGAACTCCCCCGCCCCGACCGTCAGCGACACGTCGCGGACGGCGGTGACGGAACCGAACCGCATGGTGACGGACTCGAGCTGGACGTCCTGACTCATAGGCACCTGATTTGATCGCTTGCCGCCACAACCCCAGCCCTCTCCCCTCTGGGGAGAAGGTGGCCCGGAGGGCCGGTGAGGGCGTTGCGCGTGGCGGTACGTCCGGCAAAAGAACATCCCCCTCACCCTAACCCTCTCCCCGCTTTCGGCGGACCAAAGGTCCGCCTGTCGCGTCAGCGCAAACTTCGTTTGCGCGAGAGCGGAGGGGAGAGGGGACACGGGGGACAGGAAAGGAGAATTGTCACGCCGCCAGGAAGCGGTCCTGGTACTCGTTGCGGATGGAGACGTACCAGGCCTCCTGGATCGGCCACCACCACAGCTTCTGCAGCGCGTCGCCCGGATAGGCGTCGGCGAAGAACTGCTTGTTCAGGTCGGACAGATGCGCCTCCGCCCCGACCGCCGTGCTGGAGATGCCGGAATGGTTGGTGTAGAGGGCGCCCGCCTCCGGCGTGTAGAACCAGTTGATCCAGGCGTAGGCCTGCTCCAGGTTCGCCGCCTTGGCCGGAATCGCGAAGCCCTCCATCCAGGCCAGCGCCCCTTCCTTCGGCGCCAGGAAGCGGATCGGCAGCCCCTCCTTGCGCAGGGCGACCGCGGACGAATCCCAGGTCTGGCCGATCACGCAGCCGTTGGTGCGGAAGGCGCCCTGGGCCTCGTTCTCGTTCGACCAGAACTGGCCGATGGCCTTCTTGTTGGCGGCGGCGACCTGAAGGATCGCGTCGAAGTTGGCCCGCGCCTTCGCCTCGTCCTTGAACTGCTCGCGGATCGGGTGGGGCAGCTTGCCCTGGCCTTCCAGCCACAGGCCGATGCCGATCAGGCCGGAATGGCCGCGCACCGTCACCTTGCCCGCATGCTCCGGCTTCCACAGGTCGCCGTAGCTGGCGGTGCCGTAGGTCAGCGGCGCCTTGGCCTGGTCATAGGCGATGGCCTCCGTCCCCCAGTCGGCGGGGGCGAAGAAGCGCTTGCCGCCGACCACGCCGCCCATGGCGGCGGAGCCTTCGACCGCCGACTTCAGGCAGCCGTCCCACTTGACCTTCGACTCGTCCAGCGGCTGGACCAGCTCGAACTCCACATAGTTCGGCACGCGGTCGACCGTGGGGTGGATGATGTCGAAGCCGGCGCCGCCCGTGGCCTTGAGCTGGTTCAGCAGCTCGTCGTTGGTGCCGTATTCGGTCAGGCTGGCCTTGATGCCGGTCTTCTTCTCGAAGTCGGCCAGCATGTCCGGGTTGATGTAGCCGGCCCAGGAGAAGATCTTGACGCTGCCCGACGCGGCGCGGCCCTCGCGCAGGATGAAGGGGCCGACGGCGGCGACGCCCGCGGCGGCGGCGGTCCCCTGGAGCAGCAGGCGGCGGGTGAAGCCTTTGGCGGCGCGCTGCGTCTCGGCGCTGCAGCGCTGTTCCAGGCTGGTGGTTTCCGGAACCTTGGTCATGGCACCTGCTCTCCCCTTTTCTTATTGGCCCGAAATCATGCCGGCCATGTCGATCGCTGGGCCGATCGCTGGGCCGGCCGCGGAGCCGGTCCAGCCGGACTCCGCCGCAGCGGCAACTGTGCCGCGATATCCGGGCGCCGTCCATGGCTCAAGCGGGAGTGGGCGCAAACTTCATCGACCTGTAACGGCCCGCTCAGCTCTCCAGCATGCGGCGGAGAAGCTCGACGTCCTCGGCGAAGGCGGGGTCGGTGGTGCGCAGCTCCTCCACCTTCTTCACCGCGTGCATCACGGTGGTGTGGTCGCGCCCGCCGAACTTGCGCCCGATCTCCGGCAGGGAGCGGGCGGTGAGCTGCTTGGCGAGGTACATGGCGACCTGCCGCGGGCGGGCCACGGCGCGGGCGCGGCGGGCCGAATGCATGTCGGCGACGCGGATGTTGAAATGCTCCGCCACCCGCTTCTGGATCTCGTCGATGGTGACGCGGCGGTCGTTGGCGCGCAGCAGGTCGTGCAGCACCTCCTGCGTCGATTCCAGCGAGATGGCCCGGCCGACCAGCTCGGCGTGCGCGACGATGCGGTTCAGCGCCCCTTCCAGCTCGCGCACGTTGGACGTGATCTTATGGGCGAGGAACTCCAGCACCTTCAGCGGGATGGCCGCGTTCAGCGCGTCCGCCTTGGCCTGGAGGATGCCCAGCCGCAGCTCGTAGGTGGTCGGGTGGATGTCCGCGACGAGGCCCCAGCCGAGGCGGGAGCGCAGCCGCTCCTCCATGCCTTCCAGGTCGGACGGGCTCTTGTCGGCGGAGATGATGACCTGACGGTTCTGGTCCACCAGCGCGTTGAAGGTGTGGAAGAACTCCTCCTGGGTGCTGTCCTTGCCGCTGATGAACTGCACGTCGTCGATCATCAGCACGTCCACCGAGCGGAACTGCTGCTTGAAGGCCATGGTGTCCTTGAAGCGCAACGCCCGGATGAACTGGTACATGAACTTTTCCGCCGACAGGTAGATCACCTTGCGGTTCGGATCGTTCCGCCGGATCTGCCAGGCGATGGCGTGCATCAGGTGGGTCTTGCCCAGCCCGACCCCGCCGTAGAGGAACAGCGGGTTGAAGGTGACCGAGGTGGCGTCGGCGACGCGCCGGGCGGCGGCATGGGCCAGCTCGTTCGGCTTGCCCACCACGAAATTCTCGAAGGTGAAGCGGGGGTCCAGCGGGGCGGAGATGTCGGTCCGGTCCTCCAGCACCGAGGCGACCGCCGTGGGCGACTCGTCCGACGCGAAGGAGGGCGGCCCCGCCGAATAGGAGGACCCGATGTAGGAGTTGGCGCCGTAGGAGGGGGATTGGCTGAGCGCCGCGGCCCGCGGGGCGGGCGCCGGGGGAACCGGGCCACCGCCGACGGTGCCGTCGGCCGCATCCGAATCGCGCGATGACCCGCTCGCGCCCTCGTCCGACGTCAGCATGGACGGGGCGTTGGCCGAGGCGACCACGACGTCGATGGACAGGACGTCCGGATTCTCGCCGGCCCACAGGTTGCGGATGCGGTCGGCGTAATGGGTCAGCACCCAGTCGCGCATGAAGCGGGTGGGCACGACGATGCGCACCTCCCCGCCGCGGATGCCGGCGAAGGAAAGCGGCTGCAGCCAGCTGCGGTAGGCGATCTCGCCCACCTCGTCCTTGAGGCGGCCCCGGATGCGGGCCCACTGCTGATCCAACGACGCGCCGACCGACATGCTTCCCCTACCCCGCTCCTTTCCCCCCGGACGGCCCCGCGCCGCAGGGGGCACCGTCCCGCTCGACTGAACACCGGACCCCTCAACTTAGGCCCCTTAACTTAGGCATCGCGCCTTCAAAACGTTCCTCTCCTGAAGACTCCAACGGTGGATGCCTCCCAACTGGGCGGCAATACTATCCCTTCGGCGAAGTTGGACTCCGCCTTTGCCACGTCGAGTTTTAAGAAAAGCATCGCTCCAGGAGCAACGGGTTGAGTCGAGCTTCTTGAGCGTCCCGCAGCGTTGCCCGCCGCTTTGAACGTCTCCGTCCTTTAGCAAACGGCGCGTGACATTAAAGGCAACATCAGTGCGCCATTCCCAACGGATCGAAAGTCTAATCAGCCGCCCTCGCCGTGGCAATAGGACAGAAAGCGAACGGTCCGGACTGCGGCAAAAATCACGCAACCCCTCCGAAACCGCCCCTGCCTTCACGAAAGACCAGGACCGCCGGGAGCGAATCGCCGCCCAGCAGCCGCGCTCCCTGCCCAACCGGAGTTCTGCCGGAGGACTCGGAAAGAACGGAGACTGTACTTATCAAAAACGCAAAAAGCCGCGCCCAGAACTGGTGCGCGGCTTTATAACGCCGAGTAAACTCAGAGAGCCTTGATGCGGGCCGACAGGCGCGACAGCTTGCGCGACACGGTGTTCTTGTGCAGAACGCCCTTGGAGGCTCCACGCATCATTTCCGGCTGCGCGGCCTTGAAAGCCTCAGCGGCTTCAGCCTTGTTGCCGGACGAGATCGCCGTCTCGACCTTCTTCACGAAGGTACGGATACGACTGACGCGGTTACGGTTGATCTCCGTACGACGCGCGGTTTGACGAATGCGCTTTTCAGCAGACTTATGATTGGCCATGAAAACCCTACTCCGGACGACACGCCTGTCCCAGTGCGAGGGGGCCTTATACGCTCCAGCCGAATGAGAGTCAAGGCACCGTCCAACACTGTTTTTCGGCAAAGGATAGATTACGAGATCTTGACGGATTTCTGGTCCTCCCCCGCTAGATACGGGGGAGGAGTCGGGGGATGTCAGCGATGCTTCCAATCCGGCTGACGCTTCTCGGCGAAGGCGGCCATGCCTTCCTTCTGGTCTTCGATGGCAAAAGTCGAGTGGAAGATTCGGCGCTCGACCCGGATGCCCTCGGACATGGTGGTCTCGTAGGCGGCGTTGACGGCGTCCTTGGCCATCATGACGACCGGGCGCGAGAGCTTGGCGATCTTCTCGGCGACCCGCACCGCCTCGTCCACCAGATCCGCCGCCGGCACGATGCGGCTGACGAGGCCGGCACGCTCGGCCTCGGCGGCGTCCATCAGGCGGCCGGTCAGGCACATCTCCATGGCCTTGGACTTGCCGACGAAGCGGGTCAGGCGCTGCGTGCCGCCGGCGCCGGGGATGGTGCCGATGGTGATCTCCGGCTGGCCGAACTTGGCGGTGTCGGCGGCCAGGATGAAGTCGGCCATCATCGCCAGCTCGCAGCCGCCGCCCAGCGCGTAGCCGGCGACCGCGGCGATGGTCGGCTTGCGGCACTTGGCCAGCCGCTCCCACTTGGCGGTGATGAAGTTGGCCTTGTAGACGTCCATGTAGGAGAAGTTCTGCATCTCCTTGATGTCGGCGCCGGCGGCGAAGGCCTTCTCCGAACCCGTGACCACGATGGCGCCGACGGAGTCGTCGGCCTCCAGCGCGTCCAGCGCCTGGCCCAGCTCGGTCACCAGCAGGTCGGACAGCGCGTTCAGCGCCTTGGGCCGGTTCAGCGTGACGAGCCCGACCGGTCCGCGGGTTTCGACGAGAATGGTTTCGTACGGCATGATGCAGCAGGCTCCCGTGGTTTGCCCCCTCGCTCCAAGGCGGGGGTGCTTCTGGTTTGCTCTTGGTCTCTTTTGGAGGATCAGCGCGGAATCAGCGAGAAGCGGACCACCGTGGCCGCCGCCTTCTGGACGGTGGCGCGGGCCGGCTCGACGAATTCCAGGCGCAGTTCCTCGCCCTCCCGCAGGAAACTGGCGCTTCCGCCCGCCCGTTGCGGGGCGCGGCTCCAGCCGAGCTGCGGCATGGTCTGGTTGTAGAAGGTCAGGACCGCGTTGCGGTCCATGGCGCCCGCCATGACGGACTGCGCGATGCGTCCGGCGGGCTTGTCGAAGACCAGCGGCGCCTCCTCGGCGGGGGCGAGGCCCGGCATGACCGGCACGTCCCCCATGCCTTCGACGTAGCGGGCGGAGTCGGCGCGGGCGGAGTCGGCCGCCCAGGCGGACGAGGTTGCGGGCAATGGAACCCCGGCCAGACCCGCAAGGGCGGGGCCGGCGAGGAGGAGGGCGGCGAGCGTCGCCCTCGCGGTGGCCGATGGAGCCGTCATACCCTCCACGTATATCAACGCTGGCGTTGCGGACAATAGAAAGTCGAACGGCCCGCCTGGACGATCCGGCGGACGCCCCCCGTCTTCGCCACGTCGCAGCTGCAGCCCGGACAGGGCGCGCCCTCGCGGTCGTAGACCGAGAACTGGTGCTGGAAATAGCCGAGTTCCCCCGACGCCTGCCGGTAGTCGCGCAAGGACGATCCCCCCGCGGCGATGGCCCGCTCCAGCACCGCGCGGATCGCCGTGGCCAGCCGCTCCGCCTTGGCGCCGGTCACCGTGGCGGCGATGCGCGTGGGGCTGAGGCGGGCGAGGAACAGCGCCTCCGACACGTAGATGTTGCCGAGCCCGGCGACCACGCTCTGGTCCAGCAGGGCGGCCTTGACGCTGGTCATCCGCCCGGCCAGCCGCGCGGCCAGCACCGGTCCGGAGAAGGCGTTGCCCAAAGGCTCCGGCCCCAGCGCGCGCAGCAGCGGGTGCTCGGCGAGCGTCTCCGCCATGGCGAGGTCCATCAGGCCGAAGCGGCGGGCGTCGTTGAAGGTCACCACCGTCCCGGCGTCGGTCTCCAGCACGACATGGTCGTGGGCGCCCCAGGCGGCGGGCCGTTCCGGTGTGATGATCATGCGGCCCGACATGCCGAGATGGGCGATCAGCACCGTCCCGTCGTCCAGATGGACCAGGATGTATTTGGCGCGGCGGCGCACCGACTCGACCCGGCGCCCGGTCAGCCGCTCGCAGAAGCCGGCCGGAAAGGGAACGCGCAGGTTGGCGCGGCGCTGGAGCACCTGGACGAGGGTCCGCCCCTCCAGATGCGGGGCGAGGCCACGGCAGACGGTTTCGACTTCGGGAAGCTCGGGCATGATGGCAAGGAGGATGGTGGGAAGCGCCGGTTGACGCAAGGGGCACCTGTTGACGCTCCTCAGGGAGCGGGCACCCGTGGCGGCGAATGGATGGCGCCCTCAGTCCTCCGAGCCGTCCACCAGGGTCCGCAAGGCGCGCGCCACCGCCTCCGCCGGGCCGGACCAGTCGCCGCTCCGGGTCTGGCGGAACAGCCGGGCGGTGGGATACCAGGGGCTGTCGTCGCGCCCCATCAACCAGCGCCAATCCGGTGAATGCGGAAGCACCACCCAGACCGGCACCCCCAGCGCCCCGGCCAGATGCGCCGGCCCGGTGCAGGAGGAGATCACGAGGTCGAGGTTGGCCATGATCGCCGCGGTGTCGGCGACATCGGCGATCTCCGGCCCGAGGTCGGTGAAGGAGGGCGGCAGGTCCACCCCCTCCAGATCCTCCCGCCCCGGCCCCTTCTGAAGCCCGAAGACGCGCACGCCCGGCACCTTCAGCACCGGCCGCAGCCCGGCCAGCCGGGGCGAGCGCTGCGCGTCGCCGTGAAAGGACGGGTTGCCCGCCCAGACCAGCCCGACCCGCAGCCCCGGCCCAGCCGCCAGCCGTTCGCTCCAGGCGGCGGCGCGCCGCGGATCGGGACGCAGATACGGCACGCGGGCGGGGATCGCCTCCAGGCTCGGGCAGAACAGGCCGGCGAGGCTCATCAGCGGAATCTGGACATCGGTGTCGGGCAAGCCGCTCACGCCCGGAAAGTCGGGAACCCGCGGGATCACCGTCACCCGCGCCGGATCGGTGTTGCGCTCCAGCAGCGGCAGGAGAGGGCCGTGCGCCTCCAGATGGACGCGCGCCGGAGCGGCTTGCAGCACATGATCCAGGAAGCGGATGAACTGGATGGTGTCGCCCAGCCCTTGCTCCGCATGGACCAGGATGGTCCGCCCCGCCAAATCGGTGCCGTCCCAGAGCGGCTGGCGGAAGGGGCGGCGCTGCCCGGCCAGGGCCTCGCTCCGCCAGCGCCACTCGTACTCCGCCCAGCCGGCGGCGTAATCGCCCAGCCGCAGCAGCAGATGGGCCAGATTCCAGTGGGCGACGGTCAGTTGCGGCGCCACCTGCAGGGCGCCGCGGAAGGCCTCCTCCGCGTCCCGCGGGCGGTCGAGATGCACCAGGGCGTCGCCGCGGACGACCTGGGCCTCGCCCAGATCCGGGGCCAGCCGCAACGCCCGGTCGGCCAGCCGCAGCGCCTGCGCGTCCTCCCCGATCTGGATGGTCAGCGCGCCGAGGTTGGACAGGGACGGCGCGTGCGCCGGATCGCAGGCCAGCGCCGCGCGGGCGGCGGTCATCGCCGCCGCCCGCCGCCCCTGGGCGGCCAGCGCCAGCCCCAACTTGGCGTGGGCCTCCGCCTCCTGCGGGGCCAGGGCGCGCGCCCGGCGGGCCAGCCGCTCCGCCGCCGCGTCGCGCCCGTCGAGCCGGCACAGCGACAGGTTCCACAGCGCCAGGGCCTCCGCCGGCCGGGCGGCCAGAAGCCCGCGGAACAGCCGGGCGGCCTCCTCCACCCGGCCATCGCGGTAAAGCGCTGCGGCGTGGGCGGAGAGGAGCGGCACGCCCACCGCCTCGGCCACCGGGCGGGTGAGCCGCGCCACCGCCAAGCCGAGCTCCCCCCGCTCCAGAAACGCCCGCCCCTCCCGCTCCACCGCCCGGTCGGCGAGGTAGCGCGCCTCCAGGCTGTCGGGCTGGAGCGCCAGCAGCCGTTCCAGCGTCAGCAGCGACTCGTCGTGCCTCCCGACGCCGCGGCAGGCCAGGGCGAGTTGGAACAGCGCCGCCGCATGGTCGGGCTGGAGCGCCAGCGTCCGCCGCAGGGCGGCCACCGCTCCTTCGCCGTCCTCCAGGATCAGCCGGACGCGGGCGAGGTCGTAGCGCAGGCCCGGATTGTCGGGAACCAGCCCGATCGCCCCCACGAACAGCGCCGCCGCCAGTTTCGGCCGGTCCGTCTGGCCATAGAGCACGCCCAGCAGATGCAGCGCGGTCGCCTGATGGGGATCGGCGTCGAGGATGCGGCCATAGAGGATCTCGGCCTCGGCCAGACGGCCGGACTCGTGATGGTCGAAGGCGATGGCCAGGGCTTCCGCGATTGTCGCCATGTTTCCGTGCCGGGCCGTAGGAGGGAGTGAAGGGGTGGGAGGACGCGAAGGGTAGCAGAGCTATGGGAAAAGCGCGCGCAGCCGGTCGGCCACCGCGTCCAGCGGCGTCCGCCAATCCCCCGCCGCCGGCTGACGGAACAGGCGGGCCGAGGGGTACCAGGGCGAGTCGTCCCGGCCGATCAGCCAGCGCCAGTCCGGGGCGTGGGACAGCAGCAGCCAGACCGGATGGCCCAGCGCGCCGGCCAGATGGGCGGTGGCGTTGTCGATGGTCACGACGAGGTCGGTGGCGGCGATCTGCGCGGCCAGCCCGTCCAGATCGTCCTTGCGGTCCAGCCCGGGCGGCAGCGCGATGGCGACGCCCTCCGCCACCAGCGCGGCGACCTCCCCCGCGCAGTCTCCGTATTGCAGGACGACCATGTCGACGCCCGCAGCATGCAGCGTGCGCGCCAGATCGGCCAGCGGCACGTTGCGCAGGCGCCCCCATTTCGGGTTGGTGGTGTGCCAGGCAATGCCGACCAGGGGACGCCGGCCCGTCCGCCGAACCGCCGGCATCCGCGCCGGGTCGGCGGCCAGGATGGCGCGGAGCCGGCGGAAATCCTCCTCGCCGCGCAGCAGAAGGCGCGGCAGGCTGCCGGACGGGATCTGCGCGGCGATGTCCGGGCCCGACAGGCGCGGGTCCGGCAGCGGGCCGCGCGGCACAACCTCCACCCCCGGCAGGGAGCGGGCGAACAGCGGCGCCAGCCGGGCGTCGCATTCCAGAAGGCAGCCCGCCAGGGCCTTCGTTGATGATTGCGTCTTATCTGTTGACGATTGCGTCAACAACGGGAACAGCGTGGCGAACATCACTTCGTCGCCGACTCCCTGCTCTCCCCAGACGAGCAGCCGCCCGCCGCCCAGCGGCTGGCCAGTCCACAGCGGCTGCGGGAAGCGCCCGACGGTGCGGCACCAGGGTTCGGCGGACCAGCGGTCTTCCCAGGCGTCCCAGCCCTCCGCGAAGCGCCCGAGCGCCAGCAGCGCCGCGGCCCGCGCCAGCCGCGCGTCGGCCAGGGCGGGATCGCGGGCGAGCGCCGCCTCCGCCTCGGCCAGCGCCGCCGCCGGATCGCCGCAGAGCATATGGGCGTCGGAAAGGTTGTTGCGGATGGCCGCCGAGTCCGGCCGGAACGCCGCCGCCCGCCGCAGGGCCTCCCGCGCGCCGCCCGGATCGCCCTGTCCCTTCAGAACGTTGGCCCGGTTGTTCCACAGCGCGGCGTCGGCGGGGTCCAGCGCCAGCCCGCGCTCGTAGGCATGGCGGGCGGCGGGCAGCGCGCCGCGGTCCTTCCGCCACGCGCCCAGCCGGTTCCACAGCGCCGCCCGTTCCGGGTCGAGCCGCAGGGCGCGGCGCAGGTCGGCCTCCGTGGCGTCGGGCCGCAGGGCCAGCGCCCCCAGCAGGGCGGCGTCGTCCGGCGCCAGAAGCGCGGCGATCCGCCGCTGCGCCAGCGCCTCGTCCGTCCGGCCCAGCGCGTCCAGCGCCTGGGCGCGGTTGATGCGCGGATCGGCCAGACCCGGCCGAAGGTCCACAGCGGCGCGCAGGGCCTGCTCCGCCGGGGCCGGATCGTCGGCGGCCAGCCGCCGCACCGCGAAATTGTTGAGAAGCGCCACGCGCTCCGGATCGAGGGCGGCGGCGCGGGCCAGCGCCTCCGCCGCCGCGCCGAAGCGGCCCAGCGCCTCCAGCAGGCTGGCGTGGTTGGCATGCAGGTCGGGCTGGCTTCCATCCTCGGCGATGGCCTGTTCGACGAGCGCGCAGCCCTCCTCCAGCCGCCCGCATTGGGCGAGGAGAAGGCCGCGCAGATGCAGGGCCGGCGGGTGGCCGGGAACGGCGTCGAGGATCTGCCCGTAGACCGAGTCGGCCTCGGCGAAGCGTCCCTCCCGCTGGAGGTCGAAGGCGATCAGCAGGGCTTCCTGCAGCGTGGCCATGGTCCCCCCTGTTCCGCCCGGAGGGCACGGTGGCGAAGGCGGGGCGCGGGGTCAAGCCCGCAAAAACCGCGCGCCGGGGGTGCGTCACGGCAACGCCCCGGCTGGCGCAAGCCCAGGTCGCGCGCTATGTTGCGCGCCATGACCGATCCGCGCACCCCCTCCGCCCCGTCCCAGCCCGCAGCTCCGGCCCCGGCCACCGGCGTGTCCGCCGGGGCCGAAGGGAACTGGTTCGGCTACCGCCCCGTCGACCCCGACGCCAAATCCGGGCTCGTCCGCGCCGTCTTCGACAGCGTGGCCGGTCGCTACGACCTGATGAACGACCTGATGTCGGGCGGCATCCACCGGCTGTGGAAGGACACGCTGATGGAGATGGTGGCGCCCAAGGCCGACATGACGCTGCTCGACGTGGCGGGCGGCACCGGCGACATCGCCTTCCGCTTCCTGGAACGCGGCGGCGGGCGGGCGGTGGTCTGCGACATCACCGAGTCGATGGTCCGCGTCGGGCGCGACCGTTCCTACGACCGCAACCTGCTGACCGGCGTGAACTGGACGGTCGGCGACGCGGAGAAGCTGCCCATCGCCTCCCGTTCGGTGGACGCCTATACCATTGCGTTCGGCCTTCGCAACGTCACGCGCATCGACGACGCGCTTTCCGAGGCGCGCCGCGTGTTGAAGCCCGGCGGAAAGTTCTTCTGCCTGGAGTTCAGCCACGTGGTCCTTCCGGTCCTGCGCGAGATCTACGACGTCTATTCCTTCCAGGTCCTGCCGCGGCTCGGCCGCATGGTGGCCGGGGACGAGGACAGCTACCGCTATCTGGCGGAGAGCATCCGCCGCTTCCCCGAGCAGCAGGCCATGGTCAAGCGCATCGAGGCCGCGGGATTCGGCGCGGTGCGCGTGCGCAACCTGACGGGCGGCATCGCCGCCATCCATTCCGGCTGGCGGATCTGACCGGATGCTGTTCCGGACCGCCCGAAACATCGGCCGCCTCTTCGTGATCGGCCGCACGCTGGCGCGCTACAACGCGCTGCCGGAAACGCTGCCGCAGACCGCCCCCGGCTTCGCGCTGTTCTGGCGCTGGGTCGGCAACGCGAAGGAGCCCGGCCGCGTCGGCCAGCGGCTGGCCCGCGCACTGGCCGATCTGGGGCCGACCTACATCAAGCTGGGGCAGCTGCTCTCCACCCGCTCCGACCTCGTCGGCGAGCGGATGGCGCTGGATCTGGCCGAGCTTCAGGACAAGCTGCCGCCCTTCCCCGGCGCCCAGGCCCGCGCCATCGTCGAGGAGGAACTGGGCGCCCCCATCGGGACGCTGTTCCGCAGCTTCGACGAGGTGCCGGTCGCCGCCGCCTCCATCGCGCAGGTGCATTTCGCCGTCACCGCCGAGGGGCGGGAGGTCGCGGTGAAGGTGCTGCGGCCGGGCATCGAGAACGCCTTCGAGCGGGACATCGACCTGTTCTATTGGCTGGCCGAGCTGGCCGTCGTGGTCATGCCCAAGCTGAAGCGGCTGCGCCCGCGCGAGGTGGTGGACACCTTCGCCCGCACCTCCCGCCTGGAGATGGAGCTGCGGATGGAAGCCGCGGCGGCGTCGGAGCTGGGCGACAATTTCAAGGACGACCCCACCTTCAACGTGCCGGCCATCGACTGGGACCGCACGGCGCGCCGCGTCCTGACGCTGGAGCGCATCCGCGGCTTCAAGGTGGACGAGTCGGAAAGGCTCGACGCCGCCGGCTTCGACCGCGACGAGATCCTGGCGAAGGCGTCGGCCAGCTTCTTCAACCAAGTGTTCCGCGACGGCTTCTTCCACGCCGACCTGCATCCCGGCAACCTGTTCGTCACCCATGACGGCAACATCACCGCCGTCGATTTCGGCATCATGGGCCGGCTGGACCGGGCGACGCGGACCTACCTCGCCGACATGCTGATCGGCTTCCTGACCGGCGACTACCGCCGCGTCGCGGTGGTGCATTTCGAGGCGGGCTACGTCCCCCGCCACCAGTCGATCGAGGTCTTCACCCAGGCCTGCCGCGCCATCGGCGAGCCGTTGCAGAACAAGCCGCTGAGCGAGATCTCCGTCGGCCGGCTGCTCGCCCAGCTCTTCGCGGTGACCGAGCAGTTCGAGATGGAAACCCAGCCGCAGCTCCTCCTGCTCCAGAAGAGCATGCTCACGGCAGAGGGGGTGGGCCGCTTCCTGAACCCCGACATCAACATGTGGGAGCTGGCGCGCCCGCTGATCGAGGACTGGATGCGCGAGAATCGCGGGCCGGAGGCCCAGATCCTCGACGATCTGGAGGCCGTGGTATCGACGGTGCGCCGCCTGCCCCGGCTGGTGAACCAGGCCGAACGCGCCGCCGCCGAGCTGGCCGACGGTGGCCTGCGCCTGCATCCCCATTCGATCAAGCACATGCTCGACCGCTGGGTGGAGCGCCGGATCAGCGAGCGCATCGCGCTGTGGATCATCGTCGTCCTGCTGACGGTGATCGCGGTGAAGGTGCTGTAAATCCATTTTGACTGAGCGCGGAAGGGGTGCGGCGGCGTGCCCCTCCTCCTTGGGCGTTGTTGACCCCGCCGGTGCCCGGCGGGACACTGGTATCGTCGCAACCGCCTGCGGAGGAAGCCATGGCCCGCGACGAATTCCAGGCGCTTCTGACCTACATCCGAACCGACCAGCTTCAACCGCACCGGCCCCGCTCCGGTCCGTTCGAGTCCCCGCCGCCCGTCGTCACCATCGCCCGCGAGCACGGCACCGGCGGCGAGGCGATCGCGGCGAAGCTCGCCGAGTCGCTGGGGGTGCCCTGCTTCGACAAGGAAATCCTCGACGCCGTGGTGGCCACGGCCACCTCCGACCCGACGCTGATGCGCCAGCTCGACGAGAAGCTGCCGGGGCGGGCGGGGATGTTCCTCTACGCCAGCCTGATGGGGCTGCACGACCCGCTGACCGAGTACCAGCGGCTGCTGACCCGCGTGGTCAACGGCATCGCCTTCCGCGGCGGGGTGATCGTCGGACGCGGGGCGCATCTGCTGCTGCGCGGGGCACCGCGCTTCCGCGTCCGCGTCGTCGGCTCGGACGCGGTCTGCGCCGCGCGGCTGGCCGGCGGCGATCCCGCCAAGGTCGCCGACGCGCTGCACGAGGTGCAGCGGGTCAACGCCGCCCGCGCCAAGTATTTCAAGGAGTTCTTCAAGGTCTCCAACAGCGATCCGCTGCAGTACGACCTGATCGTCAACACCGACCGCTTCACCGATCTGGACGCCGTGGTCGCGGTGATCCTGCATGCCTACCGGGTCCATGACGGCCAGATCCATGATGGGCACGCGGAGACTCAGCCGCCGTCCCCGATCCACCAGGACTCGACCAGCGGGCCGTAGAGGGGCGTCGCCTCCGGGTGTTTCAGTCGCAACCAGCGGGCCATGCGGTCGGCCGGGCTGTGGAACAGCGGCACCATGTAATGGCCCCACAGCAGCACCCGGTCGAGCGCGCGGACGCGGGCCACGAGGTCGGTGCGCGTCCGCGCCTCGGCGATGGAGGCGGCGATGGCGTCCACCGCCGGGTCGCGGATGCCGGGGTAGTTGCGGCTGCCCGGCTGGTCCGCCGCCTCGGACCCGTAATAGTAAAGCTGCTCGTTGCCCGGCGAGAGGCTGGAGATCCACCAGCGCAGGGTCATGTCGAAATCGAAATGATCCAGGCGCGCTTGGTACTGCGCGTTGTCCACCGTGCGCACCGTGGCGGCGATGCCCAGCCGCTCCAGCGAGCGGGCGTATTCCAGGGCCACCCGCTCGTCCGCCGGGTTGCCCAGCAGGATTTCGAAGGCGAAGGGACGCCCCGCCCCGTCGGTCAGCCGCCCGCCGCTCACCCGCCAGCCGGCCTCCGCCAGCAGGCGCAGCGCCTCGCGCAGGTTGCCCCGCGCGCCCGCCGGGCCGCTGCCGTCGGTGCGCGGCAGGGTGAAGGGTTCGGTGAACAGTTCCGGCGGCAGGCGGTCGCGGAAGGGCTCCAGCACCGCCCGTTCCTCCAGTCCCGGCAGCCCCTCCGCCGCCAGTTCGGAATTCGGGTAATAGCTCGCCGTGCGGACCAGTGCGCCATGGAAGAGGGTCTTGCCGATCCAGGCGAAATCGGTGGCGAGACCCAGCGCCCGCCGCACCCGGATGTCCTGGAACGGTGGGCGCCGGGTGTTGAAGATCAGGCCGCGGGCGAACTCCGGACGGCGGTGCGGCAACTCCTCCAGCACGATCCGCCCCGCGCGGAGCGCCGGGCCGTCGTAGCCGGTGGCCCATTTGGCGGGGTCGGATTCGCGCCGCACGTCGCCCTGCCCGGCCAGGAACGCCTCCAGCGCCACCGAGTCGTCGCGGTAATAGGTGAAATCCAGCGTGTCGGCGTTGAACAGCCCGCGCCGCGATGGCAGGTCCCGCCCCCAGTAGTCGGCCATCCGCTCGTAGACGATGCGCCGCCCGGCCTCCGCCTGTTTGACCCGGTAGGGGCCGCTGCCCAGCGGCGGGTCGAGCGTTGTGGCGGCGAAGTCCCGCCCCGCCCACCACGCCTTGGCGTGGATCGGCATCAACCCCATCAGCAGCGGCATCTCACGGTCGAAACGCCCGTCCGGGCCAGGAACGAAGGCGAAGCGGACGGTGCGCTCGTCCGGCGCCTCGGCGCTCGCCACCTTGGCGTAGAACTGGCGGCGGTTCGGCGTGCCATGGGCGCGCTGGACCTCCAGCGAGAACAGCACGTCGGCGGCGGTCACCGGCGTCCCGTCGTGCCAGCGCGCGGCGGGGTTGAGATGGAAGACGGCGCCACCGCGGTCCTCCGGCACCTCCAGGCTCTCGGCCAGCAGACCATAGAGCGAGAAGGGCTCGTCCCACGAGCGGGCAAGCATCGTTTCGAAGACGAAACCAAGCCCCAGGGCGGGCACGCCCTTGACCACATGGGGGTTCAGCGTGTCGAAGCCGCCGGTCACCGCCTGGCGCAGCGTGCCGCCCTTCGGCGCGTCGGGATCGACGTAGGCGAAATGCGCGAAATCCGGCGGATAGGCGGGGTCGCCATGCATAGCGATGGCGTGGACAGCCTTCGCGGGGGATTCGGCCCGCGCCGCAAGGGGAAAAAAGGCGAGGCAGAGCAGCGCAAGAAGGATGTGGGGCATGGCGAAGGCTCGTCCCTTTGCCGCACCTGCGCAAGTGGCTTTGACTTATGCCCGCATCTGCCTAAACTCCGCGCGCGCGGCGCCGGGAGCTTTGGCCCGCGTCCACAACCAAGCGCAACCCGCTTTTGCAGTCGAAGGATGGTTTTCCATGGATCTCAGCAAGGTTCCGGTCGGCAAGAACGCCCCGTGGGACGTGAACGTGGTCATCGAGATCCCGTTGCGCGGCGAGCCGGTGAAGTACGAGATCGACAAGGAGTCGGGCGCGATGTTCGTCGACCGTTTCCTGCACACCGCCATGTACTACCCCTGCAACTACGGCTTCATCCCGCACACCCTGTCGGGTGACGGCGACCCGGTGGACGTCTGCGTGGTCGGCCGCCATTCGGTCATTCCGGGCGCCGTGCTGCGCTCGCGCCCGATCGGCGTGCTGTTCATGGAGGACGAGGGCGGCGAGGACGAGAAGCTGCTGGCCGTTCCGGTCGACAAGCTGCACCCGTTCTACAGCAACGTGAAGTCCTACAAGGACCTGCCGGAGATCACCACCGAGCAGATCGCCCACTTCTTCCAGCACTACAAGGATCTGGAAAAGAACAAGTGGGTGAAGATCCTGCGCTGGGGCGACGAGCAGGAAGCCGCCAAGAAGATCCAGGAAGGCATGGAGCGCGCCGCCGCCGCCACCAAGGGCCAGCCCGGCCCGGTGGTCTGACGCGCCTCTCGACTGGACGGGTTGCAAGGGCCGGCTCCGCACTGCGGGGCCGGTCCTGCAACGCGAACCGGCCCCGCTTTCCTCCTCACCCCATCACGGCAGCGACTTCTCCACCGAGGTCACCGCCTCCTTCAGGATTTCCGCGCTGCGCTTCAGCGCCGCCGCCTCCTCCTCCGACAGGTCGGGCATCACCGTCTCCAGGACGCCGCCCGCCCCGATCACCCGCGGCAGCGACAGCGCCACGTCCGGCACGCCCAGCACCTCGTCGTTGAGGATGGAGCAGGTCAGCACCGCCCGCTCGTCCCCGGCGATGGCCGCGACGATGCGCGACAGGCCGCCGGCGATGCCGAAGGCGGTGTGGCCCTTGCCGTCGATGATGCGGTAGGCGGCCCGGCGCACGCCCTCGTCGATGGCCGCGCGGTCCTCCGCGGTCAGGGGACGCTTCAGCCGCTCGGCGCCGCGGTCCACCGGCAGGCAGGCCACGGTGGCGCCGGACCACAGCAGGACTTCCGAATCGCCATGCTCGCCCACCACATGGGCGTGCACCGACTTCGCCGTCACCCCCAGCCGGTCAGCCAGAAGCGCGCGGAACCGCGCGGTGTCGAGAATCGTGCCGGAGCCGATCACCCGCGACGGCGGCAGGCCGGAGATGCGGGTGGCGATCTGCGTCATCACATCCAGCGGGTTGGTCGCCACCAGCAGGATCGCTTCGGGCGCCGCCGCCAGGACCGCCGGGATGATGGCGCCGAAGACCGCCGCGTTGCGCTCCAGCAGTTGCAGGCGCGTCTCGCCGGGGCGCTGCGCCACGCCGGCGGCCAGCACCACCACGCCGGCCCCGGCCAGCGCCGCGTAGCCGCCGTGGCGCACCTGGGCGGCGCGGGCGAAGGGCACGGCGTGGGCGATGTCCTGCGCCTGGGCCGCGGCCAGCTTCTCGTTCATGTCGACCAGCACGACCTCGCTGGCCGAACCGCTCATCACCATGGCGAATCCCGCCGTGGCGCCCACCGCGCCGGCCCCGACGATCCCGACCTTCATGGCTCCCGCTCCCTGTTTTTTCCGTTGAGGGTCAACAGGGTGGAGCAACGCGCCCGCCCGCTCAAGCCCCGATGCGCGGCAGGGCTATCCGGTACGGAAGGGGGGCGCGACAAAGGGCGCCTGTACAAAGGTATGACCAATGTGTATGTTGCACTGCAACATGAGCGGCGATCGGTCGCGTTCCCGTCCCGCGATTGCCTCCTTACTCCAGATTGCAAGTCGACAGCCCCGGTCCGATCTTTAGCGGAATGGCGGCTGTTCGAGCCTTGCTGTGTGAGACGAACCTCCGGAACCCGGCCATGACCGTTCGCAACCTCGACCGCCTGTTCAAGCCCGCCTCCATCGCCCTGATCGGGGCGACCCGAAAGCCGAACACCATCGGCGCCGTGGTGGCCCGCAACCTGTTCAACGCCGGGTTCGACGGCCCGATCATGCCGGTGACCGGCGAGCGCGCGGTCGAGGGGGTGCTGACCTACAAGTCGGTGGACGATCTGCCGGTCACGCCGGATCTGGCGGTGATCTGCACCCCGGCCGCCACCGTGACGGCCACCGTCGACGCGCTGGGCAAGCGCGGAACCAAGGCGGCCATCGTCATCTCCAGCGGCTTCTCCAAGGAGCAGACCCAGACCCTGCGCGAGGCGGCGAAGCCCCACCTGATGCGCGTGCTGGGTCCCAACAGCCTGGGCATCATGGTGCCGGGCCGCGGTTTGAACGCCAGCTTCGGCCATGTCACCCCGAAGAAGGGCGACGTGGCGCTGGTGGCGCAGTCCTCCATGGTGGTGACCTCGATCGCCGACTGGGCGACGGCGCGGGGGATCGGCTTCTCGCACCTGATCTCGATGGGCGACAAGGCGGACGTCGATTTCGGCGACCTGCTGGACTATCTGGCCGGCGACGCCAACGTGCGCGCCATCCTGCTCTACATCGAGAGCATCAGCGACGCGCGGAAGTTCATGTCGGCGGCGCGCTCCGCCGCCCGCCAGAAGCCGGTGATCGTCATCAAGTCCGGCCGCACCGACGAGGCGCTGGAGGCCTCCACCTCCCACACCGGGGCGCTGGCGGTGTCCGACGCCGTCTATGACGCCGCCTTCCGCCGCGCCGGCATCCTGCGCGTCAGCGGCCTGGACGAGCTGTTCGACGCGGTGGGCACGCTGGGCACCGGGTCGCCGATCACCGGCGACCGGCTGGCCATCCTGACCAACGGCGGCGGCATGGGCGTGATGGCGACCGACAGCCTGATCCTGTCCGGCGGGCGGCTGGCCCAGTTCGCGCCGGAAACGATGGACGCGCTGGAGAAGGCGCTGGGCGCCGGCAGCGCCCGCAACCCGCTGCGCATCGGCGGCGACGCCCCGCCCAAGCGCTACGCCGACGCGCTGAACGCGCTGATGGCCGACCCCAACAACGACGCCGTGCTGGTGCTGAACTGCCCGACCGCGGTGACCGACGGGCTGGCCGCCGCGCAGGCGGTGGTCGACACCATGATCGCCAACAAGACGCGCAAGCACCCGGTGCTGACGAGCTGGCTGGGCGACAACACGGCGGCGGAGGCGCGCAAGCTGTTCGCCGCCAACCGCGTCCCCACCTACGACACGCCGAGCCACGCGGTGCGCGCCTTCCTGCATCTGGTGGAATACCGCCGGAACCAGGAGCTGCTGATGGAGACCCCGCCGTCGGTGCCGGAGGATTTCCAGCCCGACGGCATCACGGTGCGCAAGATCATCTCCCGCGCCATCGCGGAGAAGCGCGACTGGCTGAGCGAGTATGAGGCCAAGCGCGTGCTCGCCGCCTACGGCGTCCCGGTGGTGGACACCCGCCGCGCCGACACGCCGGAGGAGGCCGCCCACTGCGCCGAGATGATTGGCGGGCCGCTGGCGCTGAAGATCCTGTCGCCGGACATCACCCACAAGTCAGACGTCGGCGGCGTCGCCCTGCACCTGACCGAGCCGGCGGAGGTCAAGGCCGAGGCCGAAGCGATGCTGGCCCGCGTGCGCGAGGCGGTGCCCGACGCCCGCATCGAGGGCTTCACCGTCCAGGAGATGGCGGTGCGCGCCGACGCCTACGAACTGATCGTCGGCATGACGGAGAACGAGCTGTTCGGCCCCGTCCTGCTGTTCGGCGAGGGCGGCATCGGGGTGGAGGTGGTGGAGGACTATGCGCTGGCATTGCCGCCGCTGAACATGAAGCTGGCGACCGAACTGATGGGCCGCACCCGCATCTGGCGCCAGTTGCAGGGCTACCGCTCGCGCGCCGCGGTCGATCTGGAGGCGGTGGCGCTGACGCTGAACAAGATCTCGCAGCTCATCGTCGATTTCCCGGAGGTCGTCGAGCTGGACGTCAACCCGCTGCTCGCCGACTCGGAAGGCGTGCTGGCGCTGGACGCCCGCATCAAGGTCGGCGTGCCGGCCCTGCCCGGCGCGAAGCGTCTGGCCATCCGCCCCTACCCCAAGGGGCTGGAGGACCGGATCACCATCAAGGATGGCCGCCAGTTCGTCGTCCGCCCGATCCTGCCGGAGGACGAGCCGCTGGTGCACCACATGGTGGCCAACCAGACGCAGGAGGACTTGCGCCTGCGCTTCTTCGCGCCGCTGAAGCGTCTGTCGCACCAGGCCGCCGCCCGCCTGACCCAGATGGACTACGACCGCGAGATGGGGCTGGTCGCCGTCGGGCCGGACCCGGAGACGGGCGAGACCATCATGTACGGCGTGGTGCGCATCACCGCCGACCCCGACAATCTGCGCGCCGAATACGCCGTGATGGTGCGGTCGGACATGAAGGGCCAGGGGCTGGGCTACCAGCTGATGAACAAGATCCTGGACTACGCCCGCTCCCGCGGGATCAAGGAGGTCTACGGCGAGGTTCTGCGCGAGAACACCAACATGCTGGGCATGTGCCGCGCGCTGGGCTTCATCCGCAAGGAGAACCTGGACGAACCCGGCGTGGTCGAGGTCCGCATCGAGCTGGGCGGCGGGCTGGCCGCGAAATAGCCGCGGCGAGCCCTTGGACGGCGGGAAGGAGAGGGCCATACTCATGGGCATGAGCGATCCGGCACCCCGCCCGATGACCGTGGATGAGTTCCTCGTCTGGGACGATGGGACCGACGCGCGCTATGAGCTGGTTGGCGGCCAACCGATCGCCATGGCTCCGCCGTCCGACGCACACGCTCTTCTCGCGGCCAACATCGTCGTCGAGTTCGGGAAACGTCTCCGCCCGCCCTGCCGGGCGCGGGTCGAAGCCGGCATTCGCCTGCCCGATCGTGACGATGCTTGGTTCCAGGCCGATGTTGCCATTGCGTGCGGACCGACGTCGAGCAAGCCGGGGACAGTGGACCCGACCATCATCGTGGAGATCCTGTCGCCGTCCACCGCCCAGTTCGACCGTGGCCGGAAGCTGGCGATCTACCGGGAAATCCCGTCGGTGCAGGAAATCCTGCTGCTCGACTCGACGAAGCGCTATGCCGAACTGTGGCACCGCGAGGACGAACAGAGCTGGGTTGTCCGTGACCTCATCGGGGGTGGGACGCTGCGCTTCCCCTCGGTCGGGGTCGAGATCCCCATGGCCGCCCTGTATGAGGGCGTCCTCTAGACGCCCTCTCCCACCGTCTTACAGCAGCGTTTCCAGGACGCGGTCGGGCGGGGCGTGGCCGTCCGCGAAGGTCTTGATGTTGATGATGACCTTCTCGCCCATGTCGATGCGGCCCTCGATGGTGGCGGAGCCCATGTGCGGCAGCAGGACCACGTTGTCGAGCCGCAGCAGCTTTGGGTTCACCGCCGGCTCATGCTCGAACACGTCCAGGCCGGCACCGGCGATCTCGCCCTTCGACAGCATCCGGGTCAGCGCCGTCTCGTCGATGACCTCGCCGCGCGAGGTGTTGACGATGAAGCAGTGCGGACGCAGCAGCTTCAGCCGGCGCTCCGACAGCAGATGGTAGGTGGCCGGGGTGTGCGGGCAGTTGATGGACACCACGTCCATGCGCGCCAGCATCTGGTCCAGGCTGTCCCAATAGGTCGCCTCGAGCTCCTGCTCGACGTCGGGATAGACGCGGCGGCGGTTGTGGTAGTGGATCGACATGCCGAAAGCGCGCGCCCGGCGCGCCAGCGCCTGCCCGATGCGGCCCATGCCGAGGATGCCCAGCCGCTTGCCCTGGATGCGGTGGCCGAGCATCGTCGTCGGCCCCCAGCCCTTCCACTGGCCGGAGCGGACCAGCCGCTCGCCCTCCGCCAGCCGGCGGCCGACCGCCAGCAGCAGGGCCATGGTCATGTCCGCCGTGTCTTCGGTCAGAACGCCCGGCGTGTTGGTGACGCTGATGCCGCGCTCCCGCGCCGCCTTCAGGTCGATGTGATCCACGCCCGTCCCGAAGGAGGCGATGAGGCGGAGCTGCGGCCCGGCCTTCTCGATCACCTCGCGGTCGATCCGGTCGGTGACGGTGGGGACCAGCACGTCGGCCACCTGCGCCACCTCGATGAGCTGGGCGTGGGACAGGGGTTCGTCGTCGGAGTTCAGCCGTGCGTCGAACAGCTCCATCATCCGCGTCTCGATGACGTCGGGCAATTTGCGGGTGACGACGACGAGCGGCTTCTTCTTTTCAGTCATTGGACGGTGCCTCCCCCATTCCGGGCTGACGCTTGTCCTATCAAGCGGTTGGGAAGCTGTCCAGATGGCAGTGACGATTCGGCGCGCCGCACGGCTCCATGATGTGACAAGAGCCGCCGCCCGCGCCTTGGGCTTGCCCCTGGCGGCTACCCCTAATTATAGTGCCTCCGACTTAAATCCGTTCGATCTCACAGCACGGGGCTGCCGGTGTTGCCGTTGCCGACGACGTCTGCCATCCGCCGCGCGCTTGCCATTCTGGCGCTGGCTGCCGCCACTCTGGCCACCACCGCCCCGGTTACGTCCTCCGCCGGCGCGTCCGAGGGCGGGCGGCGCGAGAAGGACCCGACCCACGCCTCGGGCCTGCCGATCCCCCGTTTCGTCTCGCTGCGCTCGGGCGAGGTGAACGCGCGCACCGGCCCCAACGTGCGCTATCCCATCGAATGGGTGTTCACCCGCAAGGAAATGCCGGTGGAGATCACCCAGGAGTTCGACACCTGGCGCCGCATCCGCGACTGGGAAGGCAGCGAGGGCTGGGTGCACCAGAGCATGCTGTCGGGCAAGCGCAGCGTCGTCATCACCGGCGACATCCGCAGCGTCCGCAAGGAGCCGCACAGTGACGCCGCCGTGGTGGCCCGCGCCCAGCCGGGGGTGATCGGCTGGCTGCGCAAATGCAAGGGCGAGTGGTGCGAGGTAGACCTGAAGGGCTATCGTGGCTGGATGAGCCGTGGGGAGTTCTGGGGCGCCTACAAGGACGAGACGTTCGAATAACGGGCGGGCAAAAGCGCCCTCTACCAGAAATCCCCCGCAAGCTCCGCCCGCACCGCCTCCGGCATCACCGCCATGTGGCCGTAATGGGGATGGCCGATGCCGAGGATCACCTCCGTATCAGGGATGCGGAAGGCGGCGATCTGGTCCGGCGTGAAACCGAAATGCAGGAATTGGACGGCGGACGCCTTGCCCGCCTCGTTCGTGCGCTCCACGTCCTCCTCCGGCCGTGCGGCGACCGTGTGGCCGGCGAAGCGCAGCGTCACCGTCCGCTCCACCCCGCCCAGCCGGCCAAGCTCGGCGGCGCGGCGCGCCGGGTCGGCGATCTCGAACATCACCGTGGCGACCAGCTCCGCCCCCTTGGGGATCAGACCGTTGTAGGCGCGAAGCTCACCGTCGATCTGCGCCTCGCCGCCCCGCTCGATGAACAGCATCTCGTGGACCTGCTGCCACATCGTCTCGTAACTCTCGAAATGGACGACGGCGTAGGGGCCGACCGCGACCCGGCGCCTCTTCTTCACGGCGACCAACGCGCTGCGGCGGGCGGCGCGTTCAAGGGCATAGCGGTCCAGGGGAAGGATGTCGGCGCGGGTGATCTCGGTCCGACGGAGGGTCATGACGACAGTTGGTCCAGCATCCTCTGGAACCGGCCGGCGTGGCTCCGCTCGGCCTTGGCCAGCGTCTCGAACCAGTCCGCGACCTCCTCGAAGCCTTCCTCGCGGGCGGTGCGGGCCATGCCCGGATACATGTCGGTGTATTCGTGGGTCTCGCCGGCGATGGCGGCCTTCAGGTTGCTCACCGTGTCGCCGATGGGCAGGCCGGTGATCGGGTCGCCGGCCTCCTCCAGAAATTCCAGATGGCCGTGGGCGTGACCGGTCTCGCCCTCCGCGGTGGAGCGGAAGACGGCGGCGACCTCGTTGTGGCCCTCCACATCGGCCTTCTGGGCGAAATAGAGATAGCGGCGGTTGGCCTGGCTCTCACCCGCGAAAGCCGCCTTGAGGTTCTGCTCGGTCTTCGTGCCCTTCAGCGACATGGCGGCGTTCTCCAGACGGGGTTCTGTCCGGCCTGGCCGCGTGCGGGCGTGGGGCCTCCGGCGGCCGAGCCTCGGCTACGGCTTATGCCATTGCTCCCCAAAGGCGTCAATGTTCCGGAAATTCCCCGAAGATCCGGCTGGGAGACGGATTTTTTCCGCAAGCGGCCATTGGCCCCTTAGCTTTCTAGCGGTCGTCGCCCTGGTCCGCGCTCAGCCGCACGATCACGTCCACACGGGCGATGCGCGTGCCCGGCGGGGCCGCCGGCAGATGCTGCACGACCACGTCGTCGCCGGGGATGTCCTCCAGCCGGCCGGTCCCTTCCAGGAAGAAATGGTGATGGTCGCTGGTGTTGGTGTCGAAGTAGGACTTGCCCGCCTCCACCACCACCTCGCGCAGCAGGCCGGCGGCGGTGAACTGGTTCAGCGTGTTGTAGACCGTGGCGAGCGACACCCGGAGATCCGCCCCCATGGCCTCGGTGTGGAGCTGCTCGGCGGTGACGTGGCGGTGCTCCCCTTCGAACAGCAGGCGGGCCAGCCCCAGACGCTGGCGCGTCGGGCGGAAGCCGGCCGTCTGCAGGCGGTCGAGGGCGCGCTTGAAGGGTCGGTTGCCAGTCATCGTGGTCTGTTCGCCCTGGTTCTGGTCACAAAGTCGGAACGCGAAACGGACCGCGGCGATCTGCCGCAGCCCGTTCACTTTAGAACGATTTCAGGTCAGGGGGCAAGCGCCCCCCGCAATCACCCTGGCAAGCCCGCCGTCGGCCGGCGTCAGTAGCCGGTGGCGATCCGCTCGACCAGCTGCTTCACGGTCGGGATGAAGCCGTCCTTGTAGTAGGGGTCCGACGCGAAGCGGAAGGCGTTGTGACCGGCGAACATGAGCTGGTTTTCGCAGTCGTCGGTGTGGCTGACCGCCTGCAGGGTCTTCTGGATGCAGTAGGAGCGCGGATCGGCGCGCTTGCCGTTCGTGCCTTCCTCGTTCTGCGCCCAGTTGGAGAAGTTGCAGGCCGACAGGCAGCCCATGCAGTCCACCTGGTCGCGGTGGATGCGCTCCGCCTGCTCCGGCGTGACGAAGATGACCGTGCTGTCCGGCGTCTTCAGGCCGCTGGTGAAGCCCTGGGAGAGCCAGCCCTCGGCGCGGGCCTTGTCCGTCTCGGTCACATAGACCGGGCGGCCGCGCGGACCCAGCGGCAGCTCGGCGGAATGCTCGCCCACCGGCTTGGGCAGATAGGCCACCTGCCGCTCCGACCGGGCCATCAGGTCCATCAGGAACGGGTTCTTGACGGCGGAGGAGTAGAAGCCCGTCGGCGAGAAGCGGTTCAGGAAGACGTCGCCTTCCTTCAGCGTCAGCAGGCGGTGCTTCCAGGCGTTGGAGATCGGGCTCTCCTGGGTGAGCAACGGGCGCGTGCCGAACTGGAAGGCCACCGGGCCGAGGTCGGGGTTGTCGATCCAGTCCTCCCAGTCCGACAGCCACCAGACGCCGCCCGCCATGACGATGGGGGTGTCGTTCAGGCCGAAGCTGTTCAGCATCTGGCGCAGCGCCAGGACGCGGGGGAACGGGTCCTCCGGCTTCAGCGGGTCCTCGGAGTTGGACAGGCCGTTGTGGCCGCCGGCCAGCCACGGGTCCTCGTAGACCACGCCGCCCAGATTCTCGCGGAACTTGTGGTAGGCGCGCAGCCAGAGGGCGCGGAACGCGCGGGCCGAGGACACGATGGGGTAGTAATGCACGCCGTAGCGCACGGCGATCTCCGCCACGCGGTAGGGCATGCCGGCGCCGCAGGTGACGCCGTGGATCATGCCCTGGGAGCCTTCCAGCACGCCGTGCAGGATGTGCTCGGCGCCGCCCATCTCCCACAGGACGTTCATGTGGATGCGGCCCTGGCCGTTCGAGGCCTCGTGCGCGATGCGCGCCTGCGCGATGCCGCCCTGGATGCCGAAATTGATCAGCTCGTCATGGCGCTCGCGCCGGGTCTTGCCGTGGTAGACCTGCGGGAGGAGGTTCCCGTTCTCGTCGTAGTTGTCGGCGTTCACGCCCGAGAATGTGCCGACACCCCCGGCCGCCGCCCAGGCGCCCGAGCTTTCCCCGTTGGAGACGGCAATTCCCTTGCCACCCTCGACGAGCGGCAGAACCTCCCGGCCAGACATCAGCAACGGCTTAAGCGCCTTCAACGAAACCTCCAAGACCAAGAGAGCGCCCGCGCAGGGGCGCCCGGACAGCGCGACCCGAAAGACGACGAAAAACGCCGCCGGGAGTCCTGCCCCCGACGGCCCTGCCGCCATGAGCGATCTATATATGAGGAAATTTCCGTGCGGACGAGCGGATTCGCGGTGTTAGAAAAAAATCTGTCACGGCCACAGTTCCCCAAGCGTCAACCGGCAGCCCCAAGGGCAACCGCTTCACAGGGGTGCCTGTTCCGCCAGATCCGCCGCCAGCCGGCCCGGCGCGTCGGTGAAGACACCGGCCACGCCCCAGCCGAACAGCGTCCGCGCCCGCGCCGCGTCGTTGACCGTGTAGGCCAGCACCGGGCGCCCGGTGGCGCGGTAGGAGGCGACGCTTTCCGCCGTCTGGCGGTCCTGATGGACGTTCAGCGTGGCCGCACCGATGCGGTCGGCGATGGCCGCCCAGTCGGCGGGCGGGTCCCACAGCAGGTAACCGCGCGGAATCTCCGGCGCAAGATCGCGCGCCACCTCCAGGCAAGGCACCTCGAAGCTGGACACCAGCAGGGGCAGGCCGCCGGGCCACAGCCGCTTCAGCAGATCCAGCGCGGCCTCCGCCGTCGGCACCTCCTGTCCGGGATAGGGTTTGATCTCCAGATTCAGACCCAGGCCCAACTTGCGGATCACGCCCAGCGCCTCCTCCAGGGTCGGCACCGTTTCGCCCACGAAACGGGCGTCGAACCAGGAACCGGCGTCCAACGCCTTCAGCTCCGCCAGGGTCAGGTCCGGCACCGGCCCGGCGCCGCTGGTGGTGCGTTCCAACGTGTCGTCGTGGATCAGCACCGGCACGCGGTCGCGGGTCAGCATCACGTCCACCTCGACCCAGGCGGCGCCCTGGCGGGCGGCTTCGCGCAGGCTGGCGAGCGTGTTTTCCGGCGCGCTTTCCTTGGCGCCGCGGTGGCCGATCAGGCGGGGAAGAGTCGACAGCATGGGTCCTGCGGGAGTAAGAGCGGGCCTCTCATACTAGGCGCAAAGCGGCGGATCGGGAACGAGCGATGAAGGCAGCCCACAGCGTGACCGATCTGGTGGCCGCCGGGCTGATGACGCCCGCGGCGGGCGCGGCCGTGGCCGCCGTGGCCGACCGCTACGCCATCGCCCTGACCCCGTACCTGCTGGAGACGCTGGAGAACGCCGCGCCCGGCGATCCCCTGTACGCGCAGTACGTCCCCTCTCCGGAGGAGGCGTACACCGCGCCGGAGGAGCGCGAGGACCCCATCGGCGACGTGGCGCGCAGCCCGGTGAAGGGCATCGTCCACCGCTATCCCGACCGCGTTTTGCTGAAGCCGTTGCACGCCTGCGCGGTCTACTGTCGTTTCTGCTTCCGGCGGGAAATGGTCGGCCCCGGCGGTGAGGCCTTGTCGCCCGACGAGCTGGACGCGGCCCTGGCGTACGTGCGTACGCATCCCGAGGTGTGGGAGGTGGTGGTGACCGGCGGCGATCCCCTGCTGCTGTCGCCGCGGCGTCTGTCCCACATCGTCCGCAGCCTGTCCGACATTCCCCATGTCGGGGTGGTCCGGCTGCACACCCGCATCCCCGTCGCCGACCCGGCGCGCGTCACGGCGGAGCTTGTGGAGGCGCTGAAGGCGCCGGACCTAGCGACCTGGATGGCCGTCCACGTCAACCACGCCAACGAATTGACGGAGGAGGCGCGCGGCGCCATCGCCCGGCTGGCCGATGCCGGCATTCCCCTGCTGGGCCAGACCGTGCTGCTCAAGGGCATCAACGACGACGCGGCAACCTTGGAAACTCTGTTCCGGGGATTGGTGCGCAACCGGATCAAACCCTATTACCTGCACCATCCCGACCTCGCCGCCGGCACCAGCCATTTCCGCCCGTCCCTGGCCGAGGGACAGGCGTTGGTGAAGGGGTTGCGCGGGCGCGTTTCCGGCCTGTGCCAGCCGACCTACGTGCTGGACATCCCCGGCGGTCATGGCAAGGCCCCCGCCGCACCGGGCTGGGTGCGGCCTGACGGCGAAGACGGTTATCTCGCGGAGGACTTCACCGGGGCGACCCACCGCTACCGCGGCTGATCAGCGCGTCCCCAACCCCGGCCCCAGCCCGAACAGCGGGTCCGGGTTCAAAACGACGCCATGAATGGCGACGATGGAGGCGAATCCGGTCCACAGCACCAGCGGCAGCCAGCTCGACGCGATGGCGCGGTCGTCCGGCCAGACCAGCAGCACGCAGGTCGAGGCGATGATGAAATAGGCAATGGTCCAGGCGGCCGCCAGGATCGGGCTGCCCACCGTGAAATAGGCGAATCCGAAGCTGGCGTAGAGCAGCCACAGCGCCCCTTGCATACCGATCAGCGCCGGGCGCCAGCGGATCGTCCAGGGCGCGTTCAGCAACCGCACGCAGCCCCAGAGCTGGATCAGGCTGATGCTGAACCAGACGACGGGGAAGGCCCAGCCCGGCGGCTGCAGCGGCGAGGGCTGATAGCCGGGAAACGGCTCCCCGCCCCGCTCGAACACGCCGTAGGTGTTGGTGAGCATCCAGAAGACCAAAGCCTGCCACCAGTACACGCGGAAGGGCAGCGGGCCGGTGTCGGTTGCGGGTTCCGTCGGGACGAAGGAGCGGTGGTTCATGCCTTAGGAGATGGCACGGCCCCGCTTGCGGTCAAGCGCCCGCGTTGACGCATCCGGCGGAGTGCCGGAACAGCCACGCCCCCTCGCCGGTTTTCCTCTGGCAATGCGTCGGGGGAGGATCGGGCGATGCGGTGGCAGGACGGTCGCGAGAGCGAGAATGTCGAGGACCGGCGCGGCGCGCCCGGAAGCGGCGGCTTCCGCAGGGGTGGAATCGGCATTCCCATCGGGCGCGGCGGCATCGGCATCGGCGGGCTGGCGGTGATCGTGGTGGTGTCGCTCCTGCTCGGCATCAATCCGCTGGACCTGTTGCAAGGCACCGTCCCGCAGGAGCAGGCCCGTTACGAGCAATCCGACGTTCCAAGCAACGGAACCGACGACGAATTGAAACGCTTCGTCTCCGTCGTCCTTGCCGACACGGAGGACACTTGGGCCGCCCAGTTCCAGCAGGTCGGCCGGACCTACCAGGACCCGGCGCTGGTGCTGTTCTCCGGCACGGTGGATTCGGGCTGCGGCTTCGCCCAGGCGGCGATGGGTCCCTTCTACTGCCCGCAGGACCGCAAGGTGTACATCGACCTCAGCTTCTACCGCGACCTGCGCGACCGTTTCCGCGCACCGGGCGACTTCGCCCAAGCCTATGTGATCGCCCACGAGGTCGGCCACCATGTCCAGAACCTGCTGGGCATCTCCGATCAAGTGCAGCAGGCCCAGCGTCGTGCCGGCTCTCAGGGCGAGGCCAACGGGCTGTCGGTGCGGTTGGAGCTTCAGGCCGACTGCTTCGCCGGTCTGTGGGCCAACCACGCGAACCGCGAGCGCCAGATCATCGAGCCCGGCGACGTGGAGGAAGCGCTGACGGCGGCCAGCGCCATCGGCGACGACCGCCTGCAACGCCAGTCGCGCGGCACCGTGACCCCCGACAGCTTCACCCATGGCAGCTCCGCCCAGCGGGTGCAGTGGTTCCGCAAAGGTCTGGAAACGGGCCAGTTGAACGCCTGTGACACCTTTGGTGCGGAGCGGCTGTAGGCGTTCAGCCAAAGAGAAAGGCGCCTTTCGGCGCCTTGCTCCTCCCCGACCCTCCCCCGCTGGGCGGGGAAGGGAGAAAAAAGACCCCTATCAGGCGGCGGGGCCGTCCTTCTTGGTCAGGTCTTCGCCGGTGGCCTGATCGACCTGCTTCATCGACAGCTTGACCTTGCCGCGGTCGTCGAAGCCGATGACCTTCACCTTCACCGAATCGCCCTGCGACACCACGTCCGACACCTTGCCGACGCGCTGCGGCGACAGCTCGGAGATGTGGACGAGGCCGTCGCGGGAACCCAGGAAGTTCACGAAGGCGCCGAAATCGACGACCTTCACGACCTTGCCCGTGTAGACCACGTTCATTTCCGGTTCGGCGACGATGCCCTTGATCCAGTCGATGGCGGCCTGGGCGGCCTTGGTGTCCACCGCGGCCACCTTCACCGTGCCGTCGTCCTCGATGTCGATCTTGGCGCCGGTCTGCTCGACGATTTCGCGGATCACCTTGCCGCCGGAGCCGATCACGTCGCGGATCTTCTCCTTCGGGATGTTGATCACGGTGATGCGCGGGGCATTCTCGTTCACCGCGTCGCGGGCGCCGGTCAGGGCCTGGGCCATCTCGCCCAGGATGTGCAGACGGCCGTCCTTGGCTTGGCCCAGGGCGATCTTCATGATCTCCTCGGTGATCGAGGTGATCTTGATGTCCATCTGGAGCGCGGTGATGCCAGCGTCGGTGCCGGCCACCTTGAAGTCCATGTCGCCCAGGTGATCCTCGTCACCCAGGATGTCCGACAGGACCGCGAAGCCGTCGTCTTCCTTGATCAGGCCCATGGCGATGCCGGCCACCGGGCGCGCCAGCGGAGCGCCGGCGTCCATCAGCGACAGCGAGGTGCCGCAGACCGTCGCCATCGACGACGAACCATTGGACTCGGTCACTTCCGACACCACGCGGAGCGTGTAGGGGAAGTCTTCCTTCTTCGGCAGCAGCGGGTGGATGGCGCGCCACGCCAGCTTGCCGTGGCCGATCTCGCGGCGGCCCGGCGAGCCCATGCGGCCGGCCTCGCCCACCGAGTACGGAGGGAAGTTGTAGTGGAGCATGAAATGCTCCCGGTACTCGCCCTGCAGCGCGTCGATGATCTGCTCGTCCTGGCTGGTGCCCAGCGTGGTGACGACCAGAGCCTGCGTCTCGCCGCGGGTGAACAGCGCCGAACCGTGGGCGCGCGGCAGCACGCCGACCTCCGACACGATCGGGCGGACCGTCTTGGTGTCGCGCCCGTCGATGCGGCGGCCGGTCTTCAGAACGGCGCCGCGCAGGATGTCGGCCTCCAACTCCTTGAACTCGGTCACGATGGCCTGCGTCTCGTGGGCCTCGGCCAGAGCCTCCAGCGCCTTCGCCTTGGCGGCGCCGATCTTCTCGTAGCGGACCTGCTTCACCGTCTCGGTGTAGGCGGCCTCCACGTCGGCGCCGACGGTCGCGCGCAGCTTCGCCTTCAGGGCGGCGCGGTCATAGGCCGGCTCCGGCAGGTCCCACGGCTCCTTGGCGCACTGCTCGGCCAGATCGATGATGGCGTCGATGACCGGCTGGAAGCCGCTGTGGCCGAACATCACGGCGCCCAGCATGATCTCCTCGGACAGCTCCTTGGCTTCCGATTCGACCATCAGCACGCCGTCCTGGGTGCCGGCGACAACGAGGTCGAGCGCGGAACCGCCAACGGCGTCCATGGTCGGGTTCAGCACATACTGGCCGTCGACGTAGCCGACGCGGGCGGCGCCGATCGGACCCAGGAACGGGATGCCGGAGATCGTCAGCGCGGCGGAGGTGCCGACCATCGCGACGATGTCCGGATCATTCTCCAGATCGTGGCTGAGCACGGTGCAGATGACCTGCGTCTCGTTGCGGAAGCCATCGGCGAACAGCGGACGGATGGGACGGTCGATCAGGCGGCTGACCAGCGTCTCCTTCTCCGTCGGGCGGCCTTCACGCTTGAAGAAGCCGCCGGGAATCTTGCCGGCTGCGAAGGACTTTTCCTGGTAATTGACCGTCAGCGGAAAGAAATCGACGCCCGGCTTCGGCGACTTGGCGCCGACGACCGTGCAGAGGACCGTGGTCTCACCATAGGTGACCAGCACCGCGCCGTCGGCCTGACGGGCGATCTTGCCCGTCTCGAACGTCAGCTTGCGTCCACCCCATTCGATTTCTTTGCGGAAAACCTTGAACATGGATTCTTCCTTCCATCCGACACCTAGGCCCGCCGGATTGCTGGCCTAAGCCGGGGTCATCGGTCGTCGGACCCCGCATGTGAAGACCCCTTCGGAGGGCCTGAAACATCAAACGGCCGGTCCCGGAAGGTCCGGGCCGGCCGTTTGACTAAAACATACCTTCGCGAACAGCCGCACGCCCCAACCAGCGCGACACTCCCCTGTGCACCGGAATGCGGCGCGGCGGGTCGAGCGCTGATCGGGACGGATGTTCGGTCACCAGGACGGACGCCTTTTGGAAATCAGCGACGCAGGCCCAGACGCTCGATGAGCGTGGCGTAGCGGCTGTTGTCCTTCTTCTTGAGATAGTCGAGAAGACGGCGGCGCTGGCCGACCATCACCAGAAGACCACGGCGGGAGTGGAAGTCCTTCTTGTGGCCCTGCAGGTGCTCGGTCAGGTTCCGGATGCGCTCGGACAGGATCGCGACCTGGACCTCGGGCGAGCCGGTGTCGTTGGTGCCGCGGGAATAGTCCTTAATGAGTTCCTGCTTGCGATCGGGAGTGATCGACATCGGGGTCTCCATCGTTCATAGGTTGAGAACGCGCACCGGACGGATCTCCGCCCCCTCCACGCGCGCCAGCGCCACCGGCTTTCCGCCAGAAAGCGCAATAACGGTGCCATCCCCACCAACATCGCCGCGCAGCGCCGTGAGGCGTTCGCGGTCCTGCCGGGTGAGGAGTGCCACCGTCTGGCCGTGCTTCAGTCGGTGCGCTTCCGCGTCGGTCAGGGCCAGCGCCGGGATGTCGTCCAGCGCGGTCTCGATCGGCAGCAGAAGTCTTTCGACCGCGGCACCTTGCTCCATCGCGGTCAGATCGTCCAGGGAAATCGCCCCGTCCAGCGTGAAAGACCCGACGCGCAGGCGTCGCAAATCGCGGATGTGCCCCACCGTCCCCAACCGTTCGGCGAGGTCGCGGGCGATCGAGCGGACATAGGTGCCCTTGCCGCAATCCACCTCCAGCACCGCGTGGTCGGCGTCCGGCATTTCGATCAGCTCCAGCCGGTCGATGCGGACGGTGCGGGGGGCGATGTCCACCACCTCCCCCTCGCGGGCGATGTCGTAGGCGCGCTCGCCGTTGATCTTGAGCGCGCAATATTGCGGCGGGATCTGCTCGACGAAGCCCAGGAAGGCGGGCAGAGCGGCGCGGATCGCCTCGGCGTCGGGCCGCACCGCGGAGGTCTCCACCGCCGAGCCCTCGCGGTCGTCGGTGGTGGTGCGGGTTCCCCAGGCCACGGTGAAGCGGTAGGTCTTCTCGCCGTCCATGGCGTAGGAGACGGTCTTGGTCGCCTCGCCCAGCGCGATGGGCAGGATGCCCGTGGCGATGGGGTCCAGCGTGCCGCCGTGCCCGGCCTTCTCCGCGTTCAGGTGGCGCCGCACCTTGGACAGCGCCTGCGTCGAGGTCATCCCCGCCGGCTTGTCCAGCACGATCCAGCCGTGGATCGGCTCGCCCTTCCGCTTACGAGCCACGGCGCCCCTCGCCCTCGCCGCCGTTGCCCTCATCCCCGTCGTCTTCGTCCTCATCCTCGTCGTCGATGTCTTCATCGTCGTCGAGGTCGTCCGTTTCGGTCTCGTCCTCCTCGTCCCACCCGTCGTCCTCGTCATCATGGTCGTCGTCGCCGTTCACACGGTCGGCGAGCGAGCGATAGCCGACGTCGCGGGCGACCGCCGGGCTGTGCAGAATGTCGTCGATGCGACCGGCATAGTCGAAGGAGGTGTCGGCCTCGAAGCTCAGCGTCGGGGCGTGACGCAGGTTGATGGCGCGGGCGACCTGGCCGCGCAGGAAGGGGGCGGCGCGGCGCAGGGCCGACAGCGTCTCGTCCATCGGGCCGCCGCCCAGCGGCGTGACGAAGGCGGTGGCGTTGCGCAGGTCGGGGCTGATCCGCACCTCGGTCACCGTGACGTTCAGTTCCGCCAGTTCGGGGTCGTGGAAGTCGCCGCGCCGGAACAGGTCCGCCAGGGCGTGGCGGATTTCCTCGCCGATGCGGAGCTGGCGCTGGGACGGCGGCTTTCCGGCCAGGTCGTGTTTCTTTCTCATGCTGTCGATCCCGAATGCGGTGCGAGAGGGATTTGTCCCTCCGCGAAAACGCGACAAGGGCGCATGGGCGCCCTTGTCGTCTCTAAGCCGGTTCGTCTCTAAGTCGAGCCGGGGTGCGGCGGCGGGCTTACAGCTCGCGCGCCACCTCCTCGATCTCGAAGGCTTCGATGATGTCGCCAGCCAGGATGTTGTCGTAGTTCTCGAAGGCCATGCCGCACTCGTAACCCTCGCGCACTTCCTTGACCTCGTCCTTGAAGCGCTTGAGCGTCTTGAGCGTGCCCTCGTGGATGACGACGTTGTCGCGCAGCAGGCGGCAACCGGCGCCGCGCTTGACGGTGCCCTGCGTGACCATGCAGCCGGCGACCTTGCCGACCTTGGTGATGTTGAACACCTCGCGGATCTCGGCGTAGCCGATGAAACGCTCGCGCAGGGTCGGCGACAGCATGCCGGTGAGGGCCGCCTTAACGTCGTCGATCACGTTGTAGATGATCGAGTAGTAGCGGATCTCGACGCTGTCGCGCTTGGCCATGTCGCGGGCCTGCGGGTTGGCGCGGACGTTGAAGCCGATGACCATCGCGTTGGAGGCGTTCGCCAGCGTGATGTCGGACTCGTTGATCGCACCCACCGACGCGTGCAGCACGCGGACCTTGACCTCGGTGTTCTCCGCCGTGAGCTTCTCCAGGGCGTTGGAGATCGCTTCGATGGAGCCCTGCACGTCGCCCTTGATGACGACCGGCAGTTCCTTGGCCTCGCCGGCCTGGATGCGGCTGAACATGTCCTGCAGCGAGCCGCGGGCCGACGCTGCGTTGGCGGCTTCGCGCTTCTTGCGCTGGCGGAACTCGGCGATCTCGCGGGCACGGGCTTCCGACTCGACGACGGTGAAGTCGTCGCCGGCGAGCGGCGTGCCGTTGAGGCCGAGCACCTCGACCGGGCTGGCCGGGGCGGCCTGCTCGACGCTCTGGCCGCGGTCGTTGACCAGGGCGCGGACGCGGCCCCACTCCGACCCGGTGACGAAGACGTCGCCGACCTTCAGCGTGCCGCGCTGGACCAGCACGGTTGCGACCGAACCGCGGCCGCGCTCCAGCTTGGCCTCGACCACGACGCCTTCGGCGGTGCGGCCGGGGTTGGCCTTCAGCTCGAGGATTTCCGCCTGCAGGAGGATGGCCTCCTCCAGCTTGTCCAGGTTGCGCTTGGCCTTGGCCGACACTTCCACGGTCTGGATGTCGCCGCCCAGCTCCTCCACGACCAGCTCGTGCTGGAGCAGTTCCTGGCGGACACGCTCCGGCTTGGCGTCGGGCAGATCGATCTTGTTGATGGCAACGATGATCGGAACCTTCGCGGCCTTGGCGTGATGGATCGCCTCGATCGTCTGCGGCATGACGCCGTCGTTCGCGGCGACGACCAGCACCACCACGTCCGTGACGTTGGCGCCGCGGGCGCGCATCTCGGTGAAGGCGGCGTGGCCCGGCGTGTCGATGAAGGTGATCTTCGCACCCGACTCCAACTGCACCTGATAGGCGCCGATGTGCTGGGTGATGCCGCCGGCCTCGCGGCTGACCACGTCCGTCTGACGCAGGGCGTCGAGCAGCGAGGTCTTGCCGTGGTCGACGTGGCCCATGATCGTGACGACCGGGGGACGCGGCATCAGCGCCGTCTCGATGTCGTCGTTGAGGCGCAGGCCGACCTCGACGTCCGCCTCCGACACGCGGCGCACGCGGTGGCCGAACTCGGCGATGACCAGTTCCGCCGTGTCGGCGTCGATGGTCTGGTTGATGGTGGCCATCACGCCCATGCGCATGAGCTGCTTGATCACGTCCGCGCCGCGTTCCGCCATGCGGTTCGCCAGCTCCTGAACGGTGATGACCTCGGGCAGCACGACGTCGCGGGTCACTTTCTGCGTCTCCTGACGGCTCATCTGACGGAGCCGCTCGCGCTCGCGGGCACGCCGGACGGCGGCCAGCGAACGGGTGCGCTCACCATCGTCGCTCAGCGCCTGCGAGACGGTCATCTTGGAGCCCTTGCGGCGGTCGGCGCCCGGAGCGGCCTTGCGGACCGGAGCCGGCGCCGGGGCCTTCTTGTTGCCCGGCTTGCCGCGGCGGTCGTCCTCTTCCTCGCCGAAGCGGGGAGCGGCCGGAGCGCCCGGACCACGGGCGGCCGGAGCCTCCGTGGTGGCCGCGGTGCGCGCACCGGCGCCACCGGCGGCGGGACGGGCACCAGCGCCCTGCGGACGGGCCTGTTCGGTGTCCTTGCGCTTGGCCTCGTCGGCCTCCTTGCGCTTGGCTTCCTCTTCCTGGCGGCGGCGTTCGGCCTCCTGGGCCTTGGCGCGCTCCGCCTCCTCGATGCCGCGCATCTCGGCCAGCTCGCGCTGGCGCAGAGTCTCGGCGTCGAGAATCTCCGGCTCCGCCTCGACCACCTGGGCCGGCTGGGACGCCGCCTCCTCGGCGGCGCGGGCGGCGGCCTCCGCGGCCAGGACGGCGGCCTCGGCCTCCTCCTCGGCGCGGCGGCGGTTGTCTTCGGCCGCCCCCTGGAGGGCGCGGATGCGCGCCTCGCGTTCCTGGTTGGTCAGTTGACGGACGGCGCCGCCGCCACCGCCGCGCTGGCGCTGGCCCGGCCCACCCCGGACGGGGATGCCCTGGGCGGCCTGACGCGCGGCGGCGCCGCCGTCGGCCACGCCCGGCAGAGCACCCTTCTCCACGGCCCGCTTACGCTTGACCTCCACGGTCACGGGCTTCGACCGGCCATGGGAGAAGCTCTGCCGGACCTGGGTCTCGACCGGCTTCTTCAGCTCCAGCTTCCCTTTGCCGGAGCCGGAGAGGTGCAAGACTTTCTTTTGGTCCTGGTCGTTGCTGTCGGTCATCGGTTCCCGAATGGTCAGACGTTGCTTACGTGGCCGGCCGGCGGAGAGCCGGCGACAAAGCCTTTGATACCCTTGAGACGCGCGGAGTCGCGTGCCAATCCCTTGGCCAGCTTCCCGCGCGCCACCACCGCATGCACGGCGTTTTCCCGTCCCAGTGCCGCGGCCATCGCCGCGGCGTTGAACAGGTCCACAACCGGCATATCCGGCGCCAGCGCTGTGATCTTGCCCCGCTGGTCGGGCGAACCGTCGCTGGCCTCGACCAGCAGATAGGGCGGTCCGGCGCGTCCGACCTGATTGGTCTTCAGCGCCTCGCGCACCTTTTCGTATCCGGCCAGAGCCTGCCCGGCCCGGCGCGCCAGCCCGAAGGCATCCAGGCACCGCCGCTCCAGCAGCTTCTCCAGCCGCTCCGCCAGATCGGGGGGGACGCGCACCGCGCGCCGCGCCGCCTTGGCGAACATGTTCTTGCCGATGGCCTTCGTAAAGGCCGCCTTGTCCCCCGACAGCCAGAGGCCGCGGCCCGGAAGCCGTTCCTCCAGATCGGGCACGATCTCGCCATCGGGTGATACCACGAAACGGATCATGCCGTCTTTCGGCTGCACGGTGCCGGTGGCGATGCAGCGGCGCAGCGGACCCTTTTCCAGGTCCGCCGGCAACAGCGCATCCCCTTCGACCGCGAGGTCGTCCGGTTCACCGTCCGCCGGAGTCTGTTCGTTCCTGTCGCTCAGTCCAACCATCCGTACCGTTTGTGCGTCCTAAGTCCCGGCTCAGCTCTGCGCCGCCTGGTCGTCGGTGGAGGGTTGCGCCGCGGTGGGCGCGCCTTCCTCGCCGTCGAACCAGTGGGCACGGGCGGCCATGATGATCTCGTTGGCCTCGTCTTCCGTCGGGGCCTCCTTGCCGAGAATGTCGCGCAGCTCGTCCGCGGCGAGGTCGGCGAGGTCGTCCATCGTCTTCACGCCGTTCTCCCCCAGCTTCACCAGCAGGGTCGGGCTGAAGCCGGTGACGTCCGCCACCGCGTCCTCGACGCCGAGCGTCTGGCGCCTCTCGGTCATGCGGACGTCCTGCTCCTCGAGGAAGTTGAGGGCGCGCTGCTTCAGCTCTTCCGCCACATCCTCGTCGAAGCCTTCGATTTCGGCCAGCTCCTCGGTCTCGACGTAGGCGATCTCCTCCACGGAGGTGAAGCCCTCGGCGACCAGGAGATGGGCGATCACGTCGTCCACGTCCAGCGCGTCCATGAAGAGCTGCGAACGGGTGCGGAACTCGTCCGACCGGCGCTCCGACTCCTCCTGCTCGGTCAGGATGTCGATGTCCCAGCCGGTGAGCTGGGTGGCGAGGCGCACGTTCTGGCCGCGGCGGCCGATGGCCAGCGACAGCTGGTCGTCGGGCACCACCACCTCGATGCGGCTGTTGTCCTCGTCCATCACGACCTTGGCGACCTCGGCCGGGGCCAGGGCGTTGACGATGAACGTCGCCGGCTCCTGGTTCCACTGGATGATGTCGATCTTCTCGCCCTGCAGCTCGCCGACGACCGCCTGGACGCGGCTGCCGCGCATGCCGACGCAGGCGCCGACCGGGTCGATGGAGCTGTCGTTGCTGAGCACCGCGATCTTGGCGCGGCTGCCCGGGTCGCGGGCGACCGCCTTGATCTCGATGATGCCGTCGTAGATCTCCGGCACTTCCTGGGCGAACAGCTTCGCCATGAACATCGGATGGGTGCGCGACAGGAAGATCTGCGGGCCGCGCGCTTCCTCGCGCACGTCGAAGATATAGGCGCGCACGCGGTCGCCGTTCTTGAAGTGCTCGCGCGGCAGCAGCTCGTCGCGGCGCAGGATCGCCTCGGCGCGGCCCAGATCGACGGTGACGTTGCCGTATTCGACGCGCTTGACCAGACCGTTGACGATCTCGCCGGTGCGGTCCTTGTATTCGTTGAACTGGCGCTTGCGCTCCGCGTCGCGGACCTTCTGGACGATGACCTGCTTGGCCGTCTGGGCGGCGATGCGGCCGAAGTCGATGGGGGGCAGCGGATCGACCAGGAAGTCGCCGAGCTGGGCGCCGGGCTTGCGGCGCTGGGCGTAGGCGAGGGTCACCTGGGTCGCCTCGTTCTCCACCGCCTCGACCACCTCCAGGTGGCGGGTCAGGTGGATGTCGCCCGTCTTGCGGTCGATGCGGGCGCGGATGTCGTGCTCGTGGCCGTACTTGGAGCGCCCGGCCTTCTGAATCGCCTGCTCCATCGCCTCCAGGACCTCGTCCCGGTCGATGTTCTTTTCGCGGGCAACCGCGTCAGCGACTTGCAGCAGTTCCATCCGTCACACTTCCTGGACTGGCGTTTGTTCTTCGAGTGAAGCCCGGAGCGGCCGTCAACCCTGGCCCTGGCTGGCGCGGATCAATTCATCCGTCAAGACCAGCTTGGCGCGCAGGATGTTGTCGAACTCCAGCCGGGCGGCTCCCTGTTCCGATTCGATGCACACGAGGCCGTCTTCGACGCCCTTCAGCATGCCCTTGAAGCGCTTGCGGCCATCGACGGCGAGCCGGGTCTCCAGCTTGGCCTCGAAACCGGCGAAACGCTCGAAATCCTTCAGACGGGTCAGCGGCCGGTCGATGCCCGGCGAACTGACCTCCAGCGTGTAGGCGCTCTTGATCGGATCTTCAACGTCGAGCACCGCGGAGATCGCGCGGCTGATGTCGGCGCAGTCTTCGACCGTCATGGGCGCGCCGTCGGCGCGTTCCGCCATGACCTGCAGAACCATGCGCTGCCCACCGGTCAACTGCACACGCACGAGTTCGTAGCCCATGGCCTCGACCGACGGCGTGATGATCTGCTCGATACGACCGGTTGCTTCCATTCCACCTGACCCGCCCCCGCGGTCTCCCCTGGCACAGCGCCCTGGGACCAACACGGGGATTCGATACGCTGATAAAAAAATAAGTGGGCCAAGGCCCACCCGCAAAGCGTCCCGCCGGCCCGGTTTCCCGAGCCGCCGATCCGTATGGGTTCATGCGGTGAATATAGACATTCCGGAGCAAGCCGCAAGCGCTTTTCCGCAAGGTCCTATGCCAGGCGCTTGGTGAGCGGGTCCGCGCGGGGTAAGGTCAAGGCTTCGGCGGCCTTCGCGCCGCACGGAAAACAGCCTGAGGAGGCCGCTCACCGTGATCCTCGAAACGGCTCTCCTTGCGGTCAAACCCGGCCAGGGCCCGGCCTTCGAACAGGCGATGGCCGAGGCGCAGCCCCTGATCGCCGCGACTCCGGGCTTCCTCGGGCTGGAGGTGCGGCCCTGCCTCGAGGCGCCGGACCGCTACCTGCTGCTCGTCCGCTGGGACCGGTTGGAGGATCACACCGAAGGCTTCCGGGGGTCCGAGCGCTACGCCCGCTGGAAGGCCCTGCTCCACCGCTTCTACGACCCGTTCCCGGTGGTGGAGCATTACGGAGAGCCGGTGGTGTCTACCCCCGCGCCTTGCGGACGAAGCGCATGAAGACCGGCTTTCGCCCGGCCTCGATGGCCTTCTCCTCATAGCGGGTGGGCGGCCAGTCCGCGATGCGGTGACGCCAGTCGGACGGGCCGCGGGCCGTCCATTCGAAGTCTGGGTGCCGGACGGTGTGCTCCAGCATCCAACGCACCAGCCCCATGTCGTCGCTGGCCAGCCGCAGTTCCGCCCCGTCCTTCAGCACGCGCGCGAGACGCGGCAGGTTGTCCGGGCCGATGAAGCGGCGCTCCCAATGGCGTTTCTTCGGCCAGGGATCGGCGAACAGCACGAAGGCGCGCCCGATGGAGGCGTCCGGCAGGGCGTCGAGCAGCGGGCGGGCGTCGTCCGGCAGGATGCGGACGTTGTCCTGCACGCCCTCGTCGTCCACCAGCTTGAGCAGGCCGGCCACCCCGTTGATGAAGGGCTCGGCTCCGATCACGCCGACGTCGCGGTTGTTCGCCGCCTGCCAGGCCATGTGGTGGCCACTGCCGAAGCCGACCTCCAGCCAGACGTCGCGCATGGGGTTGGCGAACAGGGCATGGGGGTCGATCCGGTCGCCCGGCTGAGGCACCGGGATTTCCAGCGACGGCAAAAGCCCATCGAGCAGTTCGGTCTTGCGCTTGCGGAGCGGACGCCCCTTGCGCCGTCCGTAGAGCCTTTTGGACGAGTCCAGGAAGGAGTCGGTCATCGTGACAGCAGGGTCCCGAAACGAACGCAGGGGCCGCGTGGCCCCTGCGTCCCGGACGGACGGGTCCGGTCTTGGAAGAAGCCGCTCTTAGAAGAAGGCGGCGCGCAGGTCGTTGACGAGGTCGGTCTTCTCCCAGGAGAAGCCGCCGTCGGCCTCCGCCTCGCGGCCGAAATGGCCATAGGCGGCGGTGCGGGCAT
>NZ_JAEPIV010000002.1:750554-999674 GCF_016632405.1 Azospirillum aestuarii
CTCCGACAGCCGGTCCTCGTCGACCGTGCCGGTGCCGTGGGTGTCGACATAGACCGACAGCGGCTTCGACACGCCGATGGCGTAGGAAAGCTGGATCGTGCAGCGCTCGGCTAGGCCGGCGGCGACCACGTTCTTGGCGAGGTAGCGCGCGGCATAGGCGGCGGAGCGGTCGACCTTGGTCGGGTCCTTGCCGGAGAAGGCGCCGCCGCCGTGCGGCGCGGCGCCGCCGTAGGTGTCGACGATGATCTTGCGCCCGGTCAGGCCGGCGTCGCCGTCCGGGCCGCCGATGACGAAGCGCCCGGTCGGGTTGACGTAGAAGTTCGCCTCGTCGCACATCCAGCCGGCGGGCAGGACGTTCAGGACGTGCGGACGGACGATCTCGCGCACCTCCTCCTGGGTCAGGCCGTCGGCGTGCTGGGTGGAGACGACCACCGCGGTGGCGCGCACCGGCTTGCCGTTCTCGTACTGCAGCGTCACCTGGCTCTTGGCGTCGGGGCCGAGCTGCGGGGCGGCGCCGGAATGGCGGGCCTCGGCCAGCGACTTCAGGATGGCGTGGCTGTAGTAGATCGGCGCCGGCATCAGCGCCGGCGTCTCGTTGCAGGCGTAGCCGAACATGATGCCCTGGTCGCCGGCGCCCTCGTCCTTCTCACCCGCGGCGTCGACGCCGACCGCGATGTCGGCGGACTGCGAGTGGACGAAGCACTTGACGTCCATCTTCTCCCAATGGAAGCCATCCTGCTCGTAGCCGATGTCCTTCACGGCGGCGCGGGCGACCTGGACCAGCATGTCGGGGGTGATGCTCTCCGGCCCGCGCACCTCGCCCGCCAGCACGATCTGGTTGGTGGTCGCCAGCGTTTCCACCGCCACGCGGGCGTAGGGATCGTGCGACAGGTAGAGATCGACGATGGCGTCGGAGATGCGGTCGCACACCTTGTCCGGATGGCCTTCGGACACGGACTCGCTGGTGAACACGTAGTTGAGCTTGGCCACGACGAACCTCGGCAATGGACGGGGGCTATTCAACAAAAGCAGATTGGGAGACCGGCGCAGCACCCACGGAAAGCCAGTCATTTTCCGTATGTGGCAAGGTTTGCGTTCCAGGTCAAGCAATCTCCCCGGGGTTGGAGGAGGCCGCCGGAAATTCGCTTTAAAACGACATCGGGGAACGGGCCGGAGGGCCGCGTTCCCCAATCTTCCTGCCGTCCGGATTGCTTCCGGTTGTTCGGCTCAGGTCTCTAAACCGTGTTATTCGGCCGCTTCGACCATGCCGGAATTGGCAACGGCCTTGGTCAGCTCGAACAGGCGCTTGCGCACCGACGGGTCGTTGATGCGGTAGTAGGCGCGCACCAGCTCCAGCGTCTCGCGCTTGGCCATCGGGTCCGGCTCGTAGCCGCCCGAACGCTCCTCGAAACCGGCGGCGTTGCCCTCTTCGTCGTCAACCGGAGCCGCGGCGGCTTCCGCCGGCATGTCGTCGAAGAAGAAGGACACCGGAACGTCCAGGACGCGGCTGAGGTCGAACAGGCGCGACGCACCGATGCGGTTGGCGCCGCGCTCGTACTTCTGCACCTGCTGGAAGGTCAGGCCGATGGCCTCGCCCAGCTTTTCCTGGCTCATGCCCAGAAGGGTCCGGCGCAACCGGACGCGGGAACCGACGTGAACGTCGATCGGGTTCGGCTTTCCCGTCTTGGGACGGCCGGCAGTGGCCCGGCGGCCCCGCGCTGGCGTTGCTTGCATTGCTCTAATTCCCTGAAACAGTTGTGCAACCTTGATACGACATATCCATGTATGCAGTCAAGCGCGCCCGAGCGCTCCCGATGCGCGTGATTGAAAAAAGAGTCTCGGATGCGCTAACTGCGATGTCGTGCGCGCAGGCCCACCGCGAAACAGGTCAAAAGAAGCAACCCAAACGCGCCATCGCCCACACGTCCGTAGAGAGTGGGGGTGGGCAACGCTTCCGGCAAGGCCGCATCGACCACACCCCTGTGACCAAGCGGCAGCATGGCTGTGATGCGGCCGTGGGGGTCCACCACGCCGGAGATGCCGGTGTTGGCGACGCGGACCAGCGGCATTCCCTCCTCCACCGCGCGGGTCCGGGCGATGGCGAAATGCTGGTAAGGACCGGCGGTGTTGCCGTACCAGGCGTCGTTGGTCAGGTTCAGCATCCAGCGCGGCCGTCCGGCGCCCTCCTCCGCGGCGGGCAGCACGGCGTCCGGGAAGATCACCTCGTAGCAGATCAGCGGGCTGACCGGCGGCAGGCCCTTGAGATCGAGCGACACCGGCCCCGGCCCGGCGGAGAACTCGGCCCCGTTGCCGGCGATGGCCCCGACCGGCAGCCAGCGGCGCAACGGCATGTATTCGCCGAAGGGCACGAGGTGGAACTTGTCGAAGCGCCCCGTCACCGCGCCGCTGCCGTCGACCGCCGCCAGGCTGTTGTAATAGAGCGGCGCGCCGTCCGGTCCGGCCTCCATGCGCGGCACCCCGGTGATGAGCAGCCCGCCGGGCGGCGTGACCGACCCCAGCGCCTGACGCAGGCGCGCGTCCTGGTCGAGGAACAGCGGCACCGCGGTCTCCGCCCAGATCACATGGGTGACCGGCTCACTGGACGGGGCCACGGAGAGTTCCATCTGCTGCTGGACGTTGCGCACCCGCTCGCCCGCCGCCCATTTCAGCCGCTGGTCGATGGCCGGCTGGACGAGCCGCAACCGCACACCGGGCACCGTCGCATCGGACGCCCCAGCCAGCCGCAGCGCGCCCCAGGCGCCCAACGCCGCGAACAGCGCCAGCCCGGCGGCCAGTGCTCCCCAGGCGCGGCGGCGCGGCACCGCCATGTCGGCCAGACCCGCCGGCAGCGACGCCACCAGCACGGTCAGCAGGCTGAGCCCGTAGATGCCGATCAGCGAGACGCCTTGCAGAACCGGCAGAACGCCCGTCCAGCCATAGCCGACGAGGTTCCACGGGAAGCCGGTGAAGACATGGCCGCGCAGCCATTCGAACAGCGCCCAGGAGGCGGCGAACAGGACCGCCTTCCCCAGCCCCTGCCCCACCCCCCTGACCCGCAGCATCCAGACCAGCAGCGTGGCGAAGCCGGTGAACATCGCCAGCAGGATCGGCAGACCCGCCGCCGACAACGGCAGCGCCCACCAGAAGCGCTCGATGTCGGTGAACAGCGCCGCGCTGATCCAGTAGAGGCCGAGCAGATGATGGGCGAAGCCGAAGAACCAGCCCACCGCGAAGGCCTGCCGCTTGGTCCGCGCCCCGTCGAGCAGCCAGAGCAGCCCCGGAAAGGCGATCAGCAGCAGCGGGACCACGCCGGCCGGCGGCAGGGCGAGCGTCGCCAACCCGCCGAATCCCGCCGCCGCCAGCAGCCTGCGCCAACCGGTCAGCCCGGCCAAGCCCGCGGACAGGCGGCCCAGCCGGGCCGGGGTGGTCGTCATGTCGGTGGCGGTCAAGGAATGGAACTCCGGAAGCGGGTGGGCCGGTTCGGCGGACGAGACAATCGTGCCGGTCTGGAAACGAAATCACCACGAAGACACGAAGGCACGAAGAGGGTTACGAAGAAGCCCCCCGCTCCGCCCGTGTTTCCGGGGATGCGGTAGAGCCTCTTTGCGCCGTCTTTGTGTCCTTCGTGTCTTCGTGGTGAAAATACCCGGCGGGGCTTTACCCGACCTCGGCCAGGGCGGAATTCTCGGCGGGAGCGGTGCGGACGCGCAGCCGTCTGATGCGGCGGGGGTCGGCCTCGACGATCTCGAACTCCAGGCCGGAGGGGTGGGTCAGCGTCTCCCCGCGGCCCGGCACCCGTCCGGCCAGCGACACGACGAGACCGCCAAGCGTGTCGACGTCCTCGCGCTCCTCCTCGGTCAGGAAGGCGCCGACGCGGTCCTCGAAATCCTCGATGGAGACGCGGGCGTCGGCGAGAATCGTGCCGTCGGGACGCTCCACGAAATGGGGAGTTGCCTCCTCGTCGTGCTCGTCCTCGATCTCGCCGACGATCTCCTCGACCAGATCCTCGATGGTGACAAGGCCGTCGATGCCGCCGAACTCGTCCACCACCAACGCCATGTGCTGGCGCTTCTGGCGCATCTGCACCAGCAGGTCGACCACCGGCATGCTGGGCGCGACGATGCTGAGATCGCGCACGATGTCCTTCAGTTCGACCGGCGTCCGGCTGGCCATCGCCACCAGAACGTCCTTGATGTGGACCATGCCCACGACGTCGTCGAGCGTTTCACGGAACACCGGCAGGCGGGAATGGGCTTCCTCCGCCATGCGCTGGACCAGGGTGGGGAACGGCGTGTCCACATCCACCGCCACGATGTCCGCGCGGGGCACCATCACGTCGTCGACGGCGCGGTCGCGCAGCTTCAGGATGTTGGCGAGCAGGGCGCGCTCGCCCGCCCCCAGCGATCCCTCGCCGCTGTCCTGATCCTCGATCAGGTCTTCGATCGTGGCGCGCAGGGTGGCGTCGTCGCGCCCCCCCAGGACGGTCCTCATCCACCCGCGAAACAGGTGGCCCAAGGATTGCTGATCTTCGGCCCCGTCTTCACGGGGCGTTCGACTGTCGGAAATCTCGCTCATCGGTCCGGCGGTTGTTCGTCCAAATTCGCCTCTCCGGGCGGAGAGCGCGTGGCGGCGTACGGATCGGCGATGCCGAGGGTCGCGAGCACGTCGGTTTCGAGCTGCTCCATCTCCTCGGCCTCGTCATCCGTCTCGTGATCATACCCGAGCAAATGAAGAACGCCATGCACCACAAGGTGGGTCATATGGTCCGAAGGGGTTTTACCCTGCTCGGCGGCTTCGCGGGCGACGGTTTCCCAGGCCAGGATCACGTCGCCCAGCATGACCGGTGCGTCCTCGCCCAGTTCGGGCTCCTCCGCTTCGGTCAGGGCGAAGGACAGCACATTGGTCGGCTTGTCCTTGCCACGGTATTCGCGGTTCAGGCGGTGCACCAGCGCGTCGTCGGCCAGCACGACGGACAGTTCCGCCGGCCCCTCGTCCTCGTCGTAGGTGACGGAGAGCGCGGAGAGTGCCGCGCGTTCGCACAGCCACTCGGCGTTCTCCGCCCAATCGCCCGCTTCACGTGAAACGACGACATCGACGGCCATCACGGTGTTCCCTCCGCATCCGCCGCCGGCCCGCCGCCGTCCGCGGCGGCCCGCCGGGGGGCGGGCTTGCGTTGGCCTTCGGCATGGTCATAGGCGCGGATGATGCGGGCGACCAGAGGGTGGCGCACCACGTCGGCGGCGGTGAAATGGACGAAGCGGATGCCCTCCACCCCCTCCAGGATATCCAGCGCCTCGCGCAGGCCGGACTTGGCGCCGGCCGGCAGGTCGGTCTGGGAGATGTCACCGGTGACCGCCATGCGGCCCCCCTCGCCCAGGCGGGTGAGGAACATCTTCATCTGCATCGGCGTGGTGTTCTGCGCCTCGTCCAGGATGACGAAGGCGTTGGCGAGCGTGCGCCCGCGCATGAAGGCGAGCGGCGCGATCTCGATCTCGCCGGACTCCAGCCGCTTCTTCACCTGCTCCGCCGGCAGCATGTCGTGCAGCGCGTCGTAGAGCGGGCGCAGATAGGGGTCCACCTTCTCCTTGAGGTCGCCGGGCAGGAAGCCCAGACGCTCCCCGGCCTCGACGGCGGGGCGTGACAGGATGATGCGGTCCACCTGGCCGGTGGTCAGCAGAGCCACCGCCTGCGCGACGGCGAGGTAGGTCTTGCCGGTGCCGGCGGGGCCGAGCCCGAAGACCATCTCGCTTTCGGCCAAAGCCTGGAGATAGGCCGCCTGCATGGGGGAACGCGGGGTGATGGCGCCCTTGCGGCGGGTGCGCACCGCGACCTCGCCCCGGCTGAGCGTCGCCAGGTTCTGGTCGCGCACCGCACCGCCGACGCCGGTCGCCATGCGGACGGCGGCGTCCACCTCGCCGGTGCCGACGGTCATGCCGCGCTTCAGCCGCTCGTAGAGGGCGTCGATGGCCGAACGGGCGGCCTCCGAGGACTCCGCCGGACCGGCGATGGTCAGCGTGTTGCCGCGGGAGATCAGGGAGACGCCCAGCTGGTTCTCGATGCGGGCGAGGTGGCGGTCATGCTCCCCGTACAGCATCGGCAGGAGCCGGTTGTCGTCGAAATTCAGATCGATCCGTTGATCTGGGCGTTGATCGGGACGCTGATCGGGCAAGCCGTTCAAACGGTCGCCTCCACGGGTTGCGTGCCGGTGGCGGAGCTGCGGTATTCACCGGTCGCCACGCTGCCGGCAAGGCTGTTCGGATGGGCGGCGTCGATGCGCACCGCGACGATGCGGCCGAGCAGCCGCTCGTTGGCGTCGGCGTGCACCGACTGCAGATAGGGGCTCTTGCCGAGGAGCTGGCCGGCGCGCTTGCCGACGCGGTCGAACAGGACCGGCACGGTGCACCCGACGAAGCTCTGGTTGAAGGCCTGCTGCTGCGCGTTCAGCAATTGCTGGAGCGCGGCGAGACGGGCGTCCTTGACGTCCTCCGGCAGCTGGCCATGCTCCAGCGCCGCCGGGGTGCCAGGGCGCGCGCTGTACTTGAAGGAATAGGCCTGGGCGTAGCCGACGTCGGTGACGAGGCGCAGGGTCGCCGCGAAGTCGGCGTCGCTCTCGCCAGGGAAGCCGACGATGAAGTCGCCCGACAGCGCCAGATCCGGCTTGGCGGCGCGCAGCCGCTCGACGATGCGGCGGTAGTCGTCCGCCGTGTGCTTGCGGTTCATCGCCGCCAGCACGCGGTCGGACCCGGCCTGCACCGGAAGATGCAGGTAGGGCATGAGCTGCGGCACCTCGGCGTGGGCGCGGATGAGGTCGTCCTCCATGTCGCGCGGGTGCGAGGTGGTGTAGCGGATGCGCTCCAGCCCGTCGATCTCCGCCAGCTCGCGGACCAGCCGCCCGAGGCCCCAGCTGGTGCCGTCCGGCCCCTCGCCGTGCCAGGCGTTGACGTTCTGGCCGAGCAGGTTGATCTCCCGCGTGCCGCCGGCGACGAGACGCCGGGCCTCCGCCAGGATCTGGGTGCCGGGCCGCGAGAATTCGGCGCCGCGGGTGTAGGGCACCACGCAGAAGGTGCAGAACTTGTCGCAACCCTCCTGCACCGCCAGGAAGGCGGAGACGCCCTGGCTGGCGCTCTCGTCCGGCAGGAAGTCGAACTTGGACTCCACGGGGAAGTCGGTGTTCAGCACGCTGCCCGCCTTGCGGCTGGCCTTCGCCACCATCTCCGGCAGGGTGTGATAGGTCTGCGGCCCGAACACCATGTCCACGAAGGGGGCGCGGGCGACGATCTCCTCGCCCTCGGCCTGGGCGACGCAGCCGGCCACGGCGACGATCATCCGGCCGTCGCCGGCCTCGGCCTTGACGTCCTTGAGCTGGCGCATCCGGCCCAGTTCCGAAAACACCTTCTCGGAGGCCTTTTCACGGATGTGGCAGGTGTTGAGGATCACCATGTCGGCGCCGTCCGGCTCGTCCACCGGCCGGTAGCCCAGGGGTGCCAGGACATCCGCCATGCGGGCGGAGTCATAGACATTCATCTGGCAACCCCAGGTCTTGATGAAGAGCTTCTTACTCAACGATCCCTTCCACAGCGCTGAACGATCCGGACCAAACGCGATCTCGGCCAATACAAAAACGCGCGCCTGAACGGCACCGGCAAAGCGGCGCAATCCGGCGCGCGACCCGCCGCGTCGCGGCATCGCACCCTACCGATATGGTAGCACGATTGCGGGAAAACGAGTCAATCGTGCCCGCGGGCCGACCATTCATTTCGCGGCCCATTTCGCGGAGTGGAAAGTTTCCGTCACGGGACGACAGAGGGCATCGGCCGTCCGGACACCGCGCGCTCCACGCCCCGGGCGACGGCGCGCTGGCAATGGTCGGCCAGGGCCTTGCGGCTGGAGAAGCCGTCGATGGTCACCGGGGGATGAAACTCCACCTCCACCGTCATGCGGCCCAGCGTGAAGACGGTCCACAGATGGGGGGCGAGATCCATGTCGCCGTACCACGCGTAATAGGGACGGAAGGCGATCCCCATCGGGATGCCGTCCAGCCGCGTCGGCGCGATGCTGACCGGCTGCACGGTCAGCGGCCGGTCCCCGATGCGCCGGGCAGCCACCGCGAACAGCGCCGTCTTGAAGGGGAGCGTGCGGTTGCCGTCGCTGGAGGTGCCTTCGGGGAACAGGATCAGGCTGTCGCCGGCGTCCAGCCGGGCGCCCAGCTCGTCCCGCTGCTTCTCCACCCCGGAGCGGGCCCTGCGCTCCACGAAGACGGTCTGCTGGAGCTTCGCCAGCACCCCGAAGAAGGGCCAGCCGGCCACCTCGCTCTTCGCCACGAAGGAGCCCGGAATGACCGATCCCAGCACCGTGATGTCGAGGTAGGAGGAGTGGTTGGAGACGAACAGCACCGGCCCGTCCGCCGCGCGCTGGCCGCGCACCACGACGCCGATGCCCAGGATGGCGGCGCAGACCCGGTGATAGACCTGGGGGATGCGGTGGCGCAGCGGCGAGCGCAGCGCGACGGCCAGCGCCTGCACCGGGATCAGCAGGAGCGTCCACAGCAGATAGACGGCCAGGCGGAGTCCGCCCCGCACCGGCGATCCCAGGGCACGCGCACCGGTTGCATCCACCGCCGTCATGCCATCCGCCTCCCGATGCGCCCGCTTGCCGATGCGATCTTGAATCACGCGATCTGGGCGTCGCGGCTGCGCCGCTCGTAATGCTTGGAGTATTTGTTGGTGATCAGGTCCGTCTTCACCACGATCGACACGTCGGTGGTGTTGAACTGGTGATCGATCACCGCGCCGTCGCCGATGAAGCCGCCCAGCCGCAGATAGCCCTTGATCAGCGGCGGCAGAACGGTCAGCGCGCGCTTCGGGTCGATCCGCTCGCGGGGCATCAGGTCCATGCCGACATAGCGTTCCGGCAGCGCCACGGGACGCAGCTCCGCCGGGGCCAGATGGAAATGATGCAGGTAGGCAAGCGGCTCGGCCATCGCCACCGGGTCGGTGCCCGGCAGGCTGGCGCAGCCGAACATCACCGCGATGTCGTGGTGGAAGACGTAGGCCGCGATGCCGCGCCACAGCAGCTGCATGCTGCTGCCGCGCGTGCGGTAGGCGGCATCGACGCAGGACCGCCCCAGCTCCAGGATCTCCCCCGGATAGCTGAGCAGCCGCCCGATGTCGTATTCGTCGCTGGAATAGAAGCGCCCGGCCTTGGCCGCCGCCGGGCGGCGGATCAGCCGGTAGGTGCCGACCACGGACTCCGGGCCGTCGCCGCGGGCGTGGTCGATGACCAGAAGATGGTCGCAGATCGTGTCGAAATCGTCGAAGTCGCGATGGCGCGCGGCCATCTCCGGCGACGGCACCGCCGACATCTCCTCATAGAAGACGCGGTAGCGCAACGCCTGCGCCCAATCGATCTCGGCGGCGGTTTCGGCCAGCCGCACTTCGAGGGAGCCCATGCGCAGATCCGAAGAGCTGCCCTGGTCCGTGCCTGTATCAGCCATACTCGACGCTTCGCTGGCGTTGTTCGGGTCGCGGCAACCGCCGGTTCTCCTTCCGGAGCCCGGTCGGGCACGGAACAGGGATAACACGAATGGGCGGTTGCCGGTCAACCGCGACGTGACGAAACCGTCCCCGGCAAGCCCGGACTCCGGGCAAGCCGCAAGGTCCGGCCCCGGCGAACGGGGACGGCGGCAAGGCGGGACAGTAATGATCACGCGGGAAGGAAGAAAAGATCACATCCGGGCGGTGGGGTTCCGGGGCGGACCGGACCGAACGGCGGCGGTCCGCCGGACACCAACGCACAAGCCCGATGGACCTTAGGCCGCGCCGCGACGGGCGCGGGTGCCGAGACCGATCTGCTTGGCCAGCGAGCTGCGCTGGCGGGCGTAGTTCGGGGCGACCATCGGATAGTCGGCCGGCAGGCCCCAGCGGTCGCGGTATTCCTCCGGCGACATGTCGTAGGCCGTCTTCAGATGGCGCTTCAGCATCTTCAGCTTCTTGCCATCCTCCAGGCACACAATGTAGTCGGGAGTGACGGACTTCTTGATGGGCACCGCGGGCTGCGGACGCTCCTCCGTCGCAACCGGCTCGGTCCCGACATTCGCGAGTGACTTGTAGACCTGCTCAATCAGCGTCGGAAGATCGCCGAGAGCGACTGTATTGTTCGAGACATGCGCCGCCACGATCTCCGTAGTCAGAGACAACAGCGCGTTGGAAGGGGTACCATTGCTCATGTAAGCTTGCTCCGCAGCTTGGCGTTCCTCTCCATATAAAGAGGTTTGAGGCCGCGCGCAATATCCATCCTTTGCTCTTAAAGAGGAAGCAGTGTACGAAAAAAAATCTCCGGATTTGTTTTTGGACATCACCAGCGAGGTGTGCCCGTTAACCTTCGTCAAGACCAAGTTGTCGGTGGAGCGCATGGCCGCCGGGCAAACGCTTGAAGTCCGGCTGAACGCTGGCGAACCCTTGGAGAATGTGCCCCGATCCTTAGCCGAACTGGGTCACTCCATTCTCGCCGTGACGCCCGAAAATCCGGATGAGCCGGAGGGGGTGCATCGCCTGTGGATTCAGAAAGGTTAATGTTTATTTGTCGGTGTACGAATACCGCAACACCAGGGCGGCAACCCTTCCGTCCACCCTGCGGTAATAGCCGGGACGACGGCCCACCGGAAAGAAACCACAGGATTTATACAGGGATTGCGCCATACCATTGTCTTCGGCGACTTCCAGGAACAGCGCCGTGGCACCCAGCGCCCGCGCGCCGTCCAACGCCGCCGCGACCAGCCGCCGCCCGAGGCCCTGCCCCCGCGCGTCGGCACGGACGCCGACGGCGATGATCTCGCCATCCTCGGCGGCGACCCGCGCCAGCAGGAAGCCGACCGGATCGTCGCCCTCCGCGCCCTCCCGCAAGGCCAGCGCGGCGAAGAAGCCGGGCTGGCCGATCAAGCTGGCGACCGCCTCGCCGCCCCAGGGATCGTCGGGAAAGCAGCCCTGCTGCAAGGCCGCGATCACCGCGGCGTCGGCGAGGCCGGCGGTCTGAAGACGCGCCGGATCGGACGTCCGGGGGCGGAACGTCTCGGGCGGGGCCGCCGTCATGCCGTCTTCCGCGGCAGGGAAACGTCGGGCGGACGCAGGTAGAAGGGCTGGGCCGGCAGTCCGACCTCCCGCACGGCACCCAGCGCCGCGACCACGGCGGCGTCGGGCGTGCCCGGCCCGGCCGCGAAGTCCGTCTTGGCGCGGTCTTCCAGAAGCGGCCGCAACGGACCGGCCCCGTCGCCGGCCACCAGGAGCGGCCCCGTGGGCAGCAGCCCGTCCAGCCAGCCCGGCACCGCGGCGGGTTCCAGCATCGCCGGCTCGCCCAAGGGAGTCAGGTCCGGATGGAAAAGTTGCAGGAACGGCTCGGTGCGGCGGGAGTCCACGGCGACGAGCACGGCACGGCCGGCCCGCTCCGTTTCCGGCAATCCATGGACGATCGCGTCGAAGCTGGTCACGCCGACCACCGGCAAGCCGGCGGCCAGGGCGAAGCCGCGCGCCGCGGCCAGCGCGATGCGCAGCCCGGTGAAGGCGCCCGGCCCCACGGTCACGGCGATGCGGTCCAGCGCGTCGAAGGCGCATCCCGCCTCCGCCAGCGCGGCCTGCGCCAGCGGCACCAGCGCTTCCGCCTGCCCGCGGGCCATCGGCTCGCGCCGCCGCGCGGTGACGGCGCCGTCGTCCCACAGCGCGGCTGAGCAGCCGGAGGTCGCCGTGTCCAGTCCCAGAACTCTCATCGCCTCACACGCGTCGTCAGATCCGCCATCTTCAAAGCCCCACTTCAAGCCTGGGTCAAGAGCGTGATAGACAGCCCCGACCTTCCCTGACGGCATGGATCATGCTCACACCCATCGCACCACCGGACTTCGACGTCGACATCGAGCTGCTGTACGCCACGCCGGAGAACCTTACCGGGGTGCCCATTTACCGGCACCCGCGTTGCCTGCTGCACCCCGACGCGGCGGCGGCGCTGCGCGCGGCGATCCGGCTGGCGCGCGGCATCGGCTGCCGGTTGCGGCTGTACGATGCCTTCCGCCCGGTCGAGGCGCAATGGGCCTTGTGGCGGGCACTGCCCGACCCGTCCTACATCGCCGATCCGTCGGGCGGCTCCACCCATTCCCGCGGCGTCGCGGTGGATCTGACGCTGGCCGACGGGACCGGACGCCCGCTGGACATGGGCACCGGCTTCGACGACATGACCGAGCTGTCCCACCATGGCCGCACCGACCTGACCATCGAGCAGCAGCGCAACCGCGCCGCCCTTCTCGGCGTCATGACGGCGGCGGGCTGGCGGCATTACAGCTGCGAGTGGTGGCACTATCAACTGCCGGACGAGCAGCGCTACCCACTGCTGACCGACGCCGCCCTGGGCGGGCTGATGATGGGCTGAGCCCCAACGAACCGGCCCCTGGCGAACCGGCCCCTGGCGAACCGGCCCCTGGCGAACCGGCCCCTGGCGAACCGGCGGCGGACACCGGGTCCGCGACCGGACGCCATAGGGCCTAATGTCACAGGGGTTGTTGCAAGGCTGCATCACGAAAGATGCCTGAAGCACGCCGTATGTGTTGCGGACTTGTTCCCGGCGGCGTGCCTGTGCCACACCAGCCGAGGCGCAGCCCGGACCACCGTCCGGCCGCGCGACCGTTCCGGACCCACGACAGGCCGCCATGCCGTTCCGCCGCGCCGCCACCGTCTTCGCCGTGGCCGCCGCCTGGGCTTTCCAGGCCCTGGCGGGAAGCCCCGGCGTTGCGGCGCCCGGCGTTGCGGCGGACGGGACGGTGAGCACCGCCGTCGTCTTCGCCTACGACCGTTTCGGCGAGGACCAGACCCCGTCCATCAGCATCCGGATCGACCAGTTCGAAGCCCATCTGGACGAGCTTCAGGACGGCGATTACCAAGTCCTGCCCCTGCCCCGCATCCTGGAGGCGCTGCGCAACGGTGCGCCGCTGCCCGACCGGACGGTGGCGATCACCATCGACGAGGCCAGCCGCTCCGCCTTCCGCGAGGCATGGCCGCGGCTGAAGGCGGCGGGATTGCCCTTCACCCTGTTCGTGGCGACCGACGCCCTCGACCGCGGGTCGCCCGCTCATATGAGCTGGGCGGAGGTGCGGCAGCTCGCTGCCGCCGGGGTCACACTCGGCGGGCTCGGCGCCTCCACCCAGTCGCTGGTGTCCCGCCCCGCCGAGGAGGTGAAGGCGGAGCTGCGCCGCATGGCCGACCGGCTTCAGGCGGAAACCGGCCAGCGCCCCGCGCTGTTCGCCTATCCGCAGGGCGAGGTGTCGTCGGCGCTGCGGACCATCGTGACGGAGCAGGGCTTCGCCGCCGCCTTCGGCCAGCAATCGGGCGTCCTGCATCCGCAGGTCGACCGGGCGACCCTGCCCCGCTTCCTGATGAACGAGAGTTTCGGCAGCGTGGACCGCTTCCGGCTGGCCGCCAACGCGCTGCCGCTGCCAGTGACCGACCTGACGCCCGACGATCCGCTGCTGACCGTCAACCCGCCGTCGATCGGCTTCACCGTGTCGGACGAGGTCGGCGACATCGCGCGGCTGGCCTGCTTCGCCGCCGGCCAGGGCCGGACGGCGCTGGAGCGCGTGACCGAGGACCGGGTGGAGGTGCGCATCCGCGACCCCTTCCCGCCGGGCCGGACGCGCGTGAACTGCACCCTGCCCGCCCCCGAAGGACGGTGGCGCTGGCTGGGCATGCAGTTCGTCGTTCCGGAATAAGCGCAGAGTGCGACATCGGCGGGCGCGGTCCGTCCGTTCGGACCGCGCCCGCCGGTGGATGCCGTCAGCGGACGGCGCGGACCTCGACCACCTCGGGGATGTAGTGGCGCAGCATGTTCTCGATGCCGGCCTTCAGCGTGGCGGTGGAGCTGGGGCAGCCGGAGCAGGCCCCCTTCATCTCCAGATACACCACGCCCTCCTCGAAGCCGTAGAAGGTGATGTCGCCGCCGTCCTGGGCCACCGCCGGGCGCACGCGGGTGTCCAGCAGCTCCTTGATCTGGGTGACGATCTCGTCGTCGTCCGCGCTGGCTGCGTGGCCGTCGCCGGCCGCCTCTTCCAGCAGCACCGGGCGGTTGGCGGTGAAATGCTCCATGATGACGCCGAGGATCGACGGCTTCAGCAGGAACCACTCCTTGTCGCCGGCCTTGGTGATGGTCACGAAGTCGGCGCCCAGGAAGACGCCCTGGACCCCGTCGATCTCGAACAGCCGCTGGGCCAGCGGCGAAGCGGCGGCACCATCGCGGGACGGGAAGTCCGCGGTGCCGCGTCCGAGCACGTCACGCCCCGGCAGGAACTTGAGAGTCGCCGGGTTGGGCGTCTGCTCGGTCTGAATGAACATGGTGATATCCTCCATCGGCGCCGAACAACACTGGCGGCGTAGGCGAAACTTGGGCAGAATCCGCCGACAGATCAAGCATCGCATCTTTATGGTTATCGATCCGTGAGCATGGCACCGCCCGCGGCCACCGCACCGGCAACCCCTGCGGCCCCCACCATCGACGACGCCGCGCGGGAGGTCGTCGAATGGCTGCTGCTGGAAGGCCGGCACGCCCCCGGCTTCGAGCCGATGATGGACCGCTTCTGCCGGCGCCTGATGGCGTCCGGCGTCCCGCTGCTGCGCGTGGTCTGCGCCCTGCCCCTGCTGCACCCGCAGATCCGCACCATCGCCTTCTTCTGGCGCCGCAACGCCGAGCAGGTGGAGATCGCCACCCGCGCCCACGGCACGGAGACCAGCACCGAATATCTGACCAGCCCCTTCGCCACGCTGATCGAGGACGGCGCCGACGGCCTGCGCTACCGGCTGGAGCAGATGGAGCCGCCCTACCCATACCCGGTCTTCGCCGAGCTGAAGGCGCAGGGGGCGACGGACTATGTCGCCATGACGGTGCTGTTCGCCGGGGGACGGCGCAACGTGCTGAGCTTCACCACCGACCGGCCGGGCGGCTTCTCCACCGCCGATCTGGCGCTGGTCGACGCGGTGCTGCCGGCGCTGGGCGCGGTGTTGGAGACGCTGGCGCTGCGGCGGCTGGCGACGACGGTTCTGGACACCTATGTCGGCCACCGGACGGGCGCGCGCATCCTGTCCGGCGACATCCGGCGCGGCACCGGCGCCAACGTCCGCGCCGTGCTGTGGTACTGCGACCTGCGCGGCTTCACCTCGCTGGCCGACCGGCTGCCGCGGGAGGAGCTGATCGCCCTGCTGAACGGCTATTTCGAGATCATGGGCGGTGCCGTGGAAAGCCGCGGCGGCGAGATCATGAAATTCATCGGCGACGCCATGCTGGCCATCTTCCCGCTGGAGGAGAGCGACCCGACCGGGGCCGCCGCCTGCACCAAGGCGCTGGACGCCGCGCAGGAGGCCCTGACCGACATGGCCGCCCGCAACGCCGAGCGCTCCGCCTGGGGCCAGCCGACCCTGCGCTGCGGCATCGCGCTCCACATGGGCGAGGTCATGTATGGCAACATCGGCTCCGCCAACCGGCTGGACTTCACCGTGATCGGCCCGGCGGTCAATCTGGTCAGCCGGATCGAGGGGCTGTGCAGCCGCCTGGACCGCAACGTCCTGACCTCCGCCGAGGTGGCCGAGGCCTGCGCCAGCCGCCTCGTCTCGGTCGGCTGGCACCCGGTGAAGGGGCTGAACGACCCGATAGAGGTCTATGGGCTGAAGGAGAAGACAGGGACCGATGAATAGGGCGCTGCAACGAACCCCCGGTCGCCGGCCTTGAGCGGTCGCGATCCCTCCCCCGCCCGCCCATCCCTCCGCTCCTTCGCGCTGGCCGCCGCCGCCTTCTCGGCGGGCTGGTCGCTGATGATGATGGAAATCCTCGGCGGGCGGCTGATGGCGCCGCATTTCGGCTATTCGGTCTATCAGTGGGGCGCCGTCATCGGCGTGGTGATGACCTTCATGGCCGCCGGCTACTGGACCGGCGGGCAGCTCGGCGACGGGCCGAAGGCGGTGCCGGCGCTGCGCGCCGCGCTGCTGGCCGGGGTCGCCGCGGCGGCGCTGACGCCCTGGCTGGGCAAGCCGATGCTGGCAGACGCCGCGGGCCGCTTCAACGCGGTGGAGGGGTCGGTCGTCGGGGCGGCGCTGATCCTGGGACTGCCCTCCTTCGCGCTGGCCATGGTGTCGCCGATCTGCGCGGGCTTGAGCAGCCTGACCGGTGCGGCGGCGGCGGGGCGGATCTACGCGGTCGGCACGCTGGGCAGCATCGGCGGCACCTTCTTCGCCTCCTTCTACGCGATCCCGCAGGTCGGGGTGTCGGCGGGCTACGCCCTGGCGGCGGTGCTGCCGGCGCTCGCCTGCCTGTTCATTCCGGGTGGGAAACGGGTGGCCGCCGCCGCGGCCTTGGCGGTTCCCCTGGCCTGGGCCGCCGGCCATGGCGAGGGGCAGGGCTTCGCCCTCTACCGCGAGACGCCGCACAACACGATCATGGTGCAGGAGGACGCCGAGCAGATCCGCCTGCACCTGAACGTGGCCTGGGCAACCCAGTCGCGGCTGCGCAAGGACGGCGGCCCGACCGGCCTCTATTACGACCTGTTCGCCGCCGTCCCGGCCCTGGGAAACGGCACGCGCGTCCTGGTGCTGGGACTGGCCGGCGGGGCCGCAGCCAAGGAGATCCTCGACGTCTGGCCGGGCGCCGACATCCTGGGAGTTGAGCTGGACCCAGCGGTGGTCGAGGTGGCGCGCGAGAAGTTCGGCCTGCGGCCCGAGGTGCGCGTCGCCGTGGAGGACGCCCGCCGCCATGTCGAGCGGTCGCCGGAGCAGCACGACGTGGTGATCGTCGACCTCTACTCGACCGCGCTAATTCCCTTCTTCACGGCGACCAGGGAGTTTTTCGCGGCGGTGGAGCGGCGGGTGGCGCCGGGCGGCGTGCTGGTCATGAACATCGCCTCCCCGATGGACCGCGACGCTCTGGTCGGGCCGCTGGCGGCGACGCAGGGGGCGGTCTTCCCGTCGGTGTACGTCGCCGACGCCGGGCGCGGGAACTACCTGCTGATCGCCACAAAGGAGACGCGTACGCTTGAGGATCTGAGCGTACGCCTGCGCGCCGCTCCGGCGGGTGCGACGTACGCGGCGTCGCGCATCCTGGAGACGCTGGCCCCTGCCGAACTGGCCGGGCACCCGGTGCTGACCGACGACCGGTCCGACATCGACCAGCGCAGCCTTACCGCCCTCTATGGACGTTGAGACGCCCTAAGTGATGGCGTCCAGCGCGTCGATGCCGATGCCGCCCGGCACGATGGTCAGCGGAATGCGCATCTTCGCGAGGCCGCGATTGGTGAAGTAGGAGATCAGCGGCCCCGGCCCCTCCGGATCGACGCCGGCGGCCAGCACGAGGATGGAGATGCTCGGCTCCTCGTCGATCAGGGCCAGCACCTCGTCGCGGCGGTTGCCCTCGCGCACGTACAGGGCCGGCAGGGTGCCGGTCAGCCGGTTCACGTCGCGGGCCAGCTTCTGCAGCTTCTGCTCCGCCTCCGCGCGCTGCTCCTCGCGCATCAGGTTCTCCAGGGCCAGCCACTGCTGCACCTCGCCGGGCTCGATGACGTAGAGCAGCGCCACCTTGCCCCCCGACTTGCGGGCGCGCAGGCAGGCGTAGCGCAAGGCGAGCTGAAGCTCCGGGCTCTCGTCCACCACGACCAGGAAGATGCGAACCGGCAGCTTGGCCGTAACTTCCGGTTCGGAAACGGCCGGATCGGGCGCGGTCGGAATGGACGCAATCGGATCGGTGGCAATCGGATCGGACATGGGTCACACCCTCCGGAAGATGGCGCCGGCCAGCCAGCCGGCGGCGATGGCGCCAATCACCGCGGCAACACCGTAAATCATCGGCTGGTTGCGCGCAAAGTCGTAGATTTCCGCGCTGAAGCCGACCTTGGACACCACCAGCGGCGTGGTCTGGGCGCTGACCACCTCGCCGTCGCGGATCAGCAGCGCTTCCACATTGTACAGGCCCGTCGGCACGTTGGCCGGGAAATAGATGTTGGTCCGGAACAGCCGCTCGCCCAGGAAGGCCACCTGCCCCAGCGTGATGCCGTAGAGCCCGGCCCGCTGCTTGTTGCGGATCAGGGCCGAGCGGAACAGGGCGAGCTGGTCCGGGGCCAGCTGCTCGCGCGGGCCGAGCTGGAGATTCGGCAGCCCGATCTGATGGCGCTCCAGCACCGGGCGGCCGACGAACTGGTCCAGCGGGCGGTTCGTCGCGACCATGTAGTAACCGGGCACCTGCTCGAACCGCACGCTGCGCGCGTTGATCCAGATGCCGGCGATGCGCTCCTTGCGGCGCACGGTGACCGGGGTGCGCGGGCCGGTCACCACGATGGCGACGTCGCCCGCCCCGTCGGTGGTGCCGAACAGCACGACCTCCGTCCCGGTGAAGCCGGTGGTGATGGCGATCAGGTGGCTGGACAGGTCGGCGACGAGCTGCTGCGCCCAGACCGTGGCGGCCAGGAACACCCCCGCCAGAAGCCCCACCAGCCCGCCGGCGATCCGGACGGACCACAGCCGCCCGGCGCCCTTGCGGACAGCGCTCACGACATCCTCGTCGAGATGGTGAAGACGTCGTTCGGTTCCATCACCAGATCGAAGGCGAGCTTCAGCGCCACCGCGACGACCAGCGAGGCCAGCAGCAGGCGCGCCTGTTCGCCGCGCAGCCGGCCACCGGCCTTGGTGCCGAACTGCGCGCCGACCACGCCGCCGATCAGCAGCAGAAGCGCCAGCATCACGTCCACCGTCTGGTTGGTCGCCGCCTGGAGCAGCGTCGCCATGGCCGTGGTGAAGATGATCTGGAACAGCGAGGTGCCGGCCACCAGCCCGGTCGGCATGTTCAGCAGATAGATCATCGCCGGCACCAGCATGAAGCCGCCGCCGATGCCCATGATCGCCACCAGCATCCCGCCGATCGCCCCGATGCCGGCCGGCAGCAGGGCGGAGATGTAGAGCTTCGAGCGGTGGAACCGCATCTTCAGCGGCAGGCCGTGCAGCCAGATGTGGCGGTGCAGCTTGCCCCGCTTGGCCGTGGGGGCGCGGCGGCGGATCAGCGCGCGGCTGGCCTCCACCATCATCATCGTGCCGATGGTGCCGAGGAAGAAGACGTAGGACAGCGTGATCGCCGCGTCGATCTGGCCGATCCGCTGCAATATGGAGAAGATCCAGACGCCGACCACCGTGCCGACCATGCCGCCCAGCAGCATGACGACGCCCAGCTTGACGTCCACGTTGCCGCGCCGCCAGTGGGCGAGCACCCCCGACACGCTGGCGGCGACGAGCTGGTTGGCCTGGGTGCCCACCGCGATGGCGGGCGGGACGCCGATGAAGATCAGCAGCGGCGTCATCAGGAAGCCGCCGCCCACCCCGAACATGCCGGACAGGAAGCCGACGAGCCCCCCCATGCCGAGCACGAGCAGGGCGTTGACCGACATCTCGGCGATCGGCAGATAGACTTGCATGGGGGCGGAGCCGGCGGACGGGAAGGTCCGCCAGCTTATACCCTACAGGTGCTGTTCCGGCAATTAGGCCGGAACGCCCGCGTCTTTCAGCAGATCCGGCAGCAGATCGGCCAGCACGACGTCCGGACGGGCGCCGACGTGGCTGATGATTTCCGCCGCGGCCAGCGCGCCGATGCGGCCGCAGACCGCCGGAGCCATCCCGCGGGTGTAGCCGTAGAGGAAGCCGGCGGCGTAGAGGTCGCCGGCCCCCGTGGTGTCGACCACGCGGGCCACCGGGGATGCGGGAACCTCGACCACCTCGCCGCCGGAGACGATGACGGCGCCCTTCTCGCTGCGCGTCAGGGCGGCGGTCTTGCCGAGGCGCTTCACCGCCTCCAGCGCGTCCTCGAAGCGGTCGGTCCTGTAGAGGGCGGTGATCTCATGCTCGTTGGCGAACAGGATGTCGACATGGCCCTCGACGAGGTCCAGGAACTCCGCGTGGTGGCGGTGGACGCAGAAGCTGTCGGACAGCGAGAGCGAGACCTTGCGCCCGGCGCCGTGGGCGGTGGACGCCGCCTTGCGGAAGGCCTCCTTGGCGCGGGGCGGGTCCCACAAGTAGCCTTCCAGATAGGTGACCTGCGAGTTGGCGATCAGCGCCTCGTCGATGTCCTCCGGCCCCAGCTCCACGCAGGCGCCGAGGAAGGTGTTCATGGAGCGCTGGGCGTCCGGCGTCACCAGGATCAGGCAGCGCGCGGTCGGGGCGCCGCCATGGCCGGCCGCCGTCTCGAAACGGACGCCGGCGGCGCGGATGTCGTGGCGGAAGACCTGGCCGAGCTGGTCGCCGTGGACCTTGCCGATGTAGGCGCCTTTGCCGCCCAGCGAGGCGATGCCGGCCATGGTGTTGCCGGCGGAGCCGCCCGACACCTCGATGCCCGGACCCATGCGGCCGTACAGCTCCTCGGCACGGGCGGCGTCGATCAGCGTCATCGCCCCCTTCTCGATGCCGTTGGCCGTGAGGAAGGCGTCGTCGGCATGGGCGATCACGTCGACGATGGCGTTGCCGATGCCGGTGACGTCGAATTCGGCCGTGGCCATGGGCGCTCCTTGGAAATGCTGGGGAAATGCGGTGTCTGGACCGCTGAACAAAACCGGGCGCGAGTATAGCGGCCCGCCCTCACATCTCAAGCGCGGCGCAAGGTCCCCTGGAATGGAACGGTCCGCCGTCGTAGATAAGCGTCGCCCGGCCGCAACGGCCCCATCGAAAGAGAGTCCGTATGATCCGCGCCCTGCTTCTCGCCATCGGACAGCTTTCCGACCCGGCATCCCGCCGCGTCGTGTGGATCGGCGTGCTGTCCGCCATCCTGGCCTTCGCCCTGCTGGCCGGGGCCGTGTGGTGGGCGCTGTTCCACACCGCGCTGACCGGCTACGCCTGGGTGGACGGGGTGCTGGACGTGCTGGGCGGGCTGGCCGTTCTGCTGCTGGCCTGGGTGCTGTTTCCCGCCACGGTCGGCATGGTGTCCAGCTTCTTCCTGGACGAGGTGGTGCAGGCGGTGGAGCGGCGCCACTATCCCCAGTTGCCACCGCCCCGCCAGACCGGCCTTGGGGAAGAACTGCTGACCGCGCTGCGCTTTTTCGCGATCGTGCTGCTGGTCAATCTGTTCGCCCTGCCCCTGTATCTGATGGTGCCGGGGTTGAACCTGCTGATCTTCTACACCGCCAACGGCTATCTTCTCGGCCGCGAATATTTCGAGATGGTGGCGATCCGGCGGATGGGACGGAAGGAGGCGGGGTTTCTGCGGCGTTCCAGCCCGTTGAAACCATTTTTGGCTGGCACCGTAATTGCCTTTCTTTCGACAATTCCTTTCGTCAACCTGTTGGTGCCGGTGATCGCGAGCGCCTTCATGGTCCATGTCTACCATTCCATGACGGGGGCCATGCCGGGGTCCATGCCAGTGTCCATGACCGGCCTTTCCCGCCGGGAAGGGCCGTGACGGACCGCTGCGCGGCGCGGCCCTGACCGTGCACCAAAGCCCACTTGCGGCCGGCCGGATGACCGTGTTACCCCGGCGGGGTGGTCTTTTGGCTGCTGTCGGTCGGGCCCGGTCATGCGACGCCTCCGATGACCCGACTTCAACGACCTGCCAACCTTCACGACCTGACTGACCTGGGGATCAACGTTCATGCTGTTCGGACGAAAGAATCCGCCCGTCGGTGCGCCGAAGACCCAAAGCGCCGACCCGGCCACCCCGGCCGCACCGCAGGCGGGCGCCGCCGAACCCGCGGCGGCGGTGTCGCCGCTCGCCTCCCTGAGCAACCCGTCCGCGACGACTCCGCCGGTCGGCCCCGCCCCGGCCCCTCGCGCGCCGCAACCCGAGCCGTTTTCCTCCAAGGGACCCGAGATGAACACGAGCACCCCGAAGCCGCCGGCTGGCGCCCCGATCCCCGGTTCGAGCTACAAGCCGACCGACATTCCGCGCCGCACCGTCGATCTGCCGGGTGCCGCGCCGCGCCGTCCCGAGGGGTACGGCGCCCCGGCCGCCGCGCCCGCCGCGGCCCCGGCCCCGGTCGCCCCGGCTCCCGCCGCTCCGCTGGCCGGCGACCAGCGTCGCCTGATCGTCGGCCGCGACATCTCGCTGAACGGTGAGATCGGGTCCTGCGACATCCTGGTCGTCGAAGGCACGGTGGAGGCCAAGCTGCGCGACGGGCGGTCCATCGAGATCGCCGAGACCGGCCTGTTCAAGGGCGCCGTGGAGATCGACGAGGCCGACATCGGCGGCCGCTTCGAGGGCGACATCATCGTGCGCGGCCGCCTGACCGTGCGCTCCACCGGCAAGATCAACGGCTCGATCAAGTACGGCGAGCTGGCGGTGGAGGCCGGCGCCCTGCTGAACGGCGAGATCGGCAAATACACCCCGACGGCCAAGCCCGCCACGGCCCCCGCCGCGCCGGCGGAAGCGGTCCCGGCGCCGCTGGACCCCATCGTGGTGGACGGCTAAACGCCGTTAAACACAGGTTCGCGATCAAGCCCGGCGGGGATCAAGCCTCCGCCGGGCTTTTTCTTTTTACGGGGATCGCGGCGTTTCACGGGAAACATCACGCCTTGCGGCTCACACAACGGCGGCCGGCAGGACCTTGTCCTTGAAGCCGCACAGGTCGCTGACCGGGCAGACGAGGCAATCGGGCTTGCGGGCCTTGCAGACGTAGCGGCCGTGCAGGATCAGCCAGTGGTGGGCGTGCCGGCGGTAGGCCTTGGGAACCACCTTCAGCAGCTTCGCCTCCACCGCGTCGGGCGTCTTGCCGGGGGCGAGGCCGGTGCGGTTGCCGACGCGGAAGATGTGGGTGTCCACCGCGATGGTCTCCTCGCCGAAGGCGACGTTCAGCACCACGTTGGCGGTCTTGCGCCCGACACCGGGCAGGGTTTCCAGAGCCTCGCGGTCACGCGGCACTTCGCCGCCATACTGGGCGACCAGGATTTCCGACAGCCTGATGACGTTCTTCGCCTTGGTGTTGAACAGGCCGATGGTCTTGATGAAGCCGCGCAGCCGCTCCTCCCCCAGATCCACCATCTGCTGCGGGGTGGTGACGATTTGGAACAGCGGGCCGGTGGCCTTGTTGACGCCGACATCGGTGGCCTGCGCCGACAGCACGACGGCGACCAGCAGGGTGTAGGGATTGACGTATTCCAGCTCGCTCTTCGGCTCCGGGTTGGCGGCGCTGAGGCGGCGGAAGAATTCCTGAACGGCGGCGGGCTTCATGGCGCGCAGCATAGCGGGACCCCGGCTGTTCTTGCAAACGCGCCGGGTGGAAGGTGCACCCGATGCGCACCAGTTTGTGTGCATGACCATAGCCCGTCATACCCCGTCCCCGGCCCTGCCCCCGGCTCCCCGCGTCTTCTTCGACGCGATCCTGCACCCGCACCGCAGCCTGGGGCGGCACGGATTCCGTGTTCTGATGGGCGTCGTGATCCTCGTCAACCTGCTGATCGCCAGCATCTTCGCCGCCAATGGGGCGTGGCCGGTGGTGCCCTTCTGCGGGCTGGACGTGGTGATCCTCTGGCTGGCCTTTCGCGTCAACAACCGCGCCGCCCGGCTGTACGAACGGGTGCGCCTGACCGACACCGACCTGACCGTCCAGCGCGTCGCCTGGAACAAGCCGGAACGGCGCTGGAGCCTTCAGCCCAACTGGCTGCGCGTCACCCTGGACGGCCCGCCCCGGCACGGCGGCCGGGTGACCCTCACCTCGCACGGGCAGTCGGTGACCGTCGGCGCCTTCCTGACGCCGGACGAGCGCGCGGACTTCGCCAAGGCGCTGCGCGGCGCGCTGGCGCGGTGGCGCAGCACCCCCTGCCATCCCGAACCGGTGCCCTGACCGCGAGGCGCGTTTGCGCAAGAAACGGGTTGGTCGGCCCGCTCCGGCGGCGCATCCTGCGCCGGTCATGGAGCCTGGGAGAGAACCGCCATGCCGTGCCTGAATCCCGCCGAAGACCCGGTCGATGCGCGGCGCCACCGCGCCATCGCCGCCGCCATCCGTCATCTCGTGGACCACTGGCAGGACCAGCCGGGGCTGGACGAGTTGGCTGCGGTCGCCGGCATGAGCCCCTTCCATTTCCAGCGGCTGTTCACCCAATGGGCGGGGATCAGCCCGAAGCGCTTTCTGCAGTTCCTGACGCTGGACAACGCCAAGCGGCTGCTCGCCGAGAACCAGAGCGTGCTGGATGTGGCGCTGGACGTCGGGCTGTCCGGCCCGTCGCGGCTGCACGACCTGTTCGTCGCCTGCGAGGCGATGACGCCGGGCGAGTACAAGGCGCTCGGCGGCGGGCTGACCATCCGCTGGGGCCTGCACCCGACGCCCTTCGGCCCGTCGCTGGTCGCCGCCACCGAGCGCGGCGTCTGCTGGCTGAGCTTCGCCGAGGAGGAGGACGGGCGCGACGCGCTGGCCGAGATGGCCGCCGCCTGGCCCGCCGCCCGTCTGGTCGAGGACGCCGACGCCACCCGCCCGGTCGCCGCCCGCGCCTTCCGCTGGGACGGTTCCGCAGGGGGTGAACCGCTGCGCCTGCTGATGAAGGGCACCAATTTCCAGATCAAGGTGTGGGAGGCGCTGCTGCGCATCCCCTCCGGCGCCGTCGTGTCCTACGAGGACGTGGCCCGCGCCATCGGCCAGCCGACCGCCATGCGGGCGGTGGGGGCGGCGGTGGGGCGCAACCCGGTCTGCGTGCTGATCCCCTGCCACCGGGTGATCCAGAAGTCGGGGATCATCCACAACTACCGCTACGGCATCCCCCGCAAGCGCGCCCTGCTCGCCTGGGAGCAGGGGCACGCCTTGCCGGAGGACGAGGCCGCAGCCTGACCGGTCAGAGGCCCAGCACGTCCTTCATGCTGTAGAGGCCCGGCTGCTTGTCGTTGGCCCACAGCGCCGCGCGGACGGCGCCCTTGGCGTAGATCTGGCGGCCCGACGCCTTGTGGGTCAGCTCGACCCGCTCGCCCTCGGCGGCGAAGACCACCGTGTGGTCGCCGATCACGTCGCCGCCGCGCAGCGTGGCGAAGCCGATCTCGCCACGCGGGCGGACGCCGGTGTGGCCGTCGCGGACCTTCTGCCAGACATCCTCCAGCGCCACCCCGCGGCCCGCCGCCGCCGCGCGCCCAAGGCCGAGCGCGGTGCCCGAGGGGGCGTCCACCTTGTTGCGGTGGTGCATCTCCAGGATGTCGATGTCGTAGTCGTCGCCCAGCGCGCGGCTCACCTGCTCGACCAGCGCCAGCAGCAGGTTGACGCCCAGCGACATGTTCGGCGACTGGACGATCGGGGTGTGGGTGGCGGCCTGGGCGATGGGGTCCTGCTGGGCCGGGCCGATGCCGGTCGTGCCAATGACCAGCACCGTCTGCGACTGGGCGGCCAGCGCGGCGTGGCGGACGCTTGCCTCGGGGCTGGTGAAGTCGATCACCGCGTCGGCCTCGGCGAACAGCGCCGCCGCGTCGTCGATGGCGACGACGCCCAGCGGCTCCAGGCCGGCGAGGGTGCCGATGTCCTTGCCGAGCGCCGGGCCGCCCACCCGCTCCGTGCCGCCGGCCAGCGTGCAGCCCGGCGTGGCGGCGATCTCGCGCACCAGCATCTGCCCCATGCGCCCCGCGCACCCGACGACCCCGATCTTCATGCCTGCCTCCCTGGGAGAATTCCGACACGGGTCTAGCACAGCCGGGGGCGGGGCTTAAGCACCGAGAAGGGTCAGGACCCCAGGCAATCCTTCAACGAGGCGGCGATGTTGCGCATCAGCGCGGGGTAGAGGCCGGGGCCGTCCTTCAAGTCCGCCCCTTCGGGGTCGAGCACGCCCTTCTTCGCCGGGGTGCCCTCGACGATGGTGTTGACCAGCGCCGGTTCGAACTGTGGTTCCGCGAAGACGCAGGCGGCGCCGAGGCCGCCGATCTTGGCGCGGATCTCCGACAGCCGCTTGGCCGAGGGGCGGCGTTCCGGGTTGACCGTGATGGCGCCGACGCCGTTCAGGCCGTACTGCGCCTCGAAATACTGGTAGGCGTCGTGGAAGACGACGAAGGGCTTGCCGGCCACCGGGGCCAGCGCCGCCTTCAGCTCCGCGTCGAGCGCGTCGATGGAGCGGGCGGTGCGCTCGGCGTTGGCGGTGTAGGCGGCGGCGTTGGCCGGGTCCTTGGCCGACAGCGCCTCGGCGATCGCCGCGACCATGGCGCGGGCGTTGGCCGGGGAAAGCCAGATGTGGGTGTTCACCTCGTCATGCCCGTGCTCGTCCTCATGGTCATGCTTGTGATCGTGCTTGTGTTCATGACCGTGGTCGTGGGCCTCCCAGGCGCCGCCTTCGCGGGCGTCGAGCAGGGTGACGCCCGGCGCCTCCAGCAGCGTGACGGACGTCGCCTTCCTGGCGTTCGCCGTCACCGGCTTGTCGAGGAAGCCCTCCAGCTCCGGCCCGATCCAGAAGACGAGATCGGCGGCGGCCAGCGCCTTCGCGTCCGACGGCTTCATGGCGTAGGTGTGGGGGGACGCCGCGCCGCGCACGATCAGCGCCGGCTCCGCCACCCCCTCCATCACCGCGGCGACCAGGGAATGGACCGGCTTGATCGAGGCGACGACCTTCGGCGCCTCGGCCAGGGCCGGGCTGGCGGCGGCGAGGGTCGCGGCAAGGGCAAGGAGCGGCAGGGGGCGCATCGCGGCACGCATGGGTGGGTTCCTCATCGTCTGACTGGACAGCCGGGTCTTTCCGGCGCATAGCTGTCTTCGCTCCCAGCAATGTCACGTTATAACATAACATGTCAATCCATCACGGGGCCCATCACGCGGCCCCCCACGCGGCGCGATCGCCGGTCCCGTCCATGGCCCCTGCCCTGATCGACGCGAAGGGTTTGACGGTGCGGTTGGGCGGGCGGACGATCCTCGACCGCGTGGATCTGGAGGTGCGGCCCGGCGAGATCGTCACGCTGATCGGCCCCAACGGCGCCGGCAAGACGACGCTGGTGCGCGCCGTGCTGGGCCTCGTCCGCGCCTCGTCCGGGGTGGTGGAGCGCCGCCGGGGCCTGCGCATCGGCTACATGCCGCAGCGCCTGACGGTCGACGCGACCCTGCCGCTGACGGTCCGCCGCTTCCTGGCGCTGTGGCGCCCGGTGACCGAGGCGCGCATCACCGCGGCGCTGGAGGAGGCCGGCGTCTCCCACCTCGCCGCCAGCCCGGTGCAGACGGTGTCCGGCGGCGAGATGCAGCGGGTGCTGCTGGCCCGCGCCCTGCTCGGCGATCCCGAGCTTCTGGTGCTGGACGAGCCCGACCAGGCGGTGGACGTCCATGGCCAGGCCGAACTGTTCGGGCGCATCGAAACGCTGCGCCGGACCCGCGGCTGCGGCGTGCTTCTGGTCAGCCACGATCTGCACACGGTGATGGCCCGCACCGACCGCGTGCTCTGCCTGAACGGCCATGTCTGCTGCCAGGGCGCGCCGGAGGACGTGCGGCGCCACCCGGAATACCGCGCCCTGTTCGGCGGTCACGCCGACGCGCTGGCCGTCTATGTCCATCACCACGACCACGCGCACGCCAGCGACGGCGCCGTTGTGCCCGGCCATGACGGGGACTGCTGCCATGGATGATTTCGTTCTGCGCGCGCTCGCCGCCGGCTGCGGCATCGCGCTGGTCGCCGGCCCGCTGGGGTCCTTCGTGGTGTGGCGGCGCATGGCCTATTTCGGCGACACGCTGGCCCATTCCGCCCTGCTGGGGGTGGCGCTGGGCTTCCTGCTGGGCGTCAACCCGCTGATCGGCGTGGTCGGGGTCTGCGTCGCGCTGGCGCTGGCGCTGGTCGGGCTGCAGCGGCGCCGCGCGCTGGCCACGGACACCGTGCTGGGCATCCTGTCGCATTCGTCGCTGTCGCTGGGCCTCGTCGCCATCGCCTTCCTGGAGACGCTGCGCGTCGATCTGGTCGCCTATCTGTTCGGCGACATCCTCAGCGTCACCACGACCGATCTGGGCTGGATCTACGCGGGCGGTGCCGCGGCGCTGGGCGGTCTGCTGCTGCTGTGGCGGCGGCTGCTGGCGGTGACGGTGGACGAGGATCTGGCGCGGGTGGAGGGCATGCCGGTCGAGGCGCTGCGGCTGGCCTTCATGCTGCTGATCGCGCTGGTGATCGCGGCGGCGATGAAGATCGTCGGCATCCTGCTGATCACCTCGCTGCTGATCATCCCGGCGGCGGCGGCCCGCCGCTTCTCCCGCACGCCGGAGGCGATGGCCGCCCTGGCCTCGGTCTTCGGGATCGCCGCGGTTCTCGGGGGCCTGCTCTCCTCGCTGAACTGGGACCTGCCGGGCGGGCCGAGCATCGTGGTCGCCGCCGCCGCCCTCTTCCTGGCGAGCATGATGGTGCCGGTGGCGAACCGCTAACCCTCACACTTGCGTCAAGCGGGCGCGCGCCGTCGTCAACACCGAGCGCGTGATGTCGGCCAGGGTGCGGCTGGCGATGCGGCTGCGCTGCCAGAACAGCGGCACGTCCAGCGGCTGGTCCGGCACCAGCGCGACCAGCCGCCCGTCGCGCAAGGCGCCGGCGACCAGCGGCTCCGGATTCATGCCCCAGCCGAGCCCGGCCAGCGCCGCGTCGACGAAGGCGTGGGTGGAGGGCATCCAGTGGGTCGGCGAGGCGATCTCCACCCCGAAGGCCTGCCGGGTCCACTGCGTCTGCAGCCGGTCCTTGCTGTTGTAGGTCAGGCGGGGCGCGCGGGCCAAAGCCGCCGCGTCCACTCCATCGGGGAAATGCCGGCGCAGGAAGCCCGGGCTGGCCGTCGCCACGTAGCGCAAGGCACCCAGCGGGGTGCTGTCGCAACCCTGCACCGGCTGGGCGCCGGACGTCACCGCCGCCAGCACCTCGCCCCGGCGCAGCCAGTCGGCGCTGTGCTCCTGGTCGTCCAGAACGAGGTCGAACAGCACGTCCGGCGTCCCGGCCATCGCGGCGACGAACCAAGTGGCGAGGCTGTCGGCGTTGACCGCCATGCGCACCGTCACCGCCGGCCCGTCCTGCGGCACGCCGGGAAGCCCGTCGCGCAGCTCGCTTTCCAGCAGGGCCACCCGCTCCGCGTGCTGGCTCAGCCGCAGGCCGGCGGGCGTGCCGGTGCAGGGCGATCCGCGCACCACCAGGATTGTCCCCATCCGCTCCTCCAGCAGCTTCACCCGCTGGGACACGGCGGAGGGGGTGACGTGGAGCTGCGCCGCCGCCCGCTCAAAACTGCCGTTGCGGACGACCGCGGCCAGCGCGGCGAGCAGGGCATAGTCCAGCATGGCTTAGCGTTCCTTAATCAGGATAAGGGACTTTAGTTATTCTAATCCGGACGGCGATGGTAGGGGAACGGCCTCCGCCAACGAATGGGGCCGCCATGCTCTCCGCCTTCCTTCCCGGCCTTCTGCTGGGTCTCAGCCTGATCGTCGCCATCGGTGCGCAGAACGCCTTCGTGCTGCGCCAGGGCCTGCGCGGGGAGCATGTGCTGGCCGTCTGCGCGACCTGCGCGGTGTCGGACGCCCTGCTGATCCTGGCCGGGGTCGGCGGCTTCGCCCAGGCCGCCCAGTGGTTGCCGTGGTTGGAGACGGCGACCCGCTACGCCGGGGCGGCTTTCCTGCTGGTCTACGGGCTGCGCAGCTTCCGCTCGGCTTGGCGGGCGGGCGGCGCGCTGGACCCGGCGGCGGCGGTCCCGGCGGGGCTCGGCGCGACGCTGGCGACCTGCCTGGCGCTGACCTGGCTGAACCCGCACGTCTATCTCGACACGGTGGTGCTGGTCGGGTCGGTGTCCACCCAGTTCGCCGAAGGCAAGCACGCCTTCGCGCTGGGGGCGATGACCGCCTCCGTCCTGTTCTTCTTCGCGCTGGGCTACGGCGCGCGCCTGCTGCGGCCCGTCTTCGCCCGGCCCGGCGCGTGGCGGGCACTCGACACCGGCATCGGCGTCGTCATGTGCACGATCGCGGCGACCCTGGTGGCCTGAACCGTGGGACCTTGATTCGGGGCCGGCGCGGGGATGCTCCCCCGCGCCGGATTTCCATCAGGACGCCTTCAGCGCCTGCAGGAAGGTCTCGACCTGATGCTTCAGGCTGTCGGACTGGCCGGACAGGTCGGACGAGGAGCGGATGACGAGGGTGGAGGCCTGCGCCGTCTCGTTCGCCGCCACGCTCACCGCCTCGATGCTGCGGGCGATCTCGTCGGTGCCGCGGGCGGCCTGGGCGACGTTGTTGGAAATTTCCTGCGTCGCCGCCGCCTGCTCCTGCACGGCCGAGGCGATGGTGGTGGAGATCTCGTTGATCGAGCGGATCGTCTCGCCGATGCCCTGGATGGCGCCGATCGTCTGGTTGGTCGCCCCCTGGATGCCGGCGATCTGGGCGGAGATGTCCTCGGTCGCCTTGGCCGTCTGGTTGGCGAGGCTCTTCACCTCGCTCGCCACCACGGCGAAGCCCTTGCCCGCCTCGCCGGCCCGCGCCGCTTCGATGGTGGCGTTGAGCGCCAGCAGGTTGGTCTGGCCGGCGATGCCCTGGATCAGCTTCACCACGTCGCCGATGAGCTGCGCCGACTGGGCGAGGCTGTCGGCGGTGCCGCCGATCTGCTCGGTGCGCGACACCGCCTCGCGGGCGATGGCGACCGACCGTTCGACCTGCTGGCCGATCTCCGCGATGGAGGCGGAAAGCTGCTCGGCGGCGGCGGCGACCGCCTGGACGTTGGACGCCGCCTGGGCGGTGGCGGCGGCGGCCTCCGCGCTCTGGCGGGTCGACCGTTCCGACAGGGCGCCGAGCTGGCGCGACACGCCCTGCATGTCGGCCGAACTGCCGGACACCGCCTGAACCACGCTCTTGACCTTGGCGTCGAAGTCGGCGGCGAGGGAGCCGGCGCGCTGGCGCATCTCCTCCTCCTCCTGGACGTCGATCAGCGAGCCGCAGGCGCGCAGCGCCACGCCGGCCGCGTTGCGCCGGCAGCCGCCGATGGCGCGGAACCAGCGGTAGGAGCCGTCGCGCATCTTCACGCGGTAGCGCACGTTGAAGGGCGTGCGGCCGCTGGCGTCGGCCAGGAAGGCACCGAAGGCGGCGAAAGTCGGTGCGCTGTCGTCCGGGTGCAGGCGGTCCGACCAGGAGGTCATCAGGTTCGGAAAATCCTGCTCGCTGTCGAAGCCGAGCAGCCTGCGGAACTGCCCGGACCAGGTCCAGCGGCTCTGCGGATGCGCCGGGTCGCCGTTGTGGAACACCGCGTCCCACAGGCCGACGCCGGCGTGGTTGCCATAGAGATCAAGCGCTTCGGTCAACTCGGCCAGCTCAGCGCCGCGCCCGTTGCCGGCATTGGACCCACCCCGGAAAAAACTCATCAGACTCATCGCCTTGTCCCCCTCCCCTCGCACGATAATCGGTACAACCTTCAGCAGAGATCCATGACCGCAACGATCGGCCGGCCTGTTCTCTTGTACGGAAAATAGGTGAATTTAGATTTCAATTCGGTAAAAACTTTCTCCATGTTTTTGGAAACAGGAAGCGCGTTTGTCGTATTGTTTATTTCGGTTTCTGTTTGATTTTCTTATATTCTTGCATTCACAACCTCTGGATGTCACTCGGCGGGCCGCGACCGGACGCCGCCGGCCCGGCCCGTTGCCATCCCCGGCGGGACGACCTACAGTCGCCGGCGTGAGGTGATAAGCGCACAAGAAGAACAGGACATCATGGCCGACACCCGCCCCGCCCCCCGAGTGGGGCTGTTCGTCACCTGCCTCGTCGATGTCTACCGCCCGACGGTCGGCTTCGCCGCGGTGAAGCTGCTGGAGGACGCCGGCTGCACGGTCGAGGTGCCGGAGTCCCAGACCTGCTGCGGCCAGCCGGCCTTCAACGCGGGCGACCGCGCCACCGCCCGCGATCTCGCCCGCAGCACCATCGCCGCCTTCGAGGGGTTCGATCACGTGGTCGTCCCCTCCGGCTCCTGCGCCGGGCAGATCCGCAAGCATTATCCGGAGCTGCTGGCCGACGACCCGGCCTGGGCGGCCCGCGCCCGCCACCTGTCGGCGCGCACGCACGAGCTGGTGTCCTTCCTGACCGACGTGCTGGGGGTGACGGACACCGGCGCGCGCTACGACGGCACGATCACTTACCACGACAGCTGTTCGGGCCTGCGCGAGCTGGGCATCAAGGAGCAGCCGCGCCGCCTGCTGGCCACGGTCGAGGGGCTGACGCTGAACGAGCTTCCGGGGGCGGAGGTCTGTTGCGGCTTCGGCGGCACCTTCTGCGTCAAATACCCGGACATCTCCAACCGCATGGTCGAGGCCAAGACCGCCGACATCGCGGGCACCAAGGCCGACACGCTGCTGGCCGGCGACATGGGATGCCTGCTGAACATGGCGGGAAAGCTGAAGCGCGAGGGTTCCGCCGTCCGCGTCCGCCATGTCGCGGAGGTGCTGGCCGGCGTCACCGACACCCCTCCCATCGGTGAGAAGGCATAACGCCATGCAGCCGACCACCCACGCCTTTCCCGAGAACGCCCGCAAGGCGCTGAGCGACGAGCGGCTTCAGAAGGTCCTGGCCATCGCGCCCGCCGGTTTCGTCAACCGCCGCAAACAGGCCGCCGACCGCCTGCCGGAGTTCGAGGATCTCCGCGACCAGGGCCGCGACCTGAAGAACCATGTCCTGGCCAACCTCGACACCTATCTGGAGGCCTTCGAGGCCAAGGTCACCGAGCAGGGCGGCCATGTGCACTGGTGCCGCACCGACCAGGAGGCGCGCGACGCCATCCTGGGCATTTGCCGCAAGGTCGGGGCGAAGACCGTCACCAAGGGCAAGTCGATGATCTCCGAGGAGATCGGGATCAACGACTATCTGGAATCCAACGGCCTGACCCCCATCGAGACGGATCTCGGCGAATACATCATCCAGCTCCGCCGCGAACCGCCCAGCCACATCATCGCCCCGGCCTTCCACCTGTCCAAGAAGGACGTGGAGGGCACCTTCCGGCAGGCCCACACCGACCTTCCCCCGGACCGCGTTCTGGACGAGCCCAAGGTGCTGATCGCCGAGGCGCGGCAGGTGCTGCGCCGCAAGTTCCAGCAGGCCGACGTCGGCATCACCGGCGCCAACATCATGGTGGCGGAGACCGGCTCGACCGTCATCGTCACCAACGAGGGCAACGGCGACCTGACCCAGATCCTGCCGCGCGTCCATGTGGTGATCGCCACCATCGACAAGGTGGTGCCGACGCTGGAGGACGCCGCCCTGGTGCTGCGCCTGCTGGCGCGCTCCGCCACCGGGCAGGAGGCGTCGGCCTACACCACCTTCTCCACCGGGCCGCGCCGCCCCGGCGACCTCGACGGGCCGGAGGAGTTCCACGTCGTTCTGCTCGACAACGGGCGGTCGGCGCTGCTGGGGACCGAGTTCCAGGACGTGCTGCGCTGCATCCGCTGCGGCGCCTGCATGAATCATTGCCCGGTCTACGGCTCGGTTGGCGGGCACGCCTACGGCTGGGTCTATCCGGGGCCGATCGGGTCGGTGATGCAGCCCGCCCTGCTCGGGGTGAAGGAGGCCGGGCACCTGCCCAACGCCTCGACCTTCTGCGGGCGGTGCGAGGCGGTCTGCCCGATGCGCATCCCCCTGCCCAAGATGATGCGCCACTGGCGGGAAAAGGAGTTCGAACAGAATCTCCAACCCGCCGCGATGCGCCGGGGGCTGGCCCTGTGGGGCTGGTTCGCCCGGCGCCCGGCGCTGTACCACGCGGCCACCCGCGTGGCGGTGCGGGCGCTGGGGATGCTGGGCCGCGGCAAGGGACGCTTCGCCAGCCTGCCGCTGGCCCAGGGCTGGACCCGGCACCGCGACATGCCGGCGCCGGAGGGCCGGACCTTCCAGCAGATGTGGGCCGAGAAGAAGGCGGCCGAAAAGAAGGGAAAGCGCTGACCATGGCCGACACCAGCTCCGCCCGCGCCCAGATCCTGGGCGGCATCCGCAAGGCGCTGAATTCCGCCGAGGGCTCCGAGGAGGCACGCCAAAGGCTCGCCACCCACCCGCGCAACCTGATCCCGGCCCGCGCCCAGCTTCCCCACGACCGGCAGGTCGAGCTGTTCGCCGCCATGGCGACGGAGGTCTCCGCCACCGTGGAGCTGCTGGGCGGGATGGCCGAGGTGCCGGGGGCGGTGGCCGACTATCTGGCCGGGCTGAACCTGCCCGCCGAGGTCCGCGTCGCCCCGGATGCCGCCTTGGACCCCATCCCCTGGGACCAGCGCCCGACCCTGACGGTGACCAAGGGGCGCGCCCGCGACAGCGACGGCGCGTCGCTGACCGGCGCCTTCGCCGGTGTCGCGGAAACCGGCTCGCTGATGCTCCTTTCCGGAGCGGAACGACCGACCACGCTGAACTTCCTGCCCGACACCCACATCGTCGTGCTGCGGCGCGGCCAGATCGTCGGCACCATGGAGGACGCCTGGGACCGGCTGCGCGCCGCCGGGGCGAACGGTGGCGGGAACGGCGCCCTGCCCCGCACCGTCAACTTCATCACCGGGCCGTCGCGGACCGGCGACATCGAGATGCGGATCGAGCTGGGCGCCCACGGGCCGCGGCGCCTTCACATTCTGCTGGTGGAGGATTGACACGGCTGAGCGTTCAAGGGTTTATCGGAGAATCGTCCGTGCCGGAACCCGTGTTTAACCGTGTTTGATCCGCCCCGCCCTTCGACCCGCGCGCCCGGACGGGCCGCGCCGAGGTCCCCGTCATGAACCGCCGCCGCTCGGTCTCCACCGAGGAACGGCGGCTGTGGCGGATCGCCATGCGCGATGCGGAGCCGATGCCGGGCCGGATTGTCGAGGACCCCGATCCCCCCGCCGCCCCTGTGGCGGAGCCGGAACCGGTCGCCACCACCGCCTCCCCGCCCCCCGCCCTGCCGCCGCGTGGCGGTGTGCCGAAGGGCGGGCGCCCGTCGCAGCCGCCGCTGAAGGTCGGCAATCTCGACAACATCGACCGCCGCACCGCCGACCGCTTCTCGCGCGGCGAGATGGAGATCGACGGGCGCATCGACCTGCACGGAATGAGCCAGGCCCAGGCGCACGGCGCCCTGTCCGGCTTCGTCCACCGCGCCTGGCACGAGGGGCGGCGCTGCGTTCTGGTCATCACCGGCAAGGGCACCTATACCGGCGGGGTCGGCGTGCTGCGCCAGTCGGTGCCGCGCTGGCTGGCCGATGCCGCCCTGCGCCCGATGGTGCTGGCGGTGCGCCCGGCGCAGCCCCGGCACGGCGGCGATGGGGCGCTGTACGTCCTCATCAAGCGGCGGCGCGACCAGCATCAGGGCTGGCACCGCTAGGACGAGGCCGCGATGACACCCTTCGGCGAACGGGTCCGCGCGCTGCGCGAGGGCAAGAGCGTGACGCTCAAGCAGATGGCGGCCGACCTGCACATCTCCTCGGCCTATCTGTCGGCGCTGGAGCATGGCAAGCGGGGCCAACCCTCCGCCCAGCTCGTCCGCCAGATCTGCGCCTACTTCGGCATCATCTGGGACGAGGCGGAGGAGCTGGAACGGCTGGCCGACCTGTCGCACCCGCGCGTGACGGTGGACACCGCCGGGCTCAACCCGAAGGCGACCGAGCTGGCGAACCGTCTGGCCGAACGCATCCACGACCTGGACGACGGAACGCTGGACCGGCTGCTGCTGCTGCTCGACGAGGCACCGGCCCGCGGTGGCGCGGCGGTGCGGCGGCGGGCGGCTCCGCGGCGGCGGTAGGGCCAGCGTCACCGGAGGAAACGGCGGCGCAACGGCACGATTTGCCTTGTGGGTTAATCAGTCGCACCTTCGGCATAGGCAACCGGACGTTTCGCGTTCGCTTTCGCCGCACCGAATCCCTTACCATCCAGTCCGGGTTGCCCCGAAGCCAGGCTTGACCAGACGGAATTATCGTATGACCGCCGAGGTCGGGTCCGTGATGCCCCAGATTGGCGTGACGGACGCCCTGTTCCGCACCATCTTCGACAGCGCGTCGGTCGGCATGGTCGTGGCCGCGCCGGACGGGCGCATTCTGGCCGCCAACCCTGCCTTCGCCCGCAATCTCGGTTACCGGCCGGAGGACATGGCCGGACGGCATCTGGCCGACGTCACCCACCCGGAGGACTGGGCTTGGGAAAGCCTGCGCTTCGGCCGGGTGATGCGGGGCGAAGCGGCGCCGGACCCCTTCGAGAAGCGCTTCCTGCGCGCGGACGGCGGCGTGATGCGCGCCGCTATGCGCCCGTCCAGCCTGCACGGCCCCGACGGGCGGCCGCTGGCGCTGGCCATGGTGATCGAGGACGTGACGACCGCCCGCGCCGCCGACGAGGAACTCCAGCGCAGCGAGGCGCGCAACCGCGCCATCGTGGAACAGGCGGTCGAAACCATCCTGACCGTGGACGCCCGCGGCGTCATCCTGGCCGCCAACCAGGCCGCGGAACAGCTTCTCGGCTACGATCCGGATGAGCTGACCGGCCGGCACATCACCATCCTGATGCCGCCGGAGGAAGCCGCGAAGCACGGCGCCTACATGCGCCGTTACAACGAGACGGGGGTGCGGCAGGTCATCGGCGTCGGGCGGGAGGTGACCGCCCTCCGGCGGGACGGCACCGCCATGGTCGTCTGGCTGTCCCTGTCGGAGATCGACCTGCCGGGATTCCACGTCTTCGTCGCGATGCTGCGCGACCTCAGCGCCTTCAAGGCCGCCGAGCAGGCGCTGATCGAGGCCAAGGAGGCGGCGGAGCTGGCCAACCGCGCCAAGACCGCCTTCCTCTCCAACATGAGCCACGAGCTGCGCACGCCGCTGAACGGCATCCTGGGCTTCGCCGACGTGATCCACCAGCAGATGTTGGGGTCGCTGGAGAACCCCATGTACGTCAACTTCGCGGCGGAGATCAAACGGTCGGGCGAGCTGCTTCTCGCCAACATCAACGACCTGCTGGAGATGGCCACCATCGAGGCCGGTCAGGTCGACCTGGAGGAGGCGCTCTGCGACTTCCGCGACGTGGTGGTGTCCTGCGTCCGTCTGGTCGCCAAGCGGGCGGAGCGCGGCAAGCTGCACGTCGAGGCCGACATCGCCAGCGAGCTGCCGCCCCTGCTGGCCGACCCGCGGGCGCTGAAGCAGGTGCTGCTGCACCTCCTGTCCAACGCCATCAAGTTCACGCCGGAAGGCGGGCGCATCGGCGTGTCGGCCCGCGTGGACTCCGCGGGCGCCCTGGTGGCCGAGGTGTTCGACAGCGGCGTCGGCATTCCGGAAAACCGTCTGGAAACCGTCTTCCAGCCCTTCTTCCAGGGCGATTCCTCCCTGGCCCGCCGGTTCGAGGGCATCGGGCTCGGCCTGTCCATCGCCAAGTCGCTGGTGGAACGGCACGGCGGCCGGCTGGAGATCCGCTCCCTGGAGGGGACCGGCACGTCGGTGGTCATCCACCTGCCGAAGGAACGCTTCCTGACGGACTGGTGAGCTCCACCCGGCGCGTGAGCCCGATGGCGTCGAGGAAGGCCTCGTCGTGGCTGACCACCAGCAGCGCCCCGTCATAGGCGCGCAGCCCGGCTTCCACCGCTTCGATGGAGTCGATGTCCAGGTGGTTGGTCGGCTCGTCCAGGATCAGCAGGGGCGGAGGGACGGCACCGCCGAGGACGCAGGCGAGGCCGGCGCGCAACGTCTGGCCGCCGCTGAGGGTCGACACGCGCTGCAGCGCGGCGTCGGCGCGGAACATGAAGCGGGCCAGCGACGCCCGGCAGGCGTTCTCCCCCGCCTGCGGGTTCAGGCGCCGGAAATTGTCCAGGATCGTCGCCGAAGGATCGAGAAGGCTCACCCGCTGGTCGAGCATGGCGGCGCCGTCCATGACGCGGACGGTCCCGGACCAGGGGTGCCGATGACCCGCGACCAGCCCCAGCACGGTCGTCTTGCCGGAACCGTTGGGTCCGGTGATGGCGACCCGCTCCGGCCCGGTGACGGTGAAGGACAGGGCATGGACGACCGGTGTTCCGGCTTCATAACCCGCGGTGACCTCGTCGAGCGTCAGCACGGTCCGGCCGGGCGGAAGGCCGGTGGACGGCAGAACGACCGACAGCGGCTGAAGGACCTCGATGCGCGCGCGGGCGGCGGCCACGGCGTCCAGCGCATCGGCCCGCTGCTGGGCCGCCCGGCGGTCGTTGTCGCCGCCCGTGGCCTCGCTGCGCTCCTTACGTCCGCCGAGGAGGATGCGCGGCAGGTCGCCTTTCGCCGCCTTGCGCTGGCCCGCCCGGTCCTTGCGCGCCTTGCGTTCGGCGGTGGCCTGCGCCGTCCGGGCCGCTTCCGCCACGCGCTTCTCGGCATCCGCCAGATCGTGGCGGGCGGCGTCGAGAGCCAGCGCCCGGCACGCGCGGTAATGGCTCCAGTTGCCGCCATGGCGGGTGGCGCCGAGGGACGTCAGCTCGACGATGGCGTCCATGCGGTCGAGCAGGTCCCGGTCGTGGCTGACCACCACCGCCCCGCCCCGCCAGGAGGCCAGCAGCCCGATGACCGCCTCCCTCCCCTCGCGGTCGAGATCGTTGGTCGGCTCGTCCAGCAGCAGAAAGTCGGGGTCCGCGAAGACGGCCGCCGCCAGGGCGGCGCGCGTGCGCTGCCCGCCCGACAGGCGCGTCAACAGGGTTTCCGGGTCCGCCTCCAGCCCCACCCGGCCAAGCGCGGACCGGATGCGCGTGTCCAGCGTCCAATCCACCTCGGCCAGCGCGTCCGCATCGGCCTCGCCCCGCTCGGCGCGGCGCAGCAGGTCCAGCATGGCGGTCGCGCCGAACAGGCCGGCGACCGTGTCGTCAGGCCCCACGGACAGGTTTTGATTCAGGATTCCCAGGCTGCCGCGGATGGACGCCATCCCCGACCGCGGACGCAGCGCGCCCGTCATCAGTTTGAGAAGGGTCGATTTTCCGGTGCCGTTGCGACCGACGAGCCCGGTCCGTTCAAGGCCGAACCTCAGGCTGATGTCGGATAGGACGGAACGTCCGTCAGGCGTGGACCAGGACAGGTTCGCCAGCGTGATGGCGGGCTGTGTGATGGAAGCAGGCATGGACGCGGATTTCCCCGAAGACGAAACGAACGGACGTTGCGGTCGGGTTGAAATCCATTGTTTTGCGCATCCTGCCGTGGTGAGACACCGGCCATTCTAAGGCCGGCCGGGCCGCAGATCAAGGCGGGTGGACTCTTACAGCCCTCTCCCCTGAGGGGAGAGGGGATCACAAATGAAATAGCCGCGACGCGTCTTACAGAATGAACTTCGACAGGTCGGCGTTCTTGGCGAGGCCGCCGACCTGCGCACGGACGGTGTCCGCGTCGATCGTCACGGTCTGCCCGGCCTTGTCGCTGGCGGTGAAGCTGATGTCCTCCAGCAACCGTTCCAGAACGGTGTGCAGGCGCCGCGCCCCGATGTTCTCCACCGTCGCGTTGATCTCCGTGGCGAGGCGGGCCAGCTCGTCGATGGCGTCGTCGGTGAAGATGAGATCGACCTCCTCGGTCTTCAGCAGCGCCTTGTACTGCTTGATCAGGCTGGCTTCCGGCTCGGTCAGGATGCGGCGGAAATCCTCCTGCTCCAGCGCCTTCAGCTCGACGCGGATCGGCAGGCGGCCCTGCAGCTCCGGCAGCAGGTCCGACGGCTTGGACAGGTGGAAGGCGCCCGACGCGATGAACAGGATGTGGTCGGTCTTCACAGCACCGTGCTTGGTGCTGACGGTCGTGCCCTCGATCAGCGGCAGCAGGTCGCGCTGCACGCCCTCGCGGCTGACGTCGGCGCCGCCCTTGTAGTCGGAGCGGGCGGAGATCTTGTCGATCTCGTCGAGGAAGACGATGCCGTTCTGCTCCACCGCCTGGATCGCTTCCGAAACGACCTTTTCCTGGTCCAGCAGCTTGTCCGACTCTTCCGCCATCAGAACGGTGTAGCTCTCGGCGACGGACATCCGCCGGGACTTGGTGCGCCCGCCCAGTGCCTTGCCGAAGATGTCGTTCAGGTTGAGCATGCCCATCTGGGCGCCCGGCATGCCGGGAATGTCGAAGGTCGGCAGGCCGCCGGCGGTGTCGGCCACCTGGATTTCGATCTCGCGGTCGTTCAGCGTGCCCTCGCGCAGCATCTTGCGGAACTTCTGCCGCGTCTCCGGGCTGGCGTTCTCGCCGCACAGCGCGTCCACCACGCGCTCCTCCGCGCGCAGCTCGGCCTTGGCGGCGACCTCCTTGCGCAGGCGCTCCTTGGTCAGGCCGATGGCGGCCTCGACCAGATCGCGGACGATCTGCTCGACGTCGCGGCCGACATAGCCGACCTCGGTGAACTTGGTCGCCTCGACCTTCAGGAAGGGCGCTTGGGCCAGCTTCGCCAGACGGCGGGCGATCTCCGTCTTGCCGACGCCGGTCGGGCCGATCATCAGGATGTTCTTGGGCAGAACCTCCTCGCGCAGCCCCTCGGGGAGCTGCTGGCGGCGCCAGCGGTTGCGCAGCGCGATGGCGACCGCGCGCTTGGCCTCGTGCTGGCCGACGATGTAGCGGTCGAGTTCGGAGACGATCTCGCGCGGGCTGAAGGCGGCGGTGGCGGCGGCGATGCTGGGGGCAGTCATGGTGGCGGACCCGGTCTGAGGGTTAGAGCTTTTCGAGCGTGACGTTCTCGTTGGTGTAGACGCAGATGCCGGCGGCGATCTTCATCGCCTTGCGGGCCACGGCCTCCGCGTCCAGACCATCGACGTCGACCAGCGCGCGCGCCGCCGACAGGGCGTAGGCGCCGCCGGAGCCGATGCCGATCAGCCCGTCCTCCGGCTCCAGCACGTCGCCGTTGCCGGTCAGGATCAGGCTGACGTTGCGGTCGGCCACGGCCATCATGGCCTCCAGCCGGCGCAGGTAGCGGTCGGTGCGCCAGTCCTTGGCCATCTCCACGCAGGCGCGCAGGAGCTGGCCGGGGTGCTTCTCCAGCTTGGTCTCCAGCCGCTCGAACAGGGTCAGCGCGTCGGCGGTGGCACCGGCGAAGCCGCCCATCACCGTGCCGCCGGCGAGCCAGCGCACCTTGCGGGCGTTCGATTTCATGACCGTCTGGCCGACGGACACCTGGCCGTCGCCGGCAATGACCACCTGCCCGTTCTTGCGGACCGAGAGGATGGTGGTGCCGTGCCACTGGATGGGATCGTGGGAAGTCATCGGGACCGTGCTCGAAGGAAGAATCGCCCGTGCCCGAACGGCCCGGCTTGACCCCGGCCGACATAGGCACATCGGAACACGGGTCTATGTGGGGGGACGGCGGGTCCCGTCAAGTCTGGCGTCATGGGCCGGTATCCCACGGGACGGAATTGGCCGGGGAGCGAGCCGCGTCACCTCCACCCCCAGGCGGGCCAGCGCCTCCATCACCGGGACGAAGGCGGTCAGGCCGTGTGCGGCCCCCGGCAGCGGGCCGGAATGGGCAACGCCCAGCAGGTTGCCCGCCTCGTCCACCAGCGGGTCGCCCGGCGCCGGGTCCGGCCCGGTCAGGTCGGCCTGGAACAGCGTCGCCTCCACCCCCGGCGGCGCGTCCGGATCGGCCCGCCGGGCCGCCAGGATGCCCGGCGACGTGTCGTCGCCCCGCTCCAGGACCGCCAACACCGGCTCGCTGACAGCCGGGTCGCCGAGCCGCAGCGGTGCCGCGCGCAGGCGTGCCGGCACCCGGACCAGGGCGATTCCGCCCGGAACATCGCGCGCCATCACTGTTCCGTCCAGCGACACCCCGCGCGACGGTGCGACGACGATGGTCGCGTCCGGCCCGGCGTCGAGCGTCAGCAGAAGCGACTGGCCGTCCAGTTCACCAAGCACGATCCCCCTCCCCTTGCGCTCCTCCGGCCCGACGCGCACGGTGGCGGCGGACACGCGGGCGGTGGGATCGTCGGCGTAGCCCTGGAGCGGGTCGACGATGCGCAAAATCAGGGTCGGAGGACGGGTTTCCTCCAGGAAATGAGCCGGTCCCGCGGAGGCGCCGCCGGGATCGACCACGGCGGTTGACACTACGGGCCGCCCACTTGACACATGCGGGGTCCCACTTGACACTCCTGCCACCCCACTTGACGCTACCGGGGCCGCACTTGACGCTCCCAGAGGGGCGGTTGACACTCGTCCCCGGCCACTTGACACTATGGCGGGACCACTTGACGCTATCGCCCCGCCCCGCGACACCGCGGCGCGGAAGCCGGGGTCGGCGCCCAGCGCCTCCACCGCCGTGGCGAAGGCCTCCTCGATCAGCAGAACGTCGCCCTGCGGCACGCCGCTGTCCTTGCGGGCCACCCCCGTGGTGGTGACGCGGTGGACAAGCCGCCCCGTCACGGCGTCGTAGACCGCCCAGTCGACCCGCAGGCTGCCGACGCCCGACACCCCCTCGCTGCGGCCGGTCAGCCAGCTCCGGCGGCGGCACAGGTCGCTGTTCACCGCGCGCAGGTCGCCGCGCAGGATGTAGCGGGCGCGCTTGCGGTCGAACTCCGCCTCGTAGTCGCTGCCCTGGACGCCCGCCACGTCGTAGCCGGCGTCGGCCAGAACCTCGGCGAAGCGTTCCTGGAAAGTGGAATTCTCGTGCAGGCTGCGCCCGCTGGTCCAATGGACGTCCTCATAGGGCGGCCAGCACTCCAGCGCCCAGACATAGCGTCCCGTCACCATGCCCCGCCGCATGGAGCCGAGCGAGAGGCCGTCGAAGCGGACCGGCTCCGTCGAGCCGCGGGCGACGGGCGGCGCCTTGCGGGTCTGCGGCAGCTCCCCGCCCATGCAGGCGGCCAGCGCCAGCAGGGCGGCGAGGGGCAGGAAAAGGCGTCCGGGCGTCGGCATGTCCGGTGGCATATCCCATTATGCGCGTTGAGCGTGCACACAGACATGCACACACACGCATTATGCGGCATCGCGACCGACGGTCATAGGCGTTTTCGGAGGCGGCACCTCTGGCGTGCCCGCGCGCTTCCTGATAAAACCCGGACTCATGGACCAGAGCCTTGCCAATGGCGTCCGCCGCGCCTCGATCGAGCGGAACACCACCGAAACCCGGATCAGGGTCGCCGTGAATCTGGACGGCACCGGCGTCTATGACGTGAAGACCGGCGTCGGCTTCCTCGACCACATGCTGGAGCAGCTGTCGCGCCACAGCCTGATGGACCTGTCGGTGGCGGCGGAGGGCGACCTGCACATCGACGCTCATCACACGACCGAGGACAGCGGCATCGCCATCGGCATGGCGGTGGCGAAGGCGCTGGGCGACCGCAAGGGCATCCAGCGCTACGGCCACGCCTACATCCCGATGGACGAGACGCTGACCCGCGTCGCGCTGGACTTCTCCAACCGGCCCTACCTGATCTGGAAGGTGTCCTTCAGCCGCGACAAGATCGGGGACATGGACACCGAGCTGTTCCGCGAGTGGTTCCAGGCCTTCGCCATGGCCGCGGGCGTGACTCTGCACGTCGAATGCCTCTATGGCGAGAACAACCACCACATCGTGGAAAGCTGTTACAAGGCGCTTGCCCGCGCGCTGCGGGCCGGGATCGAGATCGACCCGCGCAAGCGCGACGCCGTGCCCTCGACCAAGGGGACGCTGGGCGGCTCCCTCTGAAAAAACCGGCGGCTTCGATAAGGCCGGGTCTCTCTTGAAGGTCCTCGTTTCATGGAAACCGTTGCGCTGATCGATTACGGCTCCGGCAACCTGCGTTCCGCCGCCAAGGCTCTGGAGCGCGCGGCGGCGGAGTGCCACGCCTCCTTCCAGGTCCTGGTGACCTCCGATGCCGACGCCGTGCGCAAGGCCGACCGCGTCGTCCTGCCCGGCGTCGGCGCCTTCGCTGACTGCAAGCGCGGCCTGTCGGAGGTTCCCGGCATGCTCGACGCTCTGGACGAGGTGGTGCACGTCAAGGGCCGTCCCTTCCTGGGCATCTGCGTCGGCATGCAGCTGATGGCGGAGCGCGGGCGCGAATACGGCGTGACCGAGGGGCTGGGCTGGATCAAGGGCGAGGTGGTGAAGCTGGAGCCCGCCGACCCGACGCTGAAGATCCCGCACATGGGCTGGAACGAGCTGGACATCCGCCGGCCTCACCCGGTGCTGGCCGGCCTGCCGGACCGCGCGCACGCCTATTTCGTCCACTCCTACCGCTTCGCCGTGGAGCGGCCGGAGGACGTGATCGCCAGCGCCGATTACGGCGGACCCTTCGCCGCGGTGGTCGGGCGCGACAATCTGGTCGGCACCCAGTTCCACCCGGAAAAGAGCCAGGAGACGGGGCTCGCCCTGGTCGCCAACTTCCTGACCTGGCGGGTCTGACGATGACCGACGTCACGGTCGAACGCATCGACACCCTGAAGACCGGCGATCTGCACGACCTGTGCGACGCCGCCGACGACGCCGTCAAGGCCGGCGGCGGCTTCGGCTGGGTCGCCCCGCCCCCCCGCGAGATCATGGAACGCTACTGGAAGGGCGTTCTGGTGGTGCCGGAGCGCATCCTGTTCGTCGGCCGGCTGGACGGCGTCATCGCCGGCTCCGCCCAGCTCGTCAAGCCGGCCCGCAACAATGAGGCGCAGGCCCACGCCGCCACCCTGACCACCAGCTTCGTCGCCCCCTGGGCGCGCGGCCACGGCCTCGCCCGCCGCCTGACCGTGGCGGTCGAGGAGGAGGCGCGGGCGTCCGGCTTCCGCGTGCTGAACCTCGACGTGCGCGAGACCCAGAGCGCGGCCATCACGCTGTACGAGGACCTGGGCTTCCGCCGCTGGGGCACGCATCCCTTCTATGCGCTGGTGGACGGCAAAAGGCTGGCCGGACATTTCTATGTGAAAGATCTCACCCCCGACACGCTTCACGACACGCCATAGGACGAGACACCGCGATGATCATCTATCCCGCCATCGACCTCAAAGACGGTGCCTGCGTTCGGCTGCTGCGCGGCGAGATGAGCCAGGCGACCGTCTTCAACACCGAACCCGCCGACCAGGCCCGCCTGTTCGAAAGCCAGGGCTTCGAATGGCTGCATCTGGTCGATCTGAACGGCGCCTTTGAGGGCAAGCCGGTCAACGGACAAGCGGTCGAGAACATCCTGGGCGCCGTGACCATTCCGGTGCAGCTGGGCGGCGGCATCCGCGACCTGAAGACCATCGCCATGTGGCTGGAGAAGGGTGTCAGCCGCGTCATCCTGGGCACCGTCGCCCTGCGCGAGCCGGAGCTGGTCCGCGAAGCCTGCCGGGAGTTCCCCGGCAAGGTCGCCGTGGGCATCGACGCGCGCGAGGGTTACGTGGCCGTTGCCGGCTGGGCCGAGACCTCGACCATCAAGGCGCTGGATCTGGCGCTGAAGTTCGAGGACAGCGGCGTCGCCGCGATCATCTACACCGACATCAACCGCGACGGCGCCATGGGCGGGGTGAATGTCGAGGCGACCTCCGACCTCGCCTTCCACCTGACCACCCCGGTGATCGCGTCGGGCGGCGTCTCCTCCATCGACGATCTGATCGCGCTGAAGAAGGAGGAGGACACCGGCATCCAGGGCGTCATCTGCGGCCGCGCGCTCTACGACGGGCGCATCGACCCGAAGACGGCGCTGGACCTGCTCTCCCCCGCTCCCGTCACCGGAAAGGCCGGCTGATGCTCAAGATGCGCGTCATCCCCTGCCTGGACGTCAAGGACGGGCGAGTCGTCAAGGGGGTCAACTTCGTCGATCTGATCGACGCCGGCGACCCCGTGGAGCAGGCCCGCGTCTATGACCGGGAGGGGGCGGACGAGCTGACCTTCCTCGACATCACGGCCAGCCACGAGAACCGCGACACCATCTACGACGTGGTGCGCCGCACCGCGGAGCAGGTGTTCATGCCGCTGACCGTCGGCGGCGGCGTGCGCACGGTCGAGGACATCCGCAAGCTGCTGCTGGCCGGCGCCGACAAGGTGTCGATCAACACCGCGGCCATCCACCGTCCGGAGTTCGTGCAGGAGGCGGCGGAGAAGTTCGGCGCCCAGTGCATCGTCGTCGCCATCGACGCCAAGCAGGTCGAGCCGGGCCGCTGGGAGATCTTCACCCACGGCGGGCGCAAGGCCACCGGCATCGACGCCGTGGAGTGGGCCAAGCGCATGGAGTCCTATGGCGCGGGCGAGATCCTGCTGACCTCGATGGACCGCGACGGCACCAAGAGCGGCTTCGACCTCGCCTTGACCCGCAAGGTGGCCGATGGGCTGCGCATCCCGGTCATCGCGTCGGGCGGCGTCGGCACGCTGGACCATCTGGTGGAAGGCATCCGCGAGGGCCATGCCACCGCGGTGCTGGCGGCCTCCATCTTCCATTTCGGCACCTACACCATCGGACAGGCCAAGGCGGCGCTGGCCGCCGCCGGCATCCCGGTGCGCCCGGCCCGGCCCGTGTCCTCCGCGGCGGAGGCGGCCAATGTCTGACGACAAGAAGGCCGTCAACGCCAAGGTTCTGGACCGGCTCTACGCCACTGTCCAGGCGCGCAAGGGCGCCGATCCGGACACCTCCTACACCGCCAAGCTGTTCCACCGCGGCACCGCCAAGATCGCCCAGAAGGTCGGCGAGGAGGCGGTGGAGACGGTCATCGAGGCGGTGCGCGGCGACAAGGCGGCCATGGCCTCGGAATCGGCGGACCTGCTCTATCACCTGATGGTGCTGTGGGCCGACGCCGGTCTGGAGCCCGCCGAGGTCTGGGAGAAGCTGGCCCAGCGCGAGGGCACCAGCGGCATCGCCGAGAAGAAGGCGCGCAAGGCATAAATCGAGCAAGGCTCAACACGAGCAAGGCGGAAGGGGAAACGACGCGATGGCCAAGACCTACGATCCCAACAACGTCTTCGCCCGCATCCTGCGCGGCGAGATTCCGTGCAAGAAGGTCCTGGAGACCGAACACGCACTGGCCTTCCACGACATCAACCCACAGGCCCCGACGCACATCCTGGTGATCCCGAAGGGCGCCTACGTCGATATGGACGATTTCAGCGCCCGCGCGACGGAGGCGGAGATCGCCGGCCTGTTCCGCGCGGTTGGCGAGGTTGCCCGCGGCGCCGGCGCCGCCGAGCCCGGTTACCGCATCCTGTCCAACTGCGGCGAGGACGCGAACCAGGAGGTTCCGCACCTGCACATCCACGTGTTCGCCGGCCGCCGCCTGGGTCCGATGATCACCAGGGGATGATGGCAAAAAGGGGATAAAGGAAAAGGGATCGCTCTCCGAGCCGCCCGCTGATCCACGTGAAACATCGGGGCGCCGAGGGAAACCTTCGGCGCCCCATTGGTTTTCTTCACCCCTGGTCGCCGATCCGATGCTCTGCAAGGGGATCGGTTCCGCTCAGGGAGCGATGCGCCAATCCTTGGATATGTAGGTGTAGGGCGGCTGGATGTAGTGGAACACGCCGCCGGTCTTCACATGCGGGCTGAGCAGGCGGGTCAGGTTCAAGCCAATGCCGAGATAGAAATATTGGCTTCGATCGTCGCGGCTGGGGTTGGTGCTGTAATCCTCGTAGCCCCGCGCGTAGAAGCCGACATGGAACTCCAGATGCCGCAGCAGAGGGTCCTGGATGGCGTCGAACCCATCCGCCTTCACCGCGATCAGATATTTCAGCCGTCTGTAGTCGGTGAAGACGTCCGCTTGATATTTGTCGCCGCCGGAGAACGGGTTGTACTCGACCCTGAAATCAACCTTGCGGGCCAATTCCGGGTTGTCCCACAGGATGTAGCCGGCCACGGCTCCGACGGTGTTGAACAGCATGTCCTGATAGGAGAATCCGTAGTCGTCGCTGAAGGCGTCACCGACCTCCACCAAGCCCATGATGCCCAGCGACGATAACGCGCCGTACCGGGCGGAGTCCGTCTGGGTGAAGCCCCAACTCTGGTATTGGCGGGCCAGCAGATGGCTGATCGCGTAACCGGTCCAGGCATGGCCGATCTTGTCGGCACCGCCTTCGGTCGTGCTGCGGCCGAACCAACCCTCATCCTGAAAGCGAGGGCCGCCGGTGCCCCAATCCCAGGACCATACGCCCCACCCCAGGGCCAATATGCCGGTGCCGACGTTGAGGGCGAGCGCCTTGTCCTCCTTGCTCCATCCCTGGTCTTCCATCATGGAGGCAGAGGCGGGTCTGCCGGGCAGGAGCAACGCGGCGGCCAGGAACCCCGCGATCACCTGTCCGGTCACTCGGGCCGCCATCGCTCGGGCTAGAAGCATCATGCGGGATGAGCCCTCCTTCCGGTGGACACTTCCCGACATGATGACGCACAGGCCCCCGCTCCGTCCCGGTTCTTCCGGATGTTGGACGTCCGGTTAGGACGCCGGCGCGACGGTCTTCGGCAGAAGGACGTAGTATTCGCCGGCGCTCTTCATCACGCCGGCCTTCTCCTCCGCCTCCGGCCCATGGCCCCAGAAGACATCGCCACGGACCGGGCCGCGGATGGCCCCGCCGGTGTCCTGGGCGATCAGCAGACGGCGCAGCGGCGTCCGGGCGTCCAGCGGGTCCTCGGCGTCCAGCCAGACCGGCACGCCGTAGGGCAGGAACTTGGAATCGACGGCGAGGCTGCGTCCCGGCGTCAGGGCGACGTTCTGAGCGCCGTTCGGCCCCTCCCCTTTCAGCTCCTGGAAGAAGACGTAGGAAGGATTCTTGTTCATCAGGGCCGCCGCCTCGCCGGGGTTGGCCTGGAGCCAGGCGCGGATGGTCTGCAGCGACACCTCCTCGCGCTTGAGGGCGCCTCGGTCGATCAGCTCCCGCCCGATGGCGACGTATTTGTGGCCGTTCTGGGCAGCGTAGCCGACGCGCGTCTCGCTCCCGTCGGGGAAGCTCACACGGCCCGATCCCTGGATGTGCAGGAAGAAGGTGGCGATGGGGTCCTGAAGCCAGACCAGCTCCAGCCCCTTCCCGCCCAGTGCCCCGGCCTCGATGGCCGCGCGGTCCTCGAAGGGCTTCAACCGGCCCGCCGTCACCCGCCCGGCGATGCGCTCACCCCGCCAGCGATCGGCGAACTCGCCGAGATCGACCATCACCAGATCGGCCGGGCGCTTGTAGAGCGGCACCGGAAAGGCCGGGTCCGGCATCCGGCTGCCCTTCAGCTCCACCTCGTAGTAGCCGGTAAAAAGGCCGCGCCGCTCGGCGTTGTTGGCCGCGGCGTAGGGGGTGAACCACGTCTCGAAGTAGGCGCGGGCCGCCGCGTCGTCGCCGGGCGGCAGCTTGGCAAGCTCGGCGCAGGGGGCTTGCCAGTCCGCCGCCTTGCCGCCGACCCCGTCCGGTCCGATGGAGCGGTCGGCGACCAGCGCCTTGACCTTCGCGCAGGAGCGCTGGAAGGCCGGGACGGCCTCCGCCACGCGGTCGGCGCTCCAGCCGGGCAGCGCCGTGAAGGCGACCGGGGTGAGGACCAGCTTTTCGGGCGGCGGGGGCGGCGGCGCCTTGGCCTCCTCCTCCTTCCGCTCGCAGCCAATGAGAAACGCCGCGGCAAGGACTGCCGCGGCGCTGAGACGAACAACCGGATGAGAGAGCATCAGAACCGATCGGTCATTGAGGGGTGCGGGTTTCGACGAGCGCCCAGTTCGGGTCGCCGGCGCGGGTGTTGCGGGCGAAGGTCCAGACGTCCACAGCCTCGACCACGGCGTTCGGATCGCCGTCCACCACGGCACCGGCGCTGTTGCGCACGACGTTCATCTGCTCCGACACGAACTTCACCGTGACCAGCGCGGTGCGGCCGTCCATGCGGGCCTCCACCACGTCGGCGTCGGTGATCGTCTCGATGCGGGTCTCCAGAGTCTCGCCGGCCGACTGGCGCTCGCGCACCGCACGGGCGAAGTTGTCGTAGACCTCGTCCGACAGCAGCGGGCGCAGCGTCGCGGTGTCGCCCTTGGCGAAGGCCTCAACGATCATCTGGAAGGCGCCGCGGGCGCCCTGCAGGAAATACTTCTCGTCGAAGCTGGGATCGGCCGCCTTGATCTGCTCCAGCGCGGTGGCCAGCGACACCGGCTCGTCCGGCGACGGGACGGCGTTCGGCACGGGCCGCTCGCGGTTCGGCATCGCGACCACGTTGTCGGGCTGGTTGTTGGGGCGGGCCGTGAAGGGGTTCGGCCGCTGACGCTCCTCACCGGTGCGGCGGCCGAGCACGCTGCGCAGCCGATACACGAGAAACGCCGCGATCATCGCGAAGATCAGGATCTCGACGAACACAAACCCATCTCCCATCATCCATCCTTCCGGGTGACTGAAGGCCGGCCCCGAAATCACCGGCCCCGCTTGATCCACTACTGGACCCTTCGGCGGGTGAGCATTAAGTGTACCGGAACGGTGCCGGGACCAAGTCCCAGCTCGCTCTCTCCGCCGAGGATTCCACCCGATGACCCGTGCCGGAGCTGTTCTTCCAACCAAAGATCGGGTGCGTACCCTGGTGTAGATAGGCCCTCGGGGTTGAAAGAGCAAGGACGGCCATGAATCCACTGTTGCTGTTGTTCCTTCTGCTGCCGATCGCGGAAATCGCGACCTTCATCGAGGTCGGCGACCGGATCGGCGCCGGTCCGACGGTCGGGCTGGTGATCCTCTCAGCCATTCTCGGGTCCGTGCTGATCCGCTGGCAGGGCCTGTCCGTCCTGAAACGCGCTCAGCAGGCGGCGGAGCGCGGCGAGAGCCCGGTTGGCGCCGTTTTCGAGGGGTTCTGCGTCGTCGTCGCCGGCCTGCTGCTGATCATCCCCGGATTCCTGACGGACATCGTCGGGATTCTGCTGTTCGTGCGCCCGATCCGCAACGCCTTGGGCCGCTGGCTGTTCGACCGTATGAAAGGTGCGGCCTCCTTCCAGATGCACGGCCGCATGGGCGGCCAGACGGGTGGCCAAAGCTGGAACGCCGGCGATCAAAACAGCCCTCACGGCGGCCCGCGCAACCGCCCGCCGCCGGGCGTGATCGACGTCGAATACCAGGAGGTCGACCCCGACGGCGGCCGTCCGGGAAACGCCGGTCCGGCGGACCGCGACGGGCCGGACGATACGCCCAAGCTCGGTGACTCCCGCTGGGCGCCGCCCGGCTCGCCCTACCGCAACGACCGCGGGTGAAACACGCCGGTTTCACTTTGTGGAGCCAGCAATTCCGTGCTAGCCAGCGGGTCTTGAAGACCTTTCCATCGTGATGCCGCCCCGCGGCCAGGAGTTGTCCATGTCCGATCAGCAGATCAACGGTCAAGATCAGGAAGCCGCCTCGTCGCTGCCGATGCATGTGCTGGCGCAGTACGTGAAGGACCTGTCCTTCGAGAACCCCAACGCCCCGCAGAGCCTGCTGCCCGGCCAGCCGCAGCCGCAGGTCAACATCGGCGTGGACGTGCAGGTTCAGCCGATGGGCGAGGACGTCTACGAGGTCGTGCTCAAGCTGCATTGCGAGGCCAAGCAGGCCGAGGCGACCGCCTTCCTGGTCGAGGTCGCCTATGGCGGCCTGTTCCAGCTTCCGGGCCTGCCGCAGGAGCATCACCGCCCGGTGCTGCTGATCGAGGCGCCGCGGATGCTGTTCCCCTTTGCCCGCGCCATCGTGGCCGGCTGCACCCAGGACGGCGGCTTCCCGCCGCTGATGATCAACCCGATCGACTTCGTGGACCTGTACCGCCGCCAGACCGCCGGCCAGCAGGCCCAGGCCGAAGAGGCGCCGCAGTCGCCGTTCTGATGCCGCCGTTCTGATCCGGTCGTCCTTCTGGCCCGGACCACCGGTTTCGGACAAACAAAAAGGCGGGAGGCTCCACCGGGGCCTCCCGCCTTTTTTGTGCCCTCCCCGCCCTTGGATCGGACGGGGATGAGCCAATGACCGACTACTGATTCATGGACTCGAAGAATTCCGAGTTCGACTTGGTGTGCTTCAGCTTGTCGACCAGGAAGTCCACCGCGTCGGTCACGCCCATCGGCATCAGGATGCGGCGCAGAATCCACATCTTGGAGATGGTGCCCTTGTCGACCAGCAGCTCCTCCTTGCGGGTGCCCGACTTGGAGATGTCGATGGCCGGGAAGGTGCGCTTGTCGGAGAGCTTGCGGTCCAGCACGATCTCCGAGTTGCCGGTGCCCTTGAACTCTTCGAAGATCACCTCGTCCATGCGGCTGCCGGTGTCGATCAGCGCGGTCGCGATGATGGTCAGCGAGCCGCCCTCCTCGATGTTGCGGGCCGCGCCGAAGAAGCGCTTCGGGCGCTGCAACGCGTTGGCGTCCACGCCGCCGGTCAGCACCTTGCCCGAGGAGGGAACGACGGTGTTGTAGGCGCGGGCCAGACGGGTGATGGAGTCCAGCAGGATGACCACGTCGCGCTTGTGCTCGACCAGCCGCTTGGCCTTCTCGATGACCATCTCGGCGACCTGGACGTGGCGGGTCGCCGGCTCGTCGAAGGTGGAGCTGATGACCTCGCCCTGCACGGAGCGGGCCATGTCGGTCACCTCTTCCGGACGCTCGTCGATCAGCAGGACGATCAGATAAGCTTCCGGGTGGTTGGTGGCGATGGAGTGGGCGATGTTCTGCAGCATCACCGTCTTGCCGGTGCGCGGCGGGGCGACGATCAGCCCGCGCTGGCCCTTGCCCAGCGGCGCCACGAGGTCGATGATGCGGCCCGTGTAGTTCTTCTTGGTCGGGTCGTCGACTTCCATGCGCAACCGCTCTTCCGGGTAGAGCGGGGTCAGGTTGTCGAAGTTGATGCGGTGGCGGACCTTGTCCGGCGCATCGAAATTGATCGTGTTGACCTTGAGAAGGGCAAAATAGCGCTCGCCGTCCTTGGGCGCGCGGATCTGGCCTTCCACCGTGTCGCCGGTGCGCAGGCTGAAGCGGCGCACCTGGCTGGGGCTGACATAGATGTCGTCGGGGCCGGGAAGATAGTTGGCCTCCGGCGAGCGCAGGAACCCGAAACCGTCCTGAAGAACCTCGAGCACGCCGTCGCCATAGATCGGAACATCGTTTTCCGCCAGCTGCTTGAGGATGGCGAACATCATGTCCTGCTTGCGCAGCGTGCTGGCGTTCTCGATCTGCAGTTCCTCGGCGAACGCCAGCAGTTCGGCGGGGCTCTTGCACTTCAGCTCTTGGAGATGCATGGGGGTGCCTTAAGGGAATCGGTCATGCGAGGGGGAGTGCCAGAGGTCCCGGGCCGGCGCAGGGTGCGTCGGTTGAGCGTCGGACGGCGCTGAAGGCTGGGAATGCCTGTCGGACGTCGCGCCCAGATCGTTGGGGAGGGACGGAACGGCGGATGTGGGATGGGTGCCCGCGAGGCTTGCCGCCCCGTGGTGGGAAAGATGGTTAGCGGAACGCCGTCTGCAAGTCAAATGAAAGCGAATTCTTGGAAGCAGGGTGGAATCTTGCACGTCTTCGTCCGGGTCACGATGCCGCATCCCCTGTTATCCAGGCCACCGGGGTACGACCTGGACGTTCAAGACAGAAGCGGTTTGGCAGGACAGAAACGGTTTGGTTGAAATCATGACCCCACATGACCGTTCCGGACCCGGAAACATCGTTGCTCCCGAAGTCTCCACCGACCCCCTGCCCTGGCACGCCCAGCCCCCGGACAAGGCCTTGGCCGCGCTGGACAGCCCCGACGACGGGCTTACCTCCGAGGAGGCGGCGGACCGTCGGCACCGGTACGGTCCCAACCGGCTGACCCCGCCGCCCCGGCGGTCGGCGCTGATTCGCTTCCTGGCCCAGTTCGACAATCTGCTGATCTATGTGCTGATCGGCGCCGGAATCGTCACGGTCCTGCTGGGCGAATTCGTCGACGCCGCGGTGATCGCCGGCGTCGTGCTGATCAACGCGGCCATCGGCTATGTCCAGGAAGGCAAGGCGGAGCAGGCGCTGGACGCCATCCGCAACATGCTGTCGCCGCAGGCGGTGGTTCTGCGCGACGGCCATCAGGTGACCGTCCCGGCGGAGGATCTGGTGCCCGGCGACCGTGTCCTTCTGGCCTCGGGCGACAAGGTGCCGGCGGATCTGCGGCTGGTCCGGGTCAAGGGGCTGCGCGTGCAGGAGGCGGCGCTGACCGGGGAATCCCTGCCGGTCGCCAAGAGCGCCGATGCTGTCGCCCCTGACGCTCCCCTGGCGGAGCGCGGCGGCATGGCCTATTCCGGCACGCTGGTGGCCCAGGGACAGGCCACGGGCGTCGTGGTGGCCACGGGGGATGCGACGGAGCTGGGCCGCATCGGCACGCTCCTGGCGGGCGTGGAGGAGCTGACCACGCCGCTGCTCGCCCAGATGGCCGTCTTCGGGCGCTGGCTGACCATCGGCATCCTGGCGCTGACCGCGCTGACCTTCCTCTACGGCTCGCTGGTCCAGGGGGAGCCCTGGCCGGACATGGTCATGGCCGCGGTCGGTCTGGCGGTGGCGGCGATTCCGGAAGGGCTGCCGGCGGTGATGACGATCACTCTGGCGATCGGCGTCACCCGCATGGCCCGGCGCAACGCCATCATCCGCCGCCTGCCGGCGGTGGAGACGCTGGGCTCGGTCGGGATCATCTGCTCCGACAAGACCGGCACGCTGACCCGCAACGAGCTGGTCGTTCAGACCGTGGTGACTGCCGCAGGCGACTGCGCGGTGACCGGCACCGGTTACCGACCCGAGGGCGAGTTCCGGCGCGACGGCGTGGCCCTGGACCCCGCCGCCGATCCCGTGCTGACCGAGCTGGCCCGCGCCGCCCTGCTGTGCAACGACGCCGAGCTTCAGCGTGGCGAGGATGGCGGGGACGGCAGCGGCGGCTGGACGGTGGCCGGCGACCCGACCGACGGCGCCCTGCTGGCGCTGGGCATGAAGGCCGGGCTGGACGCGCGGGAGGAAGCCGTCCGTTGCCCGCGTACGGACGTCATCCCCTTCGAATCCGAACACAAGTACATGGCCACCCTGCACCATGACCATGAGGGGCACGGTCTGCTGTACGTCAAGGGCGCGCCGGAGCGCGTGCTGTCCATGTGCGCGCACGTACGGGCCGCGGACGGCGGCAGCGGGCCTCTGGACGCCGGCCACTGGCTGGGACGGGTGGAGGACCTGGCGGCGCGCGGCCAGCGCGTCCTGGCGCTCGCCGGCCGCCCCGCCCTGCCCGGCCAGACCGTGCTGGACATGGACGACGTGCGGGAGGGGTTGACCCTGCTCGGCCTGTGCGGCTTCATCGACCCCGCGCGCGAGGAGGCGGTGGCGGCGGTGGCCGAGTGCCAGGCGGCCGGAATCCGCGTCAAGATGATCACCGGCGACCATGCCGGCACCGCCCAGGCCATCGGGCGGCAATTCAACCTGTCCGGCGACGCCGTCTCGGGAAGCGAGCTGGACCGGCTGGACGACGCGGCGCTGGTCGCCGTGGCGCGTGACGCCGACGTCTTCGCCCGCACCACGCCGGAGCATAAGCTGCGCCTCGTCCGCGCGCTCCAGACGGCCGGACACACGGTCGCCATGACCGGCGACGGGGTGAACGACGCCCCCGCCCTGAAGCGCGCCGACGTCGGCGTCGCCATGGGCTGCAAGGGCACGGAGGCCGCGAAGGAGGCCGCCAGCATGGTGCTGGCCGACGACAACTTCGCGTCCATCGCCCACGCCGTGGAGGAAGGGCGGACCGTCTACGACAACCTGCGCAAGACGATCCTGTTCATGCTGCCGACCAACGGCGCCCAGGCTCTGGTGATCCTTGTCGCGGTGCTGGCCGGCTACACGCTGCCGATCACCCCGGTCCAGATTCTGTGGGTCAACATGGTGACGGCGGTGACGCTGGGCCTGGCGCTGGCCTTCGAGCCGCCGGAGGCCGCGGTGATGAAGCGCCCGCCCCGCCCGCAGGACGAGCCGATCCTGCCCGGCTTCCTGATCGGGCGCATGGTGCTGGTGATGGCGCTCCTGGTCGCCACCAGCTTCGGATTCTTCCTGCTGCACGAGGGGAACGGCGACCCGACGCCGGTCGCCCGCACCATGGCCGTCAACGCGCTGGTGATGGGGGAAATCTTCTTCCTGCTGAACGCCCGTGCGGTCACCGCCTCGGTGCTGAATCGGCGGGGCCTGTTCGGCAGCCGCCCGGTGTGGATCTCCATCGGCCTGATGCTGGTCTTCCAGCTCGCCTTCACCTATGCCCCGCCCCTGCAGAGCCTGTTCGGCACGGCGGCTGTGGACTGGACGCAGTGGGTGGCCATGACGGCGGCCGGTCTGGTGATCTTCCTGGCGGTGGAGGCGGAGAAGGCGATCACCCGCCGGGTGATGGAGCGGCGGGGCTGACCGCCTCTACGAGTCCGGGTCACCGATGTCGTAGCAATGGTCAGCGACCCAGCCGCGGAACGCCTCTTCGCTCAGCATGCCGGCGGCGAGCGCCAGAATGGTGTCCGCCGCATCCTGCCAACCTTGGTCAGTTTGGTGGTGTGCATGGCGACCTCCGCGCTGGATCCGCACAGCATGTAATTACGCTCGTTATTACGTCAGGGGCGATGGTCGGCCCGTACCAACCATCGCCCAGCCCTATTCCATCAGAACGGCTTCACGATCACGAAGATGACGATGCCGATCATCAGCAGGGTCGGCGCTTCGTTCCACATGCGGAAGAAGCGTTGCGGGTGGGTGTTGCGGTCCGCCTCGAAGTCCTTGCGCCAGCGCGCCATCATCATGTGCGTGACGGTCAGCGCCAGGACGAACAGCAGCTTGGCGTGCAGCCAGCCCTGCTTCATCCAGGCCGGTTCCATCACGATCATCGCGATTCCGAACAGATAGGCCGCGCCCATCGCCGGATTCATGATGGCGCGCAGCAGGCGGCGCTCCATCACCTTGAACCGCTCTGAGGATTCGGAGCCCGGCGCCGTCTCGCAATGATAGACGAACAGCCGCGGCAGATAGAGAAGCCCGGCCATCCAGGCGATGATGCTGATGACGTGCAGAGCCTTGACCCAGAGGTAAAGCACTGGAATCCCCTTCCCTTCCCGTTGCGCGCTTTTTTAACCCACCGGCGCCTCAGCCCCGGTTCGGCCAGTCCTTGATCAGACGGGCCAGCTCGGCCACGTGTTCCGGCGGGGTGGTCTGGATCACGCCGTGGCCCAGGTTGAAGACGAAGGGCCTGCCGGCGAGCGTCTCCAGAATCTCCGACGCGGCGGTCCGCAGCGCCTCACCACCGGCGGCGAGCATGATCGGGTCGAGGTTGCCCTGCACCGGCAATCTGGATTGCAGATTCCCGGCCGCCCAAGCCACCGGGACGGTGGTGTCGAGCCCGACCGCATCCACCCCACTGCCCGTCACGTACTCCTCATAGGAGAGGCCCGCACCACGCGGGAAACCGATGACCGGAATCGCGGGGTGGCGCGCCTTGATCAGATCCACGATGCGGCGCGTCGGCTCGATCACCCAGCGGCGGAATTCGCCGGCCGGCAGGACGCCCGCCCAGCTGTCGAAGAGCTGCACCACCTCGGCTCCGGCTTCGATCTGGGTGCACAGGTAATCGGCGGTCACCTCGACCAGCAGATCCATCAGCGCACCGAACCCGGCGGGGTCGCCGTAGGCCCAGCGCTTGACATGCGCGTACTCCTTGGACCCCGCCCCTTCCACCATGTAGCAGGCGATGGTCCAGGGCGCCCCGGCAAAGCCGATCAGCGTGGTGTGCGCCGGAATCGCGCTGGAGAGGCGGCGGACGGTCTCGTAGACCGGCTCCAGCCGCTCGTGGAAGCGGTCGCGCGACAGGCGTTTGAGGTCTTCCACGCTTCTCACAGGGTCCAGCTTCGGCCCCTCGCCTTCCAGGAAGGTCAGCGGCTGGCCCAGGGCGTGCGGCACCACCAGGATGTCGGAGAACAGAATCGCCGCGTCCATGTCATAGCGGCGCAGCGGCTGCAGGGTCACCTCGACCGCGTGGTCGGGGTTGTAGCACATGTCCAGGAAGCTGCCGGCCTTGGCGCGCAGTTCCCGATATTCCGGCAGGTAACGGCCGGCCTGGCGCATCAGCCAGAAAGGCGGACGCTGACGCACCTCGCCGGCAAGGGCTGCGAGCATCGGCTTGGCAATTTCGGACACGGCCTCGGACACGGCGAATCGTTCCCCTGTAGGTGAATCGGGACTGCGGGTTATCACCCTCTACTCAGTATTCTTTTTAAGGAGAGAAAGGAAGAAGGGGTAGTGGAAGCCTGTGGAAAACGGGAATCCCCGCTTTGCGCGGAATCCTCCACAGGCGGGGCGGCGCGCTGTGGACGAAAACCGGATTCTGTGGACGACTCCGGACGCTTTTGCCGGAAATGGCGGAAATGCTATACCGCGAAGCCTGGGAATCCCGTGGATAACATGGTCCGCGCGAGTCATTGTACCCATGTTCCGGACAGGGCACGCGGATTGTCCCGAAGGGGGCGCCAGCGGGGGCGACGAGTCCCGCCCGGAGGGACAGAATCCAGGAGATCCCCGTTGTCCACAGATTCGGACGGGTTCTCCACAACACGTTGGGGACGGATGAGACAGTTCCATCTGCATCTTGTGTCGGACGCGACCGGCGAGACGATCAACAGCGTCGCCCGCGCCTGCGTCATCCAGTTCGACGATGTTCGCCCGGTCGAGCATTTCTGGAATCTCGTGCGGACCGAGCGTCAGCTCGACATGGTTCTGGAGGGCGTCCAGGAAAATCGCGGCCTCGTCATGTTCACGCTGGTGGACGAGAAGCTGCGCCGCCGCCTCCAGGACTTCTGCCGCGAGGTGCAGGTCCCCTGCATTCCCGTGCTCGACCCGCTGATCAACGCGCTGGCCGCCTTCCTCGGCGTGGAATCGCAGCGCCAGCCCGGACGCCAGCACGCCTTGGACGCCGAGTATTTCGGGCGCATGGACGCGATGGACTTCGCGCTGGCGCACGACGACGGCCAGTCGAGCTGGGATCTGCACGAGGCCGACGTGATCCTGATGGGCGTGTCGCGCACCTCCAAGACGCCGACCTGCATCTATCTGGCCAACCGCGGCATCAAGGCGGCGAACATCCCGATCGTTCCCGGATGCCCGATGCCGCCGGAGATCGAGAAGCTGACCCGGCCGCTGGTCGTCGGCCTGACCAAGGACCCGGACCGTCTGGTGCAGATCCGCCGCAACCGGCTGAAGCTGCTGAACCAGAACGAGTCCTCGACCTACGTCGACCCCGAGGTGGTGCGCGCCGAGGTCACCGACGCCCGGCGCATGTTCACCCGGCGCGGCTGGCCGGTGATCGACGTGTCGCGCCGTTCCATCGAGGAAACGGCGGCGGAGATCATGATGCTGCTCGCCCGCCGCCAGAGCGGCGGCTTGCCCGGCGTCGTTCCCGAGGGGCCGGCGACGTGAGCGGAGCGGTTCCCACGGTCGTCCTGGCCTCTGGTTCCCGCACACGGGCGGAGATGCTGGAGCGGGCCGGCGTGCGCGTGACGCTCGCCCCCGCCGCGGTGGACGAGGAGGAGATCAAGCTGGCCGCCCGCGCCGAGGGCGCCCCGGTCGAGGATGTGGCCGAGGCGTTGGCGGAGCTGAAGGCCCAGCGCGTCACCCGCAAGCATCCCGGCTCCCTGGTCATCGGCGCCGACCAGATGCTGGAGTGCGAAGGCCGCTGGTTCGACAAGCCGGCGGACCGGGCCGCGGCGCGGGCGCAGTTGCAGGATCTGCGTGGCAGGACGCACCGGCTGGTGAGCTGCGCCGTGGTGTTCCGCGACGGGGAACGGCTGTGGCACCATGTGGACCGCGCCCGCCTGACCATGCGTCCCTTCAGCGACGCCTTCCTGGACTCCTATCTCAACGCGGCGGGCAACGACGTGCTGGGGTCGGTCGGCGCCTATCACCTCGAAGGGCTGGGCGCGCAGCTCTTCCACCGGGTGGACGGCGACTTCTTCACGATCCTCGGGCTGCCGCTGCTGCCGCTGCTCGGGTTCCTGCGGGTGCATGGGGTGATTGCGGAATGACGATCAGCGGAAAGGCGAAGCTGGCCGGTGTGATGGGCTGGCCGATCGGCCATTCGCGCTCGCCCCGGCTGCACGGCTATTGGCTGGAGCGGTACGGCATCGACGGCGCCTATGTGCCGCTGGCCGTGCCGCCCGACCGCATCGAGCAGGCCATCCGCGCCCTGCCCGCGCTGGGCTTCCGCGGCTGCAACGTGACGGTGCCTCACAAGGAGGCCGCCTACCGCACGGTCGATCGGCTGGACGCCACCGCCAGGCGGATGGGTGCCGTCAACACCATCGTGGTCGGCGAGGACGGGTCGTTGGAGGGGCGCAACACCGACGGCTTCGGTTTCATCGAGAACCTGAAGAGCGGCGCACCGGGCTGGAAGGCCGCGGACGGTCCGGCGCTGGTCATCGGGGCTGGTGGTGCGGCGCGGGCCGTGGTGGCCTCGCTCCTCGACGAGGGTGCGCCGCTAGTCTGGCTGGTCAACCGCACGCGGGCGCGGGCGGAGGAGCTGGCAGCGGACATCGGCGGCAACATCGAAACCGCCGATTGGGTTTCACGTGAAACGCTTCTCGAAGGGGCGGCGCTGGTGGTGAACACCACGACGCAGGGCATGGCGGGCCAGCCGGCGCTGGAGTTGGACCTGCGCGCCTTGCCCAGTTCGGCCGTCGTCACCGACATCGTCTACACGCCCCTGATGACCCCGCTGCTGACCGCGGCGCAGGCCCGCGGCAACCGCGTGGTGGACGGCGTCGGCATGCTGCTTCACCAGGCCCGCCCCGGCTTCGCCGCCTGGTTCGGCCGGGAGCCGGAGGTGACCGACGGGCTTAAGGCCGCCGTTCTCCAGGGCTGAGGTTTCACGATGATCGTCTTGGGACTGACCGGCTCCATCGGCATGGGCAAGAGCACGGCGGCGCGCATGCTGAAGCGCATGGGGGCGCCGGTCTGCGACAGCGACGCCGTGGTGCATCGGCTGCTGGGGCGCAACGGCGCCGCGGTGCCGGCCATCGGCGCAGCCTTCCCCGGCGTGGTGGTGGATGGCGCCGTGGACCGGCGGGCATTGGGCGCGGCGGTCTTCGGCAACCCGGCAGCGCTGAAGCGGCTGGAGGCGATCCTTCACCCGGCGGTGCAGGCCGCACAGCGGCGTTTCCTGAAGCAGGCGGCGCGCCGCCGCGTCCGCGTTGCGGTTCTGGACATTCCCCTGCTGTTCGAGACGGGCGGGGAGCGGAAGGTGGATCGCACGGTGGTGGTCACCGCCCCCTTCCTGTTGCAGAAGTCACGGGTGCTGGCGCGGCCGGGCATGACGCCGGACAAGTTCGCCGCTATTCTGGCCCGGCAGATGCCCGACGCGGAGAAGCGGCGGCGTGCCGACCACGTCGTCAACACCGGCGACGGGCGGCGGGCCACCCGGCGGGCGCTGCGCAACATCCTCGCCGACGTGAAGCGGCGCCGCGGCCGGCAATGGCCGCCGCGGGGATACCAGCCCGGACAGGTGGTTCATGCGTGAGATCGTCCTCGATACGGAAACGACCGGCTTCAAGCCCGAGGAAGGGCACCGGCTGATCGAAATCGGCTGCGTCGAGCTGCACAACCACGTTGCCACCGGCAAGACCTTCCACTGCTACGTCAACCCGGAGCGCGACGTGCCGCCGGACGCCGTGGCGGTGCATGGGCTGACGACGGAGTTCCTGTCGGACAAGCCGCTGTTCAACGACGTGGTGGAGGAGTTCGTGGCCTTCATCGGCGACGCGCCGCTGGTGATCCACAACGCGGCCTTCGACATGCACTTCCTGAACTGGGAGATGCGGATCGCCGGCTATCCGGTGATGCCGAAGGACCGGGCCATCGACACGCTGCTGATGGCGCGGCAGAAGTTCCCCGGCGCGCCGGCCACCCTGGACGCGCTCTGCAAGCGCTTCGGCGTCGACAATTCCAGCCGCACCTACCACGGCGCGCTTCTCGACGCCCAGCTTCTGGCCGAGGTGTATCTGGAGCTGCGCGGTGGGCGGCAGGCCGGTCTGGCGCTGGCCTCCGGCCCGGCGGCGGGCGGTCCCGCGGCGATCCGCATCGACCGCCCCTACCGTGCCCCACGCGCCCACGCGCCCAGCGAGGAGGAACTGGCGGCCCATGCGGAGCTTCTCAAGAAGCTGAAGAACCCGCTCTGGGCCACCGAGTGAGCTGTTCCCTCTCCGTCCTTAAAATCCCCTCTCCCCTCCGGGGAGAGGGTTAGGGTGAGGGGGTTGCACTTGTGCCGAACCCCCTTCTTCCCCCTTACGGCAGCAGCACCGTCGACCCGGTCGTGGCGCGGGACTCCAGCGCCCGGTGGGCCTCCGCCGCGTCGCGCAGCGCGAAGGTCTGGCCGACGTTGATGGTCACCCCGCCGCTATGCACCACCTCGAACAGGTCGGCGGCGCTGGCCATCAGGTCGTCGCGCTTGGCGACGTAGCTGAACAAGGTCGGGCGCGTGACGTAGAGCGAGCCCTTGGCCGCCAGCACCTGGAGGTCGAGCGGCGGTACCGGCCCGGACGCCGCCCCGAACAGCACCATGAAGCCGCGGGGCCGCAGACAGTCCAGGCTGTCCATGAAGGTCGTCTTGCCGACGCCGTCATAGACCACCGGCACGCCCTGCCCGTCCGTCAGGTCCTTCACCCGGTTCACGAAGTTGTCGCGCGTGTAGATGATGGGATGGTCGCAGCCGGCGGCGCGGGCCAGTTCCGCCTTCTCGTCACTGCTGACCGTGCCGATCACCGTGGCGCCCAGATGCTTCGCCCACTGACAGAGGATCTGGCCGACGCCGCCAGCGGCGGCCTGGACCAGGATGGTATCGCCCGGCTGCACCGCGTAGGTGGAGCGCAGGAGAAACTGCGCGGTCATGCCCTGGAGCAGCATGGCGGCGGCCTGCCGGTCCTCGATCCAGCTCGGCAGCGGGATTAGCCGGTCGGCGGGGGCGAGGCGGGCTTCCGCGTAGGCGCCGATCAGCGGTGCGTAGCCCACCCGGTCGCCGGGCTTCAGCGTCGTCACGTCCGGCCCCACGGCCTCGACCACGCCGGCGCCCTCGGTCCCGATGATGGCGGGAAGCTGCGGCAGCTTGTAGGCGCCGGAGCGGTGATAGGTGTCGATGTAGTTCAGCCCGACGGCGGTCTGGCGCAGGCGCACCTGACCGGGGCCGGGGTCGCCCACCTCGATCTCGTCCCAGCGCAGCGCTTCGGGTCCGCCGTAGTCGTGGATGCGGATCGCGTGAACCATGGTGGTTGGTCCCTTCCCTTTTTATAGAAGCTGAAGCTCCAGCGTATCGCCGGCGTTTTCCGCTGTCACCCGGTACCGCCGCTCGTGGCGGAGCAGCCAATCCTTGGTCCGCAGGCCGCCCAGGCCGGAATAGCCGCCGGGCGCCCCGCCGCCCCCGACGATGCGGTGGCAGGGGATGATCACCGGAATCGGGTTGGCCCCGCAGGCCCCTCCCACGGCCCGCGGCGCCGTCTCCAGCAGCCGCGCGACGTCGCCGTAGGTCAGGACGCCGCCGTAGGGAATGGCCTGCATCGCCGCCCAGACCTTCTGCCGGAAGGCCGTCCCGCGGGGCGACAACGGCAGGTCGAAATCCAACCGCGTCCCGGCGAAATAGTCGCGGAGCTGGCGCGCCGCCTCTTCCAGCACGGGATCCGGCCGGTCATCCCCCAGCCGTCCCCAGTCGAGCGCCACGATGGCGCCGGCGGCGCTGGTCAGGGCAAGCAGGCCCAGCGGGCTGTCGACGGTCAGGCTGCCGGTGGCCGCGTTTTTGAGGGTCTGCGCCATGTCGGTCATCTCCGGGTCAGGGCGGCGGCCAGTGCGTCGGGCGTGGTCACCGGGGGGGAGCAGGTCATGCCGGTGCAGACATAGGCGGTCGCGACCGCGCCCTGCATGCCCTTGCCCTGCGCCGGATGTCCGGCAGGCAGATCGGTCCCCGGCGGCAGGACGCTGAGGATGCGGTCGGGAAGCGGTCGGTCGAGCACCGCCCGGCGCAGCGCCACGGTGTCCGGCGCCTGCGGGTGCCCAATGATGACGATTTGCAGGGCCTTCTGAAGAAGCTCCGCCGCGTTCAGGTAGGTCGGCAGCGGGAAGAAATTGCGGCTCAGCTCACCGGAGAAGGCGGCGGCCAAAGCGTCCGCCCGCTCCCGGTAGGCGGCCTCGCCGGTGCGGTGGTGCAGGGTCGCCAGCACGGCCAGCATGGTGCCGTTGCCGCTGGGGGTCGCCGCGTCGCCGGCCGACTTGGTGCGGACGATCAGATCGTCGGCGTCGTCCGCCGTGTAGAAATAGCCACCGGCCTGGGAGTCCCAGAAATGCGCGTCGAGCACCCGCACCCAGGCCCGCGCCTGTTCCAGCGCTCCGGCGTCGCCGGTCGCCTCTTGCAGGGCGAGTGCTGCGCGCGCCATGTGGGCGTAGTCGTCCAGCGTCGCCCGGTGCTTGAGCTGCCCGGCCCGCCAGCTGTGCAGCAGGCGCCCGTCCTCGGTCATGCGGTCGCGGACGAAGGCGAAGGCGCGTTGCGCGGCCGCGATCCACGCCGGCTCGTCGAAGACCATGCCGGCCTGGGCGAGCGCCGCGATCATCAGGCCGTTCCAGTCGGCCAGCACCTTGTCGTCCCAGCCCGGCTTGATCCGCGTCTCCCGCTCCCGCCAGAGGATCGCCCGCTGTTCGGCCAGCACCGCCTCGGTCTCGGCGTCCAGCGCCTCGATGCGGTGCAGCCGGTTGAGGATGGTCGCCCCCTCCCAGTTGCCCTGCGGCGTGACGCCGTAGGCGCGCTTGAAGACCTCGGCGTCGGGGCCGAGAAGCCGGTCGATCTCCTCCTCGTTCCAGATGTAGAAGAGGCCCTCCTCGCCCTCGCTGTCGGCGTCCTGGGTCGCCGCGAAGCCGCCGCCCTCGGCGATCATCTCGCGCAGCACCCAGCCCACCGTTTCACGGATGCGCGCCTCGAACAGCGGCTCCCGCTCCGCCTGCCAGACCAGGGTCATCAGGTCGAGAAGCTGGGCGTTGTCGTAGAGCATCTTCTCGAAATGCGGCACCAGCCACATCTCGTCCACCGAGTAGCGGGCGAAGCCGCCGCCCAGATGGTCATAGATGCCGCCCTGGCTCATATGGGCCAGCGTGTTGGTGACCGCCTCCCGGTACGGCTCCTTGCCGGTGCGCAGCCAGGCCCGCCACAGCAGCGTGAAGATCGGCACCTGGGGGAATTTCGGGGCATGGCCGATGCCGCCGTGGAAGGGGTCGACCTCGCGCACCAGCCGGTCGGCGATCTGGTCCAGCATGGCGAGGTCGACCTCCCCCGCCGCCCGGTTCTCGGCCAGCTTGCCCAGCGCGTCCTTCAGCGCGGCGACGTTGCGGGTCACGTTCTCCGGCTTGTTGCGGTAAGTCTCCGCCACGCCGCGCAGCACGTCGGGGAAGCCGGGCCGCCCATAGCGCGAAGCCGGCGGGAAGTAGGTGCCGCCCCAGAAGGGCTCGGCCTCCGGCGTCAGGAACATGGTCAGCGGCCAGCCGCCCTGCTGTCCCAGCATGGCCAGGGCCGACTGGTAGATCTGGTCGACGTCGGGACGCTCCTCCCGGTCCACCTTGATGTTGACGAACAGCTCGTTCATCAGCCCGGCGATCTCCGGGTTCTCGAAGCTCTCGTGCGCCATCACGTGGCACCAGTGGCAGGCGGCGTAGCCGACCGACAGCAGCACCGGCTTGTTCTCGCGCCTGGCCCGTTCGAAGGCGTCGCGACCCCAGGCCATCCAATGGACGGGGTTGTCCTTGTGCTGGAGCAGGTAGGGGCTGGTCTCCCGGCCAAGCAGGTTCGCGGGCATGAGAGGCGTTTCCGGTTTGTGGCGTGGTTGGGAATAAACTGGCGCGGCGGTGCCGTTGCGCCAGGGCTTCCTATCTGTATAGTGGGGCATGAGCCGAAGCGGCGCTCAACCCTTAATTTCCTGCGTACCGCGCGCTTTCCAAGGGAATGGGGCCATGAAAATCACCATCGACATCGACTGCACACCCGAAGAGGCGCGCCACTTCCTGGGCCTTCCCGACGTGAAGCCCATGCAGGACGCCATGATGCAGGAGATCCAGGACCGGATGCAGGCCTCCCTGCTCGCCATGGACCCCGAGACGATGATGAAGACGTGGCTGCCGGCGGGAATTCAGGGCATGGAGCAGCTTCAGAAAATGTTTTGGTCCCAGATGGCCGCCGCCATGGGACAGGATGGACGCAAGTGACCGATCCGAAGCCGTACTTCGAAGCCCATGTTTTCTCCTGCACCAACCGCCGCCCCGACGGACACAAGCGCGGCTCCTGTGCCGCCCGGGGTTCCGAGAAGCTCCGCGATTATATGAAGGCGCGCGCCCGCGAGTTGGGCCTGGACGGCCGGGTGCGCATCAACGCCGCCGGTTGCCTGGACCGTTGCGAGCTGGGGCCGGTGCTGGTCGTCTATCCGGAGGGCGTCTGGTACACCTACCGTTCCTTCGCCGATGTCGACGCGATCCTGGAGACGCATCTGGTCGGTGGTGGCCGTGTGGAGCGGCTCATGCTGAAGCCGGAACAAAAAGAATTGCTGCCGGAACAGGTCGGCTGATCGTTCCGGACCCGGCACGATGATATTTGGCATGATGATTCCGACGATCTTCGCCCTTGCCACCGCCCCCGGCCGCGCCGGTGTGGCGGTGGTTCGCGTTTCAGGCCCGGCCTCCGGCGACGCGCTCGCTGCCCTGACCGGCAAGCCCCTGCCCGCACCCCGCATGGCCACGCTCGTCCGGCTGCGCGATCCCAAGACCGGAGAGGCGCTGGATGACGCCCTGGTTCTGCGCTTCACCGCCCCCCGCAGCTTCACCGGGGAAGATGTGGTTGAGCTGCACCTGCATGGCGGGCGCTCGGTGGTGGCCGGCGTGGTTGAGGCGCTGTCAGGCCTGCCCGGCCTGCGCGTCGCCGAGCCCGGCGAGTTCACCCGCCGCGCCTTCGAGAACGGCAAGCTCGATCTCACCGAGGCCGAGGCGGTCGCCGACCTCGTGGACGCCGAGACCTCCGCCCAGCGCCGTCAGGCCCTGAGCCAGATGGAAGGCGCGCTTGGCAAACTCTACGACGGTTGGCGGGAACGGTTGACTCGGTCGCTCGCCCACATCGAGGCTGACATCGATTTCCCCGATGAGGATTTGCCGTCCGGCGTGTCGGATGCCGCGCGTCCCGTGCTGGATGCCCTGGCCGCCGAGATCGACGCCCATCTGGACGACCGCGGCCGTGGGGAACGGCTGCGCGAGGGTTTGCACATCGCCATCGTCGGCGCGCCCAACGCCGGGAAGTCTAGCCTGCTGAACGCCCTCGCCCGGCGGGAGGCCGCCATCGTCTCAGCCCGCGCCGGCACCACCCGCGACGTGATCGAAGTCCATCTCGACCTCGGTGGTTACCCGGTGGTGCTGGCCGATACCGCGGGACTGCGCGAGGCAGCCGCCGATGAGGTTGAGGAGGAAGGCATCCGCCGGGCGCTCGACCGCGCCGCACGCGCCGACGTGAAGGTCGCGGTGTTCGACGCCACCACCCTGCCCATGCTTGATCCGGCAACGGTTGCTCTGGTGGACAAGGACACGGTGGTGGTCCTGAACAAGACGGACGCGGTCGAGGCCGCGGTGCCGACAGTCGGCGGCTGGGAGACGGTTGCTGTCTCGGCCCGGACCGGTGCCGGCCTGCCGGAGTTGGAGCGGCGTTTGACGGCGTTTACCGCCGACCGGTTGGCCGGCAGCGGCGCCCCGGCCCTGACCCGCACCCGCCACCGTTCCGCTCTTGAGGAATGCCGTGACGCCCTGCGCCGAGCCTTGACCGCCCCATTGCCGGAGCTGATGGCCGAGGATGTGCGTCTGGCGAGCCGGGCCCTTGGCCGCATCACCGGTCGGGTGGATGTGGAGGATCTGCTGGACGTGATCTTCCGGGATTTCTGCATCGGCAAGTGACCCGGCCGCGGCGTGACAAACGCGCCGCGTCGCTCTGTTTCACGTGAAACACGGGCGTTGCGGCGTCACGGCGCTTGGCGTCCGGCGTTGACTCGGCTATGGTCCGGCCATGCGAACGTTCGACGTCATTGTTGTCGGCGGAGGCCACGCCGGTTGCGAGGCTGCCGCCGCTGCGGCGCGCATGGGTGCGCGCACCCTGCTGCTCACCCACAAGCTGGACACCATCGGTGAGATGTCCTGCAACCCGGCCATCGGCGGGTTGGCGAAAGGACATCTGGTGCGCGAGATCGACGCGCTCGACGGCGTCATGGCCCGCGCCATCGACTGTGGCGGCATCCAATTCCGCATCCTGAATCGCAGCAAGGGACCGGCCGTCCGTGGCCCGCGCGCCCAGGCCGACCGCAAGCTCTACCGGCAGGCGGTGCAGGCGATCCTCGCGGAACAGCCGAACCTGTCGATCGAGGCCGGCGGCGCCGAAGACCTGACCATCGGCGAGGATGGGCGCGTCACGGGTGTGGTGACCGGCTCCGGCGAAACCATCGCGGCGGGAAGCGTGGTGCTGACCACAGGAACCTTCCTGCGCGGCCTGATCCACATCGGCGAGGAAACCACCCCGGCGGGACGTGTCGGCGAGGCGCCGTCCATCGGCCTGTCCGACACGCTGGCGCGTCTGGGCTTCCCGCTGGGCCGCCTGAAGACCGGCACGCCGCCACGGCTCGACGGCAAGACCATCGATTGGGACGCGCTGGAGAAGCAACCCGGCGACACACCGCCCCCGCCCTTCTCCTATCTGACGGACCGCATCGACACACCGCAGATCGACTGCGCGATCACCTGGACGACGCCGGAGATGCACGCGCTGATCCGCGGCAACCTCCACCGCGCGCCGATGTATTCCGGCCAGATCCAGAGCACCGGCCCGCGCTACTGCCCGTCCATCGAGGACAAGGTGGTGCGCTTCGCCGACAAGGAGCGCCACCAGATCTTCCTGGAGCCGGAGGGGCTGGACGACGACACGGTCTACCCGAACGGCATTTCGACTTCCCTGCCCCGCGACGTCCAGCTCGGCTTCCTGAAGACGATGCCGGGGCTGGAGCGGGCGGTGATGATCCGCCCCGGCTATGCCATCGAATACGACTTCGTGGACCCGCGGGAGTTGAAGCCGACGCTGGAGACCCGCCGGACTCCCGGCCTGTTCTTCGCCGGCCAGATCAACGGCACCACCGGTTACGAGGAAGCGGCTGCGCAGGGCCTGATGGCCGGCATCAACGCCGCTCTGCTGGCCGGAGGTTCGGCGGAGGGCTTCGTGCTCGACCGCGCCGACGCCTACATCGGGGTGCTGGTCGACGACCTGATCACACGGGGCACCAACGAGCCCTACCGGATGTTCACCTCGCGCGCCGAGTATCGGCTGATCCTGCGGGCGGACAACGCCGACCAACGATTGACACCGAAGGGGCTGGCCATCGGCTGCGTCGGGTCGGCGCGGCGCGACGCTTTCACGGCGAAGGCCGAGGCGTTGTCCGCCGGCCGCACGCTGGTGCGCGCCCTTCAGGCCACCCCGGCGGAGCTGCAGCGGCAGGGCATCGCGGTCAACCAGGACGGCGTGCGCCGGACCGCCGCCGACCTGCTGCGCTATCCCGATCTCGACTTGTCGGTTCTCGCCCGGCTGTGGCCGGAGTTGTCGGCGATCCCCGCCGACGTCGCCGAGCAGTTGGAGATTGACGGGAAATACGCCGGCTATCTCGACCGGCAGGAGGCCGACATCCGCGCCTTCCGCAAGGACGAGGCGCTGGAGCTTCCCGACGATCTCGACCCCGACAGCATCGGCAGCCTGTCGGCGGAAATCCGTCAGAAGCTGCGGCAGGCCCGCCCGGCGACTCTCGGCGCCGCGGCCCGCATTCCCGGCATGACCCCGGCGGCGCTGGTCTCCCTGCTCCGCCACGTGAAACGGCGCGACGTGAAGGTGGCCGTCTGATGAGCCTGTTCGATGCCGCGGCCTTCCAGGCGGAAACCGGTGTTTCACGTGAAACGCTGGACCGCCTTGCCGCTTACGAGGCGACGTTGCGCAAGTGGCAGCCGAAGATCAACCTCGTCGGCCCCTCCACCCTGCCCGACGCCTGGCGCCGGCACTTCCTCGACTCCGCCCAGCTCTACCCTCTGCTGCCTGAAGGCGCTCGAGTGCTGGTCGATCTCGGCAGCGGGGCCGGCTTCCCCGGCCTCGTCCTCGCCATCATGGGCGTGCCGGAGGTGCATCTGGTGGAGAGCGACTCCCGCAAATGCGCGTTCCTGCGCGAGGCCGCCCGTGTCGCCGGAGCGCCGGTCACCGTACACAACAAGCGGATCGAGGCGGTGCCGCCGATTGCCGCTGACGTGGTGACGGCCCGTGCCCTGGCGCCGCTGAACGACCTGCTGACCTGGGCCTATCCCTTCCTCCAGGACCGGGGTGCGGCACTGTTTCCCAAGGGGCAAAATGTGGCCGACGAATTGACCGATACCACCAAATATTGGAAGATGCGGACCGAGCGATTCGACAGCCGCACCGACCCCACCGGAACCATCCTGCGTGTGAGTGGTATCGCCCGTGCCTAAGACCGCGACTCTGATGCATTCCCGCTCCGAGGCTTCCCGAGAGGCTGACATGCCCTCCGCTCATCCTTCTGCTCGCGTCATTTCGATTGCCAATCAGAAAGGCGGTGTGGGCAAGACCACGACCACCATCAATCTGGCAACCGCTTTGGCCGCCATCGGCAAGCGCGTCCTGGTGATCGATCTCGATCCCCAGGGCAACGCCTCCACTGGCCTCGGCATCCCGCGCGCCGAGCGTCGTGTCGGCATCTACGACGTGCTGTTCGACGGCATGCCGCTGGAGGACGCCGCGACGGTGTCGACGGTGCCGAACCTGTCGATCATCACCTCCTCCGTCGATCTGTCCGGTGCAGAGGTCGAGTTGGTCACCTCCGAGCGTCGCGAGTTCCGGCTGCGTGAAGCGGTGGACAAGAGCGCGCTCGAATACGATTACGTGCTGATCGACTGCCCGCCGGCGCTCGGCCTGCTGACGCTGAACGCCCTGGTCGCTTCCCACGCCGTGATGGTGCCGCTGCAGTGCGAGTTCTACGCGCTCGAAGGCCTCAGCCACCTCGTCCGCACCATCGAGCGGGTGAAGCGCGCCTTCAACCCCGACCTCGACATCCACGGCGTTGTCCTGACCATGTTCGACAAGCGCAACAACCTGTCCGACATGGTGGCGGCCGACGTGCGCGGCTTCTTTGGGGAGAAGGTCTACGACACCGTCATCCCGCGGAACGTGAAGGTGTCGGAGGCGCCGTCCCACGGCAAGCCAGTCCTGATCTACGACATGCGCTGCCCCGGGTCGCAGGCATACATCCATTTGGCCGGCGAGGTGCTGCGCCGTGAGAAGAGGCTGAGCGCGTGATGGAGGATACCAAACGTTCGGACGGCGGTGCCCGCCGCGCCAGCCTGGGCCGTGGCCTGTCCGCCCTGTTCGGCGAGGCGGCCGAGGATTACTCCGCGCTCGACAAAGTGCGCCAGTCGAAGCAGGTGCCCATCGAGTTCATCCATCCCGGCAAGTACCAGCCGCGCCGCACCTTCGACGACGAGGCGCTGCAAGGGCTGGTCGAGTCGATCCGCGACAAGGGCATCCTCCAACCCCTTCTCGTCCGCCGCGATCCGGAGACGACCAACTCCTATGAGCTGATCGCCGGCGAACGCCGCTGGCGCGCCGCACAGATCGCCGGCCTGCACGAGGTGCCGGTCGTCATCCGCGAACTGTCGGACCGAGAGGCGCTGGAAATCGCGCTGATCGAGAACATCCAGCGCCAGGACCTGACGCCGCTCGAAGAGGCCGAAGGCTACAAGCGGTTGATGGAGGAGTTCGAGCACACGCAGGAGGATCTGGCGCGCTCGGTCGGCAAGAGCCGCAGCCACGTCGCCAACATGATGCGCCTGCTCGCCCTGCCCGACCCGGTCAAGGGCATGGTGCAGGACGGGGCGCTCAGCGCCGGTCACGCCCGCGCGCTGCTCACCTCCTCCGATCCGGTGTCGGTGGCGCGCGAGGTGGTCAAGCGTGGGCTGAACGTCCGCCAGACCGAAGACCTGATGCGCGGCAGTGCGCCGGTCAAGGCCAAGAAGACCGGCGGGCGCGGCGGTGCCGCCACCGATCCGACGCTCAAGGACGTCGATCTGGTGAATTTGGAGGAAGAGATCTCGGCCCGCATCGGGCTGAAGGTCGCGATCACCCCGCAGGGCAAGGGCGGCTCCATCACCATCCATTACCAGACGCTGGACCAGCTCGACGACGTGCTGCGGCGCCTGGGTGGAGAGTGAGCGCGACGAGTAGGAAGTCGCGGAACCAAACTGTCACTTTAGTGAAACGGAGCTAACATGAACTCCCCCTAAACAGGGTCGTCCGGCCGCATTGACGCGGCCGGAGCCGACACAGAGAGGGAGATTCATGAAGCCCATCCACGGCCTGTGCCTTGCCGGTCTCACCGCGGCCCTGCTGGCCGGTCCGGCTCTTGCGGACCAGAAATTCCCGGCCGAACTGGCCGGCCATGGCGTCATCGACGCTGCGACCTTCGTCACGCCGCCTGCCGACGCGCCGGATCTCTTCCGCACCTCCGGCAAGTTCACCGCCGCCGACCGCAAGCGCGTCGACCAACCCCGCAGCATCGACGGCACGTCCTTCCTGTCGGCGCCCGGCGCGGCGCGCGGCACCGGCATGGCGCTGCCCTTCGAGGGCCAGCCGGTCCAGGGCTTCTCCGGCATCAAGGCGCTGGGCGACGGGAGCTTCCTGGTGCTGACCGACAACGGCTTCGGCAGCAAGGGCAACTCGGCCGACGCCATGCTGACGATGCACAGGCTGACCATCGACTGGAAGACCGGCGCGGCGGCGGTGGCCGAGACGCTGTTCCTGCGCGATCCCGACCGCAAGGTGCCCTTCCCCATCGTCACCGAGGCGACCAAGGAACGCTATCTGACCGGCGCCGACTTCGACGTCGAAAGCGTCCAGATCATCGGCGACCGGCTGTATTTCGGCGATGAGTTCGGCCCCTACATCCTGGTGACCGACCGGACCGGCACGCTGCTGTCCCTGCATGAGAGCAAGGTGGACGGCAAGCCGGTGCGCTCCCCCGACCATTATGCGGTGTCCACCCCCGCGGTGCCGGGCCCCGTCGGCTTCGAGGTGCGCCGCTCGCGTGGCTTCGAGGGGATGGCGTCGTCGAAGGACGGCAGGTTCCTCTACCCGCTGTTCGAAGGCCCGCTGTGGACGGGTGGTGCGTGGGAGACCAAGGACGGGCGGGAGTATCTGCGCATCGCCGAATTCGACGTCGCCAAGGGCGACTTCACGGGCCGCAGCTTCAAGTACCTTCTGGAGGCCAACGGCAACAACATCGGCGATTTCAACATGATCGACGCCACCACCGGCCTGATCATCGAGCGCGACAACGGCGAGGGCAACCCGGCCAAGGGCTGCACCGGCCAGCCCACCCCGGACTGCTTCAACGTGCCGGCGCAGTTCAAGCGCGTCTACAAGATCGACTTCGCCCAGGCCGACGCGGAAGGCTTCGTGAAGAAGGTCGGCTACGTCGACCTGATGGACATCGACGATCCGAAGGGCGTCGCCCGGCTCGGCGGGGACAAGGGCAAGTTCACCTTCCCCTTCGTGACCATCGAGAATGTCGACGTGGTGGACGCGGAGCACATCGTCGTCGGCAACGACAACAACCTCCCCTACTCGTCGGGCCGTGAGCTGGGCAAGCAGGACCACAACGAGCTGATCCTGCTGCGCGTGCCGCAGTTCCTGGCCGCGAAATAAGGGGCCGCAAAATAAGGAAGAGCGTCAGCGCCGCGCCAGCGAGGCGAGCTGGAACAGGACGCGGGCGCAGAGCGTCTGGTCGGGCATGTTGGTGCGCTTGCAGTCCGCCTCGGCCTCGACCAGCCGCTCCAGCGCCTGCCGCACCAGCGGCGCCGGCCAGCGGCGGGCCTGTCCGGTCAGCCGCGGCTTCATCTTGAAGAACACCGGCGGGCGCAGCGCCTCCACCGCGGCGTCCGCCGACTTGCCCGCCGCCACCTGCCCGGCGACCAGCTGCAGGCGCTGGAAATGGCGCTGGGCGGCGCGCAGGATCGGCACCGGGGACATGCCCTCGGCGAACAGCCGGGCCAGCGAGCGGTCGAGCGTGGCGAAGTCGCCCTCCGCCGCCGCCCAGATCGGCTCGTCGAGCGACAGGGCCGCGCTGTCGCCGACGCAGGCCTGGGCGTCCTCCAACCGGACGCGCGTCTCCGCTCCCATGTAGAGCGCCAGCTTCTCCATCTCGCCGCGCGCCACCATGCGGTCGCCGACGAGGTTGCCGGCAAGGAAGGACAGCGCGTCGGGATCGGCGGTCAGGCCATGGCCGTGGAGGATGTCGGCGATGACCCGGCCAAGCGCCGCCTCCTCCTCCACATAGCAGGGAATGGCGACGGCGCCGTCCGCCCCTTCGAACAGGGTGCGCAGCTTCGACCGGTTGCCGAGGTCGCCGGACTCGACGATGACCAGGCTGTCGCCGGGCGGAAGTGCAGCCAGGAAGGCGGTGAAGGCGGCGGTGACGTTGTCCTCCGCTTCGCGCACGCGGATCAGGCGGCGGCCTCCGGTGAAGGACAGGGCGGCGGCCTCGTCGGCCAGACGCGCGGGGTCGTCGGCGACGGCGCGGCCCAGCATCTCGGTTACCCGGAAAGGGTCGGACAGATCGGTGACCACGGTGCGGCCCAGCCCCATGGCGCGGTCGCGCACCAAGCCGGTGTCCGGGCCATAGAGCAGGACCGCGCGGATCTTGGGATCGGGGCTGCGCAGGAAACCGTCGATCGCCCGGGCTTGCAGCTTCACGAAGACACCGTCGGTGGCGGAGGACCGGCCTCCCGTTGTCCAGTGCGGTTCAGAGCTTGCGGCCGAGCTGGGCGGCCACGCGGGTGGTGATCTCGTTGGAGATTTCCAGGATCGCGCGATCGTAGGCGTTCTCGACCGTGGCCAGGGCGCCGTACTGCTGTTCCAGCACGTTGTAGCTGATGTAGGACCGCGCGTTGGCCTGGAACAGGATCGCTCCCGTCGCGGCGTCGATGAGCTGGTAGGGGGCGTTCACGACGAGCTGGGCGCGGGTGGCGGTCGCGTCCTTCTGAAGGGACAGCTTCTGCTCCGACGCGGTCAGCACGGTCTCCAGCCGATAGCGCGGGGCGGCGGGACGGCCATCGGCGTAGAAGCGGTCGATCAGGAGGTTGCGCAGCTTCTGGCCATAACGGTCCTTGATGCCGCCGATCTCGACCTGCTGAAGCTCGGCGGTGCCGATGCTGTTGGCCCCGAGGTTTCCATACATGGGCTGGAAACCGCAGGCCGCCGTGGCAAGCACCGCCGGCGCGAGCAGGGCGAGGGCCAGAAGCCCCCGCCGCCGGACGCCGGCTTTGCGGCCGTTATGGCCATTGTCATTGGGGAGGTCAGACGACGACATTGATCACCCGGTTCGGGACGACGATGACCTTGCGCACCGGCTTGCCCTCGAGGGCGCGCTGAACGTTCGGATCGGCCAGGGCGGCCTGCTCCGCGGCGTCCTTCGCCATGTCGCGCGGCAGTTCCAGCGTCGCGCGCAGCTTGCCGTTGACCTGCACCGCCATGGTGACCGAGTCCTCGACCACCAGGGCGGCGTCGGCCTGCGGCCAGGGCTGGTTCACCAGCAGCGTGGCGTGGCCGAGCTGCGCCCACAGCTCCTCGGCCAGATGGGGCATCATCGGGGCGATCAGGCGGACGGTGGCTTCGAAGCCATCGCGCAGGACCCAGGCTTCGCCCTCGCCCGTGCCGTCCAGCTCGGCCAGGGCGTTGGACAGCTCGCGCACGCGGGCCACCGCCTTGTTGAAGCGGAACTTCTCCAGGTCTTCCGAGATGCCGGCGATGGCCTTGTGGACTTGGCGGCGGGTGGCCTCGGCCTTGGTGCTGAACGCCTCCGGCTTCGGCGCGCCGGCGGGCGGCAGTGCGACCGGCGATTCCGTCACCATGCGCCACAGGCGGTTGATGTAGCGCCAGGCGCCGTCGATGCCGGCTTCCGTCCATTCCAGGTCGCGTTCCGGCGGGCTGTCGGACAGCATGAACAGGCGGGCGGCGTCGGCGCCGTAGGTGCCGATGATGTGCGCCGGGTCCACCACGTTCTTCTTGGACTTCGACATCTTCTCGACGCGGCCGACCGTCACCGGGCCGTCGTTGTCGTTGCGGATGTAGTCGCCGAGATCGTTCTTGCGGATGTCGGTCGGGGCCAGCCAGGCGCCGGTGCCGGCGTCCTTGTACGTCTCGTGGTTGACCATGCCCTGGGTGAAGAGGCCGGCGAAGGGCTCCTCCACGTTCAGGTAGCCGCACTGCTTCATCGCCCGCGTCCAGAAGCGGGAGTAGAGCAGATGCAGCACGGCATGCTCGATGCCGCCGATGTACTGGTCCACGGACAGCCAGTAGTCCACCGCTTCGCGCGTGAAGGCGACGTCCTCCGCCTTGGGCGAGCAGAAGCGGGCGAAGTACCAGCTCGACTCGATGAAGGTGTCGAAGGTGTCCGTCTCGCGCACCGCCGGCTTGCCGCAGCTCGGGCAGCTCGTGTGCTTCCAGGTCGGGTGGTGGTCCAGCGGGTTGCCGGGCTTGTCGAAAGTGACGTCGTCCGGCAGGACGACCGGCAGATCCTGCTGCGGGACCGGGACGATGCCGCAGCTCTCGCAGTGGATGACCGGAATCGGGCAGCCCCAGTAACGCTGGCGGGAGACGCCCCAGTCGCGCAGGCGGTACTGGGTGGTGCGCTCGCCCTGTCCCTGCTCCTCCAGCCGCTTGCCGACCTCCTGCTTGGCCGGCTCGACCTCCAGCCCGTCGAGGAAGCGCGAATTGCGCAGCAGGCCGGGGCCGGTATAGGCCTCGTCGCCGACCGTGAAGGCGGCGGGATCGGCGTCCGCCGGGACGACCACCGGGGTGACCGGCAGGCCGTACTTGCGGGCGAAATCCAGGTCGCGCTGGTCATGGGCCGGGCAGCCGAAGATGGCGCCCGTGCCATATTCCATCAGCACGAAGTTCGCGACGTAGACCGGCAGCTCCCAGGACGGGTCGAAGGGATGCACCACCTTCAGCCCGGTGTCGAAGCCGCGCTTCTCGGCGGTTTCGATCGCCTCCTCGCTGGTGCCCAGGCGGTTGCACTCGGCGATGAACTCGGCCAGAGCGGGGTTGCCGGTGGCCAGTTCGGCGGCCAGCGGGTGGTTGGCCGAGATCGCCGCGAAGGAAGCGCCGAACAGCGTGTCGGGCCGGGTCGTGAAGACCTCCAGCTTGTCCGCCCGCCCGACGAGGTCGAAGCGGAAGCGCACGCCGGTGGACTTGCCGATCCAGTTCTCCTGCATCAGGCGCACGCGCTCCGGCCAGCGGTCCAGCGTGTCCAGCCCCTTCAGCAGCTCGTCGGCGTAGGCGGTGATCTTGAGGAACCACTGGGACAGCTTGCGCTTCTCCACCAGCGCCCCGGTGCGCCAGCCGCGGCCGTCGATCACCTGCTCGTTGGCGAGGACCGTGTTGTCGACCGGGTCCCAGTTGACCCAGGACTCCTTGCGGTAGGCCAAGCCTTCCTTGAGGAAATCCAGGAACATCTTCTGCTCGTGGCGGTAATACTCCACGTCGCAGGTGGCGATCTCGCGGTCCCAGTCGATGGACAGACCCATCGTCTTCAGCTGGGCGCGCATGGCCGCGATGTTCTCGCGCGTCCACTTGGCCGGGTGGGTCTTCTTCTCCAGCGCGGCGTTCTCCGCCGGCAGGCCGAAGGCGTCCCAGCCCATCGGGTGCAACACATTGAAGCCGCGGGCGCGCTTGTAGCGCGCGATCACGTCGCCGATGGTGTAGTTGCGGACGTGCCCCATGTGGATGCGCCCCGACGGATAGGGGAACATCTCCAGCACATAGTATTTCTCACGGGAAGCGTCCTCGCGCGCGGTGAAGCAGCCCTGCCGCTCCCACTCGCCCTGCCACTTCGCTTCGGTTTCCTTGACATTGTAACGCGACATGACCGCAGACGCCGTTCCGTGAGTTTCGTGGGTCTTGATAAGTATGGCGCCGCCGGCCGAATGACAGGCGGTGGCGCGATGCCCGCGCCCTCCCCCGTCCCGCTTGGCCGACCGGCGCCTGCGCTCAGCGCGCCGCCGCCTGCTGGGCGACGCGGATCTGGCGGGCGCGGGTGAGCACCGCGTCCTCCAGCGTCGTCGCCGTCTCCGGACCGACCGCGCTGTCGCGCCAGTCCGACCCGGCGCGCTGCTGCTTGAACACCGACACCCGCACGCCGTCGGCGCGGAGCTGGCGGTCCATGATGTACAGATTGACCTTGAAGCGCTCGTTCGGGGTGTCCGGCGGGGTGTACCAGTCGGTCAGGATGACGCCGCCAAACGGATCGGCCGAGACGATCGGCATGAAGGACAGGGTGTCCAGCGAAGCGCGCCACAGGAAGCTGTTGACGCCGATGCCGTTGGGGTCGCCCTGTTCGGCGCCGTTGCGCTTGTTCTTGCCGAACAGGCTGAAGCCGCCGTCGGTGCCGAGAAGGCTGCCGAACTTGTATTCCTTCTTGATCTGCTCATCGACGGTTTCCGTCTGGCCGCCCCAGCTGGAGCAACCGGCCACGGCGAGCGACGCCGCGAGCACGACGGGGGCAAGGCGAAGGACACGGGAACGGCGCATGGTCGGAACCTGGATCAATAAATTCGGGGTACCGCGCACGAGACCGCGGCGGATGCGGCTGAAAAGACCATAAAAGCCCGCCCGCGGCAACAGCCGATGCGGGGCTCAGCCTGTGCCTTTGCTGTGTCCGGACCCAGGACCGGAGGCCTCTGAACGGGGCTGCGGGGGTCGCGGAATTGCGACGGCGGCGCACAATCAAGGTGTGCTCCGTCGGACACACTGTTCCTTCATTGCTGCAACTTTGCGATTTCCGGCTTGCTGGCGTCCCCGCATCTGCGTACCACATAGCCAGCCAGGACGTTAACCCGGCTGAAAATTCTGCTGCCAGGATGGAGGCAACAATCATGAACCGTTATCTGCTCGCGGGCTGCGCCGCTGCCGCTCTGGCTCTGGGTGCCGGCGCTGCCAACGCTCAGGCCAAGTTTGAAGTCAAGGTCGGCGGCGACGCCTACTTCGAAGGCGGCTACGTCAACGAAGACCGCGACCAGGGCGCCCGTTCGGTTGACTTCCGCAACCGCTTCCGCGTCATCGTGACCCCGACCGCCAAGGCCGACAACGGCCTGGAGTACGGCGGCCGCATCCGTATGCGCGCCAACTCGGGCGCCAACAACGCCCGCACGATGGACGCCGACCGCGGCTACATCTTCGCGCAGGGCGCGTTCGGTCAGGTCCAGATGGGCGTGACCAACTCCTTCAACGACGCCACCTACGTCACCGCTCCGCAGGATTACCTGCAGCTCGGCATCTATGACGGCGTCGCCGCCTGGATCGGCCAGACCTCCGACATCGCCGGCGGCCTGGGCGGCCTCAACGGCTCGATGCTCAGCCAGTCGCTGGTCGTCGAGAACAACGCGACCAAGATCGTGTACTTCTCGCCGCGCTTCGCCGGCCTGCAGGTGGGCGCCAGCTACACCCCGCGCAACGACGACTCGCACGCCTCGGTCAACCGCGCGGACCTGACCCCGGTCACCGCCACCGGCCGCGGCTTCTCGACCACGTTCGAGGATCTGGTCGAAGTCGGCGCCAACTACAGCAACACCTTCGGTGGTGTCGCTCTGAAGGCGAGCGCTGGCTACTACTGGGGCAGCGCCGCCGGCACGACCACGGTCGGCGCCAGCGTCGAGGACCTGAACGCCTGGCAGGTCGGTGCCCAGGTTGGCTACGCCGGCTTCTCGCTCGGCGGTTCGTACACCGACTTCGGTGAGTCGGGCCAGATCCAGACCGCGACCTCGGACAACGAGAAGAGCCGCCTCTGGGTTGTCGGCGCTCAGTACACCACCGGCCCGATCGTGATCGGCGCCAACTACAAGAGCGGCAAGGACGCCGGCAGCCTCTACACCGCTGGCGACCGCACCCTGGAAGTCATCGAAGTGGGCGCCGGCTACACCGTCGCTCCGGGCCTGACCCTGCAGGCTCAGTACGACTACTTCAAGGCCGAGAGCGACCTGAGCACGGCCGCTGTGGACCTGGACAACGACGGTCACGTCGTCCTGCTCCGTACGGTTCTGGCGTTCTAATCTGCGGTCATCCGTGGATGGACAAGGGCGGTGGCTTCGGCCACCGCCCTTTTTCTTTGTCCATCCTCCTTGTCCATCGCATTGCGCCTTTCCCGTGCATTTTGCGCCTCACGGTTCGCCGTCCGGCATTGTGCATTTCGGTGCGCAAACTTTGTTCATTACGCTCAAAATCTGACCAGTCAATGTGCCATATTTACGGCATACGGGAAAAACCGTTGGTCTTCAAACACTTATAACTGTGTCGGAATGGCAACGGTGTTACAGTTGCACCGTTGTCCCTATCGAATCGCTCTTGCCGGGTAAGCGAACGGATGGCTTAGTCATTGATGGGAAGCACAACCGCACGGCTCCAATCTTCTTGGGGGCCTGCTAGAAGGATGGACCATCAATGAAGCGTTCTCTTGTTACGGGCTGCGCAGCCATCGCGATCATCGCCTGCAGCGGCGTGGCTTCCGCCCAGACCAAGTTCGAGGTCAAGATCGGCGGCGACGCTTTCTTCCAGGGCGCCTATGTCGAGCAGGACCGTGACGAAGGCACCCGCACCACGGAGTTCGCCAACCGCTTCCGCGTGACCGTCACCCCGGTCGCCACGGCCGACAACGGCCTCGAGTACGGCGGCCGTGTCCGCATGCGCGCCGCCAACGGCGCCGGCAACGTCCGCACGATGGACGCCGACCGCGCCTTCATCTTCGTGAACAGCGGCTTCGGCACCCTGCAGGCCGGCACGATCAACGGCCTGTCGGACGAGTTCGGCATCATCGGCCCGAACGTCGAAGGCATCGCCGGCGGTCCGGACAACAACACGGTGGAGTTCCTGGGCGGCTCGCAGACCTATTCGCTGCTGCCGACCACCACCAACAACTTCCGCGCCTTCGCGTCGGGCGACGTCGGCACCAAGGTCATCTACCTGACCCCGACCTTCGCGGGCATCCAGGGCGGCGTCTCCTACACGCCGCGCACGGGCGACTCGCACACCTCGATCAACCGCCGCCAGGACAATGGCGGCTTCCAGGACGTCGTCGAGGTCGGCGGCACCTACACCAACGAGTTCGGCGGCTTCACCATCGGGGCCAGCGCCTTCTACCAGTTCGGCGATGCGGTCGATGACGGCACCGGCGCCGGCGCCACCCGCTTCGAGGAACTCAATTCCTACCATGTCGGCCTGAACGTCGGCTTCGGCGACTTCAAGGTCGGCGGCAGCTACGCCTACAGCGGCGAGAGCGGCTACGACAAGTCGCTGACCGTGAAGGAGAAGCAGGACATCTGGATCGTCGGCGCCCAGTACGCCACCGGCCCGTTCATCCTGGCCGCCAACTACTCGCAGTCGAAGTCCAACGGCACCAGCCCGAACACCGGCTTCGTAGCCCCGGTCAAGGCCGAGCTGTATCAGGCCGGCGTGACCTACACCATCGCGCCCGGCCTGACCACGGGCCTGGAATACAGCTACCTCGACCTCGACTCGGAGATGACGACGTTGGACAACGGCGGCATCAGCCCCGACGACCGCGCGCACATCTTCATGATCGACACCCGCCTGGCCTTCTGATCGGCCTTGCGGCACGTCTGACGAAAACGGCGGCGGATTCCCATCCGCCGCCGTTTTCCATTGCGTGCCCCGGTCTGCGCCCCGGTGCGCTCCAGGGTCGAGCTGTGATCGTTTCTTATTTCTTGGGGGGCTGGGCCGCTTCGGTCTCGCAGAGCAGCAGGATCGCCGCGTCCTCCATCGGCGTCCAGGCGGCCAGCAGCTGCCGCTTGGCCTTTTCCCCCGTGTAGATGGTGGTTCCCGGGTCGCGGATGCTCCGGGCCTTCACCTCGCCCAGTTTCCAGCCGGCCTTGCGGAAGCCGCCCAGCGTGGAATCCAGGATCTGGTCCCGGCGCGTGTCGTCGCCCTTCTTGAACTCCCAGCCATAGCTTTCCAGCTTGGTGCAGCGCCGGCTGATGTCGGCGGCGGCCATACCCATGAACTCCTTGTAGGTGCCGTCGTCCTGCAGTGGGAACGGCTGCTCGGCGAAGGGTGCCTGGGCGATGGCCGATCCTGCCACCGTCTTCTGGGCCTCCTTGCCGGCATTCTCCTTTCCGGTTGCGGGCTTGCCGCCATTCTGGTTCCCGGCGTTCTGGGCAAGGGCGTTGCCGGCCGTGAACGGCGCGGCCCCCAGAATCAGCGCCGACAGGATCAGGGGACGCATCCAACCACGCATGCCGTGTTCTCCTCGGGGTGCTTGCGTTTCGTCGGTCCGTCCGTTACCACGCCCTCCGGTCCCTGTACAGGCAGGCGCCGCACAAGGGACCGCACAAGGGGGAGGACCGGCATGTCCGCTTCGCACACCGATACACCAGACGCCACCGTCACGGCCCGGCTGGAAGCCGTCCGCCGTTCCATCCTGGAGGGCTGTGCCGCCGGCGGGCGCGATCCCGGCGCGGTGACGTTGGTCGCAGTCTCCAAGACCCACCCGGTGGAGGCGGTCGAGGAGGCCCTGACCGCCGGCCAGCGCGTCTTCGGCGAGAACCGCGTGCAGGAGGCGAAGGCGAAGTTCCCCGCGCTGCGCGAGCGCTTCCCTGACCTGGAACTGCACCTGATCGGCCCGCTCCAGACCAACAAGGTCAAGGACGCGGTGGCCCTGTTCGACGTGATCCAGACGGTGGACCGGCCCAAGCTGGCGGAGGCGCTCGCCGAGGAGATGGCGCGCAGCGGGCGCCGTCCGCGCTGCCTGATCGAGGTCAACACCGGCGAGGAGCCGCAGAAGGCCGGTGTTCCTCCGGCGGAGTTGGACGCCTTCCTGGCCGCCTGCCGGGGCACCTGGAACCTGCCGGTGACCGGCCTGATGTGCATCCCGCCGGTGGACGAGGAGCCGGCGATGCATTTCGCCCTGCTCGCCGACATGGCGCGCCGCGCCGGCCTGCCCGAGGTCAGCATGGGGATGAGCGGCGATTACGAGACGGCGATCCGCTTCGGCGCCACCCATGTGCGGGTCGGTACGGCGATCTTCGGGGCGCGCCCCACCCCCGCCGCTGAATAGCAGCCCTTAAGCCGCGCCCTTATTCCGCCGGGTCCGGCACGGTCAGCACGGTGCCAGGCGCGCAATCCTTGAGAAGCCGCAGCAGGTCCGGCAGGGGCAGCGCGACGCAGCCCGCCGTGGGCGCCCCGTCGGGCCGCGCCACATGCATGAACACGGCGCTGCCCAGACCCGGCACCACCGGATCGTCGTTGTGCCCCATCACCACGATGACGTCGTAGACGTGGTCGTCGCGCCACAGCTCCTCGTGGCTGGCGGCGCAGGGGCGCTTGACCGGATGGTTGTAGGCGGGGTCCGCGGGGTCGTCGCACCAGCCGTCGTCGGGAGCGATGGGCGCCGTCGGCAGGCCCGTCTCGGGCTGCGCCAGCCGGTCGTCGCGCCACAGCACGCGGCGCAGCGCGAAGCGGCCGACCGGGGTGGCGCCGTCGCCCTCCCGCTTGTCGGAGCGGATGCCGCCGCGGCCCAGCACACAGCGGAACGAACCGCCGGGCCAGTCGAGACGGCCTTCGGACGGCGGGTCCGCAAGACGAACCGTGATCTCCATCGCCCTTCCCTCACCCGTTTCCGGCCCACCCGTTTCCGGGGTCATCGCGCTCAGCCCGACACCCGCAGGCTGGGCGCCGGGGCCTGCGCGGCCCGCCGGCCCTGCTCGTACTTGGCCAGATTGCGCATCATCGTCTCAGACAGCATGTCCGGTGTCACGGGCGCGAAGGCGTTGCTGTTGGCGGCGGCCGGGGCGGTGTTCGCCGGTGTCGGCGCGTTCGCAGCCCCCCCGTCGGCCGCTGCGTTCGGTTGGGTCGCGGGCGCCTGGACCTCCGAGGCCTTCCGGACCCCGGAGGGGGTCGCCGTTGCTGCGAAACCGATGGTGGAGGAATGCGGCTTGGCGGCGGCGTATTTGGCCATCAGGCTGTTCGCCAGCGGGGTGTCGCGCGCCGGCATGCGGGAGGGATGCGGCGTGCCGGAGTCCGCAAGGCCATCGCGCCCGGACCCGGTCACCGCCGCCCCCACCCCATGCGAGGGTGCCGCCGGGCGCTTGGCGTCCGGCAGCTCCGCCGTGACGGTGCGGGCCTGCTGGGCAGCCGCAGCCGCAACGTCCGGCGCCGAGCGCCCGGCGGCGGAGTCCGGCTGGGCGGCGACCGCGGTGGCTCCGGCGGTGCCGGGGGGAGCATGGCCGCCAGCCTCGTCGCCGAAGCCGAGCGACGCCATGATCTGCCCGCCGATGTCCTTGCCCTGGGCCTGTTCCACCACCGCGTTGGCGATCGACGCCATGCCGCCCAGCGGGCCGCCGAACAGGATGCCGCCGATGACCTTGGACGACGGCTTGATCGTGTCGCCGGTGACCTCGCGGTAAACGGTGTTGACGAGGGGGATGTGCTGAAGCGGGTTGATGATGTCGAGGAAGTCGCCGAAGGACATCTCGGCCTCGGCCTCGTACCGGTCGGGGCTGTCCCGGCTTTCCGTGACCGTCAGGGTGGGGATCGCTTGGGTCGGCGACCGCTCGCGCTGCACCGGCCGCGAAGCGGCGGCGGCGTCGATGGTGGTGGCGTCGATGGCCATGGGCGGTCTCCCGTCGCGGTGTCCAGCCCTACCCTAAGCAACCGGCGTGCCAGCCCTTTGGGCTGGAATCCAGTCTCCTCGGGCGCTTTCGGCTCAACTCCGGACCGCGACCCGGCAAGAGCTGCCGGGCAAGGGGCGTTTCCTGCCCCCCGAAGAGTCGATTCTCAGAACATGTGCCCGCTGCGCTCCGCCTTGGTGCGCAGATAGCCTTCGTTGTGGCCGTTGGACGGGAAGATGTGGGGAACGCGCTCGACCACCTCGATCCCGCAGCGGGCGAGCTGGCGCAGCTTCTCCGGGTTGTTGGTCATCAGCCGCACGGCGGTGAAGCCCAGCTGCCGCAGCATTTCCGCCGCCGGCAGATAGACCCGTTCGTCGGCCTCGAAGCCGAGGATCTCGTTGGCGTCCACCGTGTCGAAACCGCGGTCCTGGATGCGGTAGGCGCGCAGCTTGTTGACGAGGCCGATCCCCCGACCCTCCTGCGCCAGATAGAGCAGGACGCCGCTGCCCTGCCGGGCGATCTCCGCGATGGCGCCGCGCAGCTGCTGGCCGCAGTCGCAGCGCAAACTGCCCAGCAGGTCGCCGGTGAAGCATTCCGAATGCAGGCGGGCCAGCACCGGCTCGCCCGCCACCGGGTTGCCGACGATGATCGCCAGATGCTCCGGCCCGCCGTCGATGGGGCGGAAGGCGGCGATGCTGGTGTTCTCGGCGCCGGACAAGGGAACGCGCGCCTCGGCCACCCGGCGCAGCGTGCGCACCACATGAACGCGGTAATCGGCGATGTCGCGGGCGCGGACCAGCAGCAGGTCGTGCTGCGCCGCCCACGCCGCGGCGCTGCCGGTGTGGCCGGCGGCCGGGGCGACGATGGCCGCCGGCAGCAGGCGCGCCAGCCGGGCAAGGTCCACCGCCGCGGTCTCGCGCGAACCGGGGTCCATCGCCGTGGCGGTCAGGCTGTCCGGCATGTCGCCATCCGGGCGATGTTCGGGGTCGGCCAGCGCGTGGGCCTCGTCCGCGGTCAGGCAGCGGGGAAGCGACAGGGCGACGACGCCCGTCCCCTCGCCCATCAGCTTCAGCACCGTGGCACGGCGGCGGGTAACGGCCAGGACCGGCGCGGCGCCGGTCAGCTGGACCAGCCGCTGCACGGCGTCGATCGCCACGGATTCCACCGACACCGCGGCGCCGACGCTGCCGTCGGCGGTCTCGATGGCGACGGCCTCGCCCCGGCGCAGGGCGGCCGTCGCCCGGTCCACCGCGCGCATGGCGGCTTCGTCCATGGGCAGGACGGCTTCGGGCGGGGCGGAGTCGGAAGGGGCGTCGGCGTACATAACGGAGGCTTCGCGTGCTGCGCCCCGAAGGGCGAAAGATCCCGACATGGGTCGGAGAGCGCGGGAAGCAAAGCGCAGGTGGCGCACCCCTGTCCAGCAAATCCCGCGCGCCACACCGTTGCCGACGGTGCAACGATGGCGCAAACCGCCGCCGGTGCGGGCGAATCCGGCTTGCGCTATGCTCGCCGTCCCTCTCCTTCCCTTCCCTGCAAGCGAGGCCCATCGCCATGGCGGACCAGCCCGCCCTGCATCTCCTCCTCCCCGCCAACCGGGCGCCGGACGGCTACGCGGAGCGCGTGGCGCTAGCGCTGGAGGGCCAGGGTCACAACGTCCTGCGCCATGCCCTGCCGGGCGATTACCCGCGGCTCGACCCCTCGGCGGTGCTGGCGGCGGACATCGCGCTGTCGCGCCTGCCGGACGGGGCGCGGGTGCTGGTGGACGGCGCCGCCCTGCCCGGCCTCGCCGCCGCCCTGGCGATGGACAACCGGCGCCTGAGGCTGGTTGCGCTGGTGGAACGGCTGCTCTGGCGGGAGCCCGGCCTGACGGCGGAGGAAGCCGCCGCCCGCCGCCATCTGGAGCAGGGCGCGCTGGCGCTGATGCGCGCCGTCGCCGTGCCGGACGCGGCGGCGGCGCGGGCGGTGGCGGACCTCGGCCTCGTCCCGGAGACGGTGGTCGTCCTCTCCCCGGACGGCGCCGGGGCGGCCCGGCTGGACAGCCTGTGGGGGGCCTGACGATCCGCACAGGCGGCCCTTCCGATAAGGCTAGGGCAATCCCGCGCGGGCCATGATAAGTTCCGCGCCCGGAGCCACCGGTGAACGCCCCCGAATGACGCCTGCGAAACGCATCCTTCTGATCGACGACGACACCGCCCTCCGGCAGTCCCTCGCCGAGCAGCTCCAGCTTCTGGAGGAATTCGAGACGGTGGAGGCCGGGGACGGCGCGTCGGCCCTGGCCGTGGCGCGGGAAGGCGGTTTCGCCGCCATCCTGCTGGACGTCGGGCTGCCGGACATGGACGGGCGCGACCTGTGCCGCCTGCTGCGGCGCGAGGGGGTGCGCTGCCCGGTCATCATGCTGACCGCGGCGGCCTCCGACGCCGACACCATCCTGGGGCTCGATTCCGGGGCCAGCGACTATGTCACCAAGCCCTTCCGCATGGGGGTGCTGCTGGCCCGGCTGCGCGCCCATCTCCGCGTCCACGAGCAGAGCGAGGACGCCGTCTTCGCCATCGGCCCCTACAGCTTCCGCCCGGCGGGCAAGCTGCTCCTGGCGGACGGCGGCGCCCGCAAGATCCGCCTGACCGAGAAGGAAACGGCGATCCTGAAATACCTGTACCGGGCCGGCGGCGCGGTGATCGGGCGCGAGACGCTGCTGGGCGAGGTGTGGGGCTACAACGCCGGGGTCACCACCCACACGCTGGAAACCCATGTCTACCGCCTGCGCCAGAAGATCGAGCGCGATCCGTCCAACGCGGAAATCCTGGTGACGGAGCCCGGCGGCTACCGGCTGGTGCCCTGATCCCCGGCCGGCGGCCACGCGGAACCATCTCCCTGCCTACCCATTGAAAGGATTGATTTCCAGGCCGTTTCGGCATGGACCCCCGTCGGGCAAGGAGATGACGTCTTGGTTGCCATCGTCGATCACGGCAGACCGGCAAGGGCCATCCATCCCTTGCACGCGGTGCTGCTCGCCGCCTCCCTTCCGCTGTTCCTGGGGGGCCTGCTCTGCGACATCGCCTATTCCAGGAGCTTCGAGATCCAGTGGAGCAACTTCGCCGCTTGGCTGATCGCCGGCGGCATGGTCTTCGCCGGCTTCTCGCTCCTCTGGGCCTTCATCGACCTGTTCCGCGCCGGTCGGCGCCGCGGTCGCGGGCTCGCCTACTTCGTCCTGCTGTTCATCACCGTCGCGCTCGGCCTCGTCAACGCCTTCGTGCACGCGCGGGACGCCTGGGGAACCATGCCGGAAGGTCTGATCCTGTCGGCGGCCGTCACCCTGACCGCCGCCCTGGCGACCTGGTTCGGCTTCTCCAGCTTCCGCATGGGCCTGCGCATGGGAGAGACGCGATGAAACGCTCCAGCCTGCTGGCCGCTGCCGCGCTCGTCGCCCTGCTGGCCGCCTGCGACAACAACGACAACCCGTCTCCGCCCGTCTACGGCGCCAACCCGCCGCTGCCCGAGCAGCAGCACGGGCTGCTGCCCAGCATGAAGATCGCCAACCCGGCCTCCTGGGGCGACCGGAAGCCGACCGTGCCGGAGGGCTTCACCGTCACGGCGATCGCCACCGACCTCGGCATCCCGCGCCAGACCCTCGTCCTTCCCAACGGCGACATCCTGGTCGCCGAAGGCCGGGGCGGCTCGGCCCCGCCGCTGCGGCCCAAGGACGTCATCGCGGGGATCATCAAGGCCAGGGGAACCACCTCGGTCCCCAGCGGCAACCGCGTCACCCTGCTGCGCGACGCCGACGGCGACGGCCGGTACGAGGAGCGCACGGTCTTCGCCGACCAGCTGAACGCGCCCTACGGGCTGGCCTTCGTGAACGGCCAGATTTACGTCGCGAACCAGGACGCGCTGGTGCGCTTCCCCTACCGCGACGGCCAGACCCGCGCCGAGGGGCCGCCGGAAAAGGTCACCGACCTGCCCTCCTACATCAACCATCACTGGACCAAGTCGCTGGCCGCCAGTCCGGACGGGCGGTTCCTCTATGTCGGCATCGGTTCCAACAGCAACATCACCGAACGCGGGATGCCCGCCGAGGCCGACCGCGCGATGGTCTGGGAGATCGATGCGCAGACGGGCGCGCACCGGCCCTACGCCACCGGACTGCGCAACCCCACCGCGCTGGCCATCCAGCCGGGAACGGGCACGCTGTGGGCGGTGGTGAACGAGCGCGACGAGCTTGGCCCCAACCTCGTCCCCGATTACCTGACCTCGGTCCGCGAGGGCGGCTTCTACGGCTGGCCCTACAGCTATTGGGGCCAGAACGTCGACCCGCGCGCCCAGCCGCAGAAGCCCGAGCTGGTCGCCGCGGCGATCAAGCCGGACTACAGCCTGGGCTCGCACGTCGCGGCACTCGGCGTCGCCTTCTCCTCGCCGGTGATGGGCGAGCGCTTCGCCGACGGGGTGTTCGTCGGCGAGCATGGCAGCTGGAACCGCAGCGTGCCCAGTGGCTACAAGGTGATCTTCGTCCCCTTCCGCGACGGCGCCCCCGCCGGCGCCCCGGTCGAGGTCGTGACCGGCTTCATGGGCGAGGACGGCAAGACCTATGGCCGGCCGGTCGGCGTCACGGTGGACCCGAAGGGCGCCTTGATCGTCGCCGACGACCTGTCGAACACGGTCTGGCGCGTCGCGGTGACGGATCGCTCGCCCAGCGCCCAGGCACCGGCGGGAACACCGGCGGATATGGGCAGTGCGCCGACCGATGGGAACGGATCGTCCAACTGAAACGGGAGAGCCGTGTCAGGGCCGCTTGCCGGGCGGTCCTGAACGGTCCGCGATGGTGACGGCGACTGGATAGCCCATCCAGCGCTGGCGCTTGTTCTCCAGGGCCGCTCCGCCGCGGGCCGGACCGGCCGGACGCCCGCCGCCCCACAGGCCGCGGCCGCGCGGCACCACGGGCAGCAGGCGGATCTTCCGCCCGACGATGGCCAGCCGGCGGCGCCAATGGGCGACCAGCTTGGTCGAGGTTCCGACCCGACGCGCGATCTCGTGATCGGCCAGCAGGGCGCTGCCGGGGTCCTGCAGCAGGTCCAGGATGGCGCGGCGCTTGTCCAGGCTGGTGTGGCGGCTGTGCTTGCGCTCCAGCGCTTTGCCGAGGTCCCAGAGCTTTTCCGCGGTTTCGCGGGCGAGGCCGCGCCAGCGGTCGGCCTCCTCCCGCTGGCGCTCCATGTCGCCGTTGCTCTTTTCAAGCTGCCGTTTCAGCCCGGCGATCTCCAGCTCCAGGTCGCGCACCTGGCGGCGCAGCCCCTGGACCAACTGGTCGGGCGGCGGCGGACGGTCGGGCGGCGGGGCGCTGGCGGCGGGCGGCGGTTCCGGGGCGGTGGAGACCGGACGGGCGCCGCGGGCGAGATCGCGGAACGACAGGCCGGCCCTCGACAGCATGATGCGCGCGGCGCGCAGAGCGGACTGGGCCTCGCCCTGATGCTCCGACTCGGCCATGGCGAGGACTTTGGCGAGTTTGTCTGGGTCCATCCGAGGGGGCGGGGTCCGGAGGCGATTTTTCGCGTCGATGGGCGAACGGGCGCAAACTACCACATCTTAGTGGATTGGGCACCTCCGCATCTCGGCGGTGCGGCGCGCCCTTTCCTCCTACCTCCGTTCCGCGCCCTCCCCCTTTCATCGAGGCGGATCGGCTCCCCTGGTCGGCCCCGGATCGACCATTGGACGGGCCGGCGAGTCGTTTCGTGAAACAACCTTTTCACTCGACTCGCGAGAGCCCTACCGCCAAATTGTCGGTACCATGACGGCACGAACCGTTTCCGACGCCTGTTCCGGTGTGCCTGACACCCCGCCGGACTTCACCGTTCGCTTCTGGGGCGTGCGCGGCAGCATCGCCTCCCCGGGGCCGGACACGGTCCGCTACGGCGGCAACACCCCCTGCGTCGAGCTGCGCTGCGGGGACGCTCTCCTGGTCCTCGACGCCGGCACCGGCCTGCGCCCGCTGGGCGAGGCGCTGATGCGCCGGGGGGAGGCGGTGGACGTCGATCTGCTGCTGACCCACAGCCACCTCGACCACATCTGCGGCCTGCCCTTCTTCGCGCCGGCCTTCGACGCGGCCAGCCGCGTGCGGATCAGGGCCGGCCATCTGGAGCGGGAGCGGACGATGCGCTCCGTTCTGGAATGCATGATGTCGGCGCCGCTGTTCCCGGTGCCGGTGGAAATCTTCCGGGCCGACTGCACCTTCCTCGATTTCGTCAGCGGCGAGACGCTGGCGGTGAAACCGGGCGTCACCGTGCGCACCGCCCGGCTGAACCATCCGGACGGGGCCACCGGCTACCGCGTGGAGTTCGCCGGGCGCAGCCTGTGCTACGTCACCGACACCGAGCACCCGGCCGACGGGCGCGACCCCGCCGTGATGGAGCTGGTGCGCGGCAGCGACCTGCTGATCTACGACTGCACCTACACCGACGCCGAATACGCCGCCCGCGTCGGCTGGGGTCACTCGACCTGGGAGGAGTGTCTGCGCATCGCCGACGAGGCCGATGTGAAGCGCGCGGTCATCTTCCACCACGACCCCCGGCGCACCGACGCCGATCTGGACGTCATCGCCACCGCCGCCGAAGCCCGGCGCCCCGGAACGCTGGTCGCCCGCGAGGGCATGGCGCTTCCTCTCTGATCGGCAACTATCCCCTTGGACAGTGATGCGCCGGGGACACGGCCAAGCCTCCGTTCGCGTCCCGTGGCCCGTTGTCACTGCCGGATCGTGTGACAATTATGGTATGAAAACCGCCTGCAACCGCAGAGAGAACTCTGGGGAGACGCATGCGGCATCTTCTGCGCTTATCGTTGCTGGGCCTGCTCGCCGGCGGAACGCTCGCCGGCTGCGCCTCCACTCCGGGTCCCCAGGCCTCGTTCGATGGCGGCCCCCGCTCGATCGTCCTGCACCATCCCGCCAGCGGCGAGACGGTCAGCGTCACCTACCGCCGCGCCGACGGCTATGATCCTCAGGCTCTGGACCGCATCGCCAGCCTGTTCCGCGACCGCCGCACCGGCGAGACGGTGCCCGTCGACCCCACCCTGGTGGAGCTTCTGGCCGACCTGCGGGACCGCTGCGGCGCCGACCCCGACACGCCGGTCCACATCACCTCCGGCTACCGCTCGCCGCTGACCAACGTCACGCTGGCCCGCAGCAACCCGAACGTGGCGGAAAACAGCTATCACTTGCGCGGGCAGGCCGCCGACATCTCCATTCCCGGCGTCCCGCCCCGCCGTCTCGCCGACGAGGCCGCGGCCCTGCAGCGCGGCGGCTACGCGCTCTACCCCCACACCGGCCACGTCCATGTCGACACCGGCCCGGTCCGCACCTGGAGCCCGAAGGGCGGCGACCCCCGCATCCTGGAAGCCAGGGCGACCCCCGCGAAAGCCGCGTCGGGCAAGGCGGTCGCCACCAAGGCATCACCCGCTCCGCGGACGCAGGTCGCGGCGGCCGAGCCCGCCCCGCCCAAGCGCGCCCCGGCCAAGGCCGTGCCCGCCGCCGCCCTGGCAAAGGGCAACGACGCCGACCTCGCCCGCGTCCGCATGGTGCTGGCCTCCCTCAAGGAGCAGCCGGAGCCCGCGGCGAAAAAGAAGCCCTGAGGGTTACCGATACGGGTCCGCCGCATCCCTCAGGCCGTCGCCGAGGAAGTTGAAGCTCAGCACGGTCACGATCACCGGCAGCACCGGCAGCATCAGCCAGGGGTACAGCGCCACCACGTTGATGTTCTGCGCCTCGGTCAGCAGCACCCCCCAGCTGGTGATCGGCGGGCGCAGGCCGAGGCCGAGGAAGCTCAGCGCCGTCTCGCCCAGGATCATGCCGGGGATGGCCAGCGTCGCCGAGGCGATCAGGTGGCTCATGAAGCTGGGCAGCAGATGCCGCCCGATGATGCGCGCCGGGCTGGCGCCCATCAGCTGGGCGGCGGTGGTGAAGTCCTCCTCGCGCAGGGCCAGCAGCTTCGACCGCACGGCGCGGGCGAGGCCCGTCCATTCCAGAAGGCCCAGGATCACCGTGATCCCGAAATAGATGAAGATCGGGTTCCAGGTGACGGGCAGGGCGGCGGACAGGGCCATCCACAGCGGCAGCTCGGGGAAGGAGCGGATGATTTCGATCAGCCGCTGGATCAGGTTGTCCACCCAGCCGCCGTAATAGCCGGCGATGCCGCCGATCACGATGCCCAGCACGAAGCTGACCGCGACGCCGATCAGCCCGATGGTCAGCGAGATGCGCGTGCCGTAGATCATCCGCGACAGCAGGTCCCGCCCCAGCCGGTCGGTGCCCATGAGGAACAGCGTTCCGCCCTCCGCCGGGCAGGCGAGGTGCCAGTCGCTCTCCACCAGTCCCCAGAACTCGTAACGGTCGCCGCGGCAGAAGAAGCGGATCGGCTGCACCTTCGTCAGGTCCGGCGTGTACTCCCGTTTCAGGATCTCCATGTCGAGGTGATAGCGGTAGCCGTAGACGAAGGGACCGACGAATTGCCCCTCGTGGAACAGGTGCACGCTCTGCGGCGGGGCGTGGATGAAGTGGGAATTGCGGCTGTCCACCGCGTAGGGGGCAAGGACCTCGCTGACCAGGGTCGAGGCGTAGAGCAGCAGCAGCACGATCCCCGACGCCACCGCCAGCTTGTGCCGCCGCAGCTTCCACCAGACCATGCGCCATTGCGAGGCGGTGGTGAAGCGCTCCTGCTCCGGCGACAGCCGCTCGACCTCGTCGGGGTCCCAGGGGGCGGTGTCGACGGTGTGGGGCAGGGGGGTGTGGGGCAGGGGAGTCCGGGTCGGAAGGGAGGCGCTCATCGGCTGGCTCCCCCGCTCAGGCGGATGCGCGGGTCGAGCGCGGCCAGCGCCAGATCGGACAGGAAGACCCCGATCACCGTCAGAACCGCCAGGAACATCAGGAAGGAGCCGGCCAGATACATGTCCTGGCTGCGCAGCGCCTGGAGCAGCATCGGCCCCGTCGTCGGCAGCGACATCACCACCGACACGATGGCGGCGCCGGAGACGACCTGCGGCAGCAGGTTGCCGATGTCGGACACGAAGGGGTTCAGCGCCACCCGCAGCGGGTACTTCACCAGCGCCCGGCCCGGCGGCAGGCCCTTGGCCCGCGCGGTGACGACGTAGGGCTTGTGCAGCTCGTCCAGCAGGTTGGCGCGCAGGCGGCGGATCATCGCGGCGGTGCCGGCGGTGCCGATGACGATCACCGGAATCCACATGTGCTCGAACACGCTCATCGCCTTGCCCCAGCTCCAGGGCTGGCCGATGTAGCGCGGGTCCATCAGCCCGCCGATCGAGGTGCCGAACCATACGTTGGCGAAATACAGCATCACCAGCGCCAGCAGGAAGCTGGGCGTCGCCAGCCCCAGGAAGCCGAGGAAAGTCAGGACATAGTCGCCCAGGCTGTACTGCCGCGTCGCCGAATAGATGCCGATGGGGAAGGACACCACCCAGATGAAGAGGATGGTCGCGAAGGACACGATGGCGGTCAGCGACAGCCGGTCGCCCACCACGTCCGACACCGGCAGGTTGTATTCGAAGGAATAGCCGAAGTCGCCGCGCAGCATGCCGGCCAGCCACAGCGCGTACTGCTCGTACATCGGCCGGTCGAGCCCGTAGGTCTCGCGCAGCATGGCCAGCCGTCCCTGGTCCATGCTCTCTCCCCGGCTCTGCATCTCGTTGACCAGCGTGGTCAGATAGTCGCCGGGGGGAAGCTGGATGATGACGAAGGTGATGACGCTGATCGCCAGCAGCGTCGGGATCATGATGAGGATGCGGCGGATCACGTAGCCCAGCATGGCCTCACCCCTTTCTGTCGAACCAGAAGCCGTCGGGCCGGTACAGCCCGAAATGCGCGCCGGGGTCGTAGTTGAACAGACCCTCCTCCGGCACGTTGCGCAGGGTGCGGCGCGCCACCACCGGCTGCGGCACCCCGGCCACCGTGCCGATGGTGAAGACCTGATCGGCGTTGAGCGTCAGGATGCGGGTCCAGGCCGCCGCCCGCCCCGCCTCGTCCGGGGCGTCGCGCCAGGCGCGGAAGGCCTCCAGCAGGTCGCGCGCCTCGGGCATGTCGGGGCGCTCGCCGTCCTTGCCCATGGTCTGGAAGAACTGTCCCCATTTCGGCCACTGGTACTTGGCCTGATCGACCGGCACCAGCTCGCCGGGGCTCATGTCCGCTGTGGCGATGGCGTTGTCCAGCCCGCGCGAGATGGACATGCAGGTGTCGCCGGCGAAGATGCGGTTGCGGAACACATCGAGCTGCGAGGAGCGGATGTAGAGCCGCGCCCCGATGCGCCGCCAGCCGTCGGCGATCAGCTCCAGCGCGTCGGTCTCCTCCGTGCTCTCCCCGGCGGTCTCCACCACGATCTCCAGCGGGCGGCCGTCGGGCAGCAGACGGACGCCGTTGACGTCGCGCTTCGTCAGGCCGACCTCGTCGAGCAGCCGGTTGGCCTGCCGGACGTCGAACTGCGCCCAGCGGTCGCGGTAGGCCGGCACCCACAGGGGCGAGACCTCCAAGAGCGTGTTGTTGGACGGGATGGCGAGGCCGTAATAGATAACCTGGTTCATCTCCTCGCGGTCGATGGCCAGCGACAGGGCGCGACGGTAGCGCACGTCGCGGTTCAGCGCGCGCCACACCGGGTCGTTGCAGGTCAGGTTGGGGAACAGCGCCACCTGCGCCCCGATGCCGGTGCGCCACAGCGTGACCCGTTGGTCGTTGCGCTTCGCCCCCTGCTTCAGGAAGGTGTAGTTGTCGAACCGCAGGTAGCGTGCCTGGAGGTCGCTCTCGCCCGCCCCGGTCTTGGCCGGGATGATCTTGGCGTCGGCGACCGTCATGATGACCCGGTCGATGTAGGGCAGCTGCCGCCCCGCTGGGTCCACCCGATGGAAATAGGGGTTCCTTACGAAGATGAAACGTTCCGCGGGCGGAGCGGTCGTCGGCACCCAGGGCTGCAGGGTCGGCAGGTCCGGGTTGTCGAACTCGGTCAGATTGTCCTTGCGGTTGTGAAGCTGCTGCCAGCTTTTCTGCCGCGCCTCCTCCACGCGCTGCTTCAGCTCCAGCGGCTCGGTGAAGCGGGGGTGGAAGCGCCGCAGGTAATGGGCCGGGGCGTAGATCTCCACCGGCTTGGCCCCGGCCAGCATCGGCAGGAAGAAGGGGTTGGGGCGGGTCCACGTGTAGCGCACCGCGGCGGCGTCCAGCACCTCGAACTTCGGCGCTTCCCCGGCCACCAGCATCTCCGGCGGCGGCCCGCCGGGGAAGCGCTTGGCGTTGTTGGCCATGTCCTCCCACCAGTAGCGGAAGTCCTCCGCCGTGAAGGGATGGCCGTCCGACCAGCGGTGGCCGCGGCGCAGCGTGAAGGTGAAGATCCGCCCTTCCGCCACATCCACCCGCTCCAGGATGTCGGGCACGATGCGCAGGCTCGGGGTCAGCGCGACCAGCCGGGCGTAGCTGTAGACGTAGATCAGCCGCGTGTCCTTGGTCCGCGCCATCAGCAGGCGCAGGTCGCCGCCATGGCGCCCCGGCGACTGCCAGGGCCGGTCCATCGGCTCGACCAGGGGAGTGAGCGGCAGCCGCTTCTCCACCGGCGGCAGCGACCCGGCGCCGACCGCGTTCTCCAGCATCGGCGTCTCGACCGCGTCGAAGGCGCTGAGCCCGAGGAAGGCCAATGCCAGAAGGGCACGTCGCCGCCATCCTCCCTCTCCCCTCCGCTCACGCGCAAACGAAGTTTGCGCTGACGCGACAGGCGGACCTTCGGTCCGCCGAAAGCGGGGAGAGGGTCGGGGTGAGGGGGTTTCCCGTGGCGGGGCGTCCGGCAAAAGCGCAACCCCCTCACCCTTCCCTCTCCCCAGAGGGGAGAGGGTATTGAACGTCGCATCGGGAACGGTCCACATCATCACGCCACCTCCCGCACGCGGACGGCGGCGTCGGCGCGCACGCAATGGCCGCCGCCGAGATCGACCAGATGGGGCTGATGGTCCGCATCGATGGTGAAGGGGGCGGGCCAGCGCGCGGGGTCGGAGGCGCGGCCTTCCTCCAGGTCGGTCAGCGACAGCGGGCGGCTGGGGTCCGGCTCCGGCACGGCGGTCAGCAGGGCACGGGTGTAGGGGTGGACGGGGTTGCGGAACAGCGCCTCGCGCGGGGCCGACTCGACGATCCGCCCACGGCACATCACCAGGATGCGGTCGGCCATGTAATCCACCACGGCCAGATTGTGGCTGACGAACAGGTAGGTCAGGCCGAGCCGCTCCTTCAGGTCCTTCAGCAGGTTCAGCACCTGCGCCTGGATCGACACGTCGAGCGCCGACACCGGCTCGTCGAGCAGCAGAAGCTCGGGCCGCAGCGCCAGCGCGCGGGCGATGCCGATGCGCTGGCGCTGGCCGCCGGAGAAGCTGTGCGGGTAGCGGCGCAGATGCCGCGCGTCCAGCCCGACCAGCCCCATCAGTTCCTTCACCCGCGCGGCGCGCTCCGCCTCGTCGCCGATGCCGTGGATGACCAGCGGTTCGGCGATGATGTCGAAGACGGTCATCCGGGGGTTCAGCGAGCCGAAGGGGTCCTGGAAGACGAACTGCACCTTGCGGCGGAAGGCGGTCAGGGCCGCACCCTCCAGCTCCAGAACGTCGACGATCCGGCCATGGTCGTTGAAGCGGACGCTGCCCTGATCCGGAGTCAGGGCGCGCATCAGGATCTTCGACAGGGTGGTCTTGCCGCAGCCCGACTCGCCGACCAGCCCGACGCATTCGCCGCGCGCGATGGCGAAGCTGACGTCGTCCACCGCCAGCGTGCCCGCCCCGGCCTTGGCACCGAACCAGCCGGCCTTGCGCGCCCCGTAAAGCTTGCGCACCCCCTCCACTGCCAGCAACGGCCCCGCCGCGTCGGCGCCGGGCGGCCAGGGCTGGTGGTCCTTCTCCAGCAGGCTGCCGCCCTGCGACGTGATGGAGCGGATCGGCACCAGCCGTTCCCCCGGCGCCATGTGGAAGCGCGGAACGGCGCGCAGCAGCGCCTTGAGATAGGGATGGCGGGGGTCGGCGAAGATGTCCTCGCGCGTGCCGGATTCCATGATCCGCCCGCGGTGCATCACCACCACCTCGTCGGCGAGGTTGGCGACCACCCCCAGGTCGTGGGTGATGAGCAGGACGGCCATCCCGAGATCGGCCTGGAGGTCCTTGATCAGCTTCAGGATCTGCGCCTGGATGGTGACGTCCAGCGCGGTTGTCGGCTCGTCGGCGATCAGCAGGGCGGGGCGGCAGACCAGCGCCATGGCGATCATCGCACGCTGGCGCAGGCCGCCCGACAGCTCGAACGGGTAGGTGTCCAGCGCCCGCTTCGGGTCTGGGAAGCGCACCCGGCGCAGCATGTCCTCCGCCTGGGCGCGGGCCTGCCGGGCGGTCACCCGCTGGTGCAGCCGCACCGCCTCACCCACCTGATCGCCCACCGTGTGCAGGGGCGACAGCGACGTCATCGGCTCCTGGAAGATGATCGAGATGCGACCGCCGCGCAGCGCCCGCATCGCCGTGCCGTCGGCCTTCAGCGAAGCGATGTCGACGGGGCCGGCGCCGTCGTTGACGATCCCGTCGTCGAACAGGATTTTTCCATCCGCGATGGCGGCGTTGCGGGGCAGGATGCGCAAAATCGACTGCGCCGCCACCGACTTGCCCGAGCCGGATTCGCCGACCAGGGCGACGGTGGAGCCCGCCCGCACCCGGAAGGACACGCCGCGCACCGCCTGGACCACGCCGCCCGGCACCTGGAAATCGACCTTCAGGTCCTCCACCCGGAGCAGCGTGCGGCTCATGGCGCCGGCCTCGTCTCGTTGGGGTCCTCCGGCGGCTCGATGCCGAGAGCGATCAGATTGTCCACCGTCACCGGGGTCAGCGCCACGCCGTTGCGCCCGGCGGCGAGGGCGGCCTGTTCGATCACCGCGTCGAAGCCCTCCAGGTTGCTGTCGAAGCGCAGGGTCGTGCCGCCGCCGCTCAGCGTCGCCTGCATCCAACCGTCGTCGCGTCCCCGCCTGGTCGCGTAGTAGCGCAGCCTCAGCCCGGACAGCGCGTCCCAGCGGATGGCGCCGCCCAGCGGCCCGTCGGCCCGCAAGCCCTCGCCGTCCATGGTCAGGCGGGTCAGCTGGCGTTGCAGGGTGCGCGCCGCGAAGACGGCGAACAGCGCCGCGCAGGCCGCCAGCGGCACGGCGATCCAGGGGGTGACGGGCAGGAAGGCCAGCGGCAGAACCGTCAGCGCCAGCCCGGCCCCGGCCCGCGCGTAGTCGCCGGCCAGCGCCCCGGCGGGGTAGCGCATCTCCGCGACGGTCGGCGTCTCCCCGGTCGAGGGTCGGGCCATGGGCAGCTCGGCCATGTCTCAGCGAAGTCCTTCTGCGGCGAACAGGGTCTCAGCAGCCAGCCAGCGGACCGCCGGATGACGGCGGGTCGCGGTCAGGAAACGCGCGGTGAAGGCCCAGGTTTCAACGTCCATCGCCAAATGATGCGTCAACAGGCCGGTCGGCTCCTCCGCGTCCACCGCGCCCAGCCGCCGGGCACGCAGATGGGCGACCGCCATGCCCAGCGACTCCGCGTCGCCCATGAAGCGCTTGCCGTCCTTCCAGGCCACCGGGTCGATGTGTGTATTGACACACATCATGTTGACGGTTGACACACGTCGCGGCCCGAAAACCGACAGGCCGGCGAAGCCCGCGCCGGGCAGACCCGCCGCGACGCCGGGCGCGATGCGGTTCCACGGCGGCACCAAGACGGGCAGGGCGCGTGGCCCGAACCGGCGGTCCAGCACGGCCCGTCCCTCGGCCAGCTCCGCCAGCACGGCGGCGGCAGGCCGGTCCGCGCCAAGCTCCGCCTTCTTCGCGGGGGGAGCGGCATGGTCGGTGTGCGACCAGCCGTGCTGAAGCACCGTGACGGTGGGGGCCGCGTCCACAACGGGGACGAGAGCGTCCGTGACGCCCGCCGGGATGACCGCCAGGGCCAACGGCGCGCCGGTTTCGATGGACAGGGCGATCATCCGGTCGAGGTCGGGCGTCGGCGCGACGGCATCGTCGTCGCGCCACCAGAGAGTGGCGGTGCGCCCGGCGGAAGCCCAGGCGTCCAGCTCGGCGGTCAACGCGTCCCAACCGGCGCGCGGCGGGCTGTCGGAAGGGGCGGTTGCGGTCACGGTCATCGCCTGTTCTGTTCCCTCTCCCCTCCGGGGAGAGGGTTAGGGTGAGGGGGTTGCGCTTTTGCCGGACATACCGCCTTGCGCAACCCCCTCACCCTCCTCTCTCCGGAGGGGAGAGGGTTAGAAGGACAGCGAACGCGGTGACCGTCAGCATGGCCCCCGCACCGGAAAAATCCAAGCGTCTTGATTGGCTTAGCGACTGTTGCCTTGGCGGTAGGCCACCGCGTCCAGCAGCAGACGGGCTGTGGCGGCGGCGCCGTCGAGGCGCAGCGGGATGGCCGGCGGCGGGGGCAGGGCGAGCGCCTTCGCCAGGCCCGCGGCCAGGGTCTCCGGGGTCAGGGTGGCCTCGTCGACCACGGCCAGACGGCCCCGCTGCTCCAGCAGGCGGGCACGGGTGGCCTGCTCGGTCTCGCTGCCCGCGGCGAAGGGGACGACCACCGCCCGGCAGCCGGCCTGAAGCACGTCGAGCACGGTGTTGTAGCCGGCCTGGCTGATCGACAGACGGCAGCGGCGGAGCAGGGCGGGAAAGTCGGGCCGCGCCCGCTCCACGATGGCGCCCGGCGGGGCCGCGGCGACGAGCGCGCGGAAGTCCTCCTCCAGCACGTCCGGCCCGGCCAGCAGGCGCCATGGTGCGTCAAGTCCGGCCGGAGTTGACGCACGCACCGCCAGCGCCGCCCGCAGCAGCGGCAGGCCGACCGCCCCGCCGCCCACCGACACGATCACCTCATCCGTGCCGTCCGTCGATTCGGTGTCCGCGCCCTGCGGGGCCGCGACATAGCCGGTGTAGCGGATGCGGCCGGCGATCCGCGCCGCGGCGGGGAAGGTCGCCGCGAAGGGGATCAATTGCGGGTCGCCATGGACCAGCACATGGTCGAACAGCCGTTCCACCGTCGAAACGGTTTCCTCCAGCCGCTCCGGCTTGGCCTTGGTCACCAGGATGTCGCGCACCGAAGCGGCGGTGACCGCCCCGCCGGCTTTCGCGGCCTCCAGCAGCGGCAGAAGCTCGAACCGGAAGGCGCGGCGTCCGAAGGGGAAGGATTCGACCAGCAGCGCATCGGGCCGCACCCGGTCATGGGTGGCCAGAACCGCGGCGCGGCGCCGGGCCCGCCAGTCGTCGTCGATGGGCCGGTCGTGCTCGTCCAGCAGGGTCTTGAAGCCGCTGTCGGCGGCGCGGGCGGGGGGAAGCTGGACGATCTCCGCTGCCGGGCCGTAATCGATCCCCGGCACCGGATGCCCGCCGCGCAGCACCGTGACGGCGACGCCGGCCTCGGTCAGCCCGCGGGCGATCAGCGCGGCGCGCCGGTCGTGCCCGATGCCCAGCAGATGCTGGACATGGAAAAGAACATGCATGAGTTGTCAGACCGCCTGGGCGGCCAGCACCTCGCGCAGGCGCGCGGTCGTCTGCTCCAGGCGGTGGGCCAGGGAGCGCATGATCTCCAGCCCCATCTGCGGGAAGTCGGCGACCATCTGAAGGAAATGGTCCTTCGGCACGCACAGCGCCTCCAGGTCGGTGCTGGCGCGGACGGTGGCGGTGCGCGGCACGTCGCACAGGATGGCGATCTCGCCGACGATCTCGTTGGACCCCAGCGTCGCGACGGCCAGCGGCCCGCCGGGGCCGGTCACGATCACCTCGGCCTCCCCGCGCAGCAGGATGTAGGCGCAGGTGCCCATCTCGTCCTGCTCGAACAGGATGTCGCCCGACCGGAAGCTCAACCGTTCGCTGGTAAAGGCGAGAAGCTTGAGCTTGGCAGTGTCGATGTTGGCGAACAGGGGAATCCTGCGCAGGCAATTGACTTCTTCGGCGATGCTCATGCCGTCTGCCTCCTCAACGCCGCCGGCTTTATTCGGCGGTCACCAATTCATGCAACAACGTACCGGGCCTGTTCAACTCGTCGAAGCGCCCATGTTCGGCGATTCGCCCGTCCTTCATTACAATGACTCGCTCGAACGCCCGTGCCAAGCCGGCGCGGTGCAGAACCCACACAAGACCACATCCTTTGCGTTCCCCCATGATCGCGGAATGCACCTTCGTCTGGCTGCTGGTGTCCAGGCCGCTGGTCGCCTCGCTCAGCACCAGCAGGTCCGGGCGCTTCAGCAGGGCGCGGGCCAGCGCCGCCTTCTGGCGCTGCGCCGCGGACAGGCGCGACCCGGCGACCCCCACGGGATGGTCCAGCCCGACCTCCACGATGGTGTCGCGCAGGTGAAGCTGGTCGACCAGCTCCGCCACGATGCGGCCCACCTTGGATTGCACCTGCGCCTGCCCGTAGACCATCTTGCCGAACAGGATGTTGTCCTGGATGCTGGCCGCGGCGTTGTAGGCCTCCGGGTCGAAGAAGGCGACGGCGTGCTTCAGGTCCGCCGGCAGGTCGCTGGCGAAGAGGTGCCGCGCCTCCAGGAGCTTCTTCTCCAGGTCCGGGGTCATCAGACCCAGACGGTGGCGGGCGCCGATCAGCTTGAAGGGCAGGGTCATCAGCCGCGTCCGCTCCTCGGGCCGCAGCGTGCCCAGACCCTCCTTCGCGGTGCGCGCCAGGATGCCCTGATACTCCGGCAGCTCGGCGAAGCCGATGAAGGAGAAGCGTTCGAAGAACTCGTGGCCGGGTGGCAGGCCGGCGAACAGCTCGACCATGGTTTCCGCCACCTTGTGGCCGGTCTCCAGGATGGTGTCGGTCAGCCCCACCTTGTCCAGCACATGCAGCATGTAGGGGTTGGAGGCCAGCGCGTCGGTCTGGAAGATCGGGCCGACCGGCGTGCCGAACAGCAGATTCTCCGCCAGCGTGGCGTTCGCGGCGTAGCGGTCGGGGTCGAAGCGCTCCACCAGCCGCCCCAGGTCCGGGTTGTTCAGCATCGTAGCGCGCATGGCGTCGCGCGCCTCCAGCACGCGGGCGGCCACGTCGGGGCGCCGCTCCGGATCGACGGTGCGGTTGAGGCCCATGCCGTACACGTCGTCCTGAAGCGATACCATCGTCACCACGCGCAGGATGCGGGTCTTCAGATCCTCCGGCCCGTCGCAGCCGGCGGCGGCGTAGTCGATCCAGTCGGCGTCCACGTCGTCGGTGGCGTTGCCGGACAGCACCGACTCGGTCATCCGCTTCTTGCGCCGCTCCGCGGCTTCCTCACTGCCGCCGTTCTCGCGCAGCGGCCGGTGGCGCAGCCCATAGACGAGGTTGTCGTAGAGCGAGGCCGAGAACAGGTAGGGGGTGGCGCCGACATAGGCGGCGCGCCGCCCGGTCACGCTTTCCGGCAGCTCTGCATAGTCACGCTCGCCCAGCCGGATCTGGCCCGACGAGGGCAGCAGCACGCGGGCGGCGAGCTGCGCCAGCTCGTCCCGCCCGGAGCCGACGCCGATCAGCGCTGTGTGGCCGTCCAGCGGGATGTCGCAGGTCACCCCCTCCAGGATGGGCGAGCCGCCGTCCTCCCCGAACGCGACGTTGCGGAAGGACAGGCTGCCCTTGAACGGGACGTCCTCCTCCTCGCGCAGCAGGCGTTCGGCCAGCAGGTCGGGGACGTGGAACTGCTCCACCACCTGCTCGTACTTGATCCGGTTGTCCTCCTTCTGCTGGTACCAGTCGAGAAGCTCCTTCCAAGGGGCGGCCAAGTCCTTGTAGGCGGCCAGCACCGCGACCAGCGCGCCGAAGGACAGCTGGCCGTGGATCACCAGATATCCGCCGATCGAATAGAAAAAGAACGGGGTCAGCTGGTTTATGAAGTTGTTCAGGAATTTGACAAAAAACTTTCTTTGGTAAATCTCGAAACGGATGCGGTACACGTCGCCCAGGCGGTGGCTGAGATCGGCGAGATGCCAGGACGCGGTGTTGTGGGTGTGCACCTCCTGGATGCCGGACACCGTCTCGCCGATGCGGTCGGCGATCTGGCGCATGGCACGTACGCGCTGTTTGCCAAGCTGATTGACCTTGCGCTGCAGCCGTGGGATGAGCCAGCCTTGGAACGGGTACAGCGACACCGCCGCTGCCCCCAGAACCGGGTCCTGAACGAAGATGAAGGCGATGTAGACCAGCAGGGTGCCGCCCTGGAACACCGGGATGGCGATGGCGTCCCCGATGAAGCCGCCCAGCGGCTCCACCTCCGCCGTGATCATGGGGATGATCTCCCCGGGCGACATCTTGCGGAAGCGGGGCAGGGGGAAGCGCAGGACGCGAACGTACAGCTCGTACCGCAGGCGGCGCAGCATCCGCTCGCCCAGCCGGCCCTTGTAGGTGTTGATGACGTACTTGAACGCGCCGTTGACCAGCACCAAAGTCAGGAACAGTCCGCATAGGACGAACAGATAGCTGACCTGATCGAGATGGAAGCCTAGGAAGGACTCCGGCAGCTTCTTCCCGGCGATCGCCTCGTTGACGATCCGCTTCGGTAGGTCGAGCGAGGCGTAGAGGAACGGAAAGGACGCCAGGGTCATCAGGGTCAGGACGATCTGCTGACGGACGCTGTGCCGAAGGATGAATCGGAAAATGCTGGATTCCATAGCGCCATTCTACGCAAGGGGACGCCGGTGCCGGGAGCAGGCAGAAACCTTACCCCCTCTGCCGTCTGGCCGCTGGGACTATGGTTCGCCTGCACGCGGTCTGCCGCCAGCGTGACGGCGGCATGACGCACACCCGTTCATCGGCCAAGCCGCGGCCGGACACAAGAGGCCAATCGGGAGAGGTAGGAACTTCATGAGCGAACGTCCGACCTCGGGCCGCGTGCTCATCTACAGCCATGACACGTTCGGCCTTGGCCATCTGCGCCGCTGCCGGGCCATCGCCCATGCGCTGGTGGAACGCTACAGCAACCTGTCCGTGCTGATCCTGTCCGGCTCGCCCATCGTCGGCAGCTTCGACTTCCGCACGCGGGTGGATTTCGTGCGCATCCCCGGCGTCATCAAGCTGCGCAACGGGGAATACACGGCGCTGAACCTGCATCTGGACATCGACGAGATCCTGTCCATGCGGGCCTCGCTGATCCGCCACACGGCGGAGATCTACCAGCCCGACCTGTTCATCGTGGACAAGGAACCGCTCGGCCTGCGCGGCGAGGTGCGGGAGACGCTGGAGCTTCTGAAGGGCCGCGGCGTGCCGCTGGTTCTGGGCCTGCGCGACGTGATGGACGAGCCGGCCCTGCTCGCCCCGGAGTGGGAGCGCAAGAAGGTCCTGCCGGCGCTGGAGAACCTGTACGACGAGATCTGGGCCTACGGCCTGCCGCAGATCTGCGACCCGCTGGAGGGGATCGAGGTCCCGCAGTCGGTGCGCGACAAGATGGTCTATACCGGCTACCTGCACCGCACCGTGCCCCCGGCGGTCCCGCACGGTCCCGGTCTGCCGGACGAACCCTACATCCTGGTCACCCCCGGCGGCGGCGGCGACGGCGAGGCGCTGGTCGACTGGGTGCTGCGCGCCTACGAGAGCGATCCCGGCATCCCCTACCGTGCCGTGCTGGTGTTCGGCCCCTTCATGCAGCCGGACCTCCAGGCCGAGTTCCTGGCCCGCGCCGAGGCCCTGCCCAACGTCGAGGCCACCGCCTTCGAGGCGCGGATCGAGCGGCTGATGCAGGGCGCGGTCGGGGTGGTCGCCATGGGCGGCTACAACACCTTCTGCGAGATCCTGTCCTTCGACAAGAAGGCCCTGATCGTCCCGCGCGAGGTGCCGCGGCGCGAGCAGACCATCCGCGCCGCCCGCGCGCAGGAGCTGGGTCTGGTCTCCGTCCTGATGGACGACGGGGTGCGCGACGCCGCGGCGATGGCGGCGGCGCTGCGGCGGCTGCCCTGGCAGGCGCCGCCCTCCTCGGTCGTGGTGCCGGGCCTGCTCGGCGGGTTGGAGAGCGTCAACCGCCTGTCGGCGCGCTACCTTCCGGAGCCGTCCTCCGAACCCTGCGCCACGGAACGCCAGATGGCCGCCGGGGACGCCGCGTGACCGTTGCCGTCATCGTCAAGGGCTGGCCCCGCCTGTCGGAAACCTTCATCGCGCAGGAGATTCTGGGGCTGGAACGGCGGGGATTGCGTCAACTGATCGTCAGCTTGCGTCAACCGACCGACAAGGCGGTGCACGAGCTGAACCGCCGCGTCACCGCCCCGGTGACCTATCTGCCTGAATATCTGCGCGACGCGCCCGCCCGCGTGCTGCGCGCGCTGGCGGCGGTGCGGCGGCGTCCCGGCTGGCCGGCGGCGCGGGCCGCCTGGCTGGCCGACCTGCGGCGCGACCCCAGCCGCAACCGCGTGCGCCGCTTCGGCCAGGCCTGCGTGCTGGCGGCGGAACTGCCGGCGGACGTCACCTGGCTGCACACCCATTTCCTGCACACGCCGGCCAGCGTCGCGCGCTACGCGGCGCTGCTGACCGGCCTGCCCTGGAGCTTTTCCGCCCACGCCAAGGACATCTGGACCTCGCCGGACTGGGACCTGCGGGACAAGCTGGCGGAGGCGCGCTGGGGCGTCACCTGCACCGCGCTCGGCCTCGCCCGCCTGCGCGCCCTGGCGCCGGAACCGGAACGGGTGGATCTGCTTTACCACGGCCTGGACTTCAGCCGCTTCCCCGCCCCGCCGGACGCGCGCCCGGCGCGCGACGGGTGCGACCCCGCCGATCCGGTGCGGCTGCTGTCGGTCGGGCGGGCGGTGGAGAAGAAGGGCTTCGACCTGCTGCTCGACGCGCTGGCGCGCCTGCCCGCCGGGCTGCACTGGCGCTGGACCCACATCGGCGGCGGCGACCGGCTGGCGGCGCTGAAGGCGCAGGCGGCGGCGCTGGGGCTGGAGGGGCGGATCGACTGGCAGGGGGCGAAGGCCCAGGACGCGGTGATCGCCCAGTACCGCCGCGCCGACCTGTTCGTCCTGCCCTGCCGCACCGCCCGCGACGGCGACCGCGACGGGCTGCCCAACGTGCTGATGGAGGCGCAGAGCCAGGGGTTGGCCTGCCTGTCCACCCGCGCCGCCGCGGTGGCCGAGCTGATCGAGGATGGGGTCACCGGCACGCTGGTGGACCCCGAAGACCCCGCCGCGCTGGGCGGCGCGCTCGAATCGCTGATCCGCGACCCGGCCCGCCGTGCGGCGCTGGCGGCGGCGGGTGCCGCGCGGGTGCGGCGCGATTTCGGCAGCGACTCGGGCATCGACCGGCTGCATGACCGTTTCACAACCGGAAATAGACGGTCGTCCTTTATGCCATTTGGGGGATGCTGTGCGTTGCACGGCGGCTGATGACGGGATAGAGTGCGGCTTTGCTCCACCTCTGCGACGTCATGTCGACTCTGTCCGCCTTCTCCGAACCGGAAATCCTTTCCTTCATCGACTTCGACGACGACAGCGATGCCGTGGCGACCAGCCACGAGCTGTCGCTGACGCGCAGCAAGCTGGGCGACATGCTCGACCTGCTGCCCGCCGGGCTGTTGATCCATCAGGAAATGGGCATCGTCTTCGCCAACCAGGAGGCGGCGCGCATCCTGGGCCAGAGCGGCGATGCCCTGGTCGGGCGCCATTTCCTAGACTTCGTCGAGGAGTCGGGCATCGACGACCAGCGGGGCGCCTTCCTGCGCTGCCTGCGCGAGCGGGAGCTGGTGCGGTCCCAGGACGGGGTGATGGTGTCCACGGATGGGCAGCGCACCTGCGTCCAGGTCAGCATGTCGCCCCTGCCCTGGGACGGGTTGCCGGTCATCTACGTCCTCATCAACGACGTGACGGCTCTGAAGGAGTCGGAGGAGCGGCTGCGCCGGCTCTCGATCACCGACTCGCTGACCGGCGTGTCCAACCGCCGCCATTTCGTCGAAGCGGCGGAGCAGGAGCTGGCCTGCGCCCGCCGCTATGGCCGGCCGGTTACGCTGCTGATGCTCGACCTCGACCATTTCAAGAGCATCAACGACACCCACGGCCACGCCGTGGGAGACGAGGCGCTGCGGACCTTCACCGCCGCCTGCCGCGCCCTGCTGCGGGAGAACGACCTGCTGGGCCGCACCGGCGGCGAGGAGTTTGCCATCCTGCTGCCGGAAACCGACGTCGCCGGTGCGCGCATGGTGGCGGAGCGCATCCGTCGCCGCACGGCGGAGCTGGCGGTACCGGCGGGAGTCGAGACGGTGCGCTTCACCGTGTCGATCGGCGTGGCCTGCTGCGCCGCCGGGACGCGCGACGTGGACGCCATGTTGTCCAGCGCGGACGAGGCGCTGTACCGCGCCAAGGCCGCCGGACGGAACCGGGTCGTCTGCGCGCGGGAACCGACCCCGTTCTGAGCGTCCTTCCCTTCACGTCACCGGGGCCGCGATGCGCATCGCCTTCTACGCCCCGCTGAAATCCCCGACCCACCCGGTGCCCTCGGGCGACCGGCGCATGGCCCGGCTGCTGATGGCCGCGCTGGAGGCGGCCGGGCACAGGGTGACGCTGGCCTGCACGTTGCGCAGCTGGGACGATGGGCGCCGTCCGGGCCGGGCGGAGCGTCTGGCCGCGCTGGGGACCCGCTGCGCCGACCGCCTGACGGCGCGCTGGCGGGACGATCCGCCGGACCTTTGGTTCACCTACCACCTGTACCACAAGGCGTCGGACTGGATCGGCCCGGCGGTCAGCCGTCGCTTCGGCATCCCCTATGTGGTGGCGGAGGCGTCCTTCGCGGCCAAGCGCGCCACCGGCCCCTTCGCCGCCGGCCACCGCGCCGCGGAGGCGGCGATCCGGCAGGCGGCGGCGGTCATCAACCTCGCCGGCCACGACGCCGAGGGGGTGCTGCCACTGCTCGGGTCGCCGGACCGGCTGGTGCGGCTGCGGCCCTTCCTCGACACGCGTCCCTTCGCGGCCGCCGCCACGGAGCGCGACCGGCACCGGGCGGCGCTGGCTGAACTCTATGGCTTGAACCCGGACGTCCCGTGGCTGCTGGCCGTCGGCATGATGCGCGGCGGTGACAAGGAACGCTCCTACGAGATCCTGGCGCAAGCCCTCTCTCCCTCCCCCGCCCAGCGGGGGAGGGCCGGGGTGGGGGCGAGTCCGCATCTGCTGATCGCCGGCGACGGTCCCGCGCGTTCCCGGATCGAGACATTGTTCGGGGGAGGCGCACTTGCCCCCACCCCAACCCTCCCCCGCTTCGCAGGGGAGGGAGTCTTGTTCCTCGGCCAGCAAAGTTCGGACGCCCTCACCGCCCTCTACGCCGCCGCCGACCTGATGGTCTGGCCAGCGGTGAACGAAGCCTACGGCATGGCCCTGCTGGAGGCCCAGGCCGCCGGGCTGCCAGTCGTTGCGGGACGCACGGGAGGGGTGCCGGACGTGGTGCGCGACGGGGTGACCGGCCTGTTGCCTCCCGTGGGCGACGCGGAGGCCTTCGCCGCCGCCGTCAGGGCGCTGCTCGACGACCCTGGGAAACGCCGCCGCTTCGGGGAGGCCGCGCGCCGCATCGCCGTCGAGGAACACGATCTGTCCATCGCGGTGGAGGCGCTGGACGCGGTGGTCCGGCGCGCCGCGCGGAAAGGGAACGCATGACCGACCTCATCATCCTGCGGCACGGGCCGACCGCCTGGAACGCCGCGCACCGTCTCCAGGGCGGCATCGACGAGCCGTTGTCCGACGAGGGCCGCGCCCGAGTCGGGACCTGGAGGCTGCCGCCGGACGTGCTGGGCTACCGTTGGGTCGCCAGCCCGAAGCGGCGGGCCTGGGAGACGGCCCGGCTGCTCGGCCTCGACCCGGCGCCGGAACCGCGTCTGGTCGAGATGAGCTGGGGGGTGTGGGAAGGCCGCCTGCTGGAGGAGTTGCGGTCGAGCGGCGCCCTGACCGCGGACCGCGAACGGATGGGCCTCGACTTCCGGGCGCCGGGCGGGGAAAGCCCGCGCGACGTGCAGAACCGGCTGATCCCCTGGCTGGCCGAGGTCGGTGCTGGGGGCGTGCCGACCGGGGCGGTGGCCCACAACGGGGTAATGCGGGCGCTCTACGCGCTGGCCACCGGCTGGGACATGGTGGGCAAGCCCGCCCACCGCCTGACCGACAGCTGCGCCCACCGCTTCCGGGTCGCGGAGGACGGGACGCCGTCGGTCGTAGCGATGAACGTGCCGCTGACGGCGCCGTGACTCAGCGCATCACAACGCGAGATCGACCATCACCGGAACATGGTCGGACGGCTTGGGCTCCCAACCGCGGGCCTCGCGCAGGACGCGGTGGCCGGTCAGCGCGTCCTTCAGCGGCGGGGTGACCCAGATGTGGTCCAGCCGCCGGCCGCGGTCGGAAGCCGCCCAGTCCTTCGCCCGGTAGCTCCACCACGTGTAAAGCTTTTCCGTGGGCGGAACGAAATGGCGCAGCGCGTCGACCCAGCCGATGGACGCCTGCATCGCCGTCAGCTTCGCCACCTCCACCGGCGTGTGGGAAACGATCTTCAGAAGCTCCTTGTGGCTCCAGACATCGTTCTCCAGCGGCGCGATGTTCAGGTCGCCGACCATGACCATGCGGCGGTCCGGGCTGCGCCGGGTCGTCCACCACTCGGTCATTTCGTCCACGAACTGAAGTTTGTGGGCGAACTTGTCGTTCTGTTCCGGGTCCGGAATGTCCCCGCCCGCCGGGATGTAGACGCTGTGCAGCTCGATCCCGCCGGGCAGTTCGGCGAAGACGTGGCGGCAGTCCTGCTTGCCGCACCAGTGCTGCACGTCGCGCGACGCGAAGGGCAGCTTCGACAGGATGGCGACGCCGTTGTAGCTCTTCATCCCGTGGATGTGGGCGTGGACGTATCCCTTCTCGGCCAGCGGGGCCATGGGGAAGTCCACGTCGACGACCTTGGTCTCCTGAAGGCAGATGACGTCCGGCTGCGTCTCGTCGATGAGGCGCAGCAGCAGGTCCATCCGCATGCGGACGGAGTTGATGTTCCAGGTGGCGATGCGCATCGTCCGGCGGTCCGTTCCTCTCGTGGCGTCAGGCGATGGTGACGGCGATGGAGCCGACGCCCTCGACCGCACCCTCCAGCCGGTCGCCGGCGACCACCGGGCCGACGCCCTCCGGCGTGCCGGTGTAGATCAGGTCGCCCGGCTGAAGCTCGACCAGACCCGACAGGTAGGAAATCGTTTCGGACACGGTCCAGATCAGGTCCGACAGGTCGCCCTTCTGGCGCGGCTCGCCATTGACCGACAGCGTCACCGCCCCCTTGTCGGGATGGCCGATGTCGGCGGCGCGGCGCAGCGTTCCGCAGGGGGCGGACTGGTCGAAGCCCTTGCCCATGTCCCAGGGCTTGCCTTCCTTCTTCGCCGCGTTCTGCAGGTCGCGGCGGGTCATGTCCAGCCCCACGCCATAGCCGTAGACATGGTCCAGCGCGCGCTCCACCGGGATGTCGCGCCCGCCGGTGCCGATGGCCACGACCAGCTCGATCTCATGGTGCAGGTTGGCGGTCCGGGGCGGGTAGGGGATGGCGGTGCCGTCGGCGACGATGGCGTCGGCGGGCTTCATGAAGAAGAACGGCGGCTCGCGGTCCGGATCGGCGCCCATCTCACGGGCATGGGCGGCGTAGTTGCGGCCGACGCAGTAGATGCGGCGGACCGGGAACGGATCGCCGCCGGCGACCGGAACGGTGGGCTGGGGCCACAGGGGAATGGCGTAGGCCATGGCGCGCCTTTCTTTCGGAGGGGGTGCGGTTCGGGCAACCACCCTACCGGAAAGAGCATCAGAAAAAAGCCCCAGCCGTCGGGCCGGGGCTTTGGCGCGAAGACGCCCGGCCTGGGGGGGACCGGGCGTCGGAAGCTCCGTTGTTGGAGCCCGTCCGCGGCAGGGGAATGAACCGTCGACGGGCAACCGCGCCGGCATGCCTGTTTCCGGGGGGGCCGGTGTCAGGAGCGCGATCACTTCATAGGGCTAGAGGTGGAGCCGCTTCCGGGCGGAACCAATGCGTAACGGGAATAGGTGCTATGCATATGAGGCGGATTGTGTGGTTCTTGCTGACAAAATCGGCACCTGCCTGCATTTTACACGACCAATAGACTAGTCAATAAACGACGGCTTTCACGTTGACCGACATCGATCGCCCCACCCCCTCGGACCGGCGCACCCGCCAGCGTCCGAGCAAGACCGGAAAGATGGCCCTCGGCCCTCTGCCGGAGCTCGTCGGCTACAATCTGCGCAAGGCGCAGGTGGCCGTGTTCCAGAGCTTCCAGAACGCCGTGGCGCCCCACGACATGACGCCGGGGCAATTCGGCGTCCTGATCATGATCAAGGAGAACGAGGGCTTGTCGCAGTCCGACCTGGGCTCGGCGGTGGGCATCGACCGTTCGACCATGGTCGCGGTCATCGACCGGCTCGAGTCGCGCGGTCTGGTCATCCGGGCGCCCTCGCCCAACGACCGCCGCTCCTACGCGCTCCGCCTGTCCCCGGAAGGGGAGAAGTTGCTGGACGAGCTGATTCCGCGCATCCAGGCCCATGACAAGGCCATGGTGAAGGATCTCTCGGCCGAGGAGCAGGCGCAGCTCATCGACTTCCTCCGCCGCATCTCGCGGGCCGGCTGAAGCCGTTGGGGTAAGGGCGGCGTGCCCAATTCCTGGGCACGCGGCACTCGCCAATTGTTGACGTAATCTATTGTCCTGAAACCATCTTTCAGGAAAGGCGCCGCCGCGCCCGGTCGGCGGCGGCGCTTCCGAAGGCGCGCAGGATCGCCGCCGACAGCGGGTTCTCCCAGAACCGCCATTCCGGGTGCCACTGCACGGCCAAGGCGAAGGCCGGCGCCCCCGCCACCCGCACCGCCTCGACCAGCCCGTCCTCGGCCATCGCCTCCACGATCAGTCCATCGGCCAGCCGGTCGATCCCCTGCCCGTGCAGGGAGTTCACCGTGACCGCCGCGGCACCGCCGGCCAGCCCTTCCAGCACGCCGCCGGGGGTCAGCCTCACGCTGTGCGACGGCCCGTACTGCACGGCCAGCGGCGCCTCCTTGTCCTCGCGGTGGTTGGCGTAGCCCGGCACCTCGTGCACCCGCTGGTGCAGCGTGCCGCCCAGCGCCACGTTCAACTCCTGAAAGCCGCGGCAGATGCCCAGCAACGGAACGCCCATCTCCAGCGCGGCACGGATCAGCGGCAGGGTGGTGTCGTCGCGCTCGGGGTCGTGCAGAGTGCCCGGCTCGCTGGGCGACCCGCCGTAGCGGTGCGGTTCGACGTTCGACGGGCTTCCGGTGACCAGCAGCCCGTCGAGTTGCCCGGCCATGTCGTCCATGTCCAGCGCGGTCCCCAGCGCCGGGATCAGCAGCGGCATGCCGCCGGCCCCGTCCGACACCGCGCGGACATACTTGTCGCCGACGACGTGGAAGGGATGCTCGCCCATCATGCGGGTGCAGGCGGGAACGCCGATCAGCGGTTTGCGGTTCATGGCAATGAACTCCAGAAGGACCCTCCGAACCGCTCCGGACGGCGGCGGACACGCGATTATGCGCCCGCACCGCGCCAGAGCGCCAGAGCGCCGCGACAAAGCACAAAGGGCAGGGCTGGACAGAATTCTGTTGATTCGCATGCGAATTTGTCCCATATGCCCCCCTTCTCCGCGACAGCTGCGCGGAACATCTGCTGATGGGGGAGAACGATGGCGAAGACCGCTTCTCTCTTCCAATTGGGGATGGACTTGGGAAGCGATCCAAGGAAAGCCCAAACGGAAGGTCAAATCTCCAGCCGGACCAACGTCACTTCTGGTCCCTGGAAGGAATACCAAGACGATCGCAAGGACCATTTCATCGTCCGCGATGGCAAGGTCTGCGCCGGCACGCACCTGATCGTCGATCTGTGGGGCGCCGAACGTCTGGACGAGCTGGACCATGTCCGCTCCACGCTGATCGAATCCGTCGAGGTGGCGGGGGCGACGCTCCTGCACATCCACCTGCACCATTTCACGCCGAACGGCGGCATCTCCGGCGTGGCGGTGCTCGCCGAGTCGCACATCAGCATCCACACCTGGCCGGAGCGCGGCTACGCCGCTCTGGACATCTTCATGTGCGGCGACGCCCAGCCGATGAAGGCCATCCCCGTGTTGGAACGCGCCTTCAAGCCCACGGGCGTGAAGTGCGACGAACTGCTGCGCGGCGAAACCGGGTCATGAGCGACTCCGGCTCCGGCTGGTACGACGAGACGCTGCATACGGACGTGGCCCAGCGCCTGCGCATGGGCCGCGTCCTGCACCGCGACCGCACCGGCCTCCAGGATCTGGTGATCTTCGAGAACCCGGTCCTGGGCCGCGTGATGGCGCTCGACGGTGTCGTCCAGACCACCGAAGGCGACGAGTTCGTCTATCACGAGATGCTGACCCATGTGCCGATCCTGGCGCATGGGCGCGTCCGCCGCGTCCTGATCGTCGGCGGCGGCGACGGCGGTATGCTGCGCCGCTGCCTGGAGCACAGGGCGGTGGAGCGGGTGACGATGGTGGAGATCGACCGTTCCGTGGTCGATCTGTCCATCGCCCATCTGCCGTCGATCAGCGCCGGCGCCTTCGACGATCCGCGCACGGATCTGGTGATCGCCGACGGCTGCGCCTTCGTCAAGGAGACCACGGAGCGGTTCGACGTCATCATCGTCGATTCCACCGACCCCCACGGGCCGGGCGCCGTCCTCTTCACCGAGGAGTTCTACGCCGACTGCAAGGCGCGGCTGACCCCCGGCGGCGTGCTGGTCACCCAGAACGGCGTGCCGTTCCTCCAGCCGGGCGAGCTGAAGGACAGCCACCGGCGGCTGGGCCGGCTGTTCGGGGATGCCGGCTTCTTCGTGGCGCCGGTGCCCAGCTATTACGGGGGCTTCATGGCCTTCGGCTGGGCCACCGACGACGCTGCGCTGCGCCGCCAGACGGCGGAGGCGATCCGTCCGCGCTTCGCGGCGGCGGGGCTGGTCACCCGCTACTACACGCCCGACATCCACGTCGCCAGCTTCGCCCTGCCGGCCTTCATGCTGGACGCGCTGAAGTAAGCCTGTCCCTGGGGCTCACGGCGGCTGGAACCCCGGCGGCTTGGCCGCCGCCGGGCAGGCGTTGGCGGGCAGGGTTTCCGAATCCACGAACTGGGTGGCGGCGGCGACGGCGCAGTCGTCCGACGCGGTGACCAGATGGCCGACGCTGCGGAAGACCAGATGCCGGCTTTTCGGCAGGGTCGTCGCGGCGCGCTCTGCCCATTCCGGCGGGGTCAGCGGGTCATAGGCGCCGGACAGCAGAAGCACCGGCACCGGGCTGGCCACCGGCAGCCGCTCCGACGCCTCCTGCGCGGCGGCGGGCCATTGGGCGCAGACCCGCCGGCCGGGATCGTCGGCGGTGACGGCGCCATAGGGGGCGAAGCGGCGGGCGGCGTCGGCCAGCCGCAGCGGGTCGGCGGGGTTCACCGTCTCCCGGCATTCGATGGAGAAGGCCATGCCTTCCGCCGAGTCGGGGTCGCCCAGCCAGGGGGCGGGCACCCAGTCGGTCAGGCGGTCGTACCGCCCACGCCACGCCCGTTCGATCAGGGCGGGCAGGCGGGGCACGCTCTCGCCCTCGGCCATCGCTTCCAGCAGGGCCGACAGGGCGGCGCCGCTGTCCAGCCGCGCCCAGCGCGGAATCTCCGGATCGCCCACCGGCACGTCCACCGGGGCCTTGCCCAGCCGCTCGACCAGCTCCAGGAGATGGCGCTCCAGGTCCGGATAGGCGGCGCGGCACACGCGGTTGGCCGCGCAATCGTCGAACAGCCGCTTGAACGCCCGGTGCGCCAGCCAGGGCGCCTCCTCCGTCGCGTTGACGTCGGGCGGGTAGATGGAATCGAGCACCGCCGCGCGCACCCGCCCGCCGTGGCGCCGCAGGATCTCCAGCGCCACCCGCGTGCCGTAGGACACGGCGAACAGATTGACCCGCTGCGCGCCCAGCGCCGCGGCGACGTCCATGGCGTCGTCGGCGGCGATGGGGGTGGTGAACATGGCGCCATCCAGCCCGGCGGCGGTGAAGCGGTCGCGGCAGGCGGCGATGGCCGTGCGCTCCAGCGCGGCGCGGCGGTCCCGCGACACCGGGCGGAGGCGGGGCGAGGCGCCCAGCACGTCCAGCTCCGGGCAATCGGTGTCCGGCTCGGCCCGCCCGACGCCGCGCGGGTCGAACAGCACGACGTGGCGCGACCGGCGGAAACCGGCGGTCAGCGACCACCACACCTCCATCCGCTCCTCCACCGCCTCGCCGCTGCCGAAGGGGGAGGCGCCGGGGCCGCCCTCCAGGAACAGGACCGGGTCGGGGGACGGCTGCTTGGCGGTGGACAGCAGGACGACGACCGGCAGGCGGAAGGCCCGCGTCGCCGGCCGGTCGCGCCGGTCGGGCACGCCGACGGTCCCGCACAGCGCCGCCTCGCCCTCCGGCACGGAGAACCAGCAGGGGCCGGGCACGAAGCGGGGGTCGGCCTGCGCCGGCAGGGGAGCCAGCGCCACCGCCAACAGGGCGGCGGCCAGGGTCCCCAACCACCGATGATGGGCGCGTCTCGTCACGCGGATCGATCGTCCTCAGCAGCGAAAGGGCGGGCGGGGATCGGCCGGGCGATGGCCCTTCCAGCGGTCCCACCACTTTTGATGCTTTCTCTTTGACCCAGCGGGGCGGGCTTGTCCAGGACAAGACAGGTCCCGTCCGTCCAAGCCCCCGGCGCGCTCAGCCCCGGGACGAGCCCATCCGGACGGCGCCCCGCTCCGCCGGCTTGGCGCGGCTCCGCTCGCGCCATAGGGCGGGGATGGCGAGGCTGGCCACGCTGGCGAGCAGCAGGACCGCCTTGGTCGGCTGGTTGAAGGGGCCGCCGAACAGGTCGATCAGCAGGATCGCGTAGGCGACCAGGACGTGGAACAGATAGACCTGCAGCGAGTGCCGCCCCAGCAGCCGGAGGAAGGGCAGGTTGAACAGCGCGGTGAGCAGCCGGGCGGTGCCGGCGGCGACCGGGTGGGACGACCGCGGCCCGGCGATGAGCAGCCAGGACACGACGTAGGCCAGCGCCGCGAAGTTCGCGAGGTAGACGAGGCTGAACTCGGTGCGGTCGACGTAGCGCAGGAAACGCTCGCCGACGATCGGGCTGACCAGCTCATGGACGAAGGACAGATGCCAGGCCGCGCAGACCACCACGGTCACCAGCGCCGGAACCAGCCAGGGCGGCCGCTCGACCGGAAACCAGCGGTCGGCGTCGAAGCGGCCCCGCTGCACGGCACTGCCGATCAGCAGACCGGCGACGTAGAGCACCTGCCAGGCGAGCGGGTTGAACGGCCCGCGCACCGCCAGCCCGTCGCCGAGCCGCCCCAGCACGCCGTCGAGCGCGGTCAGCACCGGCACATGCAGGCCCATCTGCACGGCGGCCCACAGCGCGGCGCTGCCCAGCGCGACCTTGCGGGCGTGGCCGTCGAGGATCAGGCGGAGCAGCAGCGGGGTCGCCGCGAGGTAGAGGATGTACTGGATCAGCAGATCCGTGAAGGTCGGCGAATGCAGGAGGAGCGCGCTGGCCAGCAGGGTGCCGGGCTCCAGCCAGGCCAGATGCCCGAGGAAGCCGCCCAGCGGCTCCCGCGCGCCGGGGACCAGCACCACCATGGCGGTGACCAGCGCGATCACCAGCATGGTCGAGACGTACAGCTCGCGGGCACGGGCGAACAGGCGCCGCCGGGCGGCCTCGGGCGAACGCTGGGTCCAGACGCGGGTGTAGTACATTCCGGCGACGATGCCCGACAGCAGGACGAAGCCCTGGGCGTCCTGCACATAGCCGAGTTCGGCGTGGTTGACCTTGGCGAGCAGCACGCCGCCGGCCAGCACCACATGGTTGACCATCATGAAGACGAGGAAATAGCCCCGCAGCCCGTCGAGCGTCGCGGAACGGCTCATCGGGCCACGCTCCGCGGCGGCGGCCGGGTTGCGGGGGAATCGGCCGTTATCATCGGTGCGTGCCGCATCTGTGGCGTCTCCGTTGCTGACGTCGGTGCTGGTGTTGGCGCTCCTCGGGTCGCCCCATATTCGTCGTCAACGGATCGTTAATCCTTGGCCGGTGCCGTCCGGAGAGCCTTTTCGAACAAAGGCTTCCCCGAACCGGTTCCGCTTTCGGGCGTTCAGGCTCTCAGGCGTTCAGGCCGCCGTCCACCGTCAGGGTGGCCCCGGAGATCTGCCGGGCCGCCGGACTGGCCAGGAAGGCCACCGCCGCCGCCACGTCCTCCGGCTTGCCGTAGCGGCCGAGCGGCGTCTGCGAGCGCAGGATTTCGGCATGATCGCCGTTCGCCGGATTCATGTCGGTGTCGGTCGCGCCCGGCTGGACGAGATTCACCGTGATGTCGCGCGGGCCGAGTTCGCGGGCGAGGCCGTGCGTCAGGGCGATCTGCGCCGACTTGGTCATCGAATAGACGGTGACGCCCGGAGCGGTGATGCGGTCGGCGAGGCACGACCCGATGAAGACGATGCGCCCCCCCTCCTTCAGATGCGGGATGGCCGCCTGCGCGACGAGCACCGCGGCGCGCACGTTGACGTTCAGAAGCGCGTCGATGTCGGCGAGGCTCATCTCCGCGACCATGCCCTGGCGGGCGATGCCGGCGTTGTTGACCAGGACGTCGAGGCCGCCGAGCGCCTCCACCGTCCGGCCGACCAGGGCCGCCATGGCCGCCGGGTCGGCGCTGTCGGCCTGAACGGCGACCGCGCGCCGGCCCTTCGCCTCGATCGCCCGGACGACGTCGGCGGCGCGCCCGGCCGACCGCTCGTAGGAGATCGCCACATCCGCGCCCTTGTCGGCGAGCGCCAGCGCGATGGCGGCGCCGATGCCGCGCGAGCCGCCCGTCACCAGGGCGCGTTTTCCAACCAGCTCACCAATTGCCTCACCCATGACCGTTCCTTTTTGTGTCGTTCGATACAAAAATAGCTAGAGGCTCCCAGCGCACCGGTCAATGATTTTTGTATCGATCAACTCAAAAATAAGACGCCAGCCGTCATCCGCCCGCCGAGGCCCATTGCCCCCACGCGGCGGCGGGATTAAATAGTGATTGATGCAGAAATCACCACCGACGCCGCCCGCCGACCACAGGACCGACGCGCCGCCCCCCGCCCGTGGGCGCGGACGGCCCCGCGCGTTCGACCGCGAGGCCGCTCTGACCCAGGCGACCCGCCTGTTCTGGAGCAAGGGTTACGAGGCGACGTCCATCGCCGACCTGACGGAGGCCATGGGGATCGGCTCCCCAAGCCTCTACGCCGCCTTCGGCTCGAAGGAGGCGCTCTACCTCGAAGCGGTGGACCATTACCGCAAAAGCTACGAGGGGCTCGTCTGGGGGCGGTTCCTCACCGCCGGCACGGCCCGCGAGGCGGTCATGGCGCTGCTGATGGACTCGGCCTCGGCGCTCACCGGCTGTCGCGGCGACATCCCGCGCGGCTGCATGGTGACGCTCGCCGCAGTCGGCAGCGAGGGGCACGCCGAACTGGGCGCCGCGTTGCGGTCGGCGCGGACGTCGGCGGTCGGCCTGTTGACGGAGCGCCTGAAGCGGGCCGTGGCCGAGGGCGAAATTCCGGCCTCGGTCGATCTCCACGCGCTCGCCCGTTTCGTGCAGACGGTGCAGGCCGGCATGTCGATCCTCGCCCGCGACGGTGCGGAGCGCGCCGAACTGGAAGCCGTGGCCGAGGTCGCGATCCTGGGCTGGGACGCCCGCGTCGGCCGCCCGTCCCTCTGACTCTCTCCGGAAGCGATTTGCCGCTCCGCTTGGGGGAATTGGTCGGCGCGCTTGAGCGCACAAACTTGTCGCGCGGAAAGCCGCCGCCGTGGCGATGAGTCCTGTTTGCGAGAACTGAACAGATGATTCTCGCTATTCCTCCTCATAATGCAGCGCGGCAATTTCGCATCATGCGTTAGCAGCGCTGTTTTCAACATTTTCTGACTCTCTTTGCCGTTTCGTGTGCCGTCGCACGGTGCTATCGTTTGCCATCAATTGTCCAATTGTTGGACCAAACTCACGCAGTGCGATCATGAACGGCGTCTCAACGGTCAAGGCCATCTTCGAGGAACTCCGCAAGGAGATCCCGGAGCGCTATCAGCCCGGCGATCTGCTGCCGAACGAGCGGCTGCTGGCGGAGCGGTTCGGCGTCAGCCGCAACACGATCCGGGAAGTCATCATTTTCCTCGAAGCCTACGGGCTGGTGGACAAGACCCAGCGCGGACCGCGTGTCTGCAAGCCTGACATCGAGGCGATGTTCCGCATCCTCGATCAATGCTTCGACCGCAGCGTCAAGACTTGCCGGGAAGTGTTGCAGTTCCGCCGGATCATCGAAATCGGCGTCCTGCCGGAAGTCGTCCAGCAGATCAGCGACGCGGAGATCGACGCGCTGGACCGTCTGGCCGAGGACATGGAGCACCAGTTGACGGTGCGCGAAGCGGCGGAGGTGGATTTCCGCTTCCATGCCGCCATCGTCGCCGCGTCCCGCAACTCCATGTTGCAGAAGATGTATCAGGCGATGTCCCAGCCGATGATCTATTACATGGAGATCGGCAAGAGCAACGCGGTGATCGGGCCGACCACGGTCGATTATCATCGCCAGATCATCGCAGCGCTGCGTGAGCGCTCCGTCGAGAAGGCCGTCGAGGCCAGCAACGCACACTTCCATTTCAGCGAGAGCGTGTTCAACCAGGAAGCGCAGCCCTCGGCTGCGCCCGCGTCCTGAACACGTCCGTTTCCTGAAGAAAAAGGACCACACCGGTGAAAGCACTGATGATCGAAGGCGTGGACGTCTGCGCGATCCACGAGGTGGCGGAGCCGACTCCCGGCCCCGGCGAGGTGCTGCTGGCGATCCGCCATGTCGCCCTGTGCGGCAGCGATCTCAGCACCTTCAAGGGACTGAATCCGCTGGTCTCGCTGCCGCGCATCCCCGGCCACGAGATCGGCGGCGAGATCGCCGCGGTGGGTGAGGGCGTTCCGGCCGACTACACCGTGGGGCGGCGCGCCATCGTCATTCCCTACACCGCCTGCGGCACCTGCCCGTCCTGCCGCAAGGGCCGGGTCAACGCCTGCCGCAGCAACCGCACGCTGGGCGTGCAGCAGAACGGCGGCTTGGCGGAGCGCATCGTCCTGCCCTACGGCAAGCTGATCCTGAACGATACGCTGGCGCCGCGCCATCTGGCGCTGGTCGAGCCGCTGTCGGTCGGCTTCCACGCCGCGGCGCGCGGCCGCGTCGAGGCGGCCGACACCGTGCTGGTGCTGGGCTGCGGCATGATCGGCATGGGCGCCATCGCCGGCTCCGTCCATCGCGGCGCCACGGTGATCGCCGTGGACATCGGCGAGGCGAAGACCGGTCTGGCCCGCCGCTACGGCGCCGCCCACGTCATCGACGCCGGCAAGGAGGACGTGGCCGCCCGCGTCATGGAGCTGACCAACGGCGACGGCGCCGACGTGGTGATCGAGGCGGTCGGCCTGCCGGCTACCTTCACCCAGGCCATCGACCTCGTGTCCTTCGCCGGCCGCGTCGTCTATATCGGCTACGCCAAGGAGCCGGTGTCCTACAAGACACAGTTCTTCAACCTGAAGGAGCTGGACATCATGGGGTCGCGCAACGCGACCTCCGAGGATTTCCAGGCCGTCATCCGCTATCTCGAAACGCTCGGCCACGCCCCCGACGACCTGATCTCCAAGGTCTTCCCGTTCGAGGAGGCCGACAAGGCCCTGCCTTACTGGGCCAAGGAGCGCGACACCACGGTCAAGGTGATGATCGAGCGCTGACCCTTCCGGCGGCGCCCGCAAGGCGCCGTCACCCTCAGAACTGCCGCGGCGGGGCGTGCCGGTCCCGCCGCCGGGCCCCGCCCCGTCGGCGGGACCCGTCCATGAGCCACGTCCACAGACGGGCTCCCCGGCATCCACTATGGAGGAAATAATGAAGCGCTTTCTGGCGTCCGCCCTTGCCGCGTGCGTGCTGTCCATCGGTGCCGCGTCCGGCGCCATGGCCAAGACCGAGATCATGGTCGCCTACGAGAACAATCCGGGCGAGCCGCTCGACCGGGTGATGCATCACTGGGCCGACCTTCTGAAGGAGAAGAGCAAGGGCGACGTCACCCTGAAGCTGTTCCCCAGCTCCCAGCTGGGCGCCAAGAAGGACGTGATGGAACAGGCGATGATGGGCATGAACGTCATCACCCTGTCCGACGTCGGCTTTCTGCAGGATTACGACCCGGACCTCGGCGTTCTGTTCGGCCCGTACCTGACCGACGACCCCCAGAAGCTCTTCAAGATCTATGAGAGCGACTGGTTCAAGAAGAAGGACGAGGGGCTGCGCAAGAAGGGCGTGCACATCGTCATGTCCAACTACCTGTACGGCGTGCGCCACATCCTCGCCAAGAAGCCGATCAACACGCCCGCCGACCTCAAGGGCATGAAGATCCGCGTCCCGAACAACGTGATGCAGATCAAGACGATCGAGGCGATGGGCGCCACCGCGACGCCGATGCCGCTGGGCGAGGTCTACCCGGCCCTGACCACCGGCCTGATCGACGGCGTGGAGAACCCGATCTCCGTGCTGTACGGCGCCAAGCTGCATGAGCAGGCCAAGTATCTCAGCCTCGTCGGCTATCTGACCAACACGTCGGTCTGGGTCGGCGGCGAAGCCTTCTTCAGCAAGCTGCCGGCGGACGTCGTGAAGATGGTCCACGAGACCGGCTACGAGGCCGGCCTCTACAGCCAGAAGCTGGCCGCCGAGCAGGACGCCGAGTTCATCGAGAAGATGAAGGCGTCCGGCGTCACCGTGATCCAGCCCGACCCGGCGCCGTTCCGCGACGCCACGAAGGTCGTCTACACCCAGTTCCCGAAGTGGTCGGCCGGCCTGTACGAACAGATCCAGAAGGATCTCAAGTAAAAATAAGATCAATCCGGGCGGGGCTGCCGTCCCGCCCGGATCGTTAGGAGGAGTATGCCATGGAGTTGATCCGGCGTCTGCCATCGGTCGTCGCGGGAGGCGCGCTGGCCGCTCTGGTGGTGATGACCATCGCGGCGGTGTTCGCGCGCTACATCTTCGACGCCCCGCTGCACTGGGGCGAGGAAATGTCCGGGCTTCTGATGATCTGGATCATCATGATCGGCGCCATCGTCGCCGAGCGTGACGGCCAACATCTCGATATCCCGCTGTTCGTGGACCTTCTGCCCACCCGCATCCGGGCGGCGGTCGATCTGGCCGTTTCGGCCCTGTCGATCGTGGTTCTGACCTACGCCGGCTGGCTCGGCTATCTGCTCGCCCAGAGCGCCCAGTACAAGCTGACGGAAATTCTTCAGATTTCGTGGTTCTGGATCGACATCGCCGTTCCGGTGGGTGCCGCCGGCATCGTCGTCTATCTCCTGCGCCGCTGCTTTATCGACATCATGGTGATCGCGAAGGGGAAGGCGCCATGAGCTGGCCCGTCATCATTCTCATCATGCTTTGCCTGTTCGCGTTGAACATGCGGCTTTACATTGCTATTTTTGCATCCGTTCTTGTCTATTTCGTGTTTTTCAGCCCGGTTCCGGACCAGATCGCGGTGCAGCGGCTGATCGGCGCCTCGCAGAATCTGTCCCTCCTGGCGATTCCCTTCTTCATCCTGCTCGGCACGCTGATGGACCACACCGGCGTGGCGAAGCGCCTGCTGCGCGTGGCCGACCTGCTGGTCGGCAAGTTCACCGGCGGCATGGCGCTGACCAACATCATGCTGAGCACGCTGCTGGGCGGCGTCAGCGCCTCCAACCTCGCCGACAGCGCCATGCTGACCCGCATGCTGGTGCCGGAGATGGAGCGCAAGGGCTACAACCGCGCCTTCGCCGCCGCCGTCACCGCGTCGGGCGCGCTGGTGACGCCGATCATCCCGCCGGGCATCGCGCTGATCATTTACGGCCTCGTCGCCGACGTCTCCATCGGCGCCATGTTCATGGCCGGCATCCTGCCCGGCATCGTGATGGCGGCCATGCTGATGGTCGCCGCCTACATCGTGTCCAAGCGCAACGGCTATCCGCCGTCCCGCGACAGCTGGCCGACCACGTCGGAAACCACCAGCGCGCTGGTCGGGGCCTGGCCGGTGCTGGTCCTGCTGGTCGCCATCATCGGCGGCATCCGCGCCAACATCTTCACCCCGACCGAGGCGGGCGCGGTGGCCGTGCTGATCGTCCTGGTGATCGGCTTCGTGATCTACCGCGAGATGCGCGTCGCCCATGTGGTGGACGCCCTGGTCGGCACCTTCAAGGCCACCTCCTCGGTGATGCTGGTCATCATGGCCTGCTCGGCGCTGGCCTGGATTCTGTCGCTGGAGCAGGCGGCGCAGCAGCTGGCGACCTACATCACGGCGCTGACCGACAACAAGTACGTCTTCCTGCTCATCCTCAACCTGCTCCTGCTGTTCCTGGGCATGCTGATCGAGGGCAACGCGATCCTGATCGTCATGGTCCCGCTGCTGATGCCGACGGTGCACCAGCTCGGCATCGACCCAATCCATTTCGGCATCGTGGTGATCGTGAACCTCGCGGTCGGCTGTCTGACGCCGCCGGTGGGCACGGTGATGCTGCTGGTCTGCAACCTCGCCAAGGTCAAGATCTCGGACTTCATGAGGCAGTCCACCCTGCTCTTCGTGGCGCTGTTCGTGGCGCTCATGATCGTCACCTTCGTGCCGGAACTCTCGCTGGTCCTGGCCCGCTGATCCTCCTCGCCGCCACACTCCCGCTTTTCTCGCTTCTCCCCGAAGGGGCCTGACATGTCGAAGTACCTGAAGATCCATTCCAGCGACACCGTCGCCGTCGCCCTGGAGCCGCTGGCCCTGGGCACCGCGATCGACGGTCTGGGCGTCGTCCTGCTCGACGAGGTGCCGCAGGGCCACAAGTTCGCCGTGACGCCGCACCAGCCGGGCGACCGGGTCATCAAGTACGGCAGCGTGATCGGCCTCGCCAAGGAGGCGATCCCGGTGGGGCGGCACATCCACACCCACAACATCGGAACGGCGCTGGGCGGCCTGCAGGACTACGCCTACGCCGGTCCGGCGGCCGACACCGCGCCGGCCCGGCAGCCGGCGCCGACCATCCAGGCCTTCGTCCGCGCCAACGGCGAGATCGGCGTGCGCAACGACCTGTGGATCATCCCGCTGGTCGGCTGCGTCAATGGCCTCGCCAAGAACGCGGCCAAGCGCTTCGAAAAGATGGGACTGCTTCCCGAAGGCTCCCGCGTCATGGTGCTGGAGCATCCCTACGGCTGCTCGCAGCTCGGCGGCGACCTCGACAACACCCGCAACATCCTGCGCGACTTCGCCATCCACCCCAACGCCGGCGGCGTGCTGGTCATGGGGCTGGGCTGCGAAAACAACACCCGCGCCCTGTTCACCCAAGGCTTCGAGCATCCCGACCCGCGCCGCCTGCGCTATCTGACCACCCAGGATGTGTCGGACGAACTCGAGGCGTCGCTGGAGGCGATGACCGAGCTGGCCGCGGTGATGCGCGAGGACAAGCGCGAGCCGGTCGGCGCCGACCGCCTGCGCATCGGCCTGAAGTGCGGCGGTTCGGACGGCTTCTCCGGAATCACCGCCAACCCGCTGCTGGGCGCCCTCTCCGACTGGCTGTGCGGGATCGGCGGCGCCACCGTGCTGACCGAGGTGCCGGAAATGTTCGGCGCCGAGCATCTGCTGATGGAGCGCGCCGAAAGCCGCGAGGTGTTCGAGGGCGTCGTCACCCTGATCAACGACTTCAAGCAATACTTCATCGACCACAACCAGCCGATCTACGAGAACCCCTCGCCCGGCAACAAGGCGGGCGGCATCAGCACGCTGGAGGAGAAGTCGCTGGGCTGCACCCAGAAGGCCGGCCTCTCCCCGGTGCGCGACGTCATCCGCTACGCCGAGCGCATCCGCAAGCCGGGCCTGACCCTGCTGGAGGCGCCGGGCAACGACGGCGTGGCGGTGACCGCCCTGGCCGCCGCCGGCTGCCACATCGTGCTGTTCACCACCGGCCGCGGCACGCCGCTGGGCGGCGTCGTGCCGACCATGAAGATCGCCACCAACACCGCGATGGCCGAGAAGAAGAGGCACTGGATCGACTTCAACGCCGGCCCCATCGCCGAGGCCACCGCCACGGTGGACAGCCTGCTGCCATCCTTCATTGACAGCATCCTCGCCGTTGCCAACGGCAAAGAGGCGCGCAACGAGGAGAACGACGTCCACGACCTCGTGATCTTCAAGTCCGGCGTCACGCTCTGACCCGTCACCACCCCCTCAGACAAGGACGCCGAGCATGCAGCGCCTGAACGCATCCTTTCTCAACGGCCGGCCGCGCCCGACGACGACGCGGATCGTGCAATTCGGCGAAGGCAACTTCCTGCGCGCCTTCTTCGACTGGAAGGTCGACCGCCTGAACGAGGCCACGGGGAGCGACTGGGGCGTGACCGTTGTCCGCCCGATCGCCGGCGGCGTCCCGCAGACGCTGAACGAGCAGGAGGGCGTCTACACCGTCCTGTCGCGCGGCGTCGACGAGTCCGGCGCGAAGGTCTCGCAGGCTCGGCTGATCGGCTGCGTGCGCAACGAGATCGCCGCGCACGGCGCATGGGCGTCGGTGCTGGAGCTGGCGCGCGATCCGAACGTCACGGTCGTCGTCTCCAACACCACCGACGCCGGGATCGCCTATGTCCCGTCGGTGGCCTACGCCGACGAGCCGCCGGTGTCCTTCCCCGGCAAGATGACCCGCTTCCTGCACGAGCGTTGGAAGGCGTTCGACGGCGCGCCGGACGCCGGCCTGCAAATGCTCGCCTGCGAGCTGATCGACCACAACGGCGAGGAGCTGAAGCGCATCGTCCTGCTGCACGCCCGCGACTGGGCGCTGGAGCCGGCCTTCATCGACTGGATCGAGACGGCAAACGCCTTCTACAACACGCTGGTCGACCGCATCGTCCCCGGCTTCCCGCGCGCCGAGGCCGACGACCTGCGCCGCGAGCTGGGCTACGACGACCGCTTCATGGCGGCGGCGGAGCTGTTCCACCTGTTCGTGATCGAGCGCAAGGAGGGGATGCCCGCGCTGCGCCTGCCGCTCGGCGAGCATGACGAGGGCACCGTCGTCACCGCCGACGTCACCCCCTACAAGGCGCGCAAGGTTGCCATCCTCAACGGCGCCCACACCGGCCTGTGCGCGCTGGCCTTGCTGGCGGGGCTGGAGACGGTGGGCGAGGCCGTGACCGATCCCGCTGGGGCGCGCTTCCTCGACCGGCTGCTCAACGAGGAGGTGATTCCTTTCCTCACCCTGCCGAAGCCGGAGCTGGAGGATTTCGCGGCCGCCGTGCTGCGCCGCTTCCGCAACCCCTACATCCGTCACCTGTGGCACGACATCAGCCTCAACGGACTCGTCAAGTACCAGACCCGCAACCTGGACCGTCTGCTGGCCTACCGGGAGCGGTTCGGCACGCCGGCGCCGCTGATGAGCCTGTCGCTGGCCGCCTGGCTGGCCTTCTATCTCGGCCGCTTCCCCGGCGCGGACACGCTGCCGCCGCGCGACTCCGCCGAGATCGTCGAGCGCGTCCGTGCGATCGGTGCCCTGGACGACGGCACCCCGGCGGGGCTCGAGGCGATGGTCGCCGCCTATCTGGGCGAAACCGCCTTCTGGGGCCGCAGCATCGACGACCGCTCGCTGCGCGCCCAGGTGATCGAGGACATCCGCTTCCTGACGGATGAGCCCTTCACCTTCGCCCGCCTCGCGGCGCGCCTGGAGGGCTAACGACGCAAGGCCCCGACCGGCGGTTGCGGAAGGGGCCCCAAATCGGACTTGACGGAAAACATCCGATAACGGATTAATTGCTTCTCTGCAACAAGGAGAGGAGCCATGCAGACCTTATGGAACGCCCTGCTGCGGCAGTGGCTGGACGCCGAAGGCGACGACGCCGGGGTGGAGACGCTGAGCGCCCATCTGCGGCGCGATATCGGGCTGGACGGAACCGAAGCGGGCTACAGTCCGTCCCAACACATCCGGGAGCGGAACCTTTCGGATGCCCGGTCATTTTTGACGTTGCAAGCGTATCGCTGACAGGCGATACCCGATCCTGCGGTTTCCCTTCGGGGCCGCGCCTTCCTTCAACCCACGGAGACCACGATGAAAGCCATCGTACCCACCACCCCGAATCGCCGACAGGGCGATTGGTCCGCCCATACCACCCAGCGAGCTATCGGCTCCCGTCTTCAACCCAGCGCATTGGAACGCGAATTCCGGATATCGAGAGGAAGCCATGTGTGTCTTTTTGGGGTTTTGCGGTCGTTCGGTCTTCGTTGAGCACGCCCACTGGGCCTCTCCGGATCGTTTTTTCGACGCCCGGCGGGATAACGGGGAATTCGTGGTATGGCTTGGACGCCTGAACATCATCTACACACCGGCCCGATGGGGTCCTCGCTCGGGGAGGGTCGCTGATGCCGGCCCACGTTCGCGCTGACGAGGTGACCACCGTCGTCCATGTGCTCGAGGCGTTTCGCAAGCTCGATCCCGACCTGCCGATCCAATACGCGCTGTCCTTCATGACGATCGCGGGGAACGAAGGGATTTCCATCGGCGAGCTTGCGGAACGCCTGGGCATCGCCCAATCCTCCGCGTCGCGCAACGTCGCCGCGCTCAGCCGCTGGCACAGCTTCGGGAAGGCCGGACTCGACCTCGTCCAGGCCCAGGAAGACCCGCGCGAACGCCGCCGCAAGATCGTCACGCTCACCGACACCGGCCGCGCCTTCCTTGAGGAACTGCGCGCCATCGTGAAGCCGACGGTCCACACCCCGTCCGAACCGCGCCGCGCCCGTTCGGCCTGACCTTACCTGTCCGTCCGTTGTGTTCGGTCCGCAGCGCTTGACCGGGGTGGCCCATCCTGCCACACCAGCCCCGGACCCACCGACGGACCCGCGCGCCATGACCTCCTCCGCCTGCCCCTGCTGTTCGGGCCTTTCCTTCGAGACCTGCTGCGGCCCGATCCTGGCCGGCGCGCCCGCCGCGACGGCCGAGGCGCTGATGCGGTCGCGCTACACCGCCTTCGTGCGCCACGACCTTGACCATGTGGAGCGCACCCACGCGCCGGAGATCCGCGAGGACTTCAACCGCGCCGAGGCGGAGCGGGTGGCCGACGAGTGCGACTGGCAGCGGCTCGACGTGCTGCGCGCGACGGAGGAGGGCGACGAGGGCACCGTCGAGTTCCTCATCCACTTCCGCCGCGACGGCCAGGACATGCGCCATCACGAGCGGGCGTCCTTCCGCCGCGTCGATGGCCAGTGGCTCTACAGCGCGGGCGAGGTGAACCCGAAGGGCGAGCCGCGCCGGGTCGTCAAGGTCGGCCGCAACGAGCCCTGCCCCTGCGGATCGGGGAAGAAGTTCAAGGCCTGCTGCGGCCGGTAGAGGCCGGACGGGGACCCGGACCATGGAACCGCGCTTCGCCTGCACCGCCTGCGGAAAATGCTGTCACGGGCTGTTGCCGCTGACGCTCACGGACGCGGTGGCCCACGCCGTCCGCTTCCCGCTGGCGCTGGTCTGGACGGTGGTGCGGTCGAACGCGAAATCCTACGACCTCGCCACCCGGCTGGGCACGACCGTGCGCCTGCCCAACCGCAAGACGGTGGCGGTGCTGATCCAGCCCACCGCCTACCTGCCGAACCATTTTCCCTGTCCGGCGCTCCAGCCGGACAACCTCTGCGGCATCCACGCCGACAAGCCGTCGCGCTGCCGGACCATGCCTTTCTACCCCTACCGCGAGGAAAAGGATCAGGCCGACCTGCTCGTCCCGCGCAAGGGCTGGGAGTGCGACGTCTCGGCGGAGGCGCCGGTCGTCTACCGCAACCACGCCATCCTCGACCGCAAGGACTTCGACCGCGAGCGCGCCGAACTGCTGGAGCAGGCGCCGGTCATGCGCACCTACGCCGACTATGTGCTGAAATACATGCCCTGGATCGTCAACGATCTGGCGAAGATGGCGGCGGCCCCGGCGGGGGGGAAGCTGGTCACCAGCCTGTCCTCCTTCCTGACGGCGACCCGGCGGACCGACGCGCGGGAGCTGGCGGCGGCCCAGGCGCCGCTGATGCAAGCGATGGCCGAGCGCACCCGGACCGATCCGGCGCTGGCGGATTTCCACAGGAACTACGCGGGCTGGGCGAAGGAGATGGAGCGGCTGGCGCAGCGGGGATGACCGCTCCGTCGGCAGACAACAGGGTCTTCACGGATTTCACAGACTTGGACACGGATTTCGCGGAATTTTTCCATCCGGTTCATCCGTGCCCAAATCCGCGAAATCCGTGAAGAATCCGCACTTCTTCAATCAGGCGGCGATCCCCAGCCCCTGGCGCAGCAGCCCGACCAGCGCCCGCACCGCCCGTTCCTGCTGGTCCAGCGTCAGGCCGGAGCGGCCCGGCTGGTCGGCGACCTGCTCCGGCAGCGGCGGCAGGTGGACGAAGCCCATGGGTACGTCGAGGTCCGCCGTCTCGATCACGTGGCGGGCACGGTAGAACAGGTGGTTGCAGACGAAGCCGCCGGCATGGTCGCTGAAGGTCACCGGCAGGCCGGCGATGGCCAGCTCGCGGACCAGCGTGGGGACGGGCAGGGTGGAGCCGTAGGCGGTCGGCCCGTCCGGCTCGATGGCGTCGTCGGTGCGCACCACGCCCGCGTTGTCGGCCTGCTCGCTCTCGTCGCGGTTCCAGGCCAGCCGCTCGATCTTGATGTACTCGGAACCGGCGGCCAGCCCGAAGCACAGGGCGGCGGCGGGCCGGTGCTCCTCCAGCAGGGCGGCGAAGGCCGCGCCGCAGGCGTCGTATTCGACGGGCAGGACCGCGGTGACGACCCCCGGCTCGCCGGCCAGCCGCTCCATGAGGAGCGCCGTCGGGTTGACGGCGTGATCCCCGAAGGGCTGGAACCCGGTGAGCAGGATGGGAGCCGTCACGGCGGACGCCTTTCGGTCAGCGGTTTAGCCTTGGGGGCTCAGGGACGCAGAAGGCCGATGATGTCCTTCACGCCGTTCAGGTTCGTCTCGGCGATGGCCGCCGCGCGCTCGCCGCCCCGGCGCAGCAGGCGGTCGATCTCGGCCTTGTCGTCGAGAAGCTCCTTCATGCGGGTGGTCATCGGGGCCAGCTTGGCGACCGACAGATCGACCAGCGCCGCCTTGAAGCCGGAGAACTGGGCGCCCGCGAACTGCTGCACCGTCTGCTCGCGCGTCTGGCCGGACAGGGCGGCGTAGATGGTCACGAGGTTGTCGGCCTCCGGACGCTTCTCCAGGTCGGCGACATTGTCCGGCAGCGGCTCCGGATCGGTCTTGGCCTTGCGGATCTTCGTCGCGATGGTGTCGGCGTCGTCGGTCATGTTGATGCGCGAATATTCGGATTCGTCCGACTTGCTCATCTTCTTGGTGCCGTCGCGCAAGCTCATCACGCGCGTCGCCTCGCCGAGGATCTGCGGCTCGGGCAGCGGGAAATACTCGGTGTCGTAGCGGCGGTTGAAGGCGCCGGCGATGTCGCGGGCCAGCTCCAGATGCTGCTTCTGGTCCTCGCCCACCGGGACGTGGGTGGCCTTGTAGAGCAGGATGTCCGCAGCCATCAGCACCGGGTAGGAGTAGAGGCCGAGGTTCGCCATGTCCTTCTGCTTGCCGGCCTTCTCCTTGAACTGCGTCATGCGGTTCAGCCAGCCGAGCGGCGTGTGGCAGGAGAGAATCCAGGCCAGCTCCGAATGGGCCGGGACGAAGGACTGGTTGAAAAGGATGTTCTTCTCCGGGTCGATGCCGGCGGCGATGTAGGCCGCGGTGACCTCGCGGATGTTGTTGCGCAGGACCTCCGCGTCCTGGTCGATGGTCAGCGCGTGCAGGTCGACGACGCAGAAGATGCACTCGTAGCTGTTCTGCAGCTCGACCCAGTTGCGCAGCGCCCCCAGATAGTTGCCGAGGTGAAGCTGCCGGGTCGGCTGCATGCCGGAGAAGATGCGGTTCACGGGAGGACTCTCGCTCGAAACTTCTGGAAGGCGGCTGTTATCGCCCCGGAACCGGGCGGGGTCAAGACGCGGGCGGCTCCAATTCCGGGGTGTCCTTGCGCAGGAAGCCCTTCAGGTCGGCGAGATCGGTGGCGCCGGTCAGTTGCGCCAGCGTCCCGAACACCGCCACGCCGCCGCCGACCAGCAGGGCCAGCGCCCCGAAGCGGACCAGGGTGGACGCCGCCTCCAGCCACGGTGCCAGGGCCGCCGCGCCGGCCAGCAGCGCCGCCCCCATGCCCAGCGCCGCCGCGGCGATGCGCGGCGCGCGGCCCAGGAAGCGCCCGTCCAGCTGCAGGAATCCCCGGCGGTGCAGCGCATGGGCCAGCAAGGCGAGGTTCAACCAGGCGGTCAGCCCGGTGGCCAGCGCGATCCCGACATGCCCCAGCACCGGCATCAGCGCGATCCCCAGCGCCAGATTGGCGAGGGTCACCACCACGGCGACGCGCACCGGGGTCGCCGTGTCCTGGCGGGCGAAGAAGGCGGCGTTCAGCGCCTTGACGATGACATGGGCGGGGATGCCGATGGCGTAGGCGGCCAGCGCCCAAGCCGTCGCCTGCGCCTCCGCCGGGCCGAAGGCGCCGCGTTCGAACAGCACCGACACGATGGGCGCCCCGGCGACACCCAGGGCCACCGCCGCCGGCAGGCCGAGCAGCAGGCTGAACTCCAAAGCGCGGCTGAGGTAATGGCGGACCATCCGCTCGTCCCCCGCCGCGGCGTGGCGGGCGAGCACGGGCAGCAGGGCGGTGCCGATGGCGATGCCGATGACGCCCAGCGGCATCTGGTTCAGCCGATCGGCGTAATAGAGGAAGGACACCGCGCCCGATGGCAGCAGCGAGGCCAGCACGACGTTCAGGAACAGGTTGATCTGCATGACCCCGGCGCCGATGGCCCCCGGCCCGACCAGCCGGAACAGGCGGCGCATCCCCTCGGTCATCCGCGGCCGGCTCAGGCGCAGCGTCACCCCCGCCGCCCGGCAGGCCCAGCCCATCCAGACCAGCTGCACGACGCCCGACAGCGTCACCGCCGCGGCCATCGCCCGCCCCGGCTCCAGCCCCAGCCGCGGCGCGGTCAGCAGCGCGGCGATCAGCGTCAGGTTGAAGGCGATGGGGGCGGCGGCGAAGGGGCCGAAGCGGTCCAGCGCGTTCAGCACGCCGCCCAGCAGCGCCACCAGCGAAATCAGCGTCAGATAGGGGAAGGTCAGCCGCGCCATGTCGACGGCCAGCGCGAACTTCGCCGGCTCGTCCACGAAACCCGGCGCCAGGGCGTGCATCAGCGCGGGCATCGCCAGGATGGCCAGGGCGGTGAAGGGCAGCAGCACGCACAGCAGGATGGCCAGCGCCTGCTCGGCGAAGGCCACCGCGGCGGCGCGGCCGTTGCGCTGAAGCTCCGCCGCGAACAGCGGGACGAAGGCGACGCTGAAGGCCCCCTCCGCGAACAGGCGGCGGAAGAAGTTCGGCAGCTTCAGCGCGACGAAGAAGGCGTCGGCCACCGGTCCGGCGCCGAGCACCGCCGCGGTCAGAATGTCGCGGGCGAAGCCGGCCAGCCGGCTCAGCAGGGTCAGGCCGCCGACGGTGGCGATGGCGCGGGCGAAACTCATCCGCCAAAGGCCCGGTTGGCCGCCCAACTCCGCGCCGACCGGTGCAGAAAACCCGCAAAAGTTTGATTATCCTCTACTTTTTGTATCATTGGTCGCTGGCTTGTCCATTGAAGGAGGAGTACGGCTGGCGCATAATGCCCGTTAGGCAGTGTTTGAGGTCGGCAGTGCGACGATGGATCGCTTTTCCGCGGGGGATGGAGGCCCGTCTCGTTCTTCCCGCCGTCGCGGTCGCCGTCGCCATCGCGGCGCTGTGGTGGACGCTGCTGAGCCGCATCGACCGCGAGGAACGCTTCCTCGACCAGACGACCCGCCAGCACACGGCGGCGATGGCGCAGCTGGTCGAGGAACAGGCCATCGCCACCTTCCGCCGGCTGGACGATCTTCTGATCGACGTCGCCTCCCATGTCGAAAAGGACATTCCGCTCCTGATTCCCACCCGGCGGTCGTTCGAGGAAGGCTTGGCCGCCTCCATCCGGATTTACGACGCGAACAGCTGGCTGTCCATGGGCTTGGGACGGACCACCACCCGCAATCCGGTGCTGGAGTGGGAGGAGTTCGCCCGGCACAAGTCCGGCGCCCATCGGAAGGGGAACCAGAAGGGCTTCGTCATCGGCCTGCCCTTCGTCAGTCCGGGCACGTCGGACGTGTTCATCCCGGTGTCGCGCCGGCTGGAGGGTGCGGACGGGACGTTCCGCGGCGTCGCCGTGATCGACGTCCCGGCGGAGATCTTCTCCCGCTTCTACGGCCGGTTGGACCTGCCGCGCGACAGCTCGGTCGCCATCGCCCGCGCGGACGGCCCGCTGCTGGCCCGCCAAGCCCTTCAGGATCAGGTGTTCGGGCGCAGCTTCCGCGGCTCCGGCCTCTGGCCGGAGGCCGGCAGCGGAACCGTCCGGCACCATCGCGTCGTCAGCCCGGTGGACGGGGTGGAGCGCATCTACGCCTTCCGCGCCTCCGCCGACTACCCGCTCATGACGGTGGTCGGCGAGTCGGTGGAGACGGTGTTCGGCGCGTGGCGGCAGAACCGTTTCTATTCCATCATCTGGGCCGCCGCCACCACCGCGGTGATCCTGCTGTTCACCACCGCCTTCCTGGTGGAGCTTCAGCGCCGCCGCCACGGCGACCGGGCGCTGCGCATCCGCAACCGCGCCATGGAATGGAGCGGCGACGGCATCCTGATCGCCGACGCCACCCGGCCCGGCTCGCCGGTGGTCTACACCAACCCGGCCTTCGCCCGGCTGATGGGGATCGGTCCGGGCGCCGCCGACGGGCGCGCCGTGCGGGAGGTGCTGGCCGGACTGATGGGGGATGAGACGGGCCTGTTCCCGCTGTGCGACGGCGCCGAGGACGCCGGGGACATGCGGGCGGAATTCCTGCGTCCAGGCGCGGGTCTGGAAGGCGATGCGCCGGAGGTCTGGCTGGAGCTGCGCGCTTCGCCGGTGCGCGGCGCCGGCGGAAGGCTGGTCAGCGTGATCGCCACCGTCCGCGACATCACCGAGCACAAGACCGCCCAGGCCGCGCTGGCCGAGGCGCGTCGGGAGGCCGACCGCGCCAACATCGGCAAGTCGAAGTTCCTGGCGGCGGCCAGCCACGACCTGCGCCAGCCCGTGCAGTCGCTGATGCTGCTGATGGAGGCGCTGTCCACCCGCGCCACCGACCCCGCCATGCGCAAGATCCTGACCACCATGGACCGCGCGCTGGGTGCCCTGAAGATGCTGCTCGACGGGCTGCTGGACGTGTCGCGGCTGGAGGCCGGGGCGGTGGAGCCGAAGCGCACGGCCTTCCCGGTGACGGAGCTTCTGGACCGCATCGCCGCCAACAGCCGTCCGGTGGCGGTGCGCAAGGGGCTGCTGCTGCACATCATGCCCTGCGGCGCCCATGTGGACAGCGACCCGATGCTGCTCGGCCGCATCCTTCAGAACCTCGTGGAGAACGCGCTGCGCTACACCAACCGCGGGCGCATCCTGGTCGGCTGCCGGCGGCGCGGCGCGGTGCTGCGGATCGAGGTGTGGGACACCGGCATCGGCATCCCGACCGACCGGCAGGAGGACATTTTCCAGGAGTTCGTGCAGGTCGGGAACGCCAGCCGCGACCGCGACCAGGGGTTGGGCCTCGGGCTCGCCGTGGTGCGCCGGCTCGCCGGCATGCTGAACCACCCGGTCAGCCTGCGCTCCGAACCGGGGCGCGGATCGGTCTTCCGGGTGGAGGTGCCGCTCGCCGATCCTCCCGCTCCGGCCGAGACGCTGCCGGAAGACTTCCCCGTGACCGCCCGCATGCGGGCCGGTGCCCGCGTGCTGGTGGTCGAGGACGACCCCATCGTCCGCGAGGGGCTGTGCGCGATGATCCAGCAATGGGGACATGAGGTGCATCCCGCCGGCAGCTTCGGCGAGGCGGTGGAGGTGCTGCGCCGCCACCCCGATCCGGACGTGATCGTCGCCGATTACCGGCTGGGCGAGGGGCACACCGGCACCGAGACCATCCGCGAGGTGCGGCGCCGGTCGAAACGCCCGATCCCCGGCATCCTGGTGACCGGCGACACCACCCCCGAGCGTCTGGCCGAGGCCGAGGCCGGCAAGTTCAGCATCCTGCACAAGCCCGTCCTGGCCGACGATCTGCGCCGGGCCATCGCCCTGGCTCTGGCTCCGACGGCCCTGGCTCCGGACACCCAGGCGCCCCCTGACGTCGCGCAACGCGAACTGGTCGACTGAGCCGGTCCACCGCCATCCCGATGGCCGTGTCATGCGCCGGGCGTGCGGCAGCCTGTGCCTGTTTGCCCATTGCGCCGAACCCGTCCCTTTGCTTGTTTGCCTGTTTCGGAGGCGGCGTCCGCGGTCTCCGACCCGAAAGCGTTCGATAAAAAGAACCCGTTCCCGGAGAGAGGAATCCACCCATGATCCGTGCGAAGCTGGCTGTGACCGCCGCCGCCGTCGCCTTGGGGGCCGGCCTGTGGGCCGGGGCCGCCCAGGCCGACATCACCATCGCGCTGGCCGGTCCGATGACCGGCGCCGCCGCCGCCTATGGCGAGCAGACCCGCGCCGGCGTCGAGGCCGCCGTGGCCGACATCAACGCCAAGGGCGGGCTGCTGGGCCAGAAGCTGGTCCTGACCATCGCCGACGACGCCTGCGACGCCAAGCAGGCGGTGGCCGCCGCCAACAAGCTGGTCGGCCAGAACGTCGCCGCGGTGATCGGCCATGTCTGCTCCGGCGCCTCGATCGCCGCCTCCAACGTTTATGGCGAGGAGGGGATCGTGATGATCTCCCCCACCGCGACCAGCCCGCAGCTCACCGACCGCGGCCTGAAGAACGTCTTCCGCGTCTGCGGCCGCGACGACCAGCAGGGCGAAGTGGCGGCCAAGCTGATCGCCGACCGCTACAAGGGCAAGAAGGTCGCCATCGTCCACGACAAGCAGGCCTACGGCCAGGGCCTCGCCGACGACGTGAAGCGCCGCCTGAACGCCGCCGGCATCACCGAGGCCGCTTTCACCAGCATCACCGCCGGCGAGAAGGACTATTCCGCCCTCGTCACCCGGCTGAAGTCGGACGGGGTGGACGTGCTCTACTACGGCGGCTACGACCAGGAGCTGGGCCTGATCGCCCGCCAGGCGGCGGACCAGCAGTTCCGCCCGCAGATCATCGGCGCCGACGGCATCCAGCCGCAGTCCTACTGGAACATCGCGGGTGACACGGCGGAAGGCACGCTGTTCACCTTCTCCCCCGACCCGCAGCGCAACCCCGCCGCCAAGCCGGTGGTGGAGGCCCTGCAGGCCAAGAACATCCGCACCGACGGCTTCACCCTGTTCGCCTACGCCGCGGTGCAGACCTACGCCGAGGCCGTGCAGAAGGCCAACAGCGCCAAGTCCGACGCCGTGGCGAAGGCGCTGCGCGCCGGCCCGTCCTTCGACACGGTGGTCGGGTCGCTGTCCTTCGACGACAAGGGCGACCTGAAGCAGCCGGGCTACGTGTTCTGGGCCTGGAAAAACGGCGAGAAGGTCCAGGTGGACTGAGTCCATCCGGCCGATTCGGAAAGGACGGAAGGCGGGGCCGCGGTGCCCCGCCTTTTTTCTGTCCGGCGGATTCCCGGATGGTCGGCGATTGCCAAAGGCCGGATGAGAACCTTTTCCCCGTCCCGGTGTTTGCGCTGAGGTAACCACACACCGCCAACCAACACCGCCAATGGGCAGGGAGGCCGCGATGCATCGTCACGCCGGACGCCGTTCGCGCAATCGCAGGACCGCCGGAATCATCCTGTGCGCCGGCTTTCTCGGCCTCGGCGCCTGCGCCTCGCTGGCGCCGCCGCGCAGCGCGGAGCCCGCGCCCGGAGCGGTGGAGGCGCTGAACGACATGGTGAAGGGAGCCTGCAACCGTCCCGTCGCCTCCGTCCTGGCCGGGGAGGGGATTCCGGTCGGGCAGTTCCGGACCGCGATCTACAGCGAGCAGCGCACCGGGCCGAGCGCGCGGGTATCGCAGTACGAGATGTGGCTCTATCCGCGCGACAAGGCCGGCGTCCTCATCATCAAGATGGACGAGACCTGCCGCCCAATGCAGGTCTACACGCGGGAGGGCGGCAATGTGCAGGCCTTCAAGGCGGGATAGGCGAAGCTCCGTTTGCCCGTTTTTGGAACGCTGAAGCTTCGGCCTCTGGCAATCGCCGACTCCGATTCCGGAGCCGGGCGGGTTGGCAATCGCCGACTTGCCCGCCGCCGACTTACCCGCGCGCGGCGGGGAGGATCTTGCGCTCCGGAATCGGCGGGGGCGACGGGTAGAGCAGCACCCCGGTGTCGGAGAACTCCACCCGAGCGGCCTCGTAGACGGCCAGCGCCAGATCCAGCGCCACCCGGAACTCCGGCTTGAAGTGCTTCAGCTCCTTGTAGCCACCGCCGAACTGCGTGAAGAGCGCCTTCCAGGTCACCGGAATCGGGTCGCGCAGCACGTGCAGCCGGTAGGCCAGCCAGACATAGACATCGATCGCCATCGAACAGCCGCCGATGTGGCGGATCGCCGGCTCCCAGATCGGGACGGGGGAGCGCTTCAGCGCGGCGAAGAAGGTTTCCGAAAGCTGCACCGTCTCGCGCCACAGCGTGCCCTGGCCGTCGTCGTCGCGCAGGCGGATGCCGCCGTTGACGATGTTCTCCTTGGCGAAGCCCTCCGCCCCGTCCTTGTCCCAGAAGAAGGTCAGGCGGCACAGGTTGATGCGGGTCGCCTGCTCCTGCACCGCCTTGTAGGTGCTGCCGCCCGCCGACACGCCCATGCGGTCGAGCCAATCGTTCATCGAGCGGCCAAGCTCGATCTCGCGGCTGTTGTCCTGGATGGCGCGGGTCTGGAGATAGAGCAGGATCAGCCGCGCCTTGGCGCCGTAGGGGACGCCGACCGGCATCAGGCTGCCGTCGCGCTTGCGCTCCTTGCCCGGCTCGACCAGCAGGGTGACACGGCCCTGGTCGCGGCGCCATTCGGCGTCCGGCGCCAGCTTCCGGTGGGGCAGGCTGGTCAGGCAGAATCCGGAATAGGTGATGCCCAGCGCGTTGGACTCATCTTCCAGCACCGCCGCCGCGACATCGACGACGCTGGCGCGCTTCGGGTCCACGAGGTTCCGCGCCTCGCGCCGGCCATGCGTCATGATGAGTTGGTGCACGTCGCCCATAGGTCCCCCCGTCCATTCTGCCTGCAGTCGACCATGCACCGCCGGGAGAGTCCATTTGGCGATCGCCGACGAGGCTAATTGAGACCTAATTGCTGGAGTCTATTTGCTAGGTCGGCGATTGCCTGGGGACGACTCGGGGGTGCGTCGGCGATTGCCAGAAGACTCGTCGGCGTTCGCCAAGGGATCTTGTGGGAATCATCGGTGACTCGTGACGACTCGGGCATTGGTCGGCGATTGCCAAGGCGGGGCGGGGCAGGCGAGTCGCGACTCGGGATTTCATAAGGTGGTCTTGTCGATGTCTGGCCGGATGGTCGGCGATTGCCAAAGCGTCGCCGCGGACCGGCTTGGCAATCGCCGACTCCAGGGTCTTTCTAAAGCCCTTTCTCCTCCGGGGAGAGGGGGCATTGCCGCATGGTCGGCGATTGCCAAGGCGGCACCTCTCATGACGGGCACCCCTGCCTTGCGGGACCATGCGGGCACGAAACGGCAGCGCGGCTGTTTTACGCTTGGCCTCCGCGGTGATGGGGGCGTGCTTTGGGAGATCCGCGAGATGAGCGACGAGGGTTTCACGGACCGCGTGATCGACGGCGTGAACGGGCTGGACGGAACCGCCCACCGCAAGGCCGTCGCTCTGGGCGTGGGGGCGCCGGCCCTGCGCGACGGGCTCCAGATGCCCAGCTCCCGTATGGTGCTGATGCCGGCGCTGGCGGCGCTGTGGGCCGCCGGGCTGGGTATGGAGAAGCCGGGCTGGTCGCGCCTCGCCCGGCAGGGGCTGATGGCCATCGCGTTGGGGACGGTGGCCGGCAAGGGGATCAAGCGCGTCGTCTGCCGCGCCCGCCCGAACCAGGGCCGCGACCCCAGCCGCTGGGGCAAGGCCGACGGCAAGCACGCCTCCTTCCCCTCCGGCCACGCCATCAACGTGTCGGCGCTGACCATGGCGGTCGGGCTGAACCGCGGCCTCTCCCCGGCGACCATGGTCAGCCTGGGCTTCGCCGCGGCGGTGGGCTGGTCGAGCCTCGCCACCGAGCGGCACTGGGCGTCCGACTACGCCGCCGGCATGGCGACCGGCGTTCTGGCCGGTCTGGCCGCCAAGGCGCTCGACGGCTGGGCGGAGGACCGGCTGTCCTGAGGTCCGGCTTTCACCACCGTCCTCAGCCCGCCGGATCGGCGAGCGCGTGCAGCAGCCGTTCGCGGATCTGGGCCAGCTTGCTCTCGTGGGTGACCTTCAGGCCGAAGACGTCCTTCACATAGAAGACGTCGATGGCCTTCTCGCCGTAGGTTGAGATCTTCGCCGACGAGATTTGCAGGGTCAGGTTGGTCAGCGCGCGGGTCAGGTCGTAGAGCAGGCCGGGGCGGTCGCGCCCGTTGACCTCGATCACCGTGTGGGTGGTGGAGGCGTTGTTGTCGATCAGCACGCGCGGCGGCACGTGGAAGACGCGGGTGCGGCTGGCGTGCGGGGCCTTGCGCTTGGTCAGGTCGTGCAGCGGCTTCAACTGGCCGGACAGCACCTTCTCGATCATCACCGACAGCTTGGCGAGCTTGTCGCCGCTCTCGAAGGCGCCGCCGCCCGCCGCGTCCTGCACGGTGAAGACGTCCAGCGCCATGCCGTTGGTCATGGTGAAGATGCGGGCGTCCACGATGTCCGCCCCCGCCGCCGCCAGTGCCCCGGCGAGGCGGGAGAACAGGCCGTGGTGGTCGGTGGCGAAGATCGTCACCTCGGTGATCGCCCGGCCGCGGTCGATGCGCGTGTTGACGGTCAGCGGGCGTTCGTCGCGCAGCGCCTCGCGGACCAGCCGCGCCTGCCGGCCCAGCGTCTCCGCGTCGAAGGCCAGCCAGTAGGCGGGGTAGCCGAGCGCGATGTGCCGCTCGAAATCGGCGTCGTCGAAGTCGGACAGCTCGGCCCGCAGCGCCGCCTGGGCGGCCTGGATGCGGCGCCCGCGCCCTTCGACCGACAGGCCGCCGGACATCACCTCCTCCGAGCGGTTGTAGAGTTCGCGCAGCAGCGTGGCCTTCCAGTTGTTCCAACGCTGCGGCCCGACCGCCCGGATGTCCGCCACGGTGAGAACCAGCAGCAGGCGCAGCCGCTCCGGCGACTGGACGAGCGAGACGAAGTCGCGCACCGTCTTGTCGTCCTCCAGGTCACGCTTGAAGGCGGTGTAGGACATGGCGAGGTGCCAGCGCACCAGCCAGGCGACCGTCTCCGTTTCCTCCGCCGTCAGGCCGAGCCGCGGGCACAGCTTCTCCGCCACCCGCGCGCCGAGGATGGAATGGTCGCCGCCGCGGCCCTTGGCGATGTCGTGCAGCAGCACGGCGACGTAGAGCGCGCGCCGCGACACCACCTTGTGGATCACCTCCGACGACAGCGGCAGCTCGTCGGTCAGCTCGCCCATCTCGATCTTGTGCAGGATGCCCAGCGCGAACAGCGTGTGCTCGTCCACCGTGTAGACGTGGTACATGTCGTACTGCATCTGCGCGACCACCCGGCCGAAGTCGGGGATGAAGCGGGCCAGCACCCCGGCCTCGTTCATGCGGCGCAGCGTGATCTCCGGGTCCTTGCGGCCGGTCAGGATCTCCAGGAACAGCCGGTTGGCCTCCAGGTCGGCGCGCAGCTTCGGCCCCACCACCGACAGCGAGCGCGTGATGGCGCGCAGCGCGTTGGGGTGGATGTCGATATCGTTCTGCTGGGCGGTGTGGAACAGCCGGATCATGTCCAGCGGCTCGTCCTTGAACTGGCGGTCGCTGCGGACGTTCAGCCGCTCGCCGTCCACCACGAAGCCGTCCACGTCCTTGCGGCGGGCCAGCGCGGCCAGCCGCAGGATGTTGAACTTGGGCGGGCGCTTCGATTCCGCCTCCAGCGCCGCGCAGAAGATGCGGGTCAGGTCGCCGACATCCTTGGCGACCAGGAAGTAATGCTTCATGAAGCGCTCCACGCCCTTGGTCCCGGCGTGGTCGGTGTAGCCCATGCGGTTGCCGATCGACGTCTGGACGTCGAAGGTCATCCGGTCCTCCATGCGACCGGTCAGGTAGTGCAGGTGGCAGCGCGCGGTCCACAGGAAGTTCTGCGCCTTGGCGAAGCGCTGCGCCTCCTCCGGCAGCAGCACCTTCTTGCCGACCAGATCGTCCACGTCCTCGACCCGGTACAGGTACTTGGCGATCCAGAACAGCGTCTGCAGGTCGCGCAGGCCCCCCTTGCCGTCCTTCAGGTTGGGTTCCAGCACATAGCGGCTGTCGCCCAGCTTCAGGTGGCGGTTGTCGCGCTCGGCCAGCTTGGCCTCTACGAACTCCGGCCCGGTGCCGGCCACCACCTCGCGGTCGAAGCGGCGGCGCAGCTCGGTGAACAGCTTGCGCGGACCCCAGAGGTAGCGCGACTCCAGGATGGCGGTGCGGATGGTCACGTCGGCCTTGGATTGGCGGATGCAGTCGTCGACGCTGCGCACCGCGTGGCCGACCTTCAGCCCGAGATCCCACAGGATGTAGAGCATGTACTCCACCACCTGCTCCACCCGCGGGGTGCGCTTGTAGGGCAGCAGGAACAGCAGGTCGATGTCGGAGAAGGGCGCCAGCTCGCCCCGGCCGTAGCCGCCGGTGGCGACGATGTCGAACACCTCGCCGGCGGTCGGGTTGGGGGTCGGGAAGATGTGGGTGACCGTGAGGTCGGCCAGCGAGCGCACCACCCCGTCGGCGAGGTAGCAGTTCTGCCGCACGCAGTCCTCGCCCGATCCCTTGGCCTCGAAGCGGGCGCGCACCTCCGCCCGTCCGTCGTTCAGCGCGCCGCGCAGCCGGGCGATCAGGGCGGGGCGCAGCTTGTCGCCGCTCCCATGCTCCGCCACCAGCTTTTCCAGGTCCTCCGCCAGCTTGCGCCGGGACAGGATGGCGCGCTTGTTGGGGATGTTGGCGGCGCCGGCGTCCTTGGTGTCGGACGAGTCGGCCGAGGCGGCGCGGGTGGAGAGCATCGACAAAACGTGAGCCTTCCCAGGAATGCGGGGGGTGCGACAAACCGTGCGGCGTCCCGACTATAACGGGAAAGAGGATAATTCGCACGCGGCACACCAAAAGAGGCTGCCGTCTGTTTCCTGCATGATCCCGTTGGGAGCGCTGCTGTGATGGCCGTCACTGACGCGCTCCATTCCAAAGAGATAAGGAGTCACCAGTGAGACACGCGCGAGGGAGGCCATTGATGATCCCGAACCCCGGAACGGCACGGCGGGAGCTGGCGAACCTCGGGAACGCCCTGACCCTGGCGGAGCGCGGCCTGCCGCGTCACACCCCGGCCGAGCTGATGGCGTGGCTGGTGCATGCGTTGGCGCTGTGCCCCGGCTCCATCGGCGATGCGCTTCTGTTCGAGATTTGCGGAACCGCCACCGACGCCAGGGCCTCCGACGCCGTCAAGATCGCCCAGATCCGCAAGGGCTGGGCCTCGGTGGTGCGGGCGCAGTTCCGCCGGCGCGGCCTGACCGTGGTCGGCGGCGGAGGCGAGAGGCGCGCCCGCGCCGCCTGACGAACGGCGTTTCTTTCCCGCCTACTCTTCGCGCACCGACAGGTGGATGTTGGCGCCGCCGTTGCCTTCCAGAATCTCCGCCGCCTCCACCTCGTCCTCGACGTCGGCGGTGCGCACCCACAGGATGACGCCGCCGGCCTCCAGCGCGCGGCCGAACTCGTCCGTGTCGGGGTGGCTGGTCAGTTCGTCCAGGTAATCCTTGATGGCGACGCCGCCCAGGCCGGCGGCGACGATGGCCGCCAGCGGCGCGGCGATCGGGCCACCGACGATGGCGAGAAGCCCGGCGGTGGTCAGGGGGAAAGCGTATTTCAGCTCACCCACCAGACCGGTCAGGGCCTCGTCCGTCGGGGCCTGCGGGCGCTGGTCGGCGGCCTCCAGCGAGGTGTGGCTGGCCAGAACCGACAGGTCGTCGCGGTCGAAGCCGGCGTCCAGAAGGGCGGCCACGGCCTTGTCGAACGACTCGCGGGTCTTGAACAGGGCGACGACCTCGCGCACCTCCCGGACGGTGTCCTGGCCGTTCGTGGTCGGGCCATCTGTGTTCTCGGGCGCTTGCGTCACGGCGGTCTCCTTCGGCTTCGGCTTGCTCGTTCTACGGGCATCGAACAGTCTAGCGAAGCGGTCATCGCGGCACCAGCGCGGGCGTGCTAGGGTGCCGGCCAGACCTTGCCCGCCACAACGCAACCGGTTGAAGACCTGTGTCCGACGCGTCCGCCGCCACTTCGCCCACCGCCGTCATTCCTCCCGACGCCACTCCGATGATGGCGCAGTATCTGGAGATCAAGCAGGCCCATCCCGACTGCCTGCTGTTCTACCGGATGGGCGATTTCTACGAGATGTTCTTCGAGGACGCGGTGAACGCCGCCCGGACGCTGGACATCGCACTGACCAAGCGCGGCCAGCATCTGGGCGAGGACATCCCGATGTGCGGCGTTCCGGTCCACAGCCATGAATCCTACCTGCAGCGCCTGATCCGCCAGGGCTTCCGCGTCGCCATCTGCGAACAGATGGAGGACCCGGCGGAGGCCAAGAAGCGCGGTTCCAAGTCGGTGGTGAAGCGCGGCGTCATCCGCATCGTCACCCCCGGCACGCTGACCGAGGACAGCCTGCTCGACTCCCGCGCCTCCAACTGGCTGGCCGCGGTGGCCGAAGCGGCGGGCGGGCTGGGGCTGGCCTGGCTGGAGCTGTCCACCGGTGAGCTGGTCGTGCAGCCGGTGGAGCGCGCTGGGCTGGGCGCCGCGCTCGGCCGCCTCGACCCGCAGGAGGTTCTGGTTTCCGAGAAGCTGTGCCAGAGCCCCGACCTCTACGAGCTGTGGGGCGAATGGAAGTCCCGCCTGACCGTGCAGCCGACCCCGCGCTTCGACAGCGAGAACGGGCGGCAGCGGCTGCTCGCCCTCTACGGCGTCGGCACGCTGGACGCCTACGGCCAGTTCTCGCGCGCCGAGGTGGCGGCGGCCGGCGCGCTGGTCGCCTATGTGGAGCTGACGCAGAAGGGCCGCGTGCCGCGCCTGTCGCCGCCGCGCCGGCTCGGCCCCGGCGCCGTCATGGAAATCGACGCGGCGACCCGCCGCAACCTGGAGCTGACCCGCACCCTGACGGGGGACCGGCGCGGCAGCCTGCTCGCCACCATCGACCGCACGGTGACCGGGGCGGGGGCGCGTCTGCTCGCCGCCCAGCTCTCGGCGCCGCTGACCAACCCCGCCGCCATCGCCAAGCGGCTGGACATGGTTGCGTTCGCGCTGAACGAGGAGCGGCTGCGTGCCGACCTGCGCGAGGCGCTGCGCCGCTGCCCGGACCTGGAGCGCGCCCTGTCCCGCCTGACGCTGGGGCGCGGCGGCCCGCGCGACCTCGCGGCCGTGCGCGACGGACTGGCCCAGGCCTCGGCCATCCGTCTGCTGCTCAACGGCCATCCCGGCGGACCGCTGCCCGACGGGCTGGGCGCCGTGGCCAAGGGGCTGGGCGAGCACAGCGAGCTGGTCAACCAGCTGACGCAGGCGTTGGCGCCGGAGCTGCCGCTGCTCGCCCGCGACGGCGGCTTCATCGCGCGCGACTATTCCTACGCGCTGGACGAGCTGGTGACGCTGCGCGACGAGAGCCGGCGGCTGATCGCCGGGCTTCAGGTCAAATACGCCGGCATCGCCGGGGTGCCGGCGCTGAAGATCAAGCACAACAACGTGCTTGGCTATCACATCGAGGTGACGGCGACCCACGCGGACAAGCTGATGTCCGAGAAGGGGCGCGAGGTCTTCATGCACCGCCAGACCATGGCGAACGCCGTGCGCTTCGGCACGGTGGAGCTGTCGGACCTGGAGCGCCGCATCTCCGAGGCCGCCGACAAGGCGCTGGCCGTGGAGCTGGAGCTGTTCAACGACCTCGTGGAGGAGGTGACCAGCCGCGCCGAGGCCATCGCCCAGGCCGCCCACGCGCTGGCCGCGCTGGATGTCGCCGCCGCGCTGGCCGAGCTGGCAGCGGAGCGGCGCTACAACCGGCCGGTGGTGGACGGCAGCCTCGCCTTCTCCATCAAGGGCGGGCGCCACCCTGTGGTGGAGGCGGTGCTGGATGCCGGCAACGCCGGCCCCTTCGTCGCCAACGACTGCGACCTCGCTTCGGACAACCGGCTGTGGCTGCTGACCGGCCCGAACATGGCCGGCAAATCGACCTTCCTGCGCCAGAACGCGCTGATCGCCGTGCTCGCCCAGATGGGCAGCTTCGTCCCGGCGGAGAGCGCGCACATCGGGGTGGTGGACCGGCTCTACAGCCGCGTGGGTGCCGCCGACGATCTGGCGCGGGGCCGCTCCACCTTCATGGTGGAGATGGTGGAGACGGCGGCCATCCTGAACCAGTCCGGCGACCGCGCGCTGGTCATCCTGGACGAGATCGGGCGCGGCACCGCGACCTTCGACGGCCTGTCGATCGCCTGGGCCTGCGTGGAGCATCTGCACGACGTCAACCGCTGCCGCGCGCTGTTCGCCACCCACTATCACGAGCTGACCATGCTGGCCGGCAAGCTGCCGGGCCTGTCCTGCCACACCATGCGCATCAAGGAATGGCAGGGCGACGTGGTCTTCCTGCACGAGGTGACGGCGGGGGCGGCCGACCGCAGCTACGGCATCCATGTGGCGAAGCTGGCCGGGCTGCCCGGCGCCGTGGTGGGCCGCGCCGAGGAGGTGCTGACCATCCTGGAGTCTGGCGACCAGAACGCGGCCATCCACCGTCTTGCCGAAGATCTGCCGCTGTTCAGCGCCGCCCTGAAGCGCCCGCCGCCGGCCCCTGCTGCGTCCCCTGCCGCCCCGCCGGAGCCGTCGCGGGTGGAGGAGGCGCTGAAATCCATCGACCCGGACAGCCTGACGCCGCGGCAGGCGCTGGATGAGTTGTACCGTCTGAGGGGGTTGCTTCTATGAACGGAAATGATTCGCCCTCTCCCGCCCCGGGAGAGGGAAGGGGCCCGCGCGAAGCGTGGGAAGGGTGAGAGGGTGCTGCCAAGGATTGGTGCGCTGATCCTCGTGCGACCCTTCCCCGCCCGTTGCGCGGGCACCCTCTCCCGGGGCGGGAGAGGGTTGGGACGCCAAATGCGATGGCGTTGATCCCACCGGTCAGGATCACGCCCGCTCCACCACGTCCTCGTCCATCGGGGCGCCGCGGTCGCGGATGGGGGTGACATGACGTTGGGCGACGGGGCGTTGCGCGTGGCGCAGCTTCTCCTCCACCGCCTCGTTCACGAACTGGTCGAGCGAGCGGCCCTCCCGCTCGGCGGCCTTCGACGCTTCGGATTCCAGCGACTTGTGCAGATGAACCATTCGGTGCCTCCCCAACGCGGAACGGACTCTGTCCGGTGCTTCAGATGGGAAGCCCGCGCCCGCGCTGCGAGCGGCCTACCCGGAAGCGCCGCCCCGACCGAGTGAATCCGGCGGTACGATCGCGGGCGGCAGGACCGGTTTGGCGTGAAGCGCGCGGACGGCGACGGCCATCGGGTCCTCGCCCGGCGCGCAGGGATGGGTGGCGGCCAGCAGGGCCTCCGGCACGCTGGCGGCGAGATAGTCGGCCACCGTCTCGTGCACCGGGATGATCATGGCGATGCGGGTCAGGTCCACCACCTTGCGCACCTGCCCGGAAGCGCAGAGCAGGGACAGGGCCTTGCCCGCCGACAGGGCCTCCCCATTCATCACCAGCAGCAGGCCGACGCCCGTGCTGTCGATGAACTCCAGCCCGGTCAGGTCGAGAAGATGACGACGCTCCGTCCCGTTCTTCACGTCGGCGATGGCTTGCCGCACCGGGGCGGCGTCCTGGCTGGTAAAGCGCCCGGTGAGCACCAGACGGACGAAGTGCCGCTCCTGCTCCTTGCGATACTGCACGGCCCGCACCCCTTGCTGACGTCCGGTGGCCATGATCCGGTGCCGGGCCTTCGCTGGGCAAGCGGGCGGCGGCATCGGGTCCTGCGCGATGTTGACGCAGGGCGGCCTCTTTTTGTCACGGCTCCCTTGTCCCTTGACGGCGCGCCGCGGCGGTCCTAAAAGCGTGGGCACGTGGTGATTTGGTCGACCGGCTTGCGGGCCACGTAAAACAATCCGCTAAAAAGGTCCGAGCCGCGTCCGCGCCTCGACCCGATCGGTCGGGGCGTTTTTTGTTGTGCCGGTCTGCCCCGCCGGCGGACAGAGGAGACAAAGCGGCCATGGCGCGCACCGATCATCGCAATCCGAACGTCGCGGGGCTTCGCCCGCGCTCCCGTCTGGTCCATGGCGGCGTCCGCCGTTCGTCCTTCGACGAGACCTGCGAGGCGCTCTACCAGACCTCCGGCTTCGTCTACGGCTCGGCGGAGGAGGCGGAGAGCGCCTTCGTCAACGACGGCTCCCGCCACGTCTATTCGCGCTTCCGCAACCCGACCACGGCGATGTTCGAGGACCGGCTGTGCGAGTATGAGGGGGCGGCCTGGGCCTACGCCACCACCAGCGGCATGGCCGCGGTGCACGGCGCCCTGTGGTCGAACCTGCGCACCGGCGACCGCATCGTGGCGCCGCGCTCGCTGTTCATCTCCTGCTACTGGGTGATCAAAGAGCTGTCGGCCCGCTTCGGGGTCGAGGCGGTCTTCGTCGACGGCACCGACCTGTCCCAGTGGGAAGAGGCGTTGGCCAAGCCGACCAAGGTCGTCTTCCTGGAGACGCCCAGCAATCCGGGTCTGGAGGTCGTCGACCTGCGCGCGGTCAGCGATCTCGCCCACAAGGCCGGGGCCAAGGTGGTGGTCGACAACGCCTTCGCCACGCCGGTGCTGCAGCGCCCGTTCGAGATGGGGGCCGACGTCGTCGTCTATTCGGCGACCAAGCACATCGACGGCCAGGGCCGCTGTCTGGGCGGCATCATCCTGACCAGCGACAAGCAGTACGGGTCGGACGTGATCCACCCCTATCTGCGCCACACCGGCCCGACCATTTCGCCCTTCAACGCCTGGCTGCTGCTGAAGGGGCTGGAGACGCTGGAACTGCGTGTGTCGGCGCAGAGCGCGTCGGCCCTGACGGTGGCGGAGTTCCTGGAAGGCCACGCGAAGGTGGAGCGGGTGCTCTATCCGGGCCTGCCCAGCCACCCGCAGCACGACCTCTGCCGCAGCCAGATGACCGGTGGCGGCACCATGCTGTCGATCTTCCTGAAGGGCGGCAAGGACGAGGCCTTCCGCGCCCTGAACGATCTGCGGATGGTGATGATCTCCAACAATCTGGGCGATTCGAAAAGCCTGATCACCCACCCCGACACCACCACCCATTCCAAGCTGACGGTGGAGGAGAAGGCGGCGGCGAACATCCGTCCGAACCTGCTCCGTCTGTCCGTCGGGTTGGAGGATGCCCAGGACATCGTCGAAGATCTCGACCGCGCGCTCGCTTCCCTGTAAAGACTGGACGCGGAACCAAATGCTGCAGTGCAGCGTTGGCGTCCGGGTTACGGTTTTTTCGGCCCGGCCGGGGCTTTTGCTCCGGTCGGGTCCTTTGGTGAGGTGGAGCGAATGTCGAGACGCAAGGCCGGCAACGGCGAACCGACGCAACGCTTTCTGACGGTGGCGGGCGATCTGACCCGGACCGGCGTCAAGACCAGCGAGATGGGGGTGGCGGCGGCCCAGACGATCGGCTACCGAACCGCCATGATGGCGGCGGCCATGAACAACCCCATCGACCTCGCCAACCCGGAGTTCGTCCGCATGGGCTCCGAGAAGGTGGAGGCGATGGTGGAGGCCACCCACGCCGTCGCCAAGGGCATCGGCGAGATGCAGCAGGCCTGGATGACCCTCATGCAGGGCCAGCTTCAGGTCGCCATGGTGATGGTGAGCGGCCTCGGCCAGTGCCGCAGCCCCGCCGATCTGGTGGAGTTGCAGCACCGCACCGTCACCGAGTCGGTGGAGGCCGGCATCCACGCCGCGCTTTACATGGTCGAGTCGGTCACGGCCCTGACCCAGGCCGGCATGACCCCCGCCTACCGCACCGTCCGCGCCAACGCCCGCCGTCTGGCGAAGCAGCACGGATAAGTTCGCGGTTCACCACAAAGACACGAAAGATTTCACAAAGGCCGTCACAACGTTCTTTGTGAAATCCTTCGTGTCTTTGTGCCTTCGTGGTTAAAAAATCCTCTTCACATCAGCGCTTTACGATCACTGCCCCAGCACTTCGAAGCTGGACGGGGCAGGGTCGAGCACGCGTGGACCGCCGGGGGTGACCTCCAGAACGGCCAGTCCGCGCTCCACGACGCCGTCCGCGCGCAGGCGGAAGATGCCGTCCATGCCTTCGAAGCCGTTGGGGTTGTTCAGCGCCGCGCGGTCGAAGCGGCCCGACGGGTCGGGCATCTTGGCCAGCACCGCGGCGATGGCCGTGGCGTCGTAGGACAGGGTGGCGATGCGCGGCGGCTTGCGGCCGTAGGTCCTCTCGAAGCGCGACTCGAAGTCGGCGCGGCTCTGCGGCGCCGGGGCGGCGAACCAGGCGCCGGCCAGGGCGGGTTCCTGGCCCAGGCCGGGCTCGTCCCACAGTCCGGTGCCGAGCAGCTTGACCTGCTGGGTGTTCAGCCCGTTGGCGGACAGCGCCGACGCCAGCCCCTGGGCGCGCGGCCCGCCTTCGGCCAGCATGACCGCCTGCGGCTGCACGCCGGCCTGGGTCACCTGCCGCGCCGGCTGGGCGAGGTCGGTCACCGCCGGGTCGTAGCGCTCGACCTGCGCCACCTGCCCGCCGAACTGGCGCGAGGCGGCCTGCACCGCGTTGACCACGGCGTCGCCATAGGCGGTGCGCGGAGCCAGCGCGACGTAGCGCGTGGCGCCCCGCGAGCGGGCGAAGCCGACCACGCGGGTCACCTGATCGGCGGGCACGAAGCCCAGCACATAGGTGCCGTTGCCGGCCTGGGTCCAGTCGTTGGTGAAGGCCAGAACGTCCACGCCCGCGGCCTGGGCGACCGGCTTCACCGCCGCCACATCGGCGGCGAACAGCGGGCCGAGGATCAGGCTCGCCCCCTCGGCTATGGCCTGCCGCGCCGCGTCGGCGGCGCCGGACGGCGTGCCCTTGGTGTCGCGGGGCAGCAGTTCGAACCGGTCGCCGGCCAGATCGAACAGCGCCATCTGCGCCGATTCCAGCATGGCTTGCCCGATGGCGGCGCTCGACCCGGACAGCGGCAGCAGAATCGCCACCTTCAAAGTCTGCGGGGCGGCCGGAACGGCGGCGACCGGCGCTTGCGGCGCTTGAGTCGTCGGCGCCGGGGCCTTTACAGTCGAGCAGGCCGAAAGCGTGCCAACGACCAACAGGGCGGCGGCAGCCTGCTGCCCCCAAGCGCGCGAGAAAGGTGTCGTCAAGCGTGCCACCAACGATCTCCACATCCGGTCCGGCGCCCGAACCCGTTTCCGGGCCCGGCGTCTCTGGTGACGCTGAAGGTAGCGAGCCGAGGGCCGCAAGTAAACTCGGCGCCGGCCTTTATGTGGTCGCCACCCCCATCGGCAACGCCGCCGACATCACGCTGCGCGCGCTCGACACGCTGCGCCGCGCCGACGCCATCGCCTGCGAGGACACGCGGGTGACGGCGAAGCTGATGGGCATCCATGGCATCCACACGCCCTTCGTCTCCTATCATGAACACAACGCGGCGAAGATGCGTCCGGTCCTGATCGGCCGCATGAAAGCGGGGGAATCCATCGCGCTCGTCACCGACGCCGGCACGCCGCTGGTCTCCGACCCCGGCTACAAGCTGGTGCGGGAGTGCGTGGCGGAGGGGGTGGCGGTCACCACGCTGCCCGGCGCCTCCGCCCCGCTGGCGGCGCTGGTGCTGTCCGGCCTGCCGACCGACCGCTTCCTGTTCGCCGGCTTCCTGCCGAACAAGAGCAGCGCCCGGCGCGCCGCCGCCGGGGAGCTGAAGAACGTTCCTGCCACGCTGGTCTTCTTCGAGTCGCCGCAGCGCCTGCCCGAGTCGCTGGCCGACCTCGCCGACATCCTCGGCGCGCGGGAGGCCGCGGTGGCGCGGGAGCTGACCAAGCTCTTCGAGGAGGTGCGGCGCGGCACCCTGCCGGAATTGGCCGCCCATTACGCCGAGGCCGGCCCGCCGAAGGGCGAGGTCGTCCTGGTCATCGGCCCGCCCGGCGAGGAGCCCACCCCGACCGAGGCCGACGTGGACGCCCTGCTGCGCGAGGCGCTGACCCGCCTGTCGGTCCGCGACGCCGCCGCCGACGTGGCCGCCCGCACCGGCCAGAACAAGCGCGCCGTCTACGCCCGCGCGCTGGAGCTGTCGCGGGAAGGGAAACCATGAGCGCGCCGGACGCCCTGCGCCGCCGGGCGGAGACGTACGGCCGCTACGCCGAGCAGCTCTGCCGGCTGGCGTTGCGGCTGAAGGGTTACCGCATCCTGGAAAGCCGCCTGCGCACCCCGATGGGAGAGATCGACATCGTGGCCCGGCGGGGCGACACTCTGGCCATCGTCGAGGTCAAGGCCCGCGGCGACTGGGACACCGCGAACGAGGCGGTCAACGCCCGCCAGCGGGGCCGCCTCGCCCGCGCCGCCCATGCCTATCTGGGGGCCAACCCGCAGTATGCGGGCTATGTCTTGCGCTTCGACGTCATGCTCGTTACCCCTTGGTCCTGGCCGCGCCATGTGCCGGATGCGTGGCGGGCCTGACGCGAAGGCTGCTGTAGAGGAAGGACGCCGCCCGTGACCAGCCGCGCCGAGGCCCGTGAGATCCTGCGCCGCGTGGGGCAGCAGCCGGACGAGCAGATCGATCTGGCCGAAGCCGCCCTGGCGCTGGGCGCGCTGGAGGTGCCGGGCGCCGCGCTGGCCGACTACCGCCGTCACCTCGCCGACATCGCCCATGATCTGGCGGAGCGCGTCTCGCCCACCCTCGACGGGTTGGAGGCCCGCATCTCCTGGCTGCACGAGGTCATCGTGGAGCGGCACGGCTACGCCGGCGACCACGAGACCTACGACGACCTGCAGAACGCCAACCTGCTGCGCGTCATCGACCGCCGCCGCGGCCTGCCGGTGGCGCTGGGCATCCTGTTCCTGCACGCCGCCCGCTCGCAGGGCTGGACGATGCTGGGGCTGAACTTCCCCGGCCATTTCCTGGTGCGGCTGGAGGCCGACGGCGCCCGCGCCATCCTCGACCCCTTCAACGAGGGGCAGGTGCGCACCGCCGTGGACCTGCGCGACCTGCTGAAGGCCACCGCCGGCAGCGCGGCGGAGCTGGAACCCGGCCATTACCAGACGGTGTCCAACCGCGAGATCCTGTTGCGGCTCCAGAACAACATCAAGCTGCGCCACCTTTCCGCCCGCGACGTACCGCGCGCGCTGGAGGTGCTGGAGGCGATGCGGCTTTTCGCGCCGGGCGAGGCGTCGCTGTGGCGGGAGACCGGCCTGCTGGAGGCCCACAACGGCAACCTCGCCGCCGCCATCGCCGCGCTGGAAAAATTCCTGGAGCTGACCGCCAGCGAACGGCACCGCCATCAGGTCGCCGCGCTGATCCAGCAGCTCAAGAACCAACTGAACTGACCCTTACTCAAAGCCCGTTTCGGAGACCCGCAGGATGAGCCTCGCCGTCGCCTTCCAGATGGACCCCATCGAGTCCATCAACATCGACACCGACTCGAGCTTCATGATGGCGCTTGAGGCGCAGAAGCGCGGGCACACGCTCTACCATTACCACCCGCGCGACCTCAGCCTGACCGGCAACGTCCTGACCGCCCGCGTGCGCGAGATGACCGTGGTCCGCCAGAAGGGCGCCCACTACACGCTGGGCGAGCCGCGGATCGTCAACCTGTCGACCATGGACGTGGTGCTGATGCGCCAGGACCCGCCCTTCGACATGGCCTACATCACCGCCACCCACATGCTGGAGCACATCCAGCCCAAGGTGCTGGTGCTGAACGACCCGGCGGAGGTGCGCAACGCGCCGGAGAAGCTGTTCGTCACCCATTTCCCCGACCTGATGCCGCCGACGCTGATCACCAGCGACAAGCAGGCCGTGCTGGACTTCCGGGCGCAGCACAAGGACATCATCGTCAAGCCGCTGTTCGGGAACGGCGGGGCCGGCGTCTTCCACCTGAAGCCGGACGACGAGAATCTCGGCTCGCTGCTGGAGCTGTTCACCCAGCTCTACCGCGAGCCGGTGATCGTGCAGAAGTACCTGCCGGAGATCCGCCAGGGCGACAAGCGCATCATCCTGATCGACGGCGAGCCCGCCGGCGCCGTCAGCCGTATGCCCCAGGAGGGCGAGGCCCGCGCCAACTTCCACGCCGGCGGCAGCGCCAAGAAGACGGAGCTGACCCCGCGCGAGCAGGAGATCTGCAAGGCCATCGGCCCGGTGCTGCGCGAGAAGGGGCTGGTCTTCGTCGGGATCGACGTGATCGGCGACTACATGACCGAGATCAACGTGACCTCGCCCACCGGCATCCAGGAGATCAACCGGCTCGACGGGTCGGCGCTGGAGGCCACCCTGTGGGACGCCATCGAGCGCCGCCACCGGGAGAACAAGGGGGCCTGAGGGCCGGAACCCCCAGAAACCCCCCGCCGGCCGGTCAGTCCGTGAAATAGCCGGGCTGGTCGAGGTCGGCGACGAGGCCGGTCTCACGCGGCTCCCATCCCAGCAGGGCGCGGGTGTGGGCGCTGGAGGTCGGGCAATCGATGCCGGCGAAGAAGGCGAACCACCCGAAATGGGCGGCCGCCTCGTCCGGCCTTTTCGACACCGTGGGCAGGCCCAGCCGCGCGCCGATGGCTTCGGCGACACGGCGCAGCGGCACGCCCTCCTCGGCGATGGCGTGGAACGGGCCGCCCTGGGCGCCGGCCTCCAGGGCCAGCCGGTACAGCCGCGCCGCATCCCGGCGGTGCACCGCCGCCCAACGGTTCCCACCGTCGCCGACATAGGCCGAGACTCCGGTCCGGCGGGCGATGTCGTGCAGGATGCGCGCGAAGCCATGGTCGCCCACGCCGTGGGTCGAGGGCGGCAGGCGCACCACGCCGACCCGGACGCCGCGGGCGGCCAGTTCCCCGGCGGCGAGTTCGGTGCGGCGGGGCAGGGCGTCGGACGGCGGCCGGTGCGGATCGCTCTCGACCGCCACCGGCCCGCGCGCGGCCACGACCGCGCCCGCCGTCACCAGCAGGGGGCGGTCGCTGCCCTCCAGCGCGTCGCCCATGGCGAGGATCGCCCGATGGTCCTCCCGGCAGTTGTCGGCGAAGCGCGAAAAGTCATGGTTGAAGGCGGTGTGGATCACGCCGTCGGCCGCGGACACACCGGCACGCAGGCTCTCCAGGTCGTCGAGGGAGCCGCGTTGGACCTCCGCGCCGACCGCGGCAAGGGACGCCGCCGCTGCATCGGAGCGGGCGAGGCCGACAACCCGGTGTCCGTTGGTGAGCAGGTCCTGGACGATGGCCGAACCGACGAAGCCGGTGGCGCCGGTGACGAAGACACGCATGGGAAAACCTCTCCGGTTGTGGTCGCAGGCCACTGTCCGCCGGGGGCTTATCCTGGTAAAGTTGTGACATTATCGGGGTATAATGACCAACAGGACGGGCCGGCGCGCCATGGCGGAGAACGGAACTGGGCACTATGGTCACGGCGAGAGCCGGCTGGGCGCCTATCTGAAGGACCGCCGGGCAAAGCTCGATCCGGCGGCCTTCGGCTTTTCCGCGGAGCGTCGGCGCACCCGCGGCCTGCGCCGCGAGGAGGTCGCCCAGCGCGCGAACATCAGCACCACCTGGTACACGTGGCTGGAGCAGGGGCGCGGCGGAGCGCCGTCCGCCGATGTGCTGGAGCGCATCGCCCGCGCCCTGATGCTCACCGACGCCGAGCGCGAGCATCTCTTCCTCCTCGGCCTCAACCGCTTGCCGACGCTGCGCTATTCGGTAGGGGAAGCGGTCACGCCGCGCCTGCAGCGGGTGCTGGACGCGCTGAACCCCAGCCCCGCCCTGATCAAGACGGCGACCTGGGACGTCGTCGCCTGGAACCGCGCTGCCGCCGCGGTGCTGACCGACTATGGCACCCTGCCGGCGGCCCAGCGCAACATCCTGCGGCTCATCTTCTGCGACCCGCGCGTGCGGGCCGCCCAGTTCGATTGGGAGGGCGTGGCGCGGTTCGTCGTCTGCGCCTTCCGCGCCGATGCGGCCCGCGCCGGTGCCGACGCACCAGTGCGGGCGCTGGTCGAGGATCTGTCGCGCCAGAGTCCGGAATTCGCCGCCCTATGGACCGCGAACGACGTGAGCCATTTCGGAGAGGGCGTCAAACGCCTCCGCCATCCCACGCTGGGCACCCTGGAGCTGGAATATTCGGCCTTCGCCGTGGACGGGCGGCCGGACCTGACGATGCTCGTCTACAACCCGGCAACCCCGGAAGACGCCGAGCGGGTGCGGGCGCTGCTGGCCTGACCCGTCACGCCCCAGCGCTGACGGGGCGCCGTACGAGGTCCAGGTACCGGTAATCCAGCCCGTTCTCGGTCAGCAGCGGGCCGCGCTCCGTCTCCACCCACTCCGGCCCCAGCGGCGGCATGACGGTGTCGCCCTCCACCTCCCGCTCGACGCGGGTCAGGTGGACGATGTCGGCGAGCGGCAGGGTTTCGCGGAACAGCTCGGCGCCGCCGATCACGCCGACCTCCGGGACGCCGCGATAGCGGCACCAGTCCAGCGCCGCGTCGAGGCCGCCGAACCAGCGCGCGCCGTCGCGCTCGCCCGGCGGAACGCTGCGGCTGACGACGAGGTTGTCGCGGCCGGGCAGGGGCTTGCGGGGGAGCGACTCCCAGGTGCGCCGGCCCATCAGGACCGGCTTGCCCATCGTCAGCTCCCGGAAGCGCTTGAGGTCGCCGGGCAGGGACCAGGGCAGGGTGCCGTTGCGGCCGATCACGCCGTTGCGCGCCGCTGCCACCACCAGACTGATGCGCATCCCAACCCCTTTTCCCCGTCCCGTTCACCCCACCTTACGCCGCGCGAAGCTGCTGAAGGAAGCCTCCGACCTCGCGGTGCAGCGTGTCGAGCTGGTGGCCGAGCTGGCGCGACATCTCCAGCACGTCGCGGGCGGTGGCGCCGCTCCGGGTCGCCGCGCCGGTGACGCCGGTGATGTTGGCCGACACCTCCTGCGTGCCGCCCGCCGCCTCCTGGACGTTGCGGCTGATCTCGCGGGTCGCCGCCCCCTGCTCCTCGACCGCCGAGGCGATGGAGGTGGCGATCTCGTTCACCCGCAGGATCACCTGGGTCACGCCCTGGATCTCGCCAACCGCGTCGCCGGTCACCGTCTGGATGTTGGCGACCTGGGCGGCGATCTCCTCGGTCGCCTTGGCGGTCTGGTTGGCCAGCGCCTTGACCTCGCTCGCCACCACGGCGAAGCCCTTGCCGGCCTCGCCGGCGCGGGCCGCCTCGATGGTGGCGTTCAGCGCCAGCAGGTTGGTCTGGCTGGCGATGTCGTTGATGAGCTGCACCACCGCGCCGATCTTCTGCACGGCATCGGCCAGTCCGCCGACCTTGCCGTTGGCCCGCCCGCTGAGGGTCACCGCCTCGCCGGCGATGCGCGACGACTCGGCGACCTGCCGGCTGATCTCCTGGATCGAGCCGGCCAGCTCCTCCGACGCGGCGGCCACGGTCTGCACGTTGGCGGAGGTCTGCTCCGTCGCCGCGGCGACGGAGGTCGCCAGCTCGTCGGTCTGGGCGGCGGCGCGGTTCATCTCGGCCGCGCGCTCCTCCATCGTCGCCGCCGCGTCGGACACGGTGCGGACGACGGCGCCGATGCTCTGCTCGAAGCTGGCGGCCAGCGCCAGCATGGCGCGGCGCTTCTCTTCCCCGGCGCGCTGGGCCGACGCGGCCTGCTCTGCCTCCAGCCGCTGCTTGTCGCGGGCGTTGTTCTGGAAGACCAGCACGGCCTTGGCCATGGCGCCGATCTCGTCGCCGCGCTCCGCCTCCGGAAAGCGGGTGGACAGGTCGCCGTCGGCCAGCGAGCGCATCTTGGCGCCCAGCCCGCGCAGCACCCGGCTGATGTCGGTGCCGACCCAGGCGATCAGGCCGATGGCCGGCACCGCCAGCGCCAGGATGACGAAGGCCAGCGTCCGGAGCTGGTCCAGGAAGGCGGCCCGGATGTCGTCGATGAAGATGCCGCTGCCGATGAAGATGTTCCACGGCTCGAAGCCGCGGACATAGCCCAGCTTCACCGCCAGATCGCTGCCGCCGACCGTGCGCGGCCAGTCGTATTCCAGCAGGCCGTCGCCGGTGGCGCGGACCATGCGGATGAACTCCACGATCATGTGGACGCCGTTGGCCGACTTCAGCGGCTTGACGTCGGCGCCGATCAGCTTCGCGTTGACGTGGGCGAAGCCGTGGCCGTCCATGGTGTGGGCGAAGAGATACTCCTTGCCGCCGGCGTAGCGGATGCCGGCCACCGCGGCCTTGAAGCGGGCCTGAGCCTCCTCGCGGGTGATCTTGCCGGCGGCGGCGTCCGCCTCCAGTGTGGCGGCCAGGGTGACCCCGGTCTCCACGATGCTGTGCAGCGTTTCCAGCCGGTCGGCGTGCATACGGCTGTAATTGAGATAAAGGCCGGCACCGGCGATGGCGAAGGATGCGACCGAAGCCGCGACGACGAGCGCCCACAGCTTGGCCCGAATGGAAAGCCTCGTGAGGATCATGGGATGTCCGCCTGAAACTGTCTGCCCTGTCCCGCGCCTCGGCAAGCGGCGGTTGTTTGCCCTTGTCTTTGCCGGGACTCCAAGAATGATCGACAGTCACAGGAAAATCATAAACGGACATATAAAAATGCGGCGCTCGCCGGGGACTGGGCGCCTTTGTCACACCACGTTTGCGGGTATTGGCCCGGTCAGGCCAGAAGAGCCCCCAGCACGGCGTTCAACCGCTGCCGCCCCTCGTGGGTGGCCCGCAACGTGTCCTTGCCGACCTCCAGGAAGCCGCCGGCCACCAGACGTTCCAGCGCCGCGGGATCGACCAGCCCGTCGAGGTCGCGGCCGGTCTCCTCGACCAGCCGGGCGCGGGCCACCCCCTCGCGCAGGCGCAGCCCCATCATCAGCAGCTCCGACCCACGGGACTCGCGGGCGACCGGCTCGGGCGCGGCGGCGCCATGGCCGTCGCGCTCCACCCGCTCCAGCCAGATTTCCGGGGCGCGGTGGGCGCGGGTGGCGAATTTGTCGCCGTCCAGGGTCAGCCGGCCGTGGGCGCCGGGACCGACGCCGACGTAATCGCCGTAGCGCCAGTAGGTCAGGTTGTGGCGGCTCTCCTCGCCGGGGCGGGCGTGGTTGGAGATCTCATAGGCGGGCAGTCCGGCGCGGTCGAGCAGGCTCTGCGTCGCCTCGTAGAGGTCGCCGGCCAGATCCTCGTCGGGCAGCACCAGATCGCCCCGCGCGTGCAGGGGGAAGAAGGCCGTGCCCTCCTCGATGGTCAGCTGGTAGACCGACAGATGGCCGACCGCATGGTCCAGCGCTTGGGTCAGCTCCGCCTCCCACGCCGCGACGGACTGGCCGGGGCGGGCGTAGATCAGGTCGAAGCTGAAGCGGGGGAAGGTCCGGGCGGCCAGCGCGATGGCCCCGGTCGCCTCCGCCGCGCTGTGCTGGCGGCCGAGGAACTTCAGCGCGGTGTCGTCCAGCGCCTGGATGCCCATCGACAGGCGGTTGACCCCGGCGGTGCGGAAGGCGCGGAACTTGTCGGCCTCGACGGACGTCGGGTTGGCCTCCAGCGACACCTCCAGGTCGTCGCCCACCGTCCAGCGGGCGGCGATGCGCTCCAGCACGGCGCCGACCGTCGCCGGCTCCATCAGCGACGGCGTGCCGCCCCCGAAGAAGACCGAGGTGACCCGGCGGCCGGGCGTTGCGTCCGCGTAATGATCCAGCTCCCGCACCAGCGCGGCGCGCCAGCGGTCATGCTCGACCCGGTCGCGGACGTGGCTGTTGAAGTCGCAGTACGGGCACTTCGCCTTGCAGAAGGGCCAGTGGATGTAGATCCCGAAGCCAGGATCAGGAGTCACTTGAAGCATCGCTCCACAAGCTGGCGGAAGGCGTCGGCCCGGTGGCTCATCTCATGCTTCCTGGCCGGGTCCATCTCGCCGAAGGTGATGTCGTGGCCGTCCGGCCTGAACATCGGATCGTAACCGAAACCATGCGCGCCGCGCGGCGGCCAGACCAACGTGCCGGGGCAGCGGCCCTCAACCGTCTCGACATGGCCGTCCGGCCAGGCGAGCGACAGGGCGCAGACGAACCAGGCGCGGCGGTCGGTCTGGCCCTTCAGCCCGTCCTCGACCTTGCCCATGGCCATCTGGAAATCCTTTTCCGGCCCGGCCCAGCGGGCGGAGTAGATGCCGGGGTCGCCGTTCAGCGCCGGCACCACCATCCCGCTGTCGTCGGCCAGCGCGACGTGGCCGGCCTTGGCGGCGGCCAGGGCCTTCAGCTCGGCGTTCGCGACGAAGGTGGTCCCCGTCTCCTCCGGCTCCGGCAGGCCAAGCTCGCCCGCGGACACGAAGGAGGCGGCGTAGGGGCCGAGCAGCGCCGCGATCTCGCGGACCTTGCCCTTGTTGTGGCTGGCGATTACCAGCGTGCCGCCCGTGAAGCGGCGGGGAGGCGTGGTCATGGGGGTTCCTTCGATGTGGACTGTTGCCCCCACCCTCCCGCTTCGCGGGTCCCTCCCTCCCCCGCTGTCGCAGGGGAGGGCCGATTTCCCCTCCCCTGCGACAGCGGGGGAGGGGCAGGGTGGGGGCAAGCGCAACCGCGCTTTACTTCACCGCGATCGCCGCCTTCTGCAAGGCCACCAGCTCGTCGATGCCCTTGCGGGCCAGCGCCAGCAGCTCCATGAACTGCGGCTCGCTGAAGGGGCGCTCCTCGGCGGTGCCCTGGACCTCGACGATGCCGCCCTGGCCGGTCAGAACGAAGTTGGCGTCGGCCTGGGCCGTCGAATCCTCGGCGTAGTCGAGGTCGAGGACGCTGGTGTTCTTGTAGATGCCGCAGGAGACGGCGGCCACATGGTCGGTCAGCGGCATGGTCTTCAGGGCGCCGATCTGCATCAGGTGCTGGAAGGCGAGATGCAGGGCGACGAAGCTGCCGGTGATGGCGGCGGTGCGGGTGCCGCCGTCGGCCTGGATGACGTCGCAGTCGATCTTGATCTGCTTCTCGCCCATGGCGGCGCGGTCGGTGACGGCGCGCAGCGCGCGGCCGATCAGGCGCTGGATCTCCTGGGTGCGCCCCGACTGCTTGCCCTTGGCGGCCTCGCGGTCGGTGCGGCTGTGGGTGGAGCGCGGCAGCATGCCGTATTCGGCGGTGACCCAGCCGAGACCGGTGTTCTTCAGGAAGCGCGGAACGCCCTCGTCCACGCTGGCGGTGCACAGGACGTGCGTGTCGCCGAATCGCACCAGGCAGGACCCCTCGGCGTGCTTGCTGAAATGGGGCTCAAGGGAAATGGTGCGCAACTGGTCGTGGGCGCGGCCGGAGGGACGCATCGGGCATGATCCGCAAATCTGTTGAAATCGGCGGCAAGCTAGCGCCCGCCGCCCCCGTCGTCCAGCGCGCAACCGGGGCGCACGTTGATTCGGCGGGGACACCTGCCTAAATTCGGGACGCCGCCTCCGCGCCTCAACAGCATCGTCCGGTTCCCGCCCCGCCATGATCACCGAGCTGAACCAACGGTCCCGCGAGATCTTCCGGCTGATCGTCGACGCCTATGTGGCGACCGGCGAGCCGGTGGGCTCGCGCACGATCTCGCGGAGGCTCGGCATGGCCCTGTCGCCCGCGACCATCCGCAACGTCATGGCCGATCTGGAGGAACAGGGGTTGCTCTACGCCCCCCACACCTCCGCCGGCCGCATTCCGACCGAGGCGGGGCTGCGCCTGTTCGTCAACGGCCTGCTGGAGATCGGCAGCCTGAGCGAGGACGAGCGCGGCTCCATCGAGGCCAAATGCGCCTCCTCCGGGCGGTCGCTGCAGGACGTGCTGGGCGAGGCCTCCACCCTGCTGTCCGGCCTGTCGCACTGCGCCGGGCTGGTGGTGGCGCCGAAGACCGACCGGCCGCTGAAGCACATCGAGTTCGTCTCGCTGGCCCCCGGCCGGGCGCTGGTCGTGCTGGTCAACGAGGACGGGCTGGTCGAGAACCGCGTCATCGAGGTGCCGGTGGGCGTGCCCGCCGCGACGCTCCAGATGGTCTCCAACTTCCTCAGCGCGAAGCTGGTCGGCCGCACGCTGGACGAGGCGCGACAGGCCGTGCTGCGCGAGATCGAGGACCAGAAGACCGAGCTGGACGAATTGTCGCAGCGCGTGGTTTCCGCCGGGCTCGCCACCTGGGCGGGCAGCAGCGGCCAGAACAGCGGCCAGCTGATCGTGCGCGGCCAGGCGAAGCTGCTGGAGGACGTCACCGCCCTGTCGGACCTGGAGCGCGTGCGCGCCCTGTTCGAGGCGCTGGAGACCAAGGAGACCATGTTGCGCCTGCTCGACGCCACCGGGAAGGGCGACGGGGTGCAGATCTTCATCGGGGCGGAAAATGTGCTGTTCGGCCATTCCGGCTGTTCGCTGATCATCTCGCCGTTTCAGAACAGCCGCGAGCAGGTGATCGGCGCCATCGGCGTGATCGGCCCGACCCGCATCAATTATGCCCGGATCATCCCGCTTGTGGATTATACAGCCAAGGTCATCAGCCGCCTTGTCGGGTGACGACGGATTGGCAATGCTTCGACCATCCCCCACCAGACCCCTTCCATCAGACGACGACCCAAGACGATAACGAGAGAGCCATGAGCGAAGAGCAGAACAAGCCCGCCGAAGCCGAGATGGAGCAGACCGAAGCCGTCCAGGACAAGGCCGCCCAAGACAAGGCCGCGGACGCCGGTGCCGGGGATCGCGTTGCCCAGCTTGAGGCCGAGGTCGCCAGCCTGAAGGACCAGCTCCTGCGCCAGATGGCCGAGGTGGAGAACACCCGCCGCCGCGCCCAGCGCGACCGCGAGGACGCCAGCAAGTTCGCCGTATCCAGCTTCGCCAAGGAGCTGGTGACCGTGGCCGACAACCTGCGCCGCGCGCTGGAGGCCGTTCCCGCCGAGGGCCGAGAGAACGACGAGGTGCTGAAGAGCCTCTCCGTCGGCGTGGAGGCGACGGAGCGCCAGCTCATCTCCGCCTTCGAGCGTGCGGGCATCAAGAAGATCGACCCGACCGGCGAGCTGTTCGACCCGAACTTCCATCAGGTGATGTTCGAGATCGAGAACACCGGCAAGCCCGCCGGGACCGTCGTGCAGGTGCTCCAGCCCGGCTACACCATCCACGGCCGCCTGCTGCGCGAGGCCATGGTCGGCGTCGCCAAGGCCGGTCCTCACGAGATGGGCGGCCAGCACGTCGATACGAAAGCCTGACCGTCCTCCGGACGGATGGCCTGACCGTCCGTTCCGCAGGTCAGGCGGCACGTCTTGCGGCGCGGGGGCATCGGCCTGCCGCGCCGCTCCTTTTCGTACGGTTGCCGTCCTTCGGTTGATCCTAAGATACCGAAGAACTTGCGCCGGACGGATCATTCCCCTATTCGCATCGGGGATTATCGCGGCGCACAATGAACCGCCTGTTGCAGGCCGCCGCTCATTCAGGGAACCGGACCCGTGGCCAAGACCATCCTGACCGTCGACGACTCCAAGACCATCCGCGACATGGTCGCCTTCACGCTGCGCAACGCCGGTTATGGCGTCACCGAGGCGGCGGACGGCAGCGCCGGTCTGGAGCAGGTCAGCCGGCAGAAGTTCGACTGCATCATCACCGACCTGAACATGCCGGGCATGGACGGTCTGGCCCTGACCCGCGCCATCCGGAGCAGCGCGCTCAACCGCGCGACCCCGGTCCTGCTGCTGACCACCGAGGCCGATCCCGCCAAGAAGACCGCCGGCCGCGAGGCCGGGGCCACCGGCTGGCTGGTCAAGCCCTTCAACCCGGACAAGCTGGTCGAGACCGTGAAGAAGGTCTGCCCGTAACCGGGAAGGCGCCGAGACGGCGGGCCGGGGGCCTTATCCCGCCCGCTCCCGCGTGAACAGGAACTCCCCCTCCGGATCGTGGGCGGCGAAGCGCCGTTGCGCCGTGGCGCGGTTGGCGACGGCGTAGCAATAGACGCAGCCGTGCGGGCAGGTGTCGTAATCGCCGATGTCGCGGCTTTCCGCGCACAGGCAGCCGGGGCGGTTTCCCTTTTCCTTGGCCGCGATGGGCCGCCCGGCGACGTCTGACAGCCGTTGCGCGTCCACGCAGCGGGCCGGCGTCGTGCCGGGGACGCCGGTCAGCTCCGGCTGGGTGCACAGCGTCAGCGCCATGCCGTGCTCCGCGGCGATTCCGGCCAGATCGGCCAGCAGGGCGCGCTTCTCCTCGGGGTCCGGGTCGCACCAGGGCACGCCGGCGGCATCCAGGTTGCGCGCCGTCTTGCGGTAGGGCTGGAGAAAGGACACCACCGCCTCGTCGGTCAGGCCGCGCATCCGGCCGGCCAGCCGGGCGAAGGTCTCGCGGTGCCAGGACGGCGGCGTGGCGTCCGCCGTCACCATGGGCGCCTCCACGATGGGCGCCGTCACGATGGGGTCGTAGCGCCAGACGGCGGCGCGCGGCCCCCAGCGGTCGCGCAGCCGGGCCATGTGCTCCACCGCGCGCTCCGCGTCGGGGACGGAGCGTTCCAGCGCGGCGGGCAGGCCGGTGACGCTGTACTGGACGACGAAGGGAAAGCCGCGCCCCGACACCTCCTCCAGCGCCGGAAGGAAGGGGCCGAGATTCTTGGTCCAGAAGACGAAGCCGTCGACCTCCGCGCGGGTCAGGCCGATGCGGTAGGTCTGGCCGCCGTAGGGGTTGACCATGCGGCAGTGCCCGGCCTCCAGCCGGTTCAGGAACCAGCGCCCGTAGAAGGCGGGGATGTCCGTCTTGTAGCTGGCGGAAACGATCATCGCCGGACCATGGTGGCTCGACGGGCCGCGATCAAGGCTGGATTCGCCGACGCTTCGGCCTAAAGTGCCGGCACAGGATCAGGGGAGGATGCCGTGACGGGCGGACAGGACGGCCATAGCGTGGGCCACAGCGTGGAATGGGAAGGGCTGGTGCGGTTCCGGCTGCCGGACGGCTGGCGCGCGGAAGTGGAGGAGCATGAGGGCCACGCTGTGGCCGCCTTCCACCCCCCGGCTCCGGCGGGGGGCGTGCTGCGGCTGGTCACCGACCGGGTGGCGCCGAAGGACGGGCCGGATGGCGCCGTGGCGGTGCTGCGCGAGATGGCGTTGCGCTTCGTGCGCCCCGACGACCCGCGGGCCAGCGACCGGATCGTCGAGCCCTGGGGCGACGACGGCGTGCTGGCCCAGGCGGTGATGATGACGGAGGAGGACGGCGGCACCGACGCCCATTACCTGTGGCTGGTCGGGGCGGAGCGGGACGGCAAGGCGGCGGCGGCCATGTTCAGCTACCGCCTGCCCATGGTCATGGATGGGGATGAGTCCTGCGCCGACACGCTGGCCCTGCTCGACGGGGCGATCCGCGCGGCGGACATCCTGTAGGCCGCTTCCGGAAACCCCGGACGCAAGAAAGCCGCCCTGTCGGGGGCGGCTTTTTCTTTTCCGGCCGGATTGTTCGAGCCCGATGTCCCCGACGTTCCCGCGCCGGTTCGGGCGATCAGCGTTCAGGCGATCAGCAGTGGCCGGCGCCGCCGGACATCAGGGCCTTCAACTGCGCCGCTTTCGGATCGAAGGCCATGGCCGCTTCCTCCGCCGCCATGGCGGCCAGGCTGATGAAGCGCGCCAGATCGTCCAGATCGCACTTCGTCGCGTCGTCCATAAGGCTGTCGAGGCAGGACTTGATGGCCAGAGCCATGTCGCGCCGTTCGTCCATCATCTTGATCCCCCATGGAATACTGCACACGGTCCCGCGTCGGAAAGCCATGGCTGCGAACAACAGCGGCCCCCTTTGCCTTGGACGGATATATCATATTTCCTTCGGATCTCCACTATTAGAATCTTGGGACAACAAAGAAACGGAGCAACCGGCAATTGATTGCGTGCGGTAGTGCACACCATTACTTGTTAATGAAAAGTTAACATGGCTGGGATGCAGGGTTTTGCTTGTGTTAAAGCCCTGTAACAGACCGCTTTCCGGCGTCTTGGCGGGATGATGGGGCGCCGTTGCACGCCTTATGCTTCTGAATACCCCGGTATTCACTTGCGACGCGAAGCCGCAGGCGTGCCGATATGCCCCGGCGTGCGCGTCACCTTTTGGCCTTTTGACGGTTGGCGGAATGACCAGGACGTTGCAGCCCGAAACGCACCTGCCTATATCTCCGGCGACAGACGTGAATCCACCCAACCGTTCCACTGACCCCAAGGGGATCGCGGCGGTGCCGGACCAAACGGGCCGCCACGCATCTGCCGAACAACAGAGGCTGAACATGAGCAAAGTCATTGGCATCGACCTCGGCACCACGAACTCCTGCGTGGCCGTCATGGAAGGCTCCAGCGCCAAGGTGATCGAGAACGCCGAAGGCACGCGCACCACGCCCTCCATGGTCGCCTTCGCGCAGAACGCGGAGCGTCTGGTCGGCCAGCCGGCCAAGCGTCAGGCGGTGACGAACCCCGAGAACACCCTCTTCGCGATCAAGCGTCTGATCGGCCGCCGCTACGACGATCCGCTGACCAAGAAGGACCAGGGCCTCGTCCCCTACAAGATCATTCCCGGCGACAACGGCGACGCCTGGGTGGAAGCCGTCGGCAAGAAGTACAGCCCGTCGCAGATCAGCGCCTTCATCCTGCAGAAGATGAAGGAGACGGCGGAGAACTATCTGGGCGAGAAGGTGACCCAGGCGGTCATCACCGTCCCGGCCTACTTCAACGACAGCCAGCGCCAGGCGACCAAGGACGCCGGCAAGATCGCCGGCCTGGAAGTGCTGCGCATCATCAACGAGCCGACGGCGGCCGCTCTGGCCTACGGCATGGAGAAGAAGGGCGCCGGCACCATCGCGGTCTACGACCTGGGCGGCGGCACCTTCGACGTGTCCGTGCTGGAGATCGGCGACGGCGTGTTCGAGGTGAAGTCGACCAACGGCGACACCTTCCTCGGCGGTGAGGACTTCGACGCCCGCATCATCGACTACCTCGCCGACGAGTTCCAGAAGGAGCAGGGCATCGACCTGCGCAAGGACCGTCTGGCTCTGCAGCGCCTGAAGGAAGCCGCGGAGAAGGCGAAGATCGAGCTGTCCTCGGCCATGCAGACCGAGGTCAACCTGCCCTTCATCACCGCCGACCAGTCCGGTCCGAAGCACCTGAACGTCAAGCTGACCCGCGCCAAGCTGGAAGCCCTGGTGGACGAGCTGGTCGCCCGCACGATCGAGCCCTGCAAGGCCGCGCTCAAGGATGCTGGCCTGAAGGCCAACGAGATCGACGAGGTGATCCTGGTCGGCGGCATGACCCGCATGCCCAAGGTCATCGAGGCGGTGAAGCAGTTCTTCGGCCGTGAGCCGCACCGCGGCGTGAACCCGGACGAGGTCGTCGCCATCGGCGCCGCCATCCAGGGCGGCGTGCTGAAGGGCGAGGTCAAGGACGTCCTGCTGCTCGACGTCACCCCGCTGTCGCTCGGCATCGAGACGCTGGGCGGCGTGTTCACCCGCCTGATCGACCGCAACACGACGATCCCGACCAAGAAGTCCCAGACCTTCTCGACCGCCGAGGACAACCAGAACGCGGTGACCATCCGCGTCTTCCAGGGCGAGCGCGAGATGGCCGCGGACAACAAGATGCTCGGCCAGTTCGACCTCGTCGGCATCCCGCCGGCCCCGCGCGGCGTGCCGCAGGTCGAGGTGACCTTCGACATCGACGCCAACGGCATCGTCAGCGTCACGGCGAAGGACAAGGCCACCGGCAAGGAGCAGCAGATCCGCATCCAGGCGTCGGGCGGCCTGTCGGACGCCGACATCAACAAGATGGTGAAGGACGCCGAGGCCCACGCCGCCGACGACAAGAAGCGGCGTGAGCTGGTGGATGCCCGCAACCATGCGGACGCGCTGATCCACACGACCGAGCGGACGATCAAGGAGAACGCCGACAAGATCCCCGCCGCCGACAAGACCGCCGCGGAGGCCGCCGTGGCCGAGTTGAAGTCGGTGATGGACGGCGAGGACCTGGAGGCCGTGAAGGCGAAGACCGAGGCGCTGGCCCAGGTGTCGATGAAGCTGGGCGAGGCCATGTACAAGGCCGGCCAGGGCGAGGCTCCCGGTGCCGGTGCCGCCGGTGCGGCGGGCGCCGCCCCGAACGAGCCGGGTGTGGTCGACGCCGACTTCGAGGAAGTGGACGACGACAAGAAGAAGTCGGCGTAAGCGTTCGGAACCGGAGGCAACCGTCGGGCAGCCGCCCGTTGCCTCCGGTGTCACAGCCGGGAGAACCCGGCGCCATGCAGTATCGTCCGGCCCGTCATCCGTCCTGCGGTGGCGGGCCGGAGATATGATTGGTCTATTAGTATGTGAAGGCGGTCGGGGCCCATGGCGAAACAGGACTATTACGAGCTGCTCGGGGTGGCGAAGGGCGCCAGCGCGGACGAGATCAAAAAAGCGTACCGCAAGATGGCGATGCAGTATCACCCGGACCGCAACCAGGGTGACAAGGACGCCGAGCACAAGTTCAAGGAAATCAGCGAAGCCTACGACGTCCTGAAGGACGAGCAGAAGCGCGCGGCCTACGACCGCTTCGGCCACGGCGCCTTCGAGAACGGGCGCGGCGGGGCCGGCGGCGGCTTCGGTGGCTTCGATTTCGGCGGCGGCGGCGGCGGCTTCGCCGACATCTTCGACGAGATGTTCGGGGAGTTCATGGGCGGGCGCCGCGGCGGCGGCGGCGCGTCGGGCCGCGGCCAGGACCTGCGCTACAATCTGGAGATCGGGCTGGAGGAGGCCTTCAAGGGCACCACGGCCAACGTCCGCGTTCCCTCCACCGTCGCCTGCGATTCCTGCAGCGGCTCCGGTGCGGCGGCGGGGACCCAGCCGGTCACCTGTCCGACCTGCCAGGGCCACGGCAAGGTGCGCGCCCAGCAGGGCTTCTTTACCATCGAGCGCACCTGCCCGGCCTGCCACGGCCAGGGCCGCGTCATCAAGGACCCCTGCAAGAGCTGCGGCGGCGCCGGGCGCCTGCGCAAGGAGAAGACCCTCCAGGTCAACATCCCCGCGGGCGTCGAGGACGGCACGCGCATCCGTCTGGCCGGCGAGGGCGAGGCGGGGTTGCGCGGCGCGCCGCCGGGCGACCTCTACATCTTCCTGGCCATCGCGCCGCACCCGATCTTCCAGCGCGACGGCGCCAACATCCATTGCCGGGTGCCGATCCCCATGACCACCGCGGCGCTGGGCGGCACGGTGGAGGTGCCGACGATCGAGGGCAGCCGCACCAAGGTGACGGTGCCGCCCGGCACCCAGTCCGGCCACCAGTTCCGCATCAAGGGCAAGGGCATGTCGGTGCTGCGCAGCCAGCAGCGCGGCGACATGTACATCCAGGCCGTTGTCGAGACTCCGGTCAACCTGACCAAGAAGCAGCAGGAGCTTCTGCGCGAGTTCGACAACGCCGGCAAGGAAGGCTCCCACCCGCAGTCCGAAGGCTTCTTCGCCAAGGTGAAGGAGCTTTGGGAAGACCTGAAGGACTGACCGCCTCCGTTCCGACCGCAGGAAAAGGCCCGGCCCATCGCCGGGCCTTTTTCGTGCCGGGCCTTTTTCATGCGCGCCGCGTGCTTTTGCCCCAGTGGTATGACCAATCCGGCGTTGACAGTGGCGGGTGGCGGGAAGACTGTCGCCGAAAATCGCGTACACATGCGTTGATGCCACAGGCCGCGCCGCATACGCACGTATCCCTGGAAATCACAGCAATTGCCGTTGCCGATGGGGGGCATCGCGTGTATCAACAAGCGCTTAATCTCCTCAGACGGTTCGCGGAGAGGGCATTCCAGGCGGTGAGCGGCGATCTCTCCTTCGAGCAGTTGCGCGACCTGATGCATCCGGGCGGACACACCCCGATCATCCAGCGTCGCCGGGCCGTGCTGATCCATTCCCGCGTCCGCATGGTCGCGGCCGTGTTCGCGGTGCTGACGCCGCTGTGGATCGTCATCGACGTCTTCATCTTCCCCTGGCCGTTGTGGGGCTATCTGGCCGGCCTGCGGCTGGTCTCCAGCTTCGCCTTCGGCGCGCTGGCGCTCGGCTACCGGGTCTGCGACGACATGGGCAGCGCGTGGCGGGGGCTGGCCCTGCTGCTGGCGGTGCCGACGATCTTCTTCCTCGCCTCGCACCCCATGCTGAACGAGGACATGATCGCGGGAAGCGCGCTGGCGGTGGCCGCCGGCTACGCCTTCCTGCCCTTCGTGATGGTGGCGGGGCTTAGCGTCTTCCCGCTGACCGCGCTGGAGGGGCTGGCCTTCGCCACGCCGATGCTGGCGGCGCATATGCTGGCCGGCGTCTACGGCTCGCTGGTCTTCCCCTTCCCCTCCTATCTGGGCGCCCTGTGGCTGCTGGTGCTCATCATGGTGGTGGCGACGCTGGCGGCGATGAGCCAGCTGCACTTCATGATGGCCCTGGTCGATCAGGCGTCGCACGACGGGCTGACCGGCGCCTTCTCCCGCCGCATCGGGGAGGAGCTTCTGCGGCTGCAATTCGCGCACGCCCAGCGCTCGGACCATCCGCTGTCGGTGATCTTCTTCGACCTGGACAATTTCAAGTCGATCAACGACCGGTTCGGCCACGACCAGGGCGACAAGCAGCTCGGGCGGTCGGCGGAGGCCATCCGCGCCATGCTGCGCCAGTCCGACGTGCTGGTCCGCTGGGGCGGCGAGGAGTTCGTGGTCATCATGCCCAACACCGGCCGTCAGGGCGCCCTGACAGCGGTGGAGCGGCTGCACGAGCGGGGCTTGGGCAAGCGCCCGGACGGAACCCCGCAGACCGCCAGCATCGGCGTCGCCGAATACCTCCACGACCGCCCGATGGACTGGGAACGGCTGGTCGATCTGGCCGACCAGCGGATGTATGCGGCCAAGCAGTCCGGGAAGAACCGGATCGTCGCCGACGACCGGGTCCCCGAACCGGCCTGACCGCTTCCGCCCTCAGTCGTTGCGCAGCAGCGGGGCGGAGGGCTGGCCGAGCGCCCGCCACGTCCCGAGGAAGCCGAAGGCCAGCGTGATCGCGGTGCTGAGCAGCGCCGTGGTCAGTACGGCCGACGGCAGGAAGGTCCAGTCCCAGCGCATCAGGAAGGTCATCACCGCCCAGGCCGTGATGGTGCCAATGATCCCGGCGATGGCCGCGGTCAGGATGCCGAGCAGCCCGTATTCCAGCAGGAACGCCTTCAGCACGTCGGCCCGCGTGGCGCCCAGCACCTTCAGCACCACGGCGTCGTAGACCCGGCGGCGGTGCCCGGCGGCGACCGCGCCGGCCAGCACCAGCGTGCCGGCGGCCAGCGTGATGCCCGCGGTGACCCGCACCGCCGTGCCGATGTGGCCCAGCATGGTGCCCACCGTGTCCAGCGCGTCCTTCACCCGCACCAGCGTGACGTTGGGGAAGCGCTGCAGGACGGAGCGCTGCACCTCCGGCTCCGCCGCCGGGGTGCTGCGGACGGTGGCTATCCAGGTCTGCGGCGCCCGCTCCAGCGTGCCCGGCGCGAAGACCAGGGCGAAGTTGATGGCCAGCGTCGAGAAGTCGGCGGCGCGCACGTTGCCCACCGTCGCCTCGATGGTGCGGCCCAGGACGTTGATCCCCATGGTCGCGCCGGGACCGATGCCGAAGGCGCTCGCCACGTTCTGGTGGATGGAGATCAGCGGCGCCCCCTTGTAGTCCTCCGGCCACCAGGAGCCGGCGACGATCTCCGAATGCTCGGGCAGCTTGGCGGAATAGGTGATGCCGCGGTCGCCGGACAGCACCCAGGACTGCTCGGGGTTGACCAGCGCCTTCTCCGCCGGCTGGCCGTTCACCGTCTCGATCCGCCCGCGCAAGCTGGGCACCGCTTCGAACCCGCTGGTGCCGGGCAGGGCGCCGACCATCTGCTTCAGCGGCTCGAACTGGTCGGGCTGGATGTCCACGAAGAAGAAGCTGGGCGCGTCCTTGGGGATCGTCTCGTTGACCCGGCGGGAGAAGTTGCCCTCGATCAGCGCGATGGTGACCAGCACCGTCAGGCCGAGGCCGAGCGACAGCACCACCGCCCCGGTCGGGTTGCCGGGCCGGTGCAGGTTGGCGAGCGCCAGCCGCATCCCCGGACGGCGTGGGCGCCCCGCCGCCGCGGCCCCACGCACCACCAGCCAGGCGGCCACGCGGAAGGCGATGAAGGTGGCGATGGAGCCGCCGACGAACCAGGCGGCGAACATCTTGTTGTGGGCAGTGGCGACGGCCAGCCCGGCCAGAGCCGCGACGGTCAGCGCCATCGCCGCCAGATAGACCGCGCGCGGGCGGCCCCCGGCGGGGGCGACCACGTCGCGGAACTGCGCCGCCGCCGGCACCTCCCGCGCGCGGCCCAGCGGCCACAGCGAGAAGGTCAGCGCGGTCAGCAGCCCGTAGAGCGCGGCCAGGGCCAGGGCGCTCGGGTAGACGCCGATCCGGGTGGGAACCGGCAACACCTGGTCGAGCAGCGACCCCAGCCCCAGCGGCGCCACCGCGCCGAGAAGGAGCCCCAGCAGGATGCCCAGCCCCGACAGTGCCAGGATCTGCAGCAGATAGACCTGGAAGACCAGATCGCCCGGCGCGCCCAGGCATTTCAGCGTGGCGATGGTGCGGGCGCGCGAGTCGAGATGGCTGCGCACCGCGTTGCCCACCCCGACCCCGCCGACCAGCAGGGCGGTCAGCCCGACCAGCGTCAGGAACAGCGTCATGCGGTCGATGAAGCGCTCGATCTGCGGGGAGGCGTTGGTGAAGTCGCGGACCCGCCAGCCGGCGTCGGGGAAGCGCGCGGTCAGCGCCGTCTGCCACGCCGCCACGTCGGTGCCCGGCGGCAGGGCCAGCTTGGCGGTCCAATAGACGATGCTGCCGGGCTGGAGCAGGCCGGTGCCCTCCAGCGACGGCAGGCCGATCATCACACGCGGCCCCAGCGAGAAGGCGCCGTTGGAGGCGCGGTCCGGCTCCCGCGTCAGGACACCGCGCACGGCGAACTCGCCCTCGCCCAGCCGCAGCGTATCGCCGGTCTTCAGCCCCAGCCGGTCGAGCAGCCCGTCCTCGACCAGCGCGCCCCAGCGCCCGTCGCGGTTGGCCAGCGCCGTGTGCAGGTCGCCCTCCGGCGCCAGGGCGACGGAGCCGTAGAGCGGGTAGACGCCGTCCACCGCCTTCAGCTCGACCAGCGTGGACCGCGCGTCGTCGGCGGAGCGGGCCATGGCGCGCATGTCCACCGACTGCGACAGGCGCCCGGCCTGTTCCAGCCAGGCGCGCTGCTCGTCGGTCGGCGGTGCGTAGATCTGCCGCAGCGCGACGTCGCCGCCCAGGATGGCCCGCCCGTCCGCCTGCAGGCCCGACAGAACGCCGCCGGACACGGAATTGACCGCAGCGATGGCCGCGACGCCGAGCGTCAGACAGGCCAGGAAGATGCGGAACCCCTTCAGCCCCCCGCGCAGCTCGCGGCGGGCCAGACGGAAGGCGAGGGCGAGGTTGGTCATGGGTGCGTCCGGCGGGGTGTGATGATGTGTGGGCGGCGGTGGGGAAAAGCCCTCCCCTGCGAAGCGGGGGAGGGTTGGGTGGGGGCTCGGCTCAGCCACGCCCCCGGAAATCTCAATCCCCCACCACGCGCTCGCGTTCGGCGCGGGTGGTCATGCCGTCGTCGACGATGCGCCCGTCCATCAGGCGCACGGTGCGGTCGCAGCGGTCGGCCAGGGACGGGTCGTGGGTGATCAGCACCAGCGTCGTGCCGCGCCGCTCAGCGAGGTCGAACAGCAACTCCACGATGGTGGCGCCGGTGCCGATGTCGAGGTTGCCGGTCGGCTCGTCGGCCAGCAGCAGCGACGGTTCGGCGACGAAGGCGCGGGCCAGTGCGACGCGCTGCTGCTCGCCGCCGGACAGCTGGCCCGGATAATGGGTCAGCCGATGGCCCAGCCCGACCGCCTCCAGCCCTTGCCGCGCGCGGTCGAAGGCGTCGGCGGCCCCGGCGAACTCCAGGGGGATGGCGACGTTCTCCAGCGCGGTCATCGTCGGCACGAGGTGGAAAGCCTGGAAGACGATCCCCACATGGTCGCGGCGGAAGCGCGCAAGCCCGTCCTCGTCCAGCCGGCCCAGATCCTGCCCGGCGACGCGCACGGTCCCGCCCGTAGGGCGTTCCAGCCCGGCCATGACCATCATCATGGTCGATTTGCCGGAGCCCGACGGGCCGACCACGCCGACCCGTTCACCGGGCTGGATGCGGAGATTCAGGCCTCTCAGGATGTTGACGGGTCCGGCCGCGCTGTCCAATCTCAGATGCACCTCGTCGAGATCGACGATGGTGGACTCAACGGAATCGGGTCGGGACATTGGCATGCGTCTCTGGAACGGGCGGGGGAATGGGCGGGAAAACCTCACGCCATATGGCATGGTGCGCCGCCATTTCAACACGGCCCTCCTTCGGTCGGGGCTGGCCGCTCTCGCCGTCGTTGCGGGAATTGGCGCGGGAATCGGCATGACCGCTCCCGCGTTCGCCCAGGGTGGTTCGGGGAAAGGGCCTTACACCCTGCTGGCGCTCGGCGACAGCCTGACCGCCGGCTACGGCCTTCCCGAAGCGCAGTCCTTCACTCCGCAGTTGCAGGCGGCGCTGCGGGCGAAGGGCTACGAGGTGACCGTCGTCAACGCCGGCGTGTCGGGCGACACCACGGCGGGTGGGCTGTCGCGGTTGGACTGGGCGCTGGCCGACAAGCCGGACGCCGTGCTGGTGGAGCTGGGGGCGAACGACATGCTGCGCGGGCTCGACCCCGGCGCGGCGCGCGCCAACCTCGACGCCATCCTGAAGCGGCTGACCAGCGAGAAGTTGCCCGTGCTGCTGGCCGGGATGTACGCCTCGCCCAGCCTGGGCCGCGCGTACGGGGACGGCTTCAACGCCATCTACCCGGATCTGGCGAAGACATACGACGTACAACTCTATCCCTTCTTCCTGGACGGCGTGGCGGCGGACGCCGCGCTGAATCAGCCCGACGGCATCCATCCCAACGCGGCCGGCGTGAAGGTGATCGTGGAGCGCATCGCGCCCCACGTCGCCCGCCTTCTGGACGGCATCGCCAAGAGCGGAGACTGACACCCATGGCGACCCTGGCCGGCGACACCGCCACCACCGAGACTTTCTTCAAGGCCGCATCGGCCTCCGGCACCGAATGGGGCGCCGTCGTCAAGTCCTGCCTGGACGAGCTGGGGGCGGTGGAGGGCTGCAACCTCGGCTTCCTCTACATCACCGACGCGCTGGCGGAGCACGCGACGAGCATGGTCACGCTGCTGCGCGGCGTCACCGGCATCCGCGACTGGGTGGGTACGGTCGGCATCGGCGTCTGCGCCAACGACGAGGAAATCTTCGACAAGCCGGGCATCGCCGTGATGGTGGCCCGCCTGCCGCCGGAGGGCTTCCGCCTGTTCCCGGTGGTATCGGGCGACATGGAGCCGCTGCGCCGCATGGCCGGCGGCTGGCTGGACAAGCACGGCGCCATGCTGGCGCTCGCCCACGCCGACCCGCGTCACCAGGATCTGGCCGGGCTGGTCGTTTCGCTGGCGGAAACAACGGGAGCCTTCCTGGTCGGCGGCCTGTCGGCCTCGCGGTCGGAGTTCCCGCAGTTCACCATCCCCGGCAACACCGCCACGATGGTCGGCGGGCCGGTGGCCGAAGGCGGCGTGTCGGGCGTGCTGTTCGCGCCGCAGGTGCCGGTCGCCACCGGCCTCAGCCAGGGCTGCACGCCCATCGGGCCGGTCCGCACCATCACCGCGGCGGAGGACAACGTCGTCCTGGAGATCGACGGGCGCCCGGCGCTGGAGGTCTTCAAGGAGGACATCGGCGAACTGCTGGCCCGCGACCTCAAACGGGTGTCCGGCTACATCTTCGCCGGCCTGCCGATCGCCGGCAGCGACACGGCGGATTATCTGGTCCGCGACCTGATCGCCATCGACCCGCGCGCCGGCTGGATCGCCGTCGCCCATCATGTGCAGAGCGGCCAGCCCATCCTGTTCACCCGCCGGGATCAGCAGAGCGCCGAGGCCGACATGCGCCGCATGCTGGCCAATCTGAAGAAGCGCGTGAAGACCACCCCGAAGGGCGCCCTCTACGTCAGCTGCATCGCCCGCGGCCCCAGCCTGTTCGGCGAGGGCAGCCAGGAACTGGCGCTGATCCGGGAAACCTTCGGCGACATCCCACTGGCCGGTTTCTTCGCCAGCGGCGAAATCTCCAACGCCCGCCTGTATGGATACACAGGCGTGCTCACCCTGTTCCTTTAAGGACCACACCCAATGCAATACCGTCCGCTCGGCCGCACCGGCCTGTCGGTCAGCGCCATCGGCCTGGGCACCATGACCTGGGGCCGCCAGAACAGCGAGGCCGAAGGCCACGCCCAGATGGATTACGCGCTCGGCGAGGGCGTGAATTTCTGGGACACCGCGGAGATGTACGCCATCCCCCCGACCGCCGACACGTACGGACGTACGGAGGAGGTGATCGGCACCTGGTTCAAGGCGAACGGCAAGCGCGATCAGGTGATCCTGGCGAGCAAGGTCGTCGGTGCCACCGACGGCGGCTTCGCCTGGGTGCGCAACGGCGAGGCGAAGCTCGACCGCGCCAACATCTTCGCGGCGGTGGAGGCCAGCCTGCGCCGGCTCCAGACCGACTACATCGACCTGTACCAGCTCCACTGGCCCGACCGTTCGACCAACCGCTTCGGCGCGCGCAACTACGTCCACCGGCCGGAGAAGGACGGCACCCCCATCGAGGAGACTCTGGAGGCGCTCGACGAGCTGGTAAAATCCGGCAAGGTGCGGCACATCGGCGTGTCGAACGAGTCGCCCTGGGGGGTGATGCAGTTCCTGAAGCTGGCGGAGGACAAGGGCCTGCCGCGCATCGCCTCGATCCAGAACGCCTACAGCCTGCTGAACCGGACCTTCGAGCAGGGTCTGGCCGAGGTGTCCCTGCGCGAGGATGTCGGGCTTCTCGCCTATTCGCCGCTGGCCGCCGGCACGCTGACCGGCAAGTATCTGGACGGCGCCGTTCCCGCCGGCACCCGCCGCGCGCTGGATCACCGCAAGTCGCGCTACGCCACCGTCAACGCCGACGCGGCCACCCGCGAGTATCTGGACGTCGCCCGGCGCCACGGCCTGTCGCCGACGCAGATGGCCATCGCCTTCACCCTGCGGCAGCCCTTCGTGGCGTCCTCGCTGATCGGCGCGACGACCATGGAGGACCTGAAGTCCAACATCGCGGCGGTGGACGTCACGCTGTCGGACGAGGTGATGAAGGACATCGAGGCGGTCAACGCCCGCTATCCCGACCCCTGCCCGTAACCGTTCCGGAAAGCCAATGATCCGTCTCTTCGTCGCCCTCGATTTTCCGGAGGATGTGCGCCGGCGTCTGGCGGGGCTGGGCGGCGGCGTGCCCGGCGCCCGCTGGACCGACGCGGACAACCTGCACCTGACGCTCCGCTTCATCGGGGAAGTGCCGGGGGATCAGGCGGCGGAGATCGACGAGTCGCTGGCGCAGATCGTGGCGCCGGCCTTCGATCTGCTTCTGGACGGCGTGGGCGTGTACGGCAGCGGCCGCAACGCCCGCGTCCTCTGGGCCGGGGTGGAGCGCAGCGACGCCTTGTCGCACCTCCAGTCCAAGGTCGAGTCGGCGCTGGTCCGCTGCGGCCTGCCGGCGGAGGAGCGCAAATTCTCGCCCCACGTCACGCTTGCCCGGCTGAAGGACGCGCAGAAGGACCGGATCGGACGCTTCGTCGAGGAGCGCGGGATGTTCCGCGCCGGTCCGATCCGGGTGGAGCACTTCACGCTCTACCGCAGCCACTTGGGCAAGGGGGCTGCGGTGTACGAGGCGCTGTCGGAATACAGGTTGGGGTGAGTTCGGGAGTCTTGTCGGGCAGCAGGGTCTTCACGGATTTCCCGGATTTAAACACGGATTACACGGATTTTTTATTTGGTCTTGCCCAGTGCGTGCTGATCGGTAAGGCCTTGCGCTGAAGCACGAACAAAAGAAATCCGTGTAATCCGTGGCAAAATCCGTGCAATCCGTGAAGCCCCTGTTGTCCCCCGAGAATCCAACCGCGCCTTACAGCGGCACGCCCTTGATCATCCGCGGCAGCTCGCCGACCACGCCCATCGCGTGCCGCATGAAGAAGCGCTTCAGCGGTGGCAGGCGGTTGACGACGGCCATGCCGACGTCGCGGGCCAGCTTGATCGGCGGGATGTTGTTCGAGAACAGGTGCACCAGACCGTCGCAGACCACGGCCAGCAGCACCGTGTCGAAGCGGCGCCAGCGCTGGAAGCGGGCCAGCACCTCCGGCGAGCCGACGTCCAGCCCCAGCCGGTGGGCGTCCACGATCACCTCGGCGAGCGCCGCCACGTCGCGCAGGCCCAGGTTCAGCCCCTGCCCGGCGATGGGGTGGATGGCGTGGGCCGCCTCGCCGATCAGGGCGACGCGCTCCGCGATGAAGCGCTCGGCCAGCAGGACCGACAGCGGCCAGGCGTCGCGCCGGGTCACCAGCTCGATGTCGCCCAGATAGCCGCCCGACCGCCGGGTCAACTCGTCAATGAACTGGTCCTCGGGCAGCTTCAGATACATGTCGACCAGCGACCGCTTCTCGCTCCACACGATGGAGGAGCGGTTCTCGGTCATCGGCAGCACGGCGAAGGGGCCGTTGGGCAGGAAATGCTCCACCGCCACGCCGTTGTGCGGCTCAGAATGGCGGATCGTGCAGATGATCGCGGACTGGTCGTAGGCCCAGGTGCGCAGCTTGATGCCGGCGCTCTCCCGCGCCAGCGAACGGCGCCCGTCGGCCCCGACGACCAGCCGCGCCTTGACCACCCGCCCGTCGGCCAGTTTCACGGTGGCGCCGGCGCGGGTGCGCTCGATCGACACCGCCTGGGCCGGGGCCAGATGGTGCAGGCCGGGCAATTCCTTCGCGCGGGCGAACAGGGCGCGGCGCATGTCCTTGTTGTCGAGAATCCAGCCGAAGGGCTGATTCTTGCCGTCCCAGGTCAGCTCCGTGTGGTCGTAATGGACGAACAGGGGCGAGAACTGGTCGGCCACGCGGATGTCCAGGATGGGGCCGGCGTAGGGCTCCATGTGCTTCCACACGCCCGCCCCCTCCAGCACCTTCATCGAGGCGTAGGCGACCGCCGTGGTGCGGATGTCGAAGTCGTCCCCCGCCTGCCGGTCCGGGCTGTCGCGGTCGATGCAGACCACCGGAACGCCCGCGGTGGCCAGCGCCGCCGCCATGCTGAGCCCGGCCAGTCCGCCGCCCAACACGACGACGTCGGTCGTGATCTCCTGCGCTGCGGTGGTGCCCGATTCGGTCATGATGGCGCTGCCCTTCGATCAGTGTAGACGGGTACGAACAATCGTTCCGCTCGGTCCGGATGTCCAGCGGCGCTGCGTCGCGGCCCCCGAATTGCGTAATTATTAGGCATGACCTGCCCAATCGATCGGCGAAACAGCCAAAAACCGCTGAAAATGGCCGATTCTGCAACCGGCACGATTTTTGAAGACATTGCTTTTTATGGTCGAGGCGAACACGCTCGAGTCACGTTCGGAAAACCCGCCGTCACGGTGGGATCGGCCGAGGGGGGACCGGGCGACCGCAAGGGCCCGCAAACACGCATACCCAAGGGGAAGCCACATGAAACTGGTTATGGCCATCATCAAGCCGTTCAAGCTCGACGAAGTGCGCGAGGCGCTGACGTCGCTCGGGATTCAGGGCCTGACGGTGAGCGAGGTCAAGGGCTTCGGACGCCAGAAGGGTCAGACCGAGATCTACCGCGGCGCCGAGTATTCCGTGAGCTTCCTGCCCAAGGTAAAGGTCGAGGTCGCGGTGTCGGACGACCAGTACGAGCAGGTGGTCGAGGCGATCCAGAAGGCCGCCAACACCGGCCGCATCGGCGACGGCAAGATCTTCGTGCTGGACATCGCCCAGGCCGTGCGCATCCGCACCGGCGAGACCAACACCGAAGCTCTCTGAGGCGTCCTGGAGGAAGCGGACAGGGCGGGGCGTCATCGCCCGCCCCTCCCGCAAGGGGGGAAGGCGCGTCCGCTTTTTCTTGCTGCGGGGCATCGATGATCTGCCCGGTGACTTGAGGTCGGGCGCGCCAGTCTTTCCACCGTGGCGCCGAGGCCGCCGGAACGGGCGGCGTATGCTTTCCCTTGACCGGGCCTTGTCCGGTTTTGTGCCCTTGTGCCGGGACTCCACCGCCGGTAGGATCGTTTCCGTTTCGTATCGGGCAGAGGCCCCCAGAGGCCCCTGACGGGCCGTGCCCCTCGGGGCCGGCCCGGCCTTTTCGGGCCGTCCTCATGGAAAGGATTCATCGGCGGCATGTCGCTCCCGGACCTCGGCACCTTCGCTCTCGTCAACGACCGGCTCGACCGGCTGTCGGACTACCCCTTCACCCGGCTGGCGGCGCTGCTGTCCGGGGTGACGCCGCGCGCCAACGCCGAGCCGATCATGATGTCGGTGGGCGAGCCGCAGCACCAGCCGCCGGCCATCATCGACGAGACGCTGCGCGCCAACGCCCATCTGTGGGGCAAATACCCGCCGGTCGGCGGCACGCCGGAGTTCCGCGAGGCGGTGGGCGCTTGGCTGACCCGCCGCTACGCCCTGCCGGACGGGCTGTTCGACGCCGAAAAATCCGTCCTGCCGGTGTCCGGCACGCGCGAGGCGCTGTTCCTGCTGGCCCTGCTGGCCGTGCCGCCGAGCAAGGCGGGCCGTCAGCCGGCGGTGCTGATGCCCAATCCCTTCTACGCGCCCTACGAGGGGGCGGCGCTGCTGGCGGGGGCGGAGCCGGTGTTCCTGCCCTCCACCCGTGAGACCGGCTTCCTGCCCGACCTCGACGCGCTGACGCCGGAGTTGCTGGAGCGCACGGCTCTGTTCTACCTCTGCACCCCGGCCAACCCGCAGGGGGCGGCGGCCGACGCCGCCTATCTGGAGCGGGCCATCGGGCTGGCGCGCCGCTACGGCTTCATCCTGGCGGTGGACGAGTGCTACGCCGAGATCTACCTGGACAGGCCGCCGGTGGGCGCGCTCCAGGTCGCGTCGGGGTTGGCTCATGGCGGGAAGCCCTGGGCGAACATCCTGGTCTTCCATTCCCTGTCCAAGCGGTCGAGCGCCGCCGGGCTGCGGTCGGGCTTCGTGGCCGGCGATCCGGAACTGATGTCCCGCTTCACCCGCCTGCGCAGCTACTCCAACGCCGGGATGCCGCTGCCGGTGCTGGCGGCCAGCGCCGCCCTGTGGCGGGACGAGGCGCATGTCGAGGAGAACCGCGCGCTCTACCGCGCCAAGTTCGACGCGGCGGAGGCCGCGCTGAAGGGGCGCTACGGCTATTACCGGCCGGACGGCGGCTTCTTCCTGTGGCTGGAGGTCGGCGACGGCGAGGAGGCGACGCGCCGCCTGTGGGCGGAGGGCGGCATCCGCGTTCTGCCCGGCGCCTATCTGACCCGCTGCAACCCCGGCGAGGCCAATCCCGGCGCCCCCTTCATCCGCATCGCGCTGGTGAACGACGCCGAGACGGTCGGCCACGCCTGCAGCACCATCGCCCGCATCCTGGGATAAGGGCCGCCCGGTTCGGCTCACGTCACCCCGGTCTTTCGCCCCGAAGGACGGGTCCGGTTCAGCACGTTCTTGAGGACCTTCTGCCCATGGCACGACCCGCAAGCCCCCGCAGCGGAAGCGGCAAAAGCGCCGGAGCACGGCCCGCCGGAGCACGGCCGGAGAAGCCGCCCTTCTTCTCGCCCGCCACGCGCGCCTTCGTGGTCGCGCGGGCGCGCGAGCTGGCGGGCTTCGCGCTGGGCGTGGTCGGTCTGGTGCTGATGGTCATACTGGGCAGCTACAACCCGGCCGACCCCTCGTGGAACGCGGTTCCGGCGGCGAATGCCCACATCCACAACCTGTTCGGCCGGTTCGGCGCCCATCTCGCCGACGTCCTGATCCAGTCGCTGGGCTGGGCGGCCTATCTGCTGGCGCTGGTTCCGATGATGTGGGGCTGGCGACTCAGCCTGCAGAAGAGCATCCGCCACCCGCTGTTCCGCAGCGTGCTGGCGGTGTGGGGCGTGCTTCTGGTCGCCATGTTCCTGGCCGGGATGGGCGGCGGGGGCGGGGACCCGCTGAACGGCCATCCCGGCGGCAGCTTCGGCATCGTCCTGCTGGACGGGGTCAGCAAGCTGCTGTTCGGCGGCCCCGGCAATCCGCTGGTCGGCACCGTGGCCGGCGTGGCCGGCGGGCTGATCCTGTTCGTAGCCATGGGCCTGTCGATCCGCGAATGGGCGTCCAGCCTGCGCGAGACCGCCGCCGGCCTCGCCCGCCTCGGGCGGGGCGCGCGGGCCGGCGTGTCGTTCCTGCGCGACAAGGGCGCGGAGGCCGCGCGCAACGCCGCCCGCCAGACCGGCGGCCTGCTGCGCCGGGAACCCAGCCTCGCCACGGCAGGCAAGGAGGCCGCCGCCCCGACTCTCGACGACACGCCCGACGAGGAAAACGCCGCCATCACCCTGCGCGCCGCGCCGCGCGGCCGCCTGTCCGAGTCGATCAGCGTCGAACCGCGCGTGGAGGCCAAGACCCGCGCCGTTCCGGTGGTCACCCCGCCCGCCGGGGGCAAGACGAAGGCCGCCGACCAGGGGCGCCCGTCCAAGCAGGCCGCCCTCAATCTGGAGGAGGCGGACGGCTACGAGCTGCCGCCGCTCGACCTGCTCCAGATCGTCCCGACCAGCGTGCGCGGCGAGAAGGTGGACGAGGCGGCGCTGCGCGAGAACGCGGTGAAGCTGGAAGGCGTGCTGTCCGACTTCGGCGTGCGCGGCGAGGTGCAGAAGGTCCATCCCGGCCCGGTCGTCACGCTCTACGAGCTGGAGCCGGCCCCCGGCACCAAGTCGTCCCGCGTCATCGGTCTGGCCGACGACATCGCCCGCTCGATGAGCGCGGTGTCGGTCCGCGTCGCCGTAGTGCCGGGCCGCAACGTCATCGGCATCGAGCTGCCCAACGCCAAGCGCGAGACGGTGCTGCTGCGCGAACTGCTGGCCGGCGACGTCTTCGACAAGACGGCGGGCAAGCTGCTGCTGGCGCTCGGCAAGGACATCGGCGGCCAGTCGGTGGTGGCCGACCTCGCCCGCTTCCCGCACCTGCTGGTCGCCGGCACCACGGGCTCGGGCAAGTCGGTGGCGATCAACACGATGATCCTGTCGCTGCTCTACCGCCTGCCGCCCGACCGCTGCCGCTTCATCATGATCGACCCCAAGATGCTGGAGCTGTCGGTCTATGAGGGCATCCCCCATCTGCTGACGCCGGTCGTCACCGATCCGAAGAAGGCGGTGGTCGCCCTGAAATGGACGGTGCGGGAGATGGAGGACCGCTACCGCAACATGTCCAAGCTGGGCGTGCGCAACATCGAAGGCTACAACGCCCGCCTGCGCGAGGCCCGCGCCGACGGCGAGCTGCTGACCCGCCGCGTCCAGACCGGCTTCGACCCCGACACCGGCAAGCCGATCTTCGAGGAGCAGCCGCTCGACCTGAAAGAGCTTCCCTACATCGTGGTCATCGTCGACGAGATGGCCGACCTGATGCTGGTGGCGGGCAAGGACATCGAGGCGGCGATCCAGCGCCTCGCCCAGATGGCGCGGGCCGCCGGCATCCACCTGATCATGGCGACGCAGCGCCCGTCGGTCGACGTCATCACCGGCACCATCAAGGCCAACTTCCCGACCCGCATCAGCTTCCAGGTGACCAGCAAGATCGACAGCCGCACCATCCTGGGCGAGCAGGGGGCGGAACAGCTTCTCGGCCAGGGCGACATGCTCTACATGGCCGGCGGCGGCCGCATCACCCGCGTCCACGGCCCCTTCGTCGCCGACGGCGAGGTGGAGCAGGTGGTGAAGTTCCTCAAGACGCAGGGCGAGCCGAGCTACGTCGACTCCATCACCGAGGAGGACGACGAGGACGGCGGCTCCTTCGACGACGGGTCGGGTGGGGCCGGCGGCGGGTCGGGCGACGACCTCTACGACAAGGCGGTCGCCGTGGTCTGCCGCGAGCGCAAGGCGTCGACCAGCTTCATCCAGCGCCAGCTCCGCATCGGCTACAACTCCGCCGCCCGTCTGATCGAGCGGATGGAGACCGAGGGCGTGGTCAGCAAGCCCAACCACGCCGGCAAGCGCGAGGTCCTGGCCCGCAACATCGAGGAGTGAGCGGGTGCTTGCCCCCACCCCGACCCTCCCCCGCTGGGCGGGGGAGGGGACTGCCGCCGCTTCGCGCTAAACTCCCTCCCCTGCGTTAGCGGGGGAGGGTCGGGGTGGGGGCACCGTGAGTTCGCTTTAATCCTTGGAACCACCACCGCCGCGCCCCATTTCCGCCCGGAACGTCCGGTTACCTAGCAGGCATCATGAAGATCCCGTTCCGCCGCATTCTGGCTGCCGCTGCCGTCGCTCTGTCCGTCACCACGGCGGGAGCGGTCCTCGACTCCGCGCTCGCCGCGCCACGCGCCGCCGCCCTGTCCGCCCAGGACCAGGCGCTGGTGGCCCAGGCGGAAAGCTATCTGAACGGCATCGGCACGCTGCAATCGAAGTTCGTGCAGGTCGCCCCGAACGGCCACCAGACCGCCGGCACCTTCTACCTCGCGCGTCCGGGCCGGATGCGGCTGGAGTACGACCCGCCGGTGAAGGACTTCGTCGTCGCCGACGGCGCCTTCATCTTCTATTGGGACGGGGAGATGCGGCAGCAGTCCAGCGCCCCCATCGGCAGCACGCTGGCCGACTTCATCCTGCGCAAGAACATCCGGCTGTCCGGCGACGTGACGGTGACCGGCGTCTTTCAGGCGCCGGGGCTGGTGGAAATCAGCCTGACCGAGACCAAGGACCCCGGCAAGGGCACGCTGACGCTGGTCTTCGAGGACCGTCCCTTCCAACTCCGCAAATGGCGGGTGCTGGACGCCCAGGGGCTGACGACCGAGGTGGCGCTGATGAACCCGCGCGAGGGGATGCAGCTCGAGTCCCGGCTGTTCTACTTCATCGAGCCGAAGAAGGGCGATTACGGTCGGGAAAACTGAGGCCGCAATAAAGCAGATCCGCTCGCTTTTCGCGCAAATCCCGCCACTGCGACAACCCGCCGCCGCAACGAAGATGCCTGCCCCCTGTTGCGCTGATGTGCCACGCGGCTTTTCCGCGCCCGGCACGCCGGAACGGACAATGGGAGACACGGCCATGGCAACAGTGCAGGAGTACGACGCCCGGCGGGTCCAGGGCATGAACGATGTGCTGGCGCGCAACTGGTGGACACTGGCGTTGCGCGGGGGTGCGGCGGTTCTGCTTGGCCTGCTCGCCTTCCTCATGCCGGGGGTGACGGTCGCCACGCTTGCGGTCATTCTTGCGTCTTACCTGCTGGTCGACGGCGTGTTCGCCATTGTCGGCGGCATTCGCGCCGCCCAGGCGCAGGAACGGTGGCTGCCCTTTATCCTGGAAGGCGTGGTCAGCCTGATCGGCGGCGCGCTGGCGCTTTTCTGGCCGATGGCCAGCCTGTTCGCTCTGGTCTGGCTGGTCGCCGCCTGGTCGGTCATCACCGGATTCGCCGAAATCATGAGCGCGTGGCGCATGCACCGCAGCCACGGCAAATGGGCCTGGGGTGTGGCGGGCGCCCTGTCAGTGCTGTTCGGCATGGGCATGTGGGTGCTGCCGTCGTTGGGTCTGCTGGCTCTGGCCTGGGGCGTGGCCGGTTATCTGATCGTCTTCGGCGCGCTGACCCTCATCACCGCCTTCCGCCTGCGCCGCTGCCTCAACGACCGGAATCACCATTCCAACCACGGCAACGCCGTGGCGGCGGAATAAAGCATCAACGTCCGGGGGCGATGCGGCGGTAGCCGAGTGCCTCCGCGATGTGCGGGCGGCGCACGCCGCCCCCGCCGTCCAGGTCGGCCAGCGTGCGGGCGACGCGCATGACGCGGTGATAGCCGCGGGCCGACAGCTTCAGCCGCTCCGCCGCCTCGGTCAGCAGGGCGCGGCCCGGCTGGTCGGGGGCGGCGGCCTTTTCCAGCAGTTCGCCGTCCGCCTCGGCGTTGGTGCGCACCGCACGGCCCTCGGGAAAGGGGCCGAAGCCGGCGTAGCGCTCCGCCTGGACGGTTCGGGCCACCGCCACGCGGGCGGCCACGTCGGCGCTGCCCTCGGCGGGCGGCGGCAGGCTGAGGTCGGCGGGGCTGACGGCGGGCACATCAATGTGCAGATCGATGCGGTCGAACAGCGGCCCGCTGATCTTCGACTGGTAGTCGGCGGCGCATTTCGGCGCGCGGGCGCAGGCCAGCGACGCGTCGTCGAGATGGCCGCAGCGGCAGGGATTCATCGCCGCGATCAACTGCACCCGCGCCGGGTAGGTCACATGGTGGTTCACCCGGCTGACCACGGCCTTGCCGATCTCCAGCGGCTGGCGCAGCGCCTCCAGCGTGCCGCGGGGGAATTCGGGAAGCTCGTCCAGGAACAGCACGCCCTTGTGGGCCAGCGAAATTTCCCCCGGCTTGGCGCGCGACCCGCCGCCGACCAGGGCGGGCAGGCTGGCCGACTGGTGCGGCGACCGGTAGGGGCGCTGGCGCAGCAGTTTCCCTCCCTCCAGCAACCCGGCGACGCTGTGGATCATCGAGACCTCCAGCGCCTCCGCCGGATCGAGCGGCGGCAACAGGCCGGGCAGCCTTGCCGCCAGCATCGACTTGCCGGAGCCGGGCGGCCCGATCATCAACAGATTGTGCGAGCCTGCGGCGGCGACCTCCAGCGCGCGCTTGGCCGTCTCGTTGCCCTTCACGTCGCGCAGGTCGAGCGGCGCCTCGGCGCTCTCCTGGATGCGCGGGCGGGGGCGGGTCAGCACCTGCTGGCCGCGGAAATGGTTGATGAGGGCGAGCAAGGTCGCGGGCGCCAGCACGTCCAGCCCCTCGCCCGCCCAGGCGGCCTCCCCGCCGCAGGCCTCTGGGCAGATCAGCCCGCGGTCGTGGGCCAGCGCGTTGATCGCCGCCGGCAGCACCCCGGCCACCGGGGTCAGCGCCCCGTCCAGCGCCAGTTCGCCCAGCGCGCAATAGCGGCTCATTTCCAGGTCGGGCAGCACGCCCATGACGGTCAGCAGGGCCAGCGCGATGGGCAGGTCGAAATGGCTGCCTTCCTTCAGCACGTCCGCCGGGGCGAGGTTGACGGTGATCCGCTTGGCCGGCAGGGCGAGGCCCAGCGCGTGCAGAGCCGCCCGCACCCGCTCGCGGCTCTCGGCCACCGCCTTGTCGGGCAGACCGACCACGGTGAAGGCGACGATGCCGCCGGACATCTGCACCTGAACGTCGATGTCCAGAACCTCGATGCCCTGGAACGCAACCGTGTTGATCCGCGCAACCATGCCTGACGCCATGCCTTGGGAAATGCACGCGAGTGTATGGAAGCTTCCGGAAACTTGCTAGCGGGACGGGGGCGTTCAGGGTGTTGTGAGACCCAAAGTCAGTGTGTTTGGACCGGACGTCTGGAGAACGGGCCGCTGCCTTGCGGTCAGACAGGAATCCGGTCCAGAGGCACCGGCGTAGCTTATCCGCGTCCGATGGAATGTCTTCACTGCTGCGACGTCTTCGCCGTGAAACCACACCAGTCCCCATGTGCTCTCGTCGAACGGCTTGCAGAAACCGTCGCTGCCCCAACCGTCGCAGTAAGGGCCGACCACGCACACCCGATCCCATCGGACCGCCGTCAACAGGGTTGCGTCAACCGGCCCGTTGATTGACGCACGCTTGTGAAGTTTTTCCACCTCGGACGGGAGAAGATGAAGGGCGGCCAGCCCGACCAAGCCGGCAACCGCTACCAGCAAACCAAGTCCAACGCGAGCCCACGGCACGGAAAGCGAATTCGCGTTGCGCCATCCATTCATGTTCTGATTCCCGGAACATCCTGCAGGTGCGATCGCATGACGTTCATTCGGCTTTCCCGTCCGCCGTGTCCGATGCGATGTGCCAAAGCAAGTTCGCGACATGGATCTTCAGAACGCGCCGGACGTCTTTTCCCGATGCGGTGGAGCCAACGCTGCTGAGCCTCAGATGACGCCGTGTATAGGCGCTGGCAAGACTTGGCCGAAGACGATTCCTGCCGGCCTTCGCGACCTTCAATATGTATGTGGTCGGAACATCAGGCGTGCTCAACGCCATCCCGTGGTCGGCGGATGAAATGTTCTCCCAGGGCACCGGCTGCATGGTCTGTCCATAAATGAACAACCCGTTTTTGTCTGCTTTGATCGTCGGCCCCTTGTGGAACAGAAGGGATATAATTTCCGTCGACCCAATGATGGAAACGATGATTATGACAACACCCAACCATGCACCGGGCGCCGAAATCTTGGACAACTTGAACAGATAAAGCCCCCAAGCGGCTGCAAGAACGTTCAATGACAGAACAAATATTTTCCATCGCCATAAAGCGTAGGCCACGAATACGTCATCGTCGCTTGCGGCGGTTTTCGACTCGGCGTCCATGTCGTTGACCTTTGGGTTCCGGTTGGGCCGGGTGGCGTGGGGATGGTTGATGTGATTTGCCGATAGGGTGAAGTGCGCAACCCGGGATGCTGCGTGATTGTATGGCGAAGGGGAATACACCTAAACGCTGTATAGTGCCGGAGGAAATTCCACACTATCCGGCTCCGCCGCGGAGAGCGCAGGCAACGGACTTTTGGGAAGACGGGCGATTTGCCCTATCTTTGGCGGAGAACACACCGAACAAGGGTCAGAGACCGTGCAGCTTCTTCTCAGCACCTGGGCCGAGGCCGAGGCTTACCTGAAGACCTCCAAGGGCATCATCATGCCCATCGGCTCCACCGAGCAGCATGGGCCGAACGGCCTGATCGGCACCGACGCCATCTGCGCCGAGGTGGTGGCCCGCGGCGTCGGCGACGCCACCGGCGCCATGGTCGGGCCGACCATCCCGGTGGGCATGGCCGTGCATCACATGGACTTCGCCGGCTCCATGACGCTGAAGCCCTCCACCCTGATCGCCCTGCTGCGCGACTATGTGATGTCGCTGGCCGAGCATGGGTTCGAGCGATTCTTCTTCGTCAACGGCCATGGCGGCAACGTCGCGTCGGTCCGCGCCGCCTTCTACGAGATCTACGCGGAGAACCGCGCCCTGCGCGGCCGGCAGGCGCCGGAACTGCGCTGCACCCTGGTCAACTGGTGGGAGAACCAGGAGATCGGGCGCCTGTCGCGGGAGCTGTTCGGCGCCAAGGAGGGCTCCCACGCCACGCCCAGCGAGGTGTCGCTGACCCAGTACGCCTATCCCGAGTCGATCAAGACGGCGGCGATGGACCCGGAAACCGCGTCCCCCGGCGGCTTCTACGACGCCCGCGACTTCCGCCGCCGCCACCCGGACGGGCGCATCGGCTCCGCCCCCGGCCTCGCCTCGCCAGAGCACGGCAAGCGCCTGTTCGACACGGCGGTGGAGGCGATTTCCCGCCAGTACGGCGCCTTCATGGCGGAGGCGTGATCGGAAAAGCCCGCCTGCGGCCTTGAACTCGGGCGGGGCTTCACCGCATCATCCCGCGCCGAGACAACGATTGGGGGAAACAGCCGTCATGCCGAACCGCCAGAGGCGCGCCGCGCTCGCCATCACCATGGGAGCGGTTCTCGGGCTGGCCGGCGCGCTGGCCGCCGGTCCGGTCCTCGCGCAGGCAGCCCCCCGCACCGACTTGGTGGTCGGGATGCGACTGGAGCCGCCGCACCTCGACCCCACGGCGGGGGCGGCGGCGGCCATCGACGAGGTGACCTACGCCAACCTGTACGAGCCGCTGACCCGCATCGACGCCGAAGGCAAGGTGGTGCCGGGCCTCGCCGAAAAGTGGGAGGTGTCGGCGGACGGGCTGACCTACACCTTCCACCTGCGCAAGGGGGCGAAGTTCCACGACGGCACCGACGCCGATTCGGCGGACGTGAAGTTCTCGCTCGACCGCGCGCGCGGCGCCGAGTCGGTCAACGCGCAGAAGGGCTATTTCGCCGCCATCGCCGGGGTGGAGGCGCCCGACGCGCGGACCGTGGTGGTCACCCTGTCGCGGCCCGACGGGCTGTTCCTCTTCCACATGGCGTCGGGCGACGCCGCCATCGTCGCCCCGGAATCGGCGGGCGCCAACAAGCAGACTCCGGTCGGCACCGGCCCCTTCAAGTTCGAGCGCTGGGTGGCCGGCGACCGGGTGGTGCTGGTGCGCAACCCCGACTATGACGGGCCGAAGCCGGCGCTGGAGCGCGTGACCTTCCGCTTCATCAGCGACCCGGCGGCCCAGGTCGCCGCGCTGAAGGCCGGCGACATCGACAGCTTCCCGCAGTTCGACACCTACGAGGCGCTGCCCCAGTTCCGCGACGACGGGGCCTTCACCGTCATGGTCGGCACGACGGAGGGGGAGACGATCCTCGGCACCAACAACGCCCGCAAGCCCTTCGACGACGTGCGGGTGCGCCGGGCGATGGCCCACGCCATCGACCGCAAGACGCTGATCGACGGCGTGCTGTTCGGCAACGGGGCGCCCATCGGCAGCCACTTCCCGCCGCACCGTGCCGGCTACGTAGACCTGACCGGCCTCTACCCCTACGACCCGGACAAGGCCAAGGAGCTGCTTGCCGAGGCCGGCCATCCGGACGGGTTCGCGACGACGCTGCGCCTGCCGCCGCCGATCTACGCCCGCCGCTCCGGCGAACTGATCGCCGCCATGCTGGCCGAGGTCGGCGTCCGCGTGACGATCGAGCCGATGGAATGGGCGCCCTGGCTGGAGAAGGTGTTCAAGGGCAAGGATTACGACCTGACCCTGATCGCCCACACGGAGCCGCTGGACATCGACATCTACGGCCGCCCCGACTACTACTTCAACTACCGGAGCGAGCGCTTCAACGCCGTGGGGGCGGAACTGGACCGCACCCAGGACAGCGCCAAGCGCAACGCCCTCTACGGCGAGCAGCAGCGCATCCTGGCCGAGGACGCGGTGAACGGCTTCCTCTTCATGCTGCCCTCGGCCACCGTGCAGAAGTCGGCGGTGCAGGGCATGTGGGTCAACCGTCCGATCCAGGCCAACGACGTGACGGGCGTCCGGTGGAAGTGATCCGGCGCGGCCGGACCGGACCCGACGGGGGCTGACCCGCGTGCTCGCCTTCCTGGTGCGCCGTCTGCTCACCCTGGCGCTGACGGCGTGGCTGGCCACGCTGGTGGTCTTCGCCGTGCTGGAGGCGATCCCCGGCGACCCCGCCCTGGTGATGCTCGGCACCAGCGCGCAGCCGGAGGCGGTGGCCGCCCTGCGCGCCCAGATGGGGCTCGACCGGCCCTGGCCCGTCCGCTATGCCGGCTGGGTGGGTGGCATGCTGGGTGGGGATTTCGGGACCAGCCTGACCTACGCGCGCCCGGTCGCCGGGCTGGTCGCCGACCGGCTGGCCATCACCCTGCCGCTGGCGGGGCTGGCGCTGGTCCTCTCGGCGGGCATCGCCATCCCACTCGGCCTGTTCGCCGCCGGGCAGCAGGGGCGGGCGGGGGACTGGGCGGTCATGGCCTTTGGGCAGATGGGCATCGCCGTGCCCGGCTTCTGGTTCGCCATCCTGTTGATCCTGCTGTTTTCCGTGCGGCTGGGCTGGTTTTCCGCCGGCGGCTTTCCGGGGTGGGAGGCCGGGGCGGGGCCGGCGCTGAAGGCGTTGCTGCTGCCCGCCGTGGCGCTGGCCCTGCCGGAGGCGGCGATCCTGGCGCGCATCACCCGCACCGCGGCGCTCGACACGCTGCGCGAGGAGTATGTGCGCACGGCGGTCGCCAAGGGCCTGCCGCGCCGCGTCGTCCTGCGGCGCCACGTGCTGCCCAACGCGCTGATTCCGGTGGCGACCATCCTCGGCCTGCAATTCTCCTTCCTCGTCGCCGGGGCGGTGGTGGTGGAGAATGTCTTCACCCTGCCGGGGCTGGGCCGCCTGCTCTATCAGGCCATCGGCCAGCACGACCTGATCGTGGTGCAGAGCGTCGTCGTGCTGCTGGCGGTAACGGTGGTGGCGGTCAACGCGCTGGTCGACATCGCCTGCGCGGCCATCGACCCGCGCCCGCGGGTGACGGCATGACGGGGCCCATGAAAATCGGGGGGATGAGACGGCTGAAGCGCCTGCCGGTCAGCCTGCTGCTGGGCGGGCTGCTCACCGCGCTGGTGGTGGGGGCGGCGCTGCTGTCGCTGGTCTGGACGCCCTTCCCGGCGGAGCAGGTGCGGGTGGTCGCCCGGCTGCGCCCGCCGGGGCCGGTTCACTGGCTGGGCACCGACCATTTCGGGCGCGACGTGCTGTCGATGATCCTGGTCGGCGCCCGCAACTCGCTGGCCGTTGGGGCGGCGGCGGTGGCGCTGGGCGCTGTGTTGGGCGTGCCGCTGGGTTTGGCCGCCTCCGCCTGGGGGCGCTGGGGGGACGAGGCGGTGGCCCGGCTGGGTGACCTGCTGTTCGCCTTTCCCGCGGTGCTGACGGCGATCCTGCTGACGGCGGCGCTGGGGGCGGGGGCGGTGAACGTCGTGCTGGCGCTCGGCCTGTTCAACGCCGCGGTCTTCGCGCGGGTGGCGCGCGGGGCGGCGCTGGCCGTGTGGCGGCGGGACTTCGTGCGGGCGGCGCTGGCGCTGGGGCGCGGGCCGCTGTCGGTGACGCTGGTGCATGTGCTGCCCAACATCGCCGGGGTGGTGATCGTCCAGGGGACGGTGCTGTTCGCGGTGGCGGTGCTGAACGAGGCGGCGCTGAGCTATCTGGGGCTGGGCATCCAGCCGCCCTCGCCCTCCTGGGGCAAGATGCTGGGCGACGCGCAGACCTTCCTGTTCACCTCTCCCCTCCAGGCGATCTTTCCCGGCGCGGCCATCGCGGTGACGGTGCTGGGGCTGAACCTGCTGGGCGACGGGCTGCGCGACGCGCTCGACCCGCGCCACCGTTCGGCGGGGCTGCTGTAGACTTGACACAAGACGGTCGGGCTTGTGTCAAGTGGCATAGTCCCCTCTCCCCAGGGGGGAGAGGGTTGAATGAGGCAGGTCAAGCGCCGCGGTGCAGCTTGGCGATCGGCTGGGAGAATTGCAGCTCGATGTCCCAGGGGAAGTGAATCCAGGTATCCTGGCTCACCTCGGTGATGAAGGTGTCGACCAGCGGACGCCCCAGCGGCTTGGCGTAGACGGTGGCGAAATGCGCCTTGGGCAGCATCTTGCGCACGACCACCGCGGTTTTGCCGGTGTCGACCAGATCGTCGATGATCAGCCAGCCTTCGCCATCCCCGGCGTTGGCGCCCTCCACGCCCTTCAGCACCATCGCCTCGCGCTGGTTCTGATGGTCGTAGCTGGAGACGCAGACGGTGTCGATCATGCGCAGCTCAAGCTCGCGCGCGATGATGGCCGCCGGGACGAGGCCGCCGCGGGTGATGGCGATGATGCCCTTCCACGGACCCTTGTCGATCAGGCGCCAGGCCAACGCCTTGGCGTTGCGGTGAAGCTCCTCCCACGACACCGGGAAGTGCTTGTTGAACGGAACGGCTTCTGGCACGGCTATGGACTCCGAAAGAAACGTGCGCCGCTTATACCGCAAGCCCCAGCGTCGGGCAATCGACCGCGTGAAAAGGCGAAAAAAGGTCTTGCAGCCCGGAATCCTTTTGAGTAAGTTGCGCGCCTCGACGACGGACGGTCACCGCCGCCGCCGGGAAGACAGACAGGAATGCGCCCGTAGCTCAGCTGGATAGAGCACCAGACTACGAATCTGGGGGTCAGGAGTTCGAATCTCTTCGGGCGCGCCATTCCTTCCAATCTGCACAAGAAAGCCGCCCTTGGGCGGCTTTTGTGCTTTCTGGTGTTTGCCTCACCGGGGTTTGCCTCAGCGGCTTTTCTTTTTCGGTGCCGCGCGCTTCGCCTTGGGCGGTTTGGTCATGGCGTTGAACAGGGTGGTCTGGTTGCGCCGGGCGGCGGCGTTGAACACGCCGCTCCAGAAGCCGATCGCCTGGCTGGCCGACCGGTTGGCCATGGACAGCCAGATGCTTTGCGGTGTCCCCTTCATGCTTTCCCCTTTTGGAAGTCCTGCCGATGGATCTCGGCCAGGGAGGTAACAGCGCGGCGCGGTCATACTCCCGCGACGATCGCGCGGCGATGGCGGACCCGCGTCCAGGACATGGTCAGGCCGACCCGCTCGGCGCAGCCATAGTGCCAGGGGCGGTTCTCGCTATCGCCGGCCCAATGCGGTTCCCCGGCCCGCAAAGGCTTCCCACAATGGCAACAGGTGGGTGGTGCGGGAAGACGTGTGGCGTCCCGTTTCGTCAGCTGGGTCATAGGGCATCTCTTCCAGAGCGTCTTATTCCAGAGGCGTCTCAGGCACGGCGTTTCGGGAAGGCACGGCGTCGAGAGCGTGTGTTTTGTTGGGCGTGTCATCTTGCGGTGCGAAGAATGACGGCCCGGCCGTTTCGGGGAAACGTCGCAAAGGTGAAATGCCCATGGGGTGCCCCCGACCACAGGGGTATGCCCATGGTCAGGCCATAGGTCCCGAGATCGTTGGCATTAAACGTTTTTTTCCCTTAACCCAAGTCAGTGTGACGGGACGGTGCGCCCACTCTTGATCACACCCCGATTCACAGCCGGTTAACCATCGGCGCCTAGCGTCCGGCCCCTTCGCCGCGGCATTTTTGCTGCGGCGCAGCATTTTTTGAAGGGTGAAGGCGCTATCCATGGTTTTCCTGTTGCACTACCTGCCGTCCCTGTCGCTGGTCGCGGTGAGCGGGCTTGCCGGTCTGGCGTTGGGCGTCCTGTCCACGCTGCTGCAGGACCGGCGGACGATCCTGACCGCGCAGGCCGGGGCGGGCGCGCTGTTCGTCCTCCATTTCTTCGCTTTGGGAGCCCATACGGGTATGTTGATGTGCGCGCTCGGCCTCGCGCAGATGGCCGCCGCCTATCCGGAACGGCGGCCGCGCTGGCTGCGCGTCCTGTTTGCCCTGACCGTACCGGCGGCGCTGGCCGTCGCGGCGGCGACGTGGCAGGGACCGATGTCCGCCCTGTCGGCTGCCGGCTTCATCCTGGGGACCATCGGGCGCTGGCAGAGCGCGGTCGGGCGGATGCGGCTGTTCTTCCTGTCCTCGACGGTGGTGGGGGCCGGCCACAACGCGCTCGCCGGCTCGGCCTTCGGGCTGGCGTCGGACGCGATGACCCTGTCCGGCCATCTGCTCAGCCTGTGGCGCGCCCGTCCGGCGGTTCGCCAGCGGTCGGCGCTGGCTCTGCATTGACGAATGGGAACCGCGCCGGGGGCGGTGCCCCGGCGCGGCCTTGGCGATGGGGTGGGATCAGCGCTTCGCTTCGGCGGTGCCGGCGGTTTCCCGGCGCTCCAGATAAGTCTTGGTGAGCTGCGGCAGGCGCTGTTCCAGCCACGCCGCCATCTCCAGCTCCTCGTCCAGGCTCGGTTGGAGCATGCGGGCAATCTCCGGCTCCCCGGCCTGCTCCGCGGCGGAGATCAGGGCGCGGTAGTTGGCGATCTCGAAATGCTCGAAGGAATAGTCGAAGATCGACGCCTTCACGATCTCGTCGGACGCCACGACCCCGGACAGCGACTGGGCGTTGCCAATCAGCATGGCGACACCGGTCTTGATGGCCGAGGTGTCGGTGCCCAGACGCTGCAGGCATTGCTTCAGCCGGTCGGCCTGCCGGTTCGACACCTCGATGTGCTCCTGCACCTTGGCGAGGACGTCCGGGTAGTTCTTGATGCGCTCCGCCTGCCGCTCCAGCATCTCGACGGCTTGGCTTTCCATGGCGTGGGCGTCGCGGAGCCAGTCGATCAGGGTTTCCTTGGTGGTGTTGGCCACAGGTCTTCTCCCTCGTTGCGTTATCGGACAGTCCATTGGGGATGGAGCGACAACAGGCGGGGCGACGGTTCGTCACCATCGGGCGATGCGGCCTGACCAACCGGAGCACCCTTCGGATGCATCGAGGAACCTTCACCGGGGCGGGAGGTTTTTCAAAGCGGATGGGCAGACTGCCAGGGGAGGGAGCGGCCATGTCGGCAAATGAACCGGCCATGATGGGAAAAGACCAGATCGTCGACACCCTCAACGATCTGATCCGCATCGTCGAGGACAGCCACGAAGCCTATCGTCAGGCCGCGGAAGCCTTGGAGGACGAGGATCTGAAGGCCCTGTTCAACGATCTGGCGGCCCAGCGCGGCGCCATCGTGCGCGAGGTCCAGCGCCTCGTCGCCGAACAGGGCGGGGCGCCGGACATGGGCGGAACCGTGATGGGCGGCGCGCACCGCTTCTTCCTGGAACTGAAGACCAACGTTCTGGGTCAGGATCGCGAGGCGATCCTGGCCGAGGTGCAGCGCGGCGAGGGCGAATGCGTCCGCGCCTATGAGGAGGCCTTGGCCAAGGAACTGCCTTTGCCGATCACCGCGGTGGCGATCCAGCATCTCGACCGCATCCGCGCCGACCGCGACCGCATGACCCTGCTGCGTGGAGCCGCGGCCTGACGCTCAAAAACGCTTGAGGGACGGTTACTCCGCGGCGGCGGCCTGCCGGTTCTCCAGATCCGCCAGTAGGGCGCGTTTCTGGTCGGCGTCCATGTGCTTCCAGCCGCGGATCTCCTCCAACGTGCGCAGGCAGCCGATGCAATAGGCGCGGTCGGCGGTCAGCTTGCACACGCTGACACAGGGGGACGGGACGAAGTCACTCTCGGCGGGCGGGGTCATTCCAAAATCCAGATGAATGCGGGACGGTGCGCGCCGGCCTGCGGTGCGGCGCCGTAGCCGCTCCCCAGGCCGATCCGTGAAGGCCCGCTCTTGCGGCATTTCCGCGTTTTTGACAAGTCCTACCGTCACCCTTGGTCATCCTGTCCACATCCCATGGACTAACGGCGGATGGGACTTCAACCTCTGCGTCACGATTTTGACAAAAGAATGCCTTAAAGTCGAACCCACCGGACAAGAAGTCTCCAAAATGGTCCCTTAGAACGTGGTTCGCCGCGATGCGCGGCATCCAACGAGGGAGATTTCTGTGAAGCGAACGTCGGTGGGGGGCTTGCTCGGCGCCATGGCGCTGGGCACGGTGTTGACGGCTTGCGGAGTGACGCCACAGGTGCCGACGTCGTCGATACGGCCCGGCTCCAGTGAGAATCTGGTTGGATATCCCGCCGCGCCCTTCGTCGCGTCGGCCCCCGCGGCCCGGTCCGCCGGAACTCCCTTTCCCGCTTCGGAGATTGCCAGATCGCCGGGGCGGTTCGACACGGCGTCACCGAACGGTTTCGTGCCGGTGGCCGAGGCGCCCGTCTCCACCTTCTCCGCCGACGTGGACACGGCGTCCTACGCGGTGGTCCGCCGCCTGCTGAACGAAGGGCACCCCATCCCATACCCCGTCTTGCGGGTGGAGGAGATGGTCAACTATTTCCACTACGATTACCCCCGCCCGGAGTCGCCCGCCGCTCCCTTCCGCCCGACGGTGGCGGTCTATCCATCCCCCTGGACGGAGGGCGCGCGCATCCTGCACATCGGCATCCGCGCCTACGACGTCGCCCGCAAGCAACGACCCGCGCTGAACCTCGTCTTCCTGGTGGACGTGTCCGGCTCCATGGCGCCGCAAGACCGGCTGCCGCTGCTCAAGCAGGCGCTGTTGATGCTGGTGGACGATCTGCGGCCGGATGATCACGTGGCCATCGTCAGCTACGCCGCCAACAGCGGCGTGGTGCTGGAGCCCACCGCCGGAACGGACAAGGAAACCATCCGCGCGGCCATCCAGGGGCTGACGGCGGGCGGCCTCACCGCGGGCGACGGCGGAATCCAGGCGGCCTACGCGCTGGCGGAAAAGAATTTCGACAAGGCGGCGGTCAACCGGGTGGTGATCGGCACCGATGGCGATTTCAACGTGGGGATCGTCGATCCCAAGGCGTTGGAGACGCTGATCGCGGGGAAGCGTGAGACCGGAGTCTACCTGTCGGTCCTCGGCGTCGGGCTGGGCAATCTCAACGATGTGGTGATGCAGCGGCTCGCCCAGGCGGGCAATGGCAACGCCGCTTACATCGACGGCATGCAGGAGGCCAAGAAGGTCCTGCGCGACGAGCTGTCCTCCACCATGGTGCCGGTCGCCGACAATGTGAAGTTCCAGGTCGAGTTCAATCCGGCCCTGGTTGGGCATTACCGGTTGATCGGCTATGAGACGCGGGCGCTGCGCCGCGAGGATTTCAACGACGACCGGGTGGATGCGGGCGACGTTGGCGCCGGTCATGCGGTGACCGCGCTCTATGAGTTCCTGCCGCCGGGGGCCAAGGGCAAGGGCGTCGATCCGCTGCGCTACGAGGCCAACCATAAGGCCAGGACGACCAAGGATGCGGCAAACGCGGACGAGTTCGGTTTCCTGCGCCTGCGCTACACGCTGCCCGGCCAGTCCCAAAGCCGGCTGATCGAGCGCCCCATCCGCAAGCGCGAAGCTCTGGCCTCCGTCGAGGCCGCTCCCGCCGAGGCCCGCTTCGCCCTGGCGGTGGCGTCCTTCGCCGGGAAGCTGCGCAGCGCGGGGGGCGGCGAGACGATGTCCTACGCGCAGATCGCCGATCTGGCGCGCGGCGCGCGCGGCGCCGATCCCGATGGCACGCGGGCCGAGTTCATCCGCCTCGTCGAACTGGCGGGCAGCCGGGCCGCGCGGTGACGGCGGTCATTGCCGCAAAAGGAAACGGGGCGGCGCTGGGCCACCCCGTTCCTGGACCGCAAGGCGTTCCGCCCCACGCTCAGACGTCTCAGTCGGAGATGTTGGGCGGGTCGGGATCGTCCGACCAGTCGTCCTTCGGGGCCGGATAGCGCTCCAGCCACTTGCGGACCAGGGCGACGTGGCCGGCCTCCTCCTCCGCGAACTCGCGGGCGAGGCGGGCGACCTCCGGGTCCTTCGTCTCGGCGGCGACCGAGGCGTAATAGTTGTTGCCCTGATGCTCGCTCAGCAGCGCCATCTTCAGCGCGTGGTGCGGCTTCATCAGATAGTGGGCGTTCTCGAAGGCCGCGGCTTCCGGCGACTCGGTGGTGGCGTCCCACTGGAACTCCCAGGGGGCGACCTTGGGCAGCGCGCCATGCTCCCTGGCGATCTGCTTCACCTCCTCGGCGTGTTTGGCCGAGTAGGTGGACAGATCGCGGAACAGCTTGGCGACCTCCACATTGTTGTGGGACTCCATGCTGTCGGCCAACTCGGTGTAGCGCTCCGCCGCCTCGATCTCCAGCGCCAGCGCATGGGCCAGGAACAGACCGACGTTGGCGGCCCCGTTCAGCACTTTCGTCTTCATACCGCGAACCCCTCTTCGATCTGGGCGATGCTGTGGGTGGCCGTCGATTCCGGCTGGAACGGACGGCGGTTGCCGGCGAGGAAGATGCCGAGGCCGAACCCGTCGTCCTCGAGGACGGCGCGCATCGCCTCGTTCGGGTCGTCCGTCGGCTCGCGGCCGTAGGGGTGGACCGTGCTCTTCCAGCCGCGCTGCTCGGGGCGGAAGGTGACGCAGGGAGACAGGATGTGGATGACCGAGAAGCCGGGGTGCTTCACGCCTTCCACGATCAGGCGGGCGACCTCGTTCGGGTTGTTGGAGAAGCCGCGGGCGACGAAGTTCGCGCCGCAGGCCAGCGCCAGGGCGACCGGTTGGATCGGGTTGACGCCCGGCCCTTCCGGGGTCAGCTTCGACTCGCACCAGTCGGCCTCGGTGGTCGGCGAGGCCTGACCCTTGGTCATGCCGTAGACCTGGTTGTCCATGACGATGTAGGTCATGTCGACGTTGCGGCGGCAGGCGTGCAGGAAGTGGTTGCCGCCGATCGAGAAGCCGTCGCCGTCGCCGCCGAAGATCAGCACGTTCAGCTCCGGCCGGGCCAGCTTCACGCCGGACGCCACGGCCAGCGAGCGGCCGTGCACCGTGTGGTAGCCGTAGACGCTGGTGTAGGCGGGGATGCGCGACGAGCAGCCGATGCCCGACACAACGACGGTGTCGTGGCGCTCCAGCCCCATGTTCGCCATGGCGCGGGTGATGCCGGCCAGCACGGAATAGTCGCCGCAGCCGGGGCACCAGATGGGCTTCACGTCGGACTTGTAGTCGCCGGGCAGCGGGCCCACGACATCGTCGGTCAGATGGGTATCCATGGATTTCGTGCTCCGGCCGGTCAGATCAGGGAAAGAAGCGTCTCGTGAACCTCACGGGCGCGGATCGGCAGCGGGCCGGGGCGGCTGAACACCGACACCGCGCCCGGCAGGTCGTAATGCCCGCGGAGGAACTTGTGGAACTGGGCGCCGTGCGTCTGCTCGACGACCAGCACCTTAGAGACGCCGTCCAGCGCCGCGGCCAGCTTGGCCGGCTGGACCGGGGAGATCAGGCGGATGGCGACCAGCCGGGCCTTGGTGCCGGCGGCCTCCAGCCGGCGCACCGCCTCGCGCGACGGGCCGGTGGCGGAGCCCCAGGTGACGACGGCGATCTCGCCCTCGCCCTCGATGTCGGCCCAGGCGTCGCCGTAGTCGTAGGAGGTCAGCTTGCGCAGGCGCTTGTCGAGCTGCTTCTGGTGGTCGGACGCCTGCGAGGAGGGCAGGGCGTTCTCCGCATGCTCCAGCCCGTCGGCGGTGTGCTCGCCGCCCGGCATGCCGGGGATGGCGGCGGGGGAGACGCCGGACTCGGTGTTGGCGTAGCGCAGGTACTTGCCTTCGCCGCCGAGATCGGTCGCCAGCAGGCGGTTCGCCTTGTGGGGGGCGTCGGCCGGCTTGTCGACGATGGCGCGGGACTGGCCCATCGCCTGATCGGACAGCACGATGGCCGGGGTCTGCAGCGCCTCGGCCAGATGCACCGCCCACTGGGTGGTGAACAGGCAGTCGCCGATGGAGGTCGGGCCGACCACCAGATGCGGGGCGTCGCCGTGCAGGCCGTAGACGGCGATGTTCAGGTCGGACTGTTCGGACTTGGTCGGGATGCCGGTGGACGGGCCGCCGCGCTGCACGTCGACGATCACCACCGGGGTTTCGGAGGCGACGCCGAGGCCGATGCACTCGGTCATCAGCGACAGGCCGGGGCCGGCGGTCGCGGTGATCGAGGGCACGCCGCTGAAGGAGGCGCCCAGGCACATGGCGATGGAGGCCAGCTCATCCTCCGCCTGGACCAGCTTGCCGCCGGTCTTGGCGAGGTTGGGGGCCAGCCATTCCAGGATCTCGGTCGCCGGCGTGATCGGGTAGGCGGCGCAGAACTTCACCCCGCCCTTCAGCGCGCCCAGCCCGGCGGCCTCGTTGCCGGAGATGTTCCAGCGGGTGGCGCCCTCCTTGTTGGGGGCGGCCAGCTCCAGGCCGAGGCTCCAGCCGGCGGCCTCCCTGGACCCGGCGTCGATGCCGGCGTTGGACGCCTGGATGGCGGCGTCGCCCTTCTTGCCCAGCGCCTTCTGGATCACCGCGTCGATGCCGGCGCGCGGCAGGCCGACGATCGCCGCGACGGCGCCCAGCCCGACCATGTTGACGCGCCCGCCGGGGATGCGCCCGGCCAGCTCCTTGATCGGCAGCTCGACCTGTTTGGCGCCGCTGGCGGCCAGGACCGCGGGCACCTCGCCCTGGCTGGGGTCGGTGATGATGACGCTCTTCTCCGACAGCGGAAGCTCGGCCGCGAAGCGCTCCACATTCTGCCAGTCGAAGGCGATGATGATGTCGAAACGGTCTCCCGGACCGTGAACGGGTGTCGGCGACAGGCGAACGAGGGCGGCGGCTTCACCGCCACGGATCTGCGGGCCGGTGGACCGCGACATCAATCCGTACCATCCCACGTTGGCGGCGGCATCCAGCAGCATCTGTCCGGCGGTCATCGCGCCGGCGCCACCGCTGCCCACCAGGGCAATCGTGACCGAGTCCACTGTCATTGGTTAATCCCTTGCGTCCGAATGTGAGTCGCCCGACGCCCGTACGGCTACGTCAGCATTGCGGAACAGGGGAATGATCTGGCGCAAATCGAACGGAAGACGTCACGATTTTTCCAAGTCGCGCCATGGATTGGTCCGACCAATTCTTGCTCGGCGACCGGGAATCCCTTGGCGCCGACTGTTGCCGGGATTGTTTCTGGACCGGAATGGCGGGTGCCTTTGCGGGCTACTCGCTGTAGCGTTCTTCCCGCCAGGGGTCGGCGTCATTGTGATAGCCGCGGACCTCCCAATAGCCGCGGCGGTCCTCCGCCAGGAACTCGATTCGCTTCACCCACTTGGCGCTTTTCCAGAAATAGAGCTTCGGCACGACGACTCGGACCGGGCCGCCATGGTCGCGGCTGATCGGCTGGCCTTCCCAGCCGGTGGCGAGCAGCGCATCCTCCGCCGCGAAGGCGTCCAGCGGCAGGTTGGTGGTGTAGCCGTCCGAGGAGTGGCAGAGGACGAAGCGCGCCTCCGGCCGCGGCCGGACGACCGACAGCAGGTGCCGCGTCGACACGCCCTCCCACTGGTTGTCGTAGCGCGACCATGTGGTGACGCAGTGGATGTCGGAGACGACGCGCTCCCGCGGCTGGGCCTGCAGGTCCGCCCAGCTCCAGATGACGGGAGTGTCGACCAGCCCGTCCACCGCCAGGGTCCAGTTCGCCTCGCTCACCCGCGGAACGATGCCGAGATCGAGCACCGGCCAGGTCTCCACCAAGCGCTGGCCCGGCGGCAGGCGGTCGCGCGCCGGGTCGGCGGTCTCCCCGGTCAGGCCCCGGCCCTCCCGCGCCCATTGCTCCTTGGTGGCGATCAGCTTGTCGCGGATCTGGCCGTCCTGCGGCACGTCCTGCGGGCCATCTTGAGGAGTCTCGTCGGCCATGGCGGTCTTCCGAAGGGGTGGATCGGCAGCGATGTCTCTGGTGAGCGGTACGGATTTATGCATGGATGGGCGCCGGTGTCAGCGCCGATCCCGCAGCTTCTTGCGGTGCGAAAGGCTGGTCCGCTACCCTTCCGTCCCGTTTTCCACGCTTGGACCGGAAATAGACGGTTCGGACGGTCGCCCTGCCCCTGTTCACGCCCTGTCTTGCTCTGATAGCATGTCCGCTATGCATCACATGCCATGTTGCCGCCCATGACCACCGCCCTGCCCATCGCCCCGCAAACCGATGCGGCGCCCTCTGGGCTGGGAAGGGCTCGGCTGGAGAGGGACGAGCTGGATATGGCTCCGGAGTATATGGCCGGATTGCAATGGTTGGACGCGCTTGCCACGCCGCTGTGGCTGCTCCATCCCGATGGCCTGACCCTGTGGCTGAACGGCGCCGCCCGCGCGCTGATCGGCCTGGAGCCCGCCGCGCCCGCCGCCGCCGTCCGGGTCAGCCTGTCCAGCCGGTTCCCCGCCGCGCTGCAGCAGGCCGCCGCAGGGCGGACGGTGGAAGCGCGGGCGACCATCCACGCCCCCCTGACCCTGCCGCTGGAGGTGGATCTCCGGCTGGCTCCGGCGCCGCGTCCGAGCGGGCTGATCCTGGCGGAAGCCCCCGCCGACAGCGGCGCCCGGCAGGAGATGATGCGGCTGAACGAGCAGCTCATCGCGCTGTCCTACGCCTATCCCGACATCCGTTTCGAACTGCTGCGCGACGGCACCATCCTCGACTTCGCCGCCGCCAGCCCCGGCGACCTGAACGTCCCCGCCGAACGCTTCCTGGCGCACCGGGTGCAGGAGGTGCTGCCCGAGCCCGCCGCCGGCCTGCTGGCCGCGGCGCTCGGGCGGCTGAACGAGGGGCAGACGGTCATCGGCCTGGACTTCTCGCTGCCACCGCCTCCTGGCCAGACGGGGGCCGGGCAGATTGGGACCGGACCGACGGGGGGCATCAAGTCCTTCGAGGCGCGGCTGGTCGCGCTGCCCGACAGCGACCGCGTGATGTGCAGCATCCGCAACGTCACGGAGCGGGTGCAGGCGGAAAGCGCGGCCCGGCGCGCCCACCATCTGCTGTCCGACGCCATCGAATGCATCACCGAGGGCTTCGTGCTGTACGACGCCCAGGACCGGCTGGTGCTGTGCAACGGACGCTATCGGGAGTTGTTTTCCGCCAACACCGACCTCATCACGCCGGGGGCCCGGTTCGAGGAGGTGTTGCGCAGCGGGGTGGAGCGGGGCGTCTATCAGGTGCCGGACGGCGACCTGGACGGCTGGATCGCGCGACGCATCGAGCAGCACCGCAGCGCCGGCGGTCCCATGGAGGTGCAGCTCCACGACGGGCGCTGGATTCGCATCGAGGAGTGGCGGACCCACGAAGGCGGGACCGTCGGCATCCGTGCCGACATCACCGACCTGAAGGCCCGCGAGGCGGAACTGAGCGTCGCCCGCGACGAGGCCGAACAGGCCAACCAGCGCAAGTCCGACTATGTCCACCATCTGAGTCACGAACTGCGCACGCCGTTGAACGCCGTGCTCGGCTTTGCCCAGATCATCCATGACGAGATGATGGGGCCGAACAACCCGCGCTACCGCGAATACGCCGGGCAGATCGCGGCGGCCGGCGTCTATATGCTGGATCTCATCAACAACCTGCTCGACCTCGCGCGGATCGAGGCGGGGCGGATGGACCTGCACGAGGAGGCCTGCAACCTGTCGCTGCTGGTCGATCTGACCTTCGGCATGATGCAGCCGCGGGCGTGCGAGGCGGCGGTCGCGCTGTGCATGGAGATTCCGGACGATTTGCCCAGCCTGCACGGCGATGCCTCGCAGATCCGCCAGATGCTGACCAACCTGATCGGCAACGCCATCAAGTTCGCCCCTGCCAAGGACGGGCGTGTGCGGGTGCGCGGGGAGCTGACGGAGGACGGGGGCATCGCGCTGACGATCGCCGACAACGGCATCGGCATGCGGCCCGAGCAAATCCCGGTGGCGCTGGACGCCTTCGGGCAGGTGCATGGCCACAATCCGGGCCATAACCAAGGCCGCGACCGGGTGGCGGAGCGCGGCTCCGGCCTGGGCCTGCCGCTGACGCGCGCGCTGATCGCGCTGCACGGCGGAACGTTCCACATCGACAGCCGGCTCGGGGCCGGGACGACCGTCCGCCTGACCTTCCCGCCCTGCCGGGTCGGCGGGAGGACGCAGCGGCTCTGAAGTCTGGAAACGATACGCCCTGAAACGCGCCCCCTGAAACGCGCAACGGCCGCGCGCGCTGAAGGCGCGGCGGCCGTGAACTCACAAGACGAAACCCGCAGGAAGAACGGGCAGCCTGTCGAGGCGCTCTGGCTTGGCCTCAGGCGGCCTTGCGGACAGCGGCGGCCTCGGAGAAGACCTTGACGATCTGCTCGACGAAGGCGGCCAGCTCATCATGGCCCAGCGCCGTGATGGTCACGTTGTCCACCACCAGGGCCTCGTCGCTGATCTTGCCGCCGGCGGCTTCCAGCTCGGCGCGGACGGCCTCGGGGGCGGCCAGCGTGCGGCCCTTCAGCTTGCCCGGGATGGCCAGCAGCTGGATGCCCTGGTCGATCGCGGCGATCGGCTTGCCGGCGTCCAGGAAGTGGCCGACGATGCGGCGGGTGTGCGCGCTCTGCTGGAGCTTGGTGACGCTGCGCTCGCCACCCGGCAGCAGCAGCATGTCGTAATCGGCCCCCAGAACCTCACCGACCTGCTTGTCCACCGGGAAGTAATGGCCCCAGGACTTGCCGTGCCAGCCGTTCACCAGACCCTGTTCGGGGGAAATCGTACGAAGAGTAGCGCCGGTCTTGAGGAGAGCCCGTTGCGGCTCCGTCATCTCCAGTTCCTCAAAGCCGTTGGCGACGAGAATGGCAATGCTCTTTCCTGCGAGGGGTTGATCCATACTGTCTTGTCCTTTCATCGTTCAACCAGTGTGCGCGGGCCATCATCGGGGAATGCGCCGTCGGGGAAAAGAAACGACGCACGCCGCGCAAGACCTTGCGCGGCGATGGAACCCGCAGCCGGTCCTCGTCATGTGAGGTCCGGCGGGGGGGCAGTTACGCCCCTGATCGGTTTGTGGTGAGCATGGAACACAAGTGGCGGCAACGAGGTCCCAAGTCAATGGCTTATTCCGCAGTGCAACGCAGCTTCCCCACCATCGGACAGGGCAACCGACACGGCAATTTCGCGGTCGCGCTCAAGACTTAATCACGATTTCCCGATTGTGGCGGTTGGCATGGCGCAGGTCAGCCATGCCGTCATGGCGCGGCTGTGACAAAGGAGGGGCGCAAAAAAAACGGCCGGAGGTCGCCCCCAGCCGTTCGAAGTCAATAGCGTCAGCCGTTCGAAGAGATCCGGCTCGCACACCGGATCGGGAACCACCGGTCACCGGGGCGGTGGGCCGAAGCCAACCGTCCGAGGATCGGCGCAAACCGGTCATACGGCCCGAGCCGGGGAGGCTGCCGCGATGGGCGGCCGTATGACCCTTTCACACTTTGCGGGGGCAAAGTGCTGTCTCGTTCGAGGCGGGCGCGTCCGGCGGATGGAACCGGACGCGCCCTGCTGTTGGATCAATGGAACTGATCGGCCTCGGTGGAGTCCTTGTAGGCGGTGGTGGAGGACTGGCCGCCCGAGATCGCCGTGGCGACCGCGTCGAAGTAGCCGGTGCCGACCTCGCGCTGGTGCTTGGTCGCGGTGTAGCCTTCGGCCTCCGCCGCGAATTCCGCCTCCTGCAGCTCCGAGTAGGCGGCCATGCCGCGCGCCGCGTAGCCCTTGGCCAGCTTGAAGGCCGAGTAGTTCAGGCTGTGGAAGCCGGCCAGCGTCACGAACTGGAACTTGTAGCCCATGGCGCCGATCTCGCGCTGGAACTTGGCGATGTCCGCCTCGTCCAGGTTGGCCTTCCAGTTGAAGCTCGGCGAGCAGTTGTAGGCCAGCAGCTTGTTCGGGAACTCCTTGCGGATCGCCTCGGCGAAGCGCTTGGCCTCCTCCAGGTTCGGGCGGGAGGTTTCCCACCACAGCAGGTCGGAGTAGGGGGCGTAGGACAGGCCGCGGGCGATGCAATGCTCGACGCCCGTGCCCTTCTTCAGGCGGAAGAAGCCTTCCGAGGTGCGGCCGGCGTCGAAGTCGATGAAGGGATGGTCGCGCTCGTCAACGTCGGAGGTGATGAGCTGCGCGGACTCCGCGTCGGTGCGGCAGAGCACGATGGTCGAGGTGCCCATGGTATCGGCGGCCAGACGGGCGGCGTTCAGCGTGCGGATGTGCTGCTGCGTGGGGATCAGCACCTTGCCGCCGAGATGGCCGCACTTCTTTTCCGAAGCGAGCTGGTCCTCGAAGTGGACGCCCGAGGCGCCGGCCTTGATCATTGCCTTCATCAGCTCGAAGACGTTCAGCGGGCCGCCGAAGCCGGCCTCGGCATCCGCGATGATCGGCGCGAACCAGTAGGTGTCGCCCTTGCCCTCGGCGGTCTGGATCTCGTCGGCGCGCTTGAAGGTGTTGTTGATGCGCTCGACCACCGCCGGCACCGAGTTGGCCGGGTACAGGCTCTGGTCCGGGTACATCTGGCCGGCCAGGTTGGCGTCGCCAGCGACCTGCCAGCCCGACAGGTAGATGGCCTTCAGGCCGGCCTTCACCGCCTGCATCGCCTGGTTGCCGGTCAGGGCGCCCAGCGTGTTGATGTACGGCTCGGTGTTCAGCAGCTCCCACAGGCGCTGGGCGCCCATCTCGGCCAGCGTGTACTCGATCTTGACCGAGCCGCTGAGGCGCTTCACGTCGTCCTGGGTGTAATCGCGCTTGATGCCTTCGAAGCGCGCGGCGCGGAGAGCGGCCTTGGTCTTTTCATCGAGCGACATGGTCGTTTTCCTTCTTTTCGTCACCGTTGCGCTGCTTTTGAGCGCTGCCCTGACAAAACAACTAAAACGCTCTTCGCTGCCTTGCAACATGGCCTTGTTTGTAAAAGGGTCTGTTTGTAAACTGCCGTCCGAAAAGCTCTGTAAATCAGTAAATATTGTAAATCTGCTCAGCTGGAGTTTGGGGCGGTCATGGACAAGAAGGCGATGCTGGGTCCGAAGGTGCGTCGGCTGCGCCGCGACCATGGGCTGACCCAGGCCCAGATGGCCGAACAGCTGGGCATCTCCCCCAGCTACCTGAACCTGATCGAGCACAACCAGCGCCCGGTCACCGTGCCGCTGCTGCTGAAGTTGGGCCAGCAGTTCGGGGTGGACCTGCAGAGCTTCGCCGAGGACGAGGAAAGCCGCCTCGTCGCCGGCCTGCGCGAGGTCTTCGCCGACCCGCTGTTCGACGGCTCCGACATCAAGAACCAGGATTTCCGCGAGCTGGCGGCGGTCGCCCCGACGCTGGGGCAGGCGGTGGTGGCGCTCTACCGCGCCTTCCGCACCAGCCGCGACGACCTGCAGACCCTGTCGGAACGGGTGGCCGACCGCGAGAAGCTGCATCTGGTCCAGACCTCCTCCTTCCCGCAGGACGAGGTGCGCGACCTGTTCCAGGCCCATTCCAACCACTTCGCCGAGCTTGAGGCGGCGGCGGAGGAGCTGTGGCAGGAGGGCCGGCTGGAGAAGGGCGACCTCTACCGTGGCCTGACCGACTATCTGCTGAACAACCACAGCGTCCGCGTCCGGCTGTTGCCGTCCGACATCATGGGCTATGCGGTGCGCCGGTTCGACCGGCATGGGCGGCGTATCCTGCTGTCGGAGATGCTGGCACCGTCCGGGCGGAACTTCCAGCTCGCCTGCCAGATCGCCCTGCTGCGCCACCGCGACCTGCTGAACCGGATCGTCGAGTCGTCCGGCCTGACCGGCGACGAGGCGCGGCGCTTGGCCCGCATCGGTCTCGCCAACTATTTCGCGGCGGCGGTGGTGATGCCCTACGCCCGCTTCTGGGAAGCGGCCAATCAGGTTCGATACGATATCGAAATATTGCGGCGCCGGTTCGATGCCTCGTTCGAGCAGGTCTGCCAGCGGCTGACCACGCTGCAGCGGCCGGGGGCGAAGGGGGTTCCCTTCTTCCTGATGCGGGTGGACAGCGCCGGCAACGTCTCCAAGCGCTTTTCCGGCGCCGGCTTCCATCTGGCGCGCTTCGGCGGCGGCTGCGCCCGCTGGATCGTCTACGAGGCCTTCCGCACGCCGGGAAAGATCCACAGCCAGCTGGCCCAGATGCCCGACGGCACCACCTACTTCTCCATCGCCCGGACGGTGGTGAAGGCCGGCGGCGGCTTCCGCAGCCCACCGCAGCAATTCGCCATCGCGCTGGGCTGCGATCTCCAGCACGCGGCGCAGATCACCTATGCGGACGGTGTGGATCTCGAAAACACCGAGGCGGCGACGCCCATCGGTGTGAATTGCCGGCTCTGTCCACGGCTGGACTGCTCGCAGCGCGCCTTCCCGCCGCTGAACCATCGCCTGATCGTGGACGAGAATCTGCGCGGTTTGTCACCTTATCTCTTCGCCCCGCCGGCAGGAGAGTAGGGCCGCTTATTCTGCAATACCGTCTTGTGGTAAGCGAAAAGCCACAACAAAATTGTTGGTATAAATTAGTGGTCTGTTGACGAATTTGTTGTTAAAGAAGTGTGCTGCAATGCGGCACGGCTTGGCTTCTGAAACGACACCGGCCACGGCATGCCGGTCACCGAAACGGACCTGCGGATTCCATGAGCAATCTGATTCATGAGCGCGTCCTGCGCGTTCACCACTGGACGGACACGCTGTTCAGCTTCACCACCACGCGCGATCCCTCGTTCCGTTTCGATCCCGGACAGTTCACCATGATCGGCCTGGAGGTGAACGGCCGGCCGCTGCTGCGCGCGTACAGCCTGGTCAGCGCCAGCTACGAGGAGACGCTGGAGTTCTTCTCGATCAAGGTGCAGGACGGCCCGCTGACTTCGCGCCTCCAGCACCTCAAGGAAGGCGACACGCTGCTGGTCAACCGCAAGGCGACGGGCACGCTGGTCACCGACAACCTGCTGCCCGGCCGCAACCTGTACCTGCTCAGCACCGGCACGGGCCTCGCCCCGTTCCTCAGCATCATCAAGGACCCGGAGATGTACGCCCGGTTCGACAAGGTGATCCTGACCCACACGACGCGTACGGTGGGCGAGCTGGCGTACGCCGACATCATCAACACCGTCCTGCCGGAGAACGAGTTCTTCGGGGAGGACGTGGCGCAGAAGCTGATCTATTACCCGACGGTGACGCGCGAGCCCTTCCGCAACGAGGGCCGCATCACCGACCTGATCCGCAACGGCAAGCTGTTCTCCGACATCGGGCTGGCCCCCTTCGACCGCGAGGTCGACCGCGTGATGATCTGCGGCAGTCCGGCCATGCTGGACGAGACCAGCGGCATCATGAACGAGCTGGGCTTCTCCATGGGCCACAACGGCGAACCCGGTCATTACGTGATCGAAAAGGCTTTTGTGGAACGCTGAGCGGAATCGCTGGAATAAAGCGGGCCGTGGTTCGTTGATGGGTCGTGACGATGGCACGTCATCAACACCAGTCGGCCCGGTCGGGTCCGACCGGTCCTTGACGGGCGCGCCTCCCTTCCGGGGGCGCGCCCGTTTTCCTTTTCGCCAGATCGTTTTGCCGATCCCGTATTTGGTGTAGACATCCCCTCCATGCGCCTCATCACGATCCTCGCCGTGCTGCTCGTGGCCGGCCTCGCGAATTTTGCCGTCTGGTCGCTGCCGAACCAGCCGGTGCCGCTCGACCCGCCGCCCGGCGGCAAGCTGAAAAGCGTGTCCTTCGCGCCCTTCCGCGACGGGCAGAGTCCGCTGACGCAGACCTTCCCCAGTGTGGAGCAGATCGACGAGGATCTGGCGGCGCTTGCCCCGCAGGTGGCTGGGGTGCGCACCTACACCTCGCTGGAAGGGCTGGAGGTGGTGCCGGAGCTGGCGCGCCGCCACGGCATGCAGGTCACCATGGGGGCGTGGCTGTCGTCGCGGCTGGACAAGAACGAGAAGGAGGTCGCCTCGCTCATCGACCTCGCCAACCGCTACCCGGACGTCATCACCCGCGTGATCGTCGGCAACGAGGTGCTGCTGCGCCGCGAACTGACGCCGGAGCAGGTGGCCGGCTACATCGACCGCGTGAAGGCGGCGGTGAAGCAGCCGGTGTCCTACGCCGACGTCTGGGAATGGTGGCTGAAGTATCCGCAGATCGCGGATCACGTCGATTACCTGACCATCCACCTGCTGCCCTATTGGGAGGACGTGCCGACCGACGTGGCCGGCGCCATGGAGCGCATCCGCGGCAGCTACCGCACGATCGCCCAGCGCTTCCCCGGCAAGCCGATCCTGGTCGGCGAAACCGGCTGGCCGACGGAGGGCCGGTCGCGCGGCGCCGCGGTCACCGGGCTGGTCAACAAGGCCAAGTTCGTCAACGGCTTCGTCCGCCTCGCCGAGCAGGAGGGCTTCGATTACAACGTGATCGAGGCCTTCGACCAGGGCTGGAAGGCCAAGCTGGAGGGCACGGTGGGCGGTCACTGGGGTCTCTACACCGCCGACCGTCAGGCGAAGTTCGCCCTGGCCGGGCCGGTGGTGGAGAATCGCCAATGGCCGATGCTGTTCGGCGTCTCCTCCGGCCTCGCGCTGCTTCTGGTCGCCGGGCTGACCCTGCGGGGCCGTCCGCTGACCGCCGGGGCCTTCGCCGCCCTGGCCTTCCTGACGCAGGCGCTGTCCACCCTGTTCGTCCACGCCGTCTGGGGCGCCCTGCACGGCAAGCACTACCCGCAGGACGTGGCGCTGTCCGTCGTCATGCTGACCGCCACCGCCGTCCTGTCGATGACCGTTCTGCTGGCCGCCCGGCGCGCGCTGGGCAGCGGCGGGCTGGCGCTGGAGCCGCTGGCGCCGCTGCGCGGCCGTCCGGCGCTGTCGCGGCTGGAGACGGTGGGCAAGGCCGCCGCCGTGGTCCTCGCCCTGCTGGGGATCGTCTGGAGCTTCCTGATCGTGTTCGACGGGCGCTACCGCGACTTCCCCAACTGGTACTTCGCCCTGCCGGCGCTCGGCCTGCTGGCGCTCGGCGCCATGCGCGCGACGCGGCGTCCGGAGGGCACGGGGGCGCTGGCCGCCTGGGGCATCGGCGGGCTGTTCCGCCCCGCCGTGCCGGTGGCCGATACTCCGGCGGGCGGCCTGTGCGGCGCCGTCCGCCTCCTGCCGCTTGAGACGGCGCTGGCCGTCCTGCTGCTGCTCGGCGCGCTGCTGACCGTGCTGGCGGAAGGCGTGGTGCCGATGGAGTCGCTGATCTACGGGCAGCTTCCCTTCATGGAGGCCCTGCACGAGGTGGTGTGGACCAGCCCGAACTGGGAAGCGCTGTCCTGGGCCGGGCTCCAGCTTCTGCTGGCGGTGCCCTACGCCGCCGCCGTCCTGGCCGCCCGCTGTGGCGAGACCGCCCGCGCCGGCCATCAGTGGGTCCGCATCGCCGGGCAGTGACGGTCTTCCCCCTCTCCCGCTTGGCGTGGGAGAGGGGCACGCCCCGCCTCAGGCCGCCTTCTCGCTTTTCCGGCTGCCCTGATGCTCCGCGGTCCAGCGCTTGGGGTCGTGCAGAAAGGCGTGGATTTCGCCCTGGGCCTTCCTGTCCAGGTAATGGCCGCGGTTCGCCACCTCCAGCACGTCCCACCAAGTCGCCAGCGCGTGCATCGTGATGCCCAGCGGGGCCAGATGCTCCTGGATCTCGTCGAAGATCCCGTACTGGAACAGCACGAACAGGTCGCGCACGTCGCAGCCCGCCTCTTTCAGAGGCTGGGCGAAGCGGGCCTTGCGGTGGCCGTCGGCGGCGATCTGCTCGACCAGGAGCATGCGCCAGCCCGGCTCCACCCGCCCTTCGATCCGGTGCTTGTAATCCTGCTGGCCCTCCGGCGCCTCCTTGCGCACGAAGACGAGGGGAAGCTCCATCCGGTCGGCGATCAGCGCGGCCCAGGGCACGCCGGCCCCCTCGGCGGCGGCGATGGCGTCCAGTTCGCCGTCGCCGATCTCCTGTTCGATCATCCGCAGCGCGAAGTCGAGCACCTCGTCGCGCACCGCGGGGTAGGAGAACAGCCGCCGCCCTTCCAGATGGACCGGGCTGACCAGCCCCGATCCGTGGCGGCAAAGATGGTCCGGATCGTATCGGACGCAGCCGGTTTCGATCAGATGGCGGGCCACGCCGATGGCCCCTTCGCGTAACTCGATGTCCCAAGCGTCCGGTATCATGCCCTGCCCCCGTCGTTCTCGCGTTGTTTTTCAGCCTCGGTTATTCAGCCTCGGTTTTTCGCCTCACGCCTTTCTCCCGATGATCACCCGTTCGGGGCGGGCCGCAACCCCTCCACACGCGCCGGGGTGGGCGCTTTGGCGGTAGCCGGAACGGGGGACGACAAGACGTCGCAGCCTCCCTCCGCCTGCAGTCGCGTGTGCGGAATCGCCGGGGCGGTTGACATGAACCGCATCAAACGTTGAAAAAGAGAATCGAATTGTAGCCATGCAGCTTGGCAGAGCGGGGCGGGGAGCGGCGATGTCGGACATCCAGGGCTGGGGCCAGGACGAGGACGACGACCTGCTGTTCGCCGACGAGGACGCTCCGGACCCGTCGTCCGCGACGTCCGGCCCCGCCGCCGCTCCCTGGAAGCTGCTGATCGTCGACGACGACCCGGAGGTGCACGCGATCACCCGCGTGGTGCTGAACGACGTGACCTTCGACGGGAGGCGCCTGCAGTTCCTGTCCGCCCATTCGGGGGGCGATGCGCGGGCGATCCTGAACGATCATCCCGACATCGCCGCCGTCCTGCTGGACGTGGTGATGGAGACGGAGGACGCCGGCCTGCGGCTGGTCCACCACATCCGGGAGGTTCTGGGCAACCGGCGGGTCCGCATCATCCTGCGCACCGGACAGCCCGGACAGGCGCCGGAACGGCAGGTGATCGTCAGCTACGACATCAACGACTACAAGGCCAAGAGCGAGCTGACCGCCCAGAAGCTGTTCACCACCACGGTGGCCGCCCTGCGCTCCTACCAGCACATCGACGCGATCGAACGGAACCGGCAGGGGCTGGAGACGATCGTCGACGCCGCCGGAACCCTGTTCGAGCAGCGCTCCATGGACCGCTTCGCCGTCGGCGTGGTGGAGCGGGTCGCCGCCTTGCTGCCGCGGGCGGCCGGCGCCTTCCTGTGCGCGGTGCCGGCCGGCCTGAATCCGGAAAGCCCAAATCCGGAAAGCCCGGAGCCGGAAGGCCGGCCGCGGGAGGCGGAGGTTCTGTGCGGAACCGGCGTCTTCGCCGCCGCCGCGGGCCGGCCGGTCAGCGCCGTGTTGCCGGACGCGGCCTGCGCCGACATCGCCGCCGCCCTGGCGTGGGGCCGCAGCCTGCACCGCGACGACCACAGCGTCGCGCCGTTCCAGACCCGGAGCCCTGGCCCCGGCGCGCTGTTCATCGGCGGGCATGGCGGCCTGCCCGACGTCGAGCGTCGGCTGCTGGAGATTTTCTGCTCCCGGATGTCGGTCGGGTTCGACAACGTGGCCCTCTACGAACAGCTCCGCCTCGCCCAGATCGCCACGGTGCACGCCCTGGGCAAGCTGGCCGAATACAAGGACGAGGTCACCGGTGAGCATGTCCGGCGCATCGGCCGCTGGGCCACCGCCATCGCGCGGGAACTCCAGGCGCGGGGCGCTTGCGGCGGCGCGGCGGACGACCTTTTCTGCGAGCTGATCGGGCTGGCCAGCATGCTGCACGACGTCGGCAAGGTCGCCATCCCCGACCGAATCCTGCGCAAGCCCGGCAAGCTGGACCCCGAGGAGATGGTCCAGATGCGCGAGCACGCCGCCATCGGCGGACGCATCCTGCGCGACGCCTCCGGCCCGGTCGGCGGTCGCAGCTATCTGACGATGGGAGCGGAGATCGCCGAGAGCCACCACGAGAAGTTCGACGGCAGCGGCTATCCCCACGGGTTGGCGGGTGATGCCATCCCGCTGTCGGGCCGCATCGTGGCGGTCGCCGACGTCTACGACGCCCTGCTGCACCGCCGCCCCTACAAGGAGGCCTGGGAACCGGCGGCGGTGGTCGATCTGATCCGCGCCGAGTCGGGCCGGCATTTCGACCCGCGCGTCGTCGACGCCTTCGTTGCGGTTCTGGAGCGCGGCGGGCCGGAGGCGTAGACCAGCCCCCGGCCGCACCGTTCTTTTTTACGAGCCTTGGCCTTTTTACGAGCCCCGGCCTTTTTCAAGAGCCTTGGCTGAGCGCCTCGGCCAGCGCCCGGTCGGGATGGTTCCCGCCGACGATGAGCTGCATGGAGCCGGTCGGCACCTCCACACCCAGTTCCTCGAAGCGCTTCCTCATGCGCCGGTTGAACTCGCGCGACACACCCCACTGCCGGGTCGGGCGGGTCTTGAAGCGCGCGGTGATCAGCTGGGTCGAGTCGGGCTGGAACTTGTCCAGGCCCATCACCTCCAGCGGCGCCATGATGTCGGGCGCGAACAGCGCGTCGGTTTGCAGGCTCGTGCCGATCTCCTTCAGCAACTCGATCACGCGGTCGGGGTCCTCGCGGTAGGCCACCCGCACCTCGAACAGGGCGTAGGAGAAGTCCTTCGACATGTTCTTGACGGTGCTGACCGAGTTGAAGGGCACGGTGTGGATGGCGCCCGACCCGTCGCGCAGCCGGATGGAGCGGATGGAGATGGCCTCGACCACGCCGGAATGGCCGCCGCCCACATCCACCACGTCGCCGATGGAGATGCTGTCCTCGAACAGGATGAACAGGCCGGTGATGATGTCCTTGACCAGGGTCTGCGACCCGAAACCGACGGCCAGACCGACCACACCGGCACCGGCCAGCAGCGGCGCGATGTTGACGCCCAGCTCCGACAGGGTGATCAGCGACACCATGGTCACCAGCACCACCAGGAAGGCGTTGCGCAGCAGCGGCAGCAGGGTGCGCACCCGCGCGCTGCGCTCGATCCGCGTGCCGTTGCGGTCGGTGGAGGCGAGGAAGCGCTCGATCATCGCGCTCACCACCTCCCAGGCGACGATGGAGCCGACCAGCAGAAGGCCGATGGTGACCGTGCTGCGCAGGATGCGCTGGCCCAGCCGCGTGTCCGTCCAGGCCAGCGTGTCGAAGCCCCAGCCGTAGAGGATCATCATCGCCGCGCCGACCCAGATCACCGTCTTCACCACCCGGTGCAGGAAAGGCAGGTAGAGCGAGGCGCGGTCCTTCAGCGGCGGCAGGGCGCCCTGGCTGTCCGGAACCATGCGCAGGCCCCGGCGCAGGCCGCGGTTGATGCCGTTGACCAGCAGCCGGGCGATCACCGCGACCAGGATCGTGGTGCCGGTGGCGCGGGCCAGATACTCGAATCCGCCATAGACGTTCAGCACCCAGACGCCGAAGGTCACCACCACGTAGATGATCGCCAGAACGTGCCAGACGTCGGCGAAGCGGCGGCGGGCGGAGCGCAGAACGGCGCCCTGGCCCTCCGCCTCGCGCTCCGCGGTGGCCGCCGGGTCGCCGTCGCCGGACAGCGGGTTGCCGTGCATCCAGTCGGCGACGATGCGGCGGTTCTGCAGGATCAGCGCGATCAGCATCCCGGCGATCGCCAGCCCCAGCAGCTTCAGGAGCGCGCCGTAGGCGCCGAGCGGCAGGCCCAGCACATAGGCGCCCTCCGCCAGGAAATAGCCGTAGACGCCGACCGCGGCCAGCCGGCGGACCCAGCGGTAGAGGCGCAGCGCGTTGGCGTCGCCCATCCGCACCATCCGCAGGGAGGGCGCGAAGGGCGAGATCAGGATGCGGGCGGCGACCAGCAGGATCTGCAGGATGACGGTGGCGTTGATGACCGCCAGCGCGACCAGCCGGACGCGCGGCCCCGGCTCGCTGACCGACAGGATGGCGTAGGCGACGACGATGAAGGCGGCGATGGGCGCCAGCTCCAGCAGCGCGCGGCCGAGCAGCAGCGGCAAGCGCACCAGCAACGTGGTGCCCCGGCGGGCGGCCAGTGCGTTGCGCGGGCGGGCGAGCAGCCAGCCGACGAAGCGCTCGACCGCCAGACCGGCGGTCAGGATCATCGTCAGCTGGATGGCGATCTGCACCCAGCGGTCGCGGGCGGTCGGGTCGACCATCTGCCGGTTCGCCCACTCGATGGCGCCGGGCAGCTCCTTGAACACGTTGCCGACCTGGACGAGCTGGCGGCTCAGCACGTCCATGCGCTCGGCCAGGAAGGACAGGGCGCTGGCCCCGATGGTCTCGGGCAGGGTGCTGGCCGCCGGGGCCTCCTCGGCCTTGGCCTGCTCCAGCCCCCTTTGCGCGGCGACCAGCGCCTTCAACTGCTCGACCAGCCGGGCGCGGGCCGCCGGGTCCTCCAGCGTCGTGATCATCGCCTGCATCTGCTCGGGCGTCGGATCGGGCGAGGCGGCGGATTCCGCGGGTGCCGCCGCGGCCGGGGCCGGCATGGCGGCCCCCGGAACCGGGCCGGCGGCCAGCGACGGCGTGGCGAAGCCGGCGAGAAGCAGCAGAAGGACGGCGAGTGCGCCGATGCAAGGGACCGTCCACCGGGTGCGTGCGCGAAGCATCCCTGTCCTTTTCCGTGATTTCAGCAATGCGGGCGTGAAGGCCGGGGACGTTATCCCGTGCCCGCCTCCTTGCCAACCCGCGCAGTTTCAGACCTTTTTGGGACGGAATTGCGGCCCCGCCCAAGGCGTCGGCGGGCGCCGGACAGGGGGTTAAGGGGCTTTCCCATCCTCCTGGGCGCTGTCCTGAGCGACATGGCAGGCGACTCGGTGGCCCGGCGCCACGGGGTCGAGCGTCGGGGGAACCTGGGCGCAGCCGTCATGGGCGAGCGGGCAGCGCAGCCGCAGGGGGCAGCCGGTCGGCGGGCGCAGGGGCGACGGCGGATCGCCGTGCAGCGCCGGGCGGTCCAGGCCGGCTGCCGCGATCAGTGCGCGGCTGTAGGGGTGGCGCGCCCCGGTGGCCAGAACCACGCTGTCCGCCGACTCGACGATCCGGCCGAGCAGAAGCACCAGCGCCCGCCGCGCGATCCGCAGGCCCTCCGCCGCGTCCTGGGTGGCGTAGAGCAGGGCCAGCCGGCGGCGGCGGCGGATCGCCTGCAGCAGGGCCAGGAAGTCCGCCCGCTCCGACCCGTCGAGCGTTGCCGCCGGCTCGTCGCAGACCAGCAGGCGCGGCTCCGGCAGCAGGGCGCGGGCCAGCCCGGCGCGCGCCGCCTCCGCCGGACGGAGCGAACCGGGATGGAGGTCGAGGACCGCCGCGGGCAGACCGACCTCCTCCAGCGCCTCGGCCAGCCGCGCGGCGCGGTCGGCAGTGGATTGGGCGGCGGATTGGGCGGCGGATTGGGCGGTGGACCGGGGGGGCCGCAGCGACTCCAGCGTCTCGGCGAGCTGCGCGCCGATGGTCATCAGCGGGTCGAAGGCGGCCAGCGGATCGGGGAAGAGGATTTGCAGGTCCCCCCGTGCGCGGCGCATCGCCTCCGGTGGGGCGGCGGCGAGGTCGGTCCCCAGCCAGGACACCTGACCGCCGACCGACGGAACCAGCCGAAGGATGGCGCGGGCCAGCACCGACTTGCCGCTGCCCGTCTCGCCGAGCAGGGCCAGCGTCTCGCCCTCGGCCAGCGCGATGGACAGGCCGTCCACGACGGTCAGCCAGCGCTCCGCGCCGCGCCAGCTCCGCCCCAGCGGAAAGGCGACACGCAGGTCGCGCACCGACAGGATGGGCGGGCCGGAGGGCGCCGGCTCCACCGGGGGCGGGGCGGGGGTGGGTTCTTCCTCCGGCGCTTCCAGGCGACCTTGAGCCAGGATCAGCCGGCGGTCGGCCAGACCGGAAGGAACCGGATCGGCCTGGATTGGATCGGGTTGCGGGCGTCCGGCGAGCAGCAGCGCCGTTCCGGCCTCCCGCGTCCAGGCGGCGAGGTCGCTCAGCAGGCGGACGCGCTGGGTGGGGTCGAGCGCGGCGGCGGGGGCGTCGGCGAGCAGCAGCGCCGGCTCCGCCGCCATGGCCAGCGCCAGCGCGGCCCGCCAGCGCATCGCCTCGCCCAGTTCGTGCGGGTGGAGCGCCAGCCGGCGCGCGGCGGCGGGCACCTGGAAGCGCTCCAGCGCCTCGGCGGCGCAGCGCAGGGCGGTGCGCTCGTCCATCCCGGACTGGTGGGCCAACAGTTCGGTGAACTGGGCGCCGATCGTGCGAAGCGGGTCCAGGGCGCCGTCCTGGGTGACCAGGATGCGCCGTCCTTGGATGTGGATGTCGCCCAGCACCGTGACGCCCTTCGGGGCCAGCCCGGACAGTGCCCGCAGCAGCAGCGTCTTGCCCGCCCCGGCGGCGCCCGACAGGGCCAGCACTTCGCCGGGCTCAACGGCAAAGCTCAGCCGGTCGAGCAGGATGTCGCGGCTGGTCAGGAGGGATAGCCCCTCCACCCGCAGCGGCGACCGGTCGTCCGGCCCGATCACGTCCGCTCCGCTCACCGGCGCCCTCCCGCGGTCGTGGAGAAGGCCGTGGCGAAGGCCAGCCGCATCCCGTCGCCCACCCCGTGCAGCGCCCACAGGGTCAGCGCCAGCAGCAGCGCCGGCCCGGCCAGCGCCACGGCGTCGCCCGCCCGCGCCGCCGCGCCGATGGCGGTTCCCCAGCCGGTCACCCCCGCCGGCAGGCCGAGGCCGAGCAGGCTGGCGAGGCTTTCCGCCATCAGGGCGCGGGGAAGGGCGGTCCAGGCCGCCGCGGCGAGCGGCAGGACGGCGTTGGGCAGGATGTGGCGGCGCAGCCGGCGCCCGTTGGGAATCCCGGCGGCCTGGGCGGCGCTCAGGAACTCCCGCCGCAGCAGGGCGCGCAGCTCGTCCCGTGCGATGACGGCCACCGCCGGAGCGGCGATCAGGGCGGTCACCACGGCCATCGGCGCCAGCCCGCGCGCCGGACCCAGCAGCCCGCCGGCCAGTGGCAGGGCCAGCGCCAGGGGCAGGCCGGTCAGGGCGGCGGCGGGCGCCATCATCGCCCGCTCTGCCCGCTCGCCCAGGGCCACCGCGACGGCGGCCCAGAGCAGGCCGAGGGCGGCCCCGCCAAGCCCGGCGAGCAGCGCGAAGGACAGGCTCTGGTGCCCGGCGGCCAGCGCCGCCCCCACCGGACCGCCCCCGGCGACGAGGCCGGCCGCGACCGCCAGCATCAGCGCGGCCAGAACGGTCAGCCCCGCCGCCGCGGGCCGGTGCGCGGTCAGCCGCTGCCCGGCCTTCTGCCAGGGGCCGTCGCGCCAGTGTGGATCAGTGCGGGACTCGGTGCCGGCGGGTCCGTGCATCAGGCCATCCGGGCGCGTGGATCGATGAAGCCGTGCAGCGCGCCGCCCAGGGCGCCCAGCAGCACGGTGAGGCCGCACATCCCGGCGAGCGCGGCGAAGGCCATGCCGGTGTCCCCGGCGCGCGCCGCCTCGACGAACAGTTGTCCGGCACCGGTGTGGCCGAACAGGCTTTCCACCGCCACCGCCGCGGTCACCGTTCCGGCCACGGCGCTGCGCAGGCCGCCCATCGCCGCCGACAGCCCCAGCGGCAGTACGAGCCGCCACAGCAGGGCGGAGCCGTCCATCCCCCGCCCGCGCGCCGCCAGCAGAACCGTGTCCTCCGCCCCGGCCCGCGCCCGGCCGGCGAGCGTCGCGGCTTGGGCGGCGGCGGGCAGGGTGAGGGCGGCGAGGCCCAGCAGGACGGGCGCCTTCGCCAGCGTGGCGGCGAAGATCGCGGCCAGCAGAAAGCCCGGCATGGCCGGCCCCACCCCGCCCAGGACGGCGCCCAACGCCCCGCCCAGGGCGCCGAACAGGGCACCGAGCCCGGTCCCCAAGACCAACGCCGGCAGGACCAGCGCCAGCGTCGCCGGCAGGGCGGCCAGCACGGCGCCCAACGCCGGCGCCCAGCCGGGTCCCGCCAGCGCGGCCACCATGGCGGCGGCGAGCGCGAGGCCCAGCAGGGCCGGCACCACGGCCAGAACCCGGCGCAGGACGAGGCTCAGCATCGGCCCCGCCGGGAGCGGGCGGCCGTGACGATCGGAGTCGATGGAGGGACGGGCAAGCGGATCACAACAGGCGGGTCATGCGACAATGGCGGACGCGAATGGAGTCCTCCTGACGGTACCCAGGTCCCGGCCGGTCGGGCAATGGAATTTCGCCTCTCGGCGGGGTGCGGGGAGGGTTGGGCGGCTGCGGTGTTGTTCGGGCATTCGCCTTCCTGGCCGGTCGCAGCCCGTCCCGGACGCACCATATGTGAAACCCCGATGCCGATCCCCGCAGGAACCCCGGTCCAGCCGCGTCCCATGCCCGACCAGCCGTCCCTCCTCCCCACGCCGCCGGACCCAACGCTCAGCAGGGCGCTCTCCGGGGCACTCTCCAGTGGGGCCGCGGACCCGCTGCTGGTGCCGGGCCGCACCTGCTGGCGGGTGGAGCGGGCGGAGCGGGTCGGGGTCATCGTCGATGCCGAGGATTACTTCGCGCACGCCAAGGCGGCAATGCGGCAGGCGCGGCGCAGCATCTACCTGACCGCCTGGGACTTCGACGCCCGCATCCGGCTGACCCCGCAGGCGCGCCACCCGCGCCGCCCCGACAAGCTGGGCAACCTGCTGAACTGGCTGGCCGCGACCCGCCCGGACCTGACCATCCATGTGCTGAAGTGGGACTTTGCGGAGCTGTTCGATCTGGCCCGCTGGTCGCAGCCGCTGTTCCTGCGCGGCTGGCTCAGCCATCCGCGCCTCCAGTACCGGCTGGACGGCGACCATCCCGCCGGGGCCTGCCACCATCAGAAGATGCTGGTGATCGACGACCGCCTGGCCTTCTGCGGCGGGCTGGACATCACCGCCAACCGCTGGGACACCCGCGCCCACCGCGCCGACGAGCCGCTGCGCCGCCAGCCGGACGGCACCCCCTACGAGCCCTTCCACGACGTGATGATGGCGGTGGACGGCGACGCCGCCCGCGCGCTGGGCGACCTGTTCCGCGAGCGCTGGCGCCGCGCCACCGGCTGCGTGCTGTCGCCGCCCGTCATGGACGTGCTTGGTGGCGGCGGCGGCGTTTCCGACGGCAAGCGCCCCCGGCGGCTGCGGCTGAAGGCGCGCCGGGCCGGGCCGGACAGCCCCGACCCCTGGCCGCAACAGCTCGTCCCGCTGCTCAGGGGCATGCCGGTCGGCATCGCCCGCACCGAGCCCCACTACAACGGGCGCGCCGAGGTGCGGGAGGTCGAGGCGCTCTACGCCGCCGCCATCGCCGCGGCCGAGCGCTTCATCTACATGGAAAGCCAGTATTTCGCCTCGGTCGCCGTCGCCGAGGCGCTGAAGGCGCGGCTGGCCGAGCCGGACGGGCCGGAGGTGGTCGTCGTCAACTCCGCCCGCACGTCGAGCTGGCTGGAGAACACCGTGATGCTCGGCGCCCGCGCCCGGCTGGTGAAGGAACTGCGCGAGGCCGACCGGAACGGGCGCTTCCGCTTCTACATCGCGAATACGGGCAGCGTTAAGACCGGCAGTGTCGGCATCACCATCCACGCCAAGGTGATGGTGGTGGACGACCGGCTTCTGCGCATCGGGTCGGCCAACCTGAACAACCGGTCGATGGGGCTGGACACCGAATGCGACATGGCGCTGGAGGCGCCGCACGGGCGCGTGGAGGGGCGTGAGGCCCGGCGGGCCATCGCCGGGGTGCGCGACGACCTGATCGCCGAGCATCTGGGGGTGGCACCGGAAAGCGTGACGGCGGAGTTGCGCCGCTCCGGCTCGCTCATCCGCACGGTGGAGACGCTGCGCCGGCCCGGCGGGCGGACGCTGGAACCGCTGGAGGACGCCGATCCCGGCCTGCTGGCCGCCGCCGTCGCCGACTCCATGCTCTTCGACCCCGAACGTCCGGTGGGTGCTGCGGACATCGTGTGGCGCGTCCTGCCGTCGCGCATTCCGCGGCGCCACCACTGGCTGGCGCTGGCGATCATCCTGGCGGTGGTCGGCGGAGTCTGGGGATTGTGGAACCACACGCCGCTGCGCGACTGGGCGACCCTGGACGCCGTGCTGGGGGCGTTCGAGCGGTTGCGCCAATCGGCCTTCGGGCCGCTGTGGCTGATCCTGCTCTATGTCGCCGGGGGCTTCGTGCTGTTTCCGGTGCTGCTGCTGATCGCGGCGACGGCCATCGCGCTGGGGCCGTGGGTGGGCTTCCCGACCGCGCTGGCCGGGGTGCTGGCCTCCGCCGCGGCGCTGTTCTGGGTGGGCCGCCTCGCCGGCCGGCGCCCCATCGAGCGCTACGGCGGCGCGGTGGTGCGACGGGCCAGCGACGCGCTCGGCGAGCGCGGCGTGCTGGCCATGGCGGCGCTGCGGGTGGTGCCGGTGGCACCCTTCACCGTGGTGAACCTCGTCGCGGGGGCTTCCCGCATCCGGTTTCCCGACTATCTGTTCGGGACGATCCTGGGGATGGCGCCGGGAATCCTTGTCTTCAACCTGCTCGGGCACCAGCTTGAGCGTGTGTTGACGGAACCGACGCCCACCGACATGGTTCTTCTGGGTCTGGCGGCGGTGACGGCGCTGGGGTTCGGCTGGGCCGGCAATCGGCTGGTGCGGGCTCTGGGGGCAAGGCGGCCAACAACCGGGCCGACCACCGGGCCGACCACCGGAGAGACAGCGAAGGGAGACCAACAGCGGTGATCCGATTCAGCCGAGAGCGTGTGCAGCGGATCGCCTCCGCGCTGCGCGCCGCCCGTGTCCGCCGCCCGAAGCGCCGCGTCGACAGCCGCAGCGGCCCGGTGCCGGAGGGCATGGCGCCGCTGCGCGTGGCGACCTGGAACATCCACAGCTGCGTCGGGCTGGACGCGCGCTTCGCGCCGGACCGCATCGCCGAGGTCATCAAGGAGCTGGACGTCGATCTGGTCGGGCTCCAGGAGGTCGGCTGGCATCACCGCGGCGAATCCGGGCTGGACCAGTTCGCCTTCCTGGAACGCGCCACCGGCCTGAAGGCCCACGCCGGCCCGACCAAGCACAACGCCCACGCCCATTACGGCAACGCCATCCTGACCCGGCTGCCGGTCCTGAAATGCGAACCCATCGACCTCAGCGTCGGGCGGCGGGAGCCGCGCGGCGGCATCGACGTGATCGTCGAGGTGCAGGGGCGCCCGGTGCGCATCATCGTCGCCCATCTCGGCCTCGACCCGTGGGAGCGGGCGCGGCAGGTCGGCGCCATCGTGGACCGGCTGGAGGAGCAGCCGGCCCTGCCGACCCTGTTCATGGGCGACCTCAACGAATGGGCGCCGAACTCGCCCCGGCTGCGCAAGCTGGCCGAGGCCTTCCCCGACTGGGCCAGCCCGCGCAGCTTCCACGCGCGGATGCCCACCCTGCGGCTCGACCGCATCTACGTGAACAACGGGCTGACCATCCCGTCCTACGAGGTGGTGCGCACGGTGCTGACGCGCCGCGCGTCCGACCATCTGCCGGTGCGCGCCACCGTGGCGGTGCCATAACCGATATTCCCGCTCGGGTATGCCGGGCCCTTGATTGCTGCAAGGCGCGTGCGCGGTTCCGCGTGCGCGCCTTTTTCTTTGGGCTTGATCCTTCGGCCTTGCCTCCTTTGCAGTGCAGCATTGCACGGTCTGTTTCGTGTCGCTGACTGTTTCCCATGTAAGTTTTTTGCCCGAGAACGGGTGTCGGCTATTGACCTTTCGGATAAGGGCTGGCCAATCTATTGGTTGGTCATACGACCAATGACAGCCGTTCAATGACAGCACCCAGCCGACCGGGCGTGGGATCAACCGCCGAAGCGAGGACCTGTTGCTTTACCATCTCTACGATCTGCAGCACGCCGCCCTGCGCCCGATGCGCCTCCTGGCCGAAGCGACCCAGCACACCTTCCAGAACCCGTTCAGCCCGGTTTCCTACACCCGCGCCGGTCGCGCCATGGCCGCCGGCGCGGAACTGCTGGAGCGCACCACCCGCCGCTTCCCAAAGCCGGAGTTCGGCCTGAAGACGACGGTGGTGAACGGCGAGACGGTGGCCATCACCGAGCGCATCGCCCACCGCAAGCCCTTCTGCAACCTGCTGCACTTCGCCAAGCCGGAGGGCACCCCGGCGCAGCCGCGCGTCCTGCTGGTCGCCCCGATGTCGGGCCACCACGCGACGCTGCTGCGCGGCACGGTGGCGGCGCTGCTGGCCGACCACGACGTCTTCATCACCGACTGGATCGACGCCCGGCTGGTGCCGCTGGCGCGCGGCCGGTTCGACCTGGACGACTACATCGACACGGTGACGGAGCAGATCCGTTTCCTGGGGCCGCAGACCCACGTCATCGCGGTGTGCCAGCCGGTGGTGCCGGTGCTGGCCGCCGTGTCGCTGATGGCGGCGGGCGACGAGGCGGTGCAGCCGCGCTCGATGACGCTGATGGGCGGCCCGATCGACCCGATGGCCAACCCGACCGTGCCCGTGAAGCTGGCGGCGACCCACCCGCTGTCCTGGTTCGAGCGCAACGTCGTCACCACCGTCCCGGCCTATTATCCGGGCGGCTTCCGTCAGGTTTATCCGGGCTTCGTCCAGCTCTCCGGCTTCATGTCCATGAATTTGGACCGCCACATCGGGGAGCATGTCGGCCTGTTCCGCCACCTCGTCCGCGGCGACGGCGACTCCGCGGAGCAGCACCGCCGCTTCTACGACGAGTATCTGTCGGTCATGGACCTGTCGGCGGAATTCTACCTGCAGACCATCGAGACGGTGTTCCAGAAGCACGCGCTCGCCAACGGCACCATGGAGTCGCGTGGGCGCAAGGTGGAGCCGGCGGCGATCCGCCGGACCGCCGTGATGACGGTGGAGGGCGAGCTGGACGACATCTCCGCCCCCGGCCAGACCGAGGCGGCGCACCGCCTCTGCGCCTCGCTGCCGGACGACCTGCGCGCCCGCCATTTCCAGAAGGGCGTCGGCCATTACGGCATCTTCAACGGCCGGCGCTGGCGCGAAAGCATCATGCCGGCGGTGCGGGACTTCATCCGCAAGCACGATTGAGTCCCGTCAGCCCCCGCCCGCCGCGCTGCGGCGTGGCGGGGGACTTCCGTTCAGCGCTTCGGAACGCCCACCGGGCGCAGCTCGTGGAGCAGCCAGACCAGCCCGGACACCAGCAGGATCGCGCCGGCCTGATGGGCGGCGCCCAGCGGTATCCACACGAAGCTCAGCAGCGTGGCGATGCCCAGCCCGATCTGCACCAGCACCATCGCTGCGGTCAGCAGCGCCACCCTCCCGGCGCGGCCGGGCAGGCGGGCCACCCACACCCGCAGGGCCAGCCCGAGCACCACAAGCCCGGTCAGCAGCGCCAGCGCCCGGTGCGCCAGCTGGATGGCGGCGGTGTTCTCAAAGACGTTGATCCACCAGGGCGTCAGGTTGGCGACCTCCGGCGGGATGATGTGGCCGGCCATCAGCGGGAAGGTGTTGTAGGCCAGCCCGGCGTCCGTTCCGGCGACGAAGGCGCCCCAGACGATGGTGACGCCGGTCAGCCCCAGGGCCCAGCGCGCGTGCTTGCGCAGCCGGCCGGACTCGGTCGCCCAGCCGGCCAGCGGCAGCGGGTCGAGAATCCCCAGCGCGGTGCGCAGCAGCAGCCCGTAGATCACGATCGCCGTGCCGAGATGCAGCGCCAGTCGGTAGTGGCTGACGTCGGGCCGGTCGACCAGCCCGCTCTTGACCATGTACCAGCCGATCACCCCCTGGAGCCCGCCGAGCAGGAACAGCCCGGCCAGCTTCGGCCACAGGTCGGCGGGAATGCGCCCGTTGACCCAGAAGCGCAGGAAGGGGATCAGGAAGACGAAGCCGATCAGCTGGCCCCAGAAGCGGTGGAACCACTCCCACCAGAAGATCTGCTTGAAGGCCGCCAGATCCATCGCCGCGTTGTGGATGCGGAACTCCGGCGTGGTCTGGTAGAGGCCGAAGACACGGTTCCATTCCGCCTCCGACAAGGGCGGCAGGATGCCGATCAGCGGCTTCCACTCGACCATCGACAGGCCGGACTCGGTCAGGCGGGTGATGGCGCCGATCACCGCCATGGCGAAGACCATCGCGCAGCAGACGAGAAGCCAATAGGCGATGGGGCGGGTGGAGGCGGGGTCGCGGACGTCTTTCCCGGCGAGGGCGGGGGCGGTGATGTCGGTCACGGACGGGCGGCTCCGGATGATGCGGAAAAGTTCCGGGGGATAGGGACCTCCGGCTCATGTGGGGTGCGGCAACGGCTGCGTCAAACGGACACGGGTTACCCCGCCGCACCGGACACCGGTTTCGGGTGAAGGCGGCGCGCCGCGGGTGTTACAAATATCAGTCTTACCAACGGCTTCGGATGCGGGGCGGCGATGGCGGACCTCACCCTTGGCTTCGGCCTGTCGTTCCACGAGCTTTATGGGCAGGACGGGTTGGCCCGGCTCGACCGCGCCTTCCTCGCCCGGCTGTCCGACACGGACGTGGCGCTCGCCAACCGGCTGCTGTCCGCCCGTGCCCAGCCCGACCGGCTGGAGGCCAAGGCGGAAAGCGACCTGCTGATCGCGCTCGCCCCCCACGCCGAGGACTTCATCGGCGATCTGTTCGGAGTCCGCGCCGCGCTCGACGAACTGCGCGCCCGCCACACGGAACTGGCGCCGCTCTACACCGCCAAGCGCCTGTTCGTTCAGCGCCGCGCCGCCAAGGCGGTCAAGCCGGAGGCGGTCGCGGCCCTCGACGGGGCGGAGCTGGCCGCGCGGCTGGAGGACTGGCTGGGCGGCCCGCTGACCGAGGCCGCCTTCGCCCGGCAGGTGCTGGCCTGGATGGAGGACGAGGCCGCCCACGCGGATCAACTGGACAGCGCCGCCCAATACGCCGCCTGGGCGGTCTTCAGCGAGGCCGGGCGCGCCCGGCACGGCGGCGGCGTGCTGTTCCAGCTGCCGCACCGCACCGACCCGCAGCGTCTCGTTCCCGTGGAGACGGTGGAGCGGCACGGCGTCACCATGATGCGCCTGCCCGATGGGGCGTGCCGCGAGCGCCAGGGCTTCCACCTGACCGACCCCGGCACCGATCTGGCGGGGGCGCTGGACGAGGCCAACTACTGCATCTGGTGCCACAACCAGGGCAAGGACAGCTGCTCGAAGGGGCTGCGCGACCGCAAGACCGGCGAGTTCCAGAAGAGCGCCTTCGGCGTCGCGCTGGCCGGTTGCCCCTTGGAAGAGAAGATTTCCGAGATGCACGCGCTGAAGGCGGACGGCGTGCCGATCGGGGCGCTGGCCGTGGTGGTGGTCGACAACCCGATGTGCGCGGCCACCGGCCACCGCATCTGCAACGACTGCATGAAGGCCTGCATCTATCAGAAACAGGAGCCGGTGGACATCCCGCAGGCGGAGACCCGCACGCTGAAGGACGTGCTGGAGCTGCCCTGGGGCTTCGAGATCTACAGCCTGCTGACCCGCTGGAATCCACTCGACCTGCGCCGTCCGCTGATGCGGCCGGACAGCGGCTACAAGGTGCTGGTGGCCGGGCTGGGGCCGGCGGGCTTCACGCTGGCGCATCATCTGATGAACGACGGCCACACGGTGGTCGGCATCGACGGGCTGAAGATCGAGCCGCTGCCCGCCGACCTCTCCGGCGTCCTGCCCAGCGGCACGCGGGTGCCCTTCCGGCCGATCCGCGACGTGCGCGACCTCTACGACCGGCTGGACGAGCGGGTGATGGCCGGCTTCGGCGGGGTGGCCGAATACGGCATCACCGTGCGCTGGAACAAGAATTTCCTGAAGGTGATCCGGCTGCTGCTGGAACGCCGGGGGCGCATGACGATCATCGGCGGGGTGCGTTTCGGCGGCACGCTGACCATCGACGGGGCGCTGGAGCTCGGCTTCGACCACATCGCCCTGTGCATGGGGGCGGGCAAGCCGACCGTCGTCCCGATGGCGAACGGGCTGGCCCGCGGGGTGCGGCAGGCCTCGGACTTCCTGATGGGGCTGCAACTGACCGGGGCGGCCAAGCCGGACAGCATCGCCAACCTCCAGGTCCGGCTGCCCATCGTGGTGATCGGCGGCGGGCTGACCGCCATCGACACGGCGACGGAGGCGCTGGCCTATTACCCCGTCCAAGTCGAGAAGTTCCTCTCCCGCTACGAGGTCCTGGCGGCCGAGCGGGGGGAAGCGGCGGTGCGCGCCCGCTGGACGCCCGACGAGGCCGAGCTGGCCGACGAGTTCCTGGCCCACGCCCGCGCCATCCGGGCGGAGCGTCTGGCGGCGGGGGACGAGGGGAGGGAGGCGCGCGTCACGGCGCTGCTGCAATCCTGGGGCGGCTCGACCATCGCCTACCGCCGCCGCCTGATCGACAGCCCCAGCTACACGCTGAACCACGAGGAGGTGGCGCACGGGCTGGCCGAGGGCATCCGCTTCCTGGAATGCGCGGCCCCGCGCGGGGTGGAGATCGACGGATCGGGGGCCGCTCAGGCGATCCATCTGGCGATCAGCCCGGTCGGGCCGGACGGGGTGGTGGCGCCCGCCGCGGTGGACGCCCGCCTCCCCGCCCGCACCATCCTGGTCGCCGCCGGCACCCAGCCGAACACCGTCCTGGCCCGCGAGGAACCGGACTGGGTGGAGCTGGACGGACGCTGCTTCCGCGCCATCGACGAGGACGGCCGGCCGGTGACCCCGGAGCGGCAGGCCAAGCCGGCCCAGGCTCATGTGCTGATGGCCCGTGCGCCGGACGGGCGGTTCCTCAGCTTCTTCGGCGACCTGCACCCGTCCTTTGCCGGCAACGTGGTGAAGGCGATGGGCGGGGCGAAGCGCGGCTATCCGGTGGTCAGCCGCGCGCTGGCCCGCCGTGCGCCAACCTCCGTGACGCCGGAGGCGCTGGTGCGGCGCCTGAACGCCGAACTGCGACCCCTGGTGCACGGCGTCACCCGCCTGACCCCGACCATCGTGGAGGTGGTGGTGAAGGCCCCGGCCGCCGCACGCCGTTTCGAACCCGGACAGTTCTACCGGCTCCAGAATTTCGAAACGCTGGCGCAACGGATCGGCCGGACCACGCTGGCGATGGAAGGGCTGGCCCTGACCGGCGCCTGGGTGGACAAGGAGGCCGGGCTGCTTTCCCTGATCGTTCTGGAGATGGGCGGCTCGTCCGACCTCTGCGCCCTTTTGAAGCCCGGCGATCCGGTGGTGGTGATGGGGCCGACCGGCGCCCCGACCGAGATCCCGGAGGGCGAGACGGTGGCGCTGGTCGGCGGCGGGCTGGGCAACGCCGTGCTGTTCTCCATCGGGCAGGCCTGCCGGGCGCGCGGCAACCGGGTCGTTTATTTCGCCGGCTACAAGCGGATGGAGGATCGTTACAAGACCGAACAGATCGAGGCCGCCGCCGACCGAGTCGTCTGGTGCTGCGACGAGGCGCCGGGCTTCACGCCGTCGCGCCCCGGCGACCGGACCTTCGTCGGCAACATCGTGGAGGCCATGCGCGCCTACGCGGCGGGCGAACTGGGGCCGGCGGACATCCCGCTGGAGACGGTGGACCGGATTGTCGCCATCGGCTCCGACCGCATGATGGCGGCGGTGGGGGCAGCCCGGCACGGCGTGCTGAAGCCGTATCTGAAGCCCGGCCATGCGGCCATCGGCTCCATCAACTCCCCCATGCAATGCATGATGAAGGAGATCTGCGCCCAGTGCCTGCAACGGCACACCGACCCGGCGACCGGCGAGGAGACGGTGGTCTTCTCCTGCTTCAACCAGGACCAGAGCCTGGACCGCGTGGATTTCGCCAACCTGAACCAGCGGCTGCGCCAGAACGCCGTCCAGGAAAAGCTGACCGCCCAATGGATCGATCGCGGCCTGCGGCTGACCGGCCAGCGGAAGGGGTGAGGGAGGCACCCCCCTCACCTTAACCCTCTACCCAGAGGAGAGAGGGCTATTCAGAACGATCACGCACCCGTCGCGGTGCTGACCGCCGCCTGGGGCAGCGGCTCGGTGGAGCTTTCGAACAGGTCGGCCTCGGCGGCGCGGCGCTTGACCAGACCCGGAAGCTGCGTCTTGACGCCGTTGACCGTGGCGTAGACCCAGCGGCTGAACTGGCCGGCGGCGCCTTCGTAGTCGCCCTGGTTCAGCAGGCGCAGCAGGGTCGAGCATTGCAGGCTGCCGGCCCCCAGGTTGAACACGAAGGAGGCCAGCGCGCCGCGCTGGTTCGGGTTCAGCGCGACGGTGACCAGCTTGTCCACCTGGGCGGCGGCGGAGGTCAGGTCCGACTTCAGGAAATCGTCGGCCTGGGTGGAGGAAATGCTCTGCCCCAGTTCGACCCCGGCGGTGTGGCCGTAGCCGATGGTCGGCACCCCCGCCGGGCACAGGTAGGCCTTGAGGTAAAGACCCTCGAAATGCTTCACAAGATTGACCGCTTCTTCGCAAACCGGCGTCGTCATGTTCGTCTTCCCCAGCGTGTCGTGAACGTGCATCGGCACGAACTGTTCGTGCTTGGGGAAGGGTATCCGAAGCAATAAACGCCTAAAAATGGTTTATTTTTTCACATTCACCCGCTTCGGATGAAGGCTTGGCCGGGTGTCAGTTCCAGCGGAATTCCGCAGCCACCGCGCGAGCCTCCACCGGTGTGATCAGGCGGTTGGTCGCCAGCTTCACCGAATGCAGCTTGCCGTCCAGGTTGGCCTGCCAGAAATCCAGGAAGCGGCGCAGCACGGGGTAGCCGGGCGCGAGGTCCAACTCCTGCCAGAGATAGCTCTGCAGCAGGTGCGGGTGGTCCGGCATGTGGTACAGAATCTCCGCCGTGGTCAGGCGGTAATCGCGAAGCTGAAGCCCCAGACTGGCCATGCTCTGCCTCCGTGATGGTGGAACCGATGGCGTCCTTCCGCAGCGTCCTGGTGATTCTTTTGTAAAAGTGTGCCGTTCGCGAATGCTGGGTGCAACAAAAATTTATGTTGTCTTTCAATGGATTAGCAGCAAGGTGGGGCGGTTGCTGCCAGGAATCGCACCGATTGCCCTCAACGACCCTCTTGAATCGAAACCGCAGCTCGATTAGCTGTCTGGCACTCGCCGGGGGAGAGTGCTAACAGCCCCGAGCCCGGCGCCAATCCTTTCAATAAGCCTTGATCCTGGAGGCATCCCCATGAAGTTCCGTCCGCTGCACGACCGCGTCGTCGTCAAGCGTCTGGAGTCCGACACCAAGACCAAGGGCGGGATCATCATTCCCGACACCGCGAAGGAGAAGCCCCAGGAGGGCCAGGTCATCGCGGTGGGTCCGGGCGCCCGTGACGAGAGCGGCAAGGTCGTTGCGCTCGACGTGAAGGCCGGCGACCGCATCCTGTTCGGCAAGTGGTCGGGCACCGAGGTGAAGATCGAGGGCGAGGATTTCCTGATCATGAAGGAATCCGACATCATGGGCGTCGTCGAGGCCTGAGCCTCCGCCCGCGCCGAGCGATCCAACCCCCCGAATTTCAAGGAAGTGAGCAATGGCTGCCAAGGAAGTTAAGTTCTCCGCCGCCGCGCGTGAGAAGATGCTGCGCGGTGTGGACATCCTCGCCGACGCCGTGAAGGTGACGCTGGGTCCGAAGGGCCGCAACGTCGTGATCGAGAAGTCCTTCGGCGCTCCGCGCATCACCAAGGACGGCGTCTCGGTCGCCAAGGAAATCGAGCTGTCGGACAAGTTCGAGAACATGGGCGCCCAGATGGTGCGTGAGGTCGCGTCGAAGACGAACGACCTGGCCGGCGACGGCACCACCACGGCGACCGTTCTGGCCCAGGCCATCGTCCGCGAGGGCGTGAAGTCGGTGGCCGCCGGCATGAACCCGATGGACCTGAAGCGCGGCATCGACCTCGCCGTCGAGACCGTCGTGGCCGACATCCGCGGCCGCGCCAAGAAGGTCACGACCAACGACGAGATCGCCCAGGTCGGCACCATCTCGGCCAACGGCGAAGTCGAGATCGGCAAGATGATCGCCCAGGCCATGGAGAAGGTCGGCAACGAGGGCGTCATCACGGTGGAAGAGGCCAAGAGCCTCGAGACCGAGCTGGACGTCGTCGAGGGCATGCAGTTCGACCGCGGCTACCTGTCGCCGTACTTCATCACCAACGCCGACAAGATGATCGCGGACCTCGAGAGCCCGTTCATCCTGCTTCACGAGAAGAAGCTGTCGGGCCTGCAGGCCCTGCTGCCGGTCCTCGAGGCCGTCGTGCAGTCCTCGCGTCCGCTGCTGATCATCGCCGAGGACGTCGAGGGCGAGGCCCTGGCGACCCTGGTCGTGAACAAGCTGCGTGGCGGCCTGAAGGTCGCCGCCGTGAAGGCCCCGGGCTTCGGTGATCGCCGCAAGGCGATGCTGGAGGACATGGCCATCCTGACCGGCGGCCAGGTCATCTCCGAGGATCTCGGCATCAAGCTCGAGAACGTCACCATCGACATGCTGGGCACCGCCAAGAAGGTCGTGATCTCCAAGGAGAACACCACCATCGTCGACGGCGCCGGCTCGGCCGAGGACATCCAGGCCCGCATCGGCCAGATCAAGGCGCAGATCGAGGAGACCACCTCGGACTACGACCGTGAGAAGCTGCAGGAGCGTCTGGCGAAGCTGGCCGGCGGCGTTGCCGTCATCCGCGTCGGCGGCGCCACCGAGGTCGAGGTGAAGGAGCGCAAGGATCGCGTTGACGACGCGATGCATGCCACCCGCGCCGCGGTGGAAGAGGGTGTCGTCGCCGGCGGCGGCTCGGCCCTGCTGTACGCCACCAAGGCCCTGGACTCCCTGAAGCCGATCAACGACGAGCAGCGCGTCGGCATCGAGATCATCCGCCGCGCCCTGCAGGCCCCGGTCCGTCAGATCGCCTACAACGCGGGCACCGACGGTTCGATCGTGGTCGGCAAGCTGCTGGACCAGAACGACGCCAACTTCGGCTACGACGCCCAGAAGGGTGAGTTCACCGATCTGGTCGCCGCCGGCATCATCGACCCGGTGAAGGTGGTTCGCACCGCCCTGCAGGACGCGGCCTCGATCGCCGGCCTGCTGATCACCACCGAGGCGATGATCGCCGAGAAGCCGGAGAAGAAGGCTGCTCCGGCCGGCATGCCGGGTGGCATGGACGACATGGGCGGCATGGGCTTCTGATAGCCCGCGTTTCCCAGCGCGTTTGCGGAAAGGGCGGTCCCTCGGGGCCGCCCTTTTCCGTTTGGCCATCTCCCTGACGGACAGGGTGCCGTCGGCCGGTGTTTTAGTTTGGAACGCTTCCAAACTTGAGGACGTTGACCTCCCAACCGGACGCCCCAGAGGTGCGCCGGCACGGCTTGCTGTTCAGGGAGAAAGCGATGGATGACCAGTCGAAGACTCTGACCAACCGTCAGGGCCACCCGATCACCAACAACCAATCCCAGCGCACCGTGGGAGCCCGCGGTCCGGCGACGCTGGAGAATTACCAGTTCCTGGAGAAGATCTCCCACTTCGACCGCGAGCGCATCCCGGAGCGCGTGGTCCACGCCCGCGGTTTCGTCTGCTACGGCGAGTTCGAGGCCACCGGCAAGATCGGCGACGAGCCGGCCTCCACCTACACCCGCGCCAAGCTGTTCGGGCAGGCCGGCAAGAAGACTCCACTGGCCATCCGCTTCTCCACCGTCATCGGCGGACGCGATTCGTCAGAGGTGGCGCGCGACCCGCGCGGCTTCGCGGTCAAATTCTACACCGAGGACGGCAACTGGGATCTGGTCGGCAACAATCTGCCGGTCTTCTTCATCCGCGACGCCATGAAGTTCCCGGACGTCATCCATTCGCTGAAGCCCGATCCGGTGACCTTCCGGCAGGAACCGAACCGCATCTTCGACTTCATGAGCCAGACGCCCGAATCCATGCACATGCTGACCCATCTGTTCAGCCCGCGCGGGATTCCGGCCAACTACCGGCACATGGAAGGCTTCGGCGTGAACACCTACAAGATGGTGAACGCCAACGGCGACACGGTGCTGGTCAAGTACCACTTCCACCCGCGCTGCGGCGTCGCCTCCCTGACGGCGGAGGAGGCGGCGAAGGTGCAGGGGCAGGATCTCGGCTCCGCCTCCAAGGACCTCTTCGAAGCCATCGACCGGGGCGAATACCCGCAGTGGGATGTGTATGTCCAGATCATGGAGGACCACGACCATCCCGAACTGGACTGGGACCCGCTGGACGACACCAAGATCTGGCCGGAGTCGGACTTCCCGCTGCGCCATGTCGGCGTCATGACGCTGAACCGCAACGTCGAGGACGTCTTCAACGAGAACGAACAGATCGCCATGGGCACCGGCGTGCTGGTGGACGGGCTGGACTTCTCCGACGACAAGATGCTGGTCGGGCGCACCTTCTCCTACTCCGACACGCAGCGCTACCGGGTCGGTCCCAACTATCAGCAGTTGCCGATCAACCAGGCGAAGAACGCGCCGGTCGCCACCAACCTGTCGGGCGGGCAAATGTCCTATCAGCGCGATCTGGCGCCGGGGCAGAACCCGCACGTCAACTTCGAGCCGTCCATCCACAACGGCCTGACCGAGGCCCAGCGGGAGGAGCCCAACAACCCGCCGGAAATCCACGGCCGTCTGACCCGCAGCGTGATCGAACGCCGCAACGACTATGCTCACGCGCGGGGCCGCTATTGCACCATGATGGACTGGGAGCGCGACGATCTGGTTCTGAACATGGGCACCCTGCTCGGCCAGTGCGAACGCGACGTCCAGGAACGCATGCTCTGGCACTTCTTCCTGGTTCATGACGACTACGGCAGCCGGGTGGCCGGCATGCTGGGCATGACCGCCGCCGACGTGGCCGGCTTGGCCCCCCTGCCAAAGCAGGTGCTGACCGACGAGGACCAGAAGCGGCTGAAGGCGCTGGGCAGGAACGGCGACACGATCGACCCGAAGGCCTGGGGCCAGTGGACCGGTTCGGTCAAGGTCCACCGCGCCACGGCGGACGAGGTGGCGAAGGGCATGCCGTCCGGCGCGCAAGGCGGCATGACCAGCCAGGCGGCCGCCGATTAGGCACAACCTAAGATCATCGGTCGGTTGGCGTCCCGATAGGGGCGGCGGGTTGTCCCGCCGCCCCTTTTTCATGCCGGCACCGATGACTGTTTTGAGTAGGCACAATTCGTGTACGGACATGCGACACGTTGCCGCGCGACACGCCTGTCACTGGTATCACCAGAGTGGGGCGTGTCACTGTCATTTTGCATCAAGGCATTAGCCAAAATATTAGAACTTCGATAAGGGAGAAGTGCGATGTCCATGCGTGCTGCCGTGTCGTTCGCGGCCATGCTGGCGGCCTCCGTCGCCACCTTCGGCGTGCCGGCGTTCGCCGCCGACGAACCGATTTCGCCCATCGAGCCGGCGAAGATCACCAATCCCGGATTGGTTGAACTCGGCAAGAAGCTGTACTTCGATCCCCGGCTGTCCAAGTCCGGCTTCATCTCCTGCAACTCGTGCCACAACCTGTCCATGGGCGGCACCGACAACCTGAAGACCTCCATCGGCCACAACTGGCAGCAGGGTCCGATCAACTCGCCGACCGTGCTGAACTCCAGCCTGAACGTCGCGCAGTTCTGGGACGGCCGCGCGCTGACGTTGCAGGAGCAGGCCGGTGGTCCGATCGCCAACCCCGGCGAGATGGGCTCCACCCACGCGCTCGCCATCGAGGTGCTGCGCTCCATTCCGGAATATGTGCAGGAGTTCAAGGACGTCTTCGGCGAGACCAAGATCACCATCGAGGAGGTGACCAAGGCCATCGCCGCCTTCGAGGAAACGCTCGTCACGCCGAATTCCCGCTTCGACAAGTGGCTGAAGGGCGACAAGAAGGCGCTGACCACCGTCGAGCTGGAAGGCTACGAGCTGTTCAAGGATTCGGGCTGCACCGCCTGCCACAACGGCTCCGCCGCCGGCGGCAACACCTTCCAGAAGATGGGCGTGGTCGAACCCTACAAGACCACCAACCCCGCCGAGGGCCGCATCGCGGTGACCAAGGAGGAAGCCGACCGCTTCAACTTCAAGGTTCCGACGCTGCGCAACGTCGCTCTGACCTACCCCTACTTCCACGACGGCCAGGCCACGACCCTGTCCGACGCGGTGGACGTCATGGGCCGCATCCAGTTGGGCAAGAAGTTCTCGCCGGACGAGAACGGCAAGATCGTCGCCTTCCTGAAGACGCTGACCGGTGACCAGCCGAGCTTTGCTCTGCCGATCCTGCCGCCGTCCACGGACAAGACGCCGCAGCCGCATCCCTTCGACTGACGGTTCGGGGGTTGGATGGGGCCGGGCGTCATTGGGGCGGCCCGGCCCCATTCTTTTTATTGAGGGTAGTTGCAAGGTATCGACATGCGGTGGGGATGGAAGACGGTGGGCGGCTTCGGGGCGCTCGCGCTGGCCGGTCTGGTGGGCGTCGTCGTCGGGGTGGTCGGCTGGGGCGGTTTCAACACCGCGATGGAAGCCACCAACAGCATGGAGTTCTGCGTCTCCTGCCACGAGATGCGCGACAATGTGTATGTCGAGTACAAGACCTCGCCGCATTACCAGAACGCCTCCGGTGTGCGCGCGACCTGCGCCGACTGCCACGTCCCCCGCGACTGGACGCACAAGGTGATCCGCAAGGTGCAGGCGTCCGGCGAGCTGTATCACTGGCTCATCGGCTCGATCGACACCAAGGAGAAGTTCGAGGCCAAGCGCCACACGCTGGCGCGCCGCGAATGGGACCGCATGCGGGCCACCGACAGCCAGGAATGCCGCAATTGCCATTCCTTCGGCGCCATGGACTTCCACAAGCAGACGCCGAAGGCGGCGAGCGCCATGGAAGGCGCGGAGAAGGCCGGCAAGACCTGCATCGACTGCCACAAGGGCATCGCCCACAGCTTCCCCGACGTCACCGCCGGCCATCGCCACCTTTTCGCCGGCCTGTCGGACCAGGCGAAGGCGCTGGCCCTGAAGCCCGGCGACACCGCCTACGCCCTGACCAGCCTTGCCCTGTACAGCGCGCCACCGGCGCCGGGAACTGGTGTAGATGGCGAGATCGCCGCGGCGACTCCGGTGAAGGTCCTGGCGGCGGAGGGCGGCGCCCTGAAGGTGGAGATCACCGGCTGGCAGCGCGGCGACGCCACGCAGACGCTCTACGCCCGACCGGGCAAGCGCATCACCACGGTCAAGCTGAACGCGGCGGCGGGGAGCCAAGCGGCGGCGCTGCGCAGCGTCACCGATCCGGAGACCGAACAGGAGTGGACGGAGGTCCGCCTGACCGCCTGGACCGGGGCGGGCGGCTATGTGGCGACGCTCGGCGCGCTGTGGGATTACGGGGCGCGGGTCTATGACGCCAACTGCTCGCTCTGCCACACGCTGCACCCGCCGGACGCCTTCGACGCGAACGCCTGGATCGGCAAGATGAACGCCATGAAGCGGCTGACCCGGCTGGACGAGGACGAGGGCCGCCTGCTCCTGACCTATTTGCAGAGCCATGCGAAGGACGGCACGCGATGATCGCTGCGGCGAGAACCCGAAGCTGCTAAGAGGGGTTTTCTACCACGGGCCAGCGCTGAACACGCCGCGCCCGACGGCAGACGACCACTTGAGAAAGAGGACTCCCGCGATGTCGACTCTGCACAAACAAGCCATGGAAGCGGTGCTTCAGGCCGCCTCTCACGACATCGTCGGCACGCTCCAGGAGCGTGGCGTCACCGACAAGCACAGCGAGGAGGGCGACCTCGTCGTTCTCGACGTCGCGATCCTGCACGCCTACCGCATCTTCATGCGGATCTGCGAGGAGAACGGGCTGGAGGCGGACGCGGGCTATTTCGCCGACATGGCCAACGACCTTGCCGACGAGGTGGCCCAGGAGGACGACGCGGACTGATCCGGTCCCGCGCCGCCGATTCCCGCTTCTTGAGTGCCCCGGTCCCGTCCGACCCTGCTTTTTCCTTTGGCGAAGGCGGTGCGGACGGGACCGGTCGACATCCTTCACCCCTCGGGGGACCCGATGACCGACGCCCCTGACACCGCCTTCTCTCCCGACGCCTTCTCTCCCGACGCCTTCTCTCCCGATGTCGCGATCATCGGCGCCGGCCCGGCCGGGCTGATGGCGGCGGAGGTCATCGCCGCCGCGGGCCGCTCGGTCGCCGTCTTTGAGCGGATGCCCACCCCGGCGCGCAAGCTGCTGCTGGCCGGGCGCGGCGGGCTGAACCTGACCCATTCCGAACCGCTGGACGCCTTCACCGCCCGCTACGGCGCGCAGGCCCCGCTGTTCGCCGAGTTGCTGAGCGGCCTCTCCCCGGCGGACCTGCGCGATTGGGCGGCGGGGTTGGGGATCGAGACCTTCGTCGGTTCCAGCGGGCGCGTCTTTCCGGTGCAGATGAAGGCGTCCACCCTGGTCCGCGCCTGGCTGCGCCGGCTTGAGGGGCTGGGCGTCTCCCTGCACACCCGCCATCGTTGGCTCGGCTGGAACGCTGCCGGCGCGCTGCGCTTTCAGCGGGGCGACGGCACCGAGACCACCGTCGCCCCGCGCGCCACTCTGCTGGCGCTGGGCGGGGCGAGCTGGCCGCGCACCGGCTCCGACGGCGCCTGGACCGAGCTTCTGGCGGCGCGCGGAGTGGACATCGCGCCGCTGCGCCCGTCCAACATGGGCTTCGAGGTGCCCTGGTCCGATCACCTGCGCGAGCGCTTCGCCGGCCAACCGGTCAAGAGTGTCGGCCTCGCCTTCGGCGACCGGCGGCTGAAGGGCGAGTTCGTCATCACCGAAACCGGCATCGAGGGCGGCGCCGTCTACGCGCTGAGCGCCCCGCTGCGCGACGCCATCGAGCGCGAGGGCTGGGCCGCCCTGACCATCGACCTGATGCCGGACCTGCCGGAGTCGGCGATCGCCAAACGGCTGCGAGGCCGTGGCGCGGAGTCGCTGTCCACCTTCCTGAAGAAGTCCCTGTCGCTGACCGGCCCGCGCGCCGCCCTGCTGCGCGAGTTCACCCCGGCCTCCGAGCTGTCCGACCCGGCGGCGCTGGCCCGCCACATCAAGGGCCTGTCGATGGTGCTGACCGGGGTGCGGCCCATCGAGCGTGCCATCTCCACCGCCGGAGGTATCCGGCTGGCGGAGCTGGACGCCTCACTGATGCTGACCCGCCTGCCGGGGACCTTCGTCGCCGGGGAGATGCTGGATTGGGAGGCGCCGACCGGCGGCTACCTCCTCCAGGGCTGCTTCGCCATGGGTGCGCGGGCTGGGAAGGGCGTGCTGGGGTATTTGGGGGGCTGAGTTTTCGCCCTACCCTTGCCCCTCACCGCACCGGATTGCCGTAGTCATACTGCACCTGGGGCGCGCTGCCCTTGCCGGTCAGGCTCTCGATCAGCGAGCCGATGCCGCCCGCCACGCCGCCCGCCGAACCGCGCGCCGGCGCCGCCGCTGGGGTGGCGCGGGCGGGTTCGGCGATGCCGCCGGAGGCGACATAGGCGGGGGCGCCCTCCATCCCCGGCAGGGGGCGGGGCGGGCGTCCGGCGTGGGCGTCCAGCATGAAGCCCTGCCACAGCTTGGCCGGCAGCGAGCCGCCGGTGACCCGCTTCATCTCGGCGTTGTTGTCGTTGCCCAGCCACACCCCGGCCACGAGATCGGCGGTGAAGCCGACGAACCAGGCGTCGCGGTAGTCCTGGGTGGTGCCCGACTTGGCCGCCGCCGGACGGTCGAGTCTGGCCGACTTGCCGGTGCCGTACTCGATGACGCCGGTCATCATGCGGGTGAGCTGCACCGCGTGCGCCGGGTCCACCACCGGGGCGGAGCCGCCGGCCTGCCGCCGGTACAGGACGTTGCCGTCGCGGTCCCTGATCTCGGTGATGGCGTAGGGCCAGACCGGAGCGCCGCGGTTGGCGATGCCGGCGTAGCCGCGGGTCAGCTCCAGAAGGTTGACCTCGCTGGTGCCGAGCGCCAGCGACAGGTCCTTGCCCATCGGCGAGTTGATGCCCAGCCCCGCCGCCACCCGGCGCACCCGCTCCACCCCGATGCGGTCGATGATGCGCACGGTCGCGGTGTTGGACGAATGGGCCAGCGCGTTGGCCATGGTGACGGTGCCGCGGAACTTGCCGTCGTAGTTGCCGGGGCTCCAGCCGCCGATGCGGACCGGGGCGTCCTCGACCGGGCTGTCGGGCGACCAGCCGGCCTCCAGCGCGGCCAGATAGACGAAGGGCTTGAAGGCCGAACCCGGCTGGCGCATCGCCTGGGTGGCGCGGTTGAACTCGCTGTTGTCGTAGTCCCGCCCGCCGACCAGGGCGCGCACCGCGCCGTCGGCGGTCATGGCGACCAGCGCGCCCTGGCGGGCGTTGGCGGCCGCACCGGGGCCGGACAGGATCTCCTCCAGCCGCTGCTCCGCCGCGCGCTGCAGCTTGAGGTCCAGCGTCGTGCGCACCACCACGTCGCCGTGGCCGGAGCCGACGAAGGCCGAGACCAGCTCCGTCACCCAATCGGCGAAGTAGCGCCCGTCGCCGCCCGGCTTGCGCTTGGCGGAGGGCGGGGCGTTGCGCGCCGCCTCCAGCTCCTGCGCGGTGATGAAGCCGGCGTCGACCATGGCGCCCATCACGACGCGCGACCGCTCCGCCGCCTCGTCCGGGTTGGAGGATGGGGCGTAGCGCGAGGGCGCCTTCAGCAGGCCGGCGATGATCGCCGATTCCCGCAGGTCGAGCTGGGTCGCCGGCTTGCCGAAATAGGTGCGTGACGCCGCGTCCACGCCGAAGGTGCCCGCCCCCAGATAGACGCGGTTCAGATAGGCGGTGAGGATCTGGTCCTTGGTGAAGCGGTGTTCCAGCCACAGCGCCAGCATGGCTTCCTGGATCTTGCGCTTCAGCGATTTCTCGGGCGTCAGGAACAGGTTCTTGGCGAGCTGCTGGGTGATGGTGGAGCCGCCCTGCGCCGAGCGCCCGGACCGCCAGTTGACGTAGAGCGCGCGGGCCAGACCGATGGGATCGACGCCGAAATGCGAGTAGAAGCGCCGGTCCTCGATGGCCAGCACGGCCTGGATCAGATGCGGCGGCAGGTCGCTCACGCCCAGCGTCGTGCCGTGCAGATCGCCGAAGCGCGCGAACTCCGACCCGTCCGCCGCCAGCACGGTGACCGAGGCGCGCCGTTCGAACTGCGCGACCTTGGAGATGTCCGGCAGGTCCAGCGCGAACCAGGCCAGCACCGCGCCCAGCGCGATGCCGCACCACACGCCCGCGACCGTCCCGGCATAGACCAGAGTGCCGAGGATCGTCCGCCGCCTGCCGCCGCCTCTGGCCGCTTTCGGGGCGGCCTTGCGCGGCGGTGGGGCGGGCTTGCGGGGTTTCTCGGCCTTGGGTTTCTCGGGCTTGGCGGGCTTTTCCGGCTTGGGCGCGCGCTTGGGCAGGCGGGGGCGCAGCGCCGGCTCCTCGCCGCGCGTCTGGATGGGGCGCGGCCCCGCAAAGAGTTCGCCCGATCGATCGTTGCTCACGGCGCGGTCGCGGCCCCCAAGAAGTCCATGCCCGATGAAATCTGTGATGGAAAGCTATACGCCGCCGCCCCGTTGCGACGAAAGAGCGCCCGCGAAAGAGATAAGATTTGTCTTAGCACCGTTGCAGATGGATGACGGGGGTGGAAGAAAAGCCGCTGCGGACTGTTGTTTCCATGAACAAGCGTTGACGCAGCGGAGAGTCTGTTCATGTCGAAGCCCCTGACCGTTTCCATTCCCCACAAGCTCGGCCGGGACGAGGCGAAACGGCGCGTGGCGGAGGGGGTGGGGCAGGCCCGCTCCCACCTCGCTGCGGTCGCCAGCAGCATGGACGACCATTGGACCGACGACCGCGTGGATTTCCGCGTGGTGGCGATGGCACAGACCGTCACCGGCTTCATCGACGTGCAGGACGACAGCGTCACCGTGGAGGTGCAGCTTCCCTGGGCGCTCGGCCTGCTGGCGAACAAGGTGAAGGACCGGCTGCAGAGCAAGGGCACGCTGCTGCTGGAGAAGAAATAGCCGCCCCTATTCGGGCTTGCCGATCAGCCCGTGCTTCTTCAGCAGCCCGCGCAGCTGGTGATAGCCGAGACCCAGCGCCTCGGCGGTCTGGCGCTGGTTGAAGCGGTTGCGTTCCAGGGCCGTTTCCAGCAACCCGGACTCGAAGCGCCGCACCTTCTCCTGGAAGCCTCCGGCGGCAACAGGCACCTCGTTCGTCGCGACGTCCGGTGACGGGGCGGGTGCCATCGGCGCCTCAGGGCGCCAGGCGGAGGCGAAGGGGTCGAGCAGGATCTCCTCCACCGGCCCCTCCGGGTCGGACGCGGCGACGGAGCGCTCCACCGCATTGCGCAACTCACGCACGTTGCCCGGCCATCCGTGGTCCAGAAGCTGTTGCAAGGCCCGCGGGGTGAAGCCGGGGAACAGGGACCGTTCCAGCTCCCGCACCATGCCCAGCGCGAAATGCTCGGCGAGCACGGGGATGTCCTCGCGCCGGGCGCGCAGCGGCGGCAGGGTCACCACGTCGAAGGCCAGCCGGTCCAGCAGGTCGGCGCGGAATTGCCCGGCCTCGGCCAGCGCCGGCAGATCGGCGTTGGTCGCCCCGATCACCCGCACATCGACGGTCTGGGTCCGCCCGCCGACCCGCTCGATCTCGCCATACTCCACGGCGCGCAGCAGTTTTTCCTGAACGGCGGCGCTGGCCGTGGCGATCTCGTCCAGAAACAGTGTGCCGCCGTCGGCCTGCTCCACCCGCCCGATCTGCCGCCGGATCGCCCCGGTGAAGGCTCCGGCCTCGTGCCCGAACAGTTCCGAGTCGAGAAGACTTTCGGTCAGCGCGGCGCAATTCACCTTCACGAAGGGACGGTCCCAGCGCCGGGACAGATAATGCAGGCGGGCGGCTATCAGCTCCTTGCCGGTCCCGCGCTCCCCGATGACCAGCAGGGGGCGCTCCAGTGGCGCCACGCGGGAGACATGGGCAAGGACCGCGTGGAAGGCCGGGGACTCCCCGAGCAGAGGAGGCGGATTGGTTTGCATGGTCAAAAGGACGAAGAGTTAGCGGATTTCTTCATTCTATCGCGAAATGAGCGATGCTCCAAGTCCGGCCTCCGGCCGCACGCTCCAGGAAATCCAAGGCTTTGCGGGAATTTCCGGCTTTGGCACGGCCATTGCGAAGAAGGGGACCAAACAAGGAGACCCGCATGAGCCACTACAGCGACTACCACCGCCGCTACACCCGCGAGGCCCGTCCGCTGGCGGCGCGCATCCGGACCTACCTGACCTCCCGCCCGACCGAGAGCTGGGCGTTCTTCGCCGCGGGCCTTCTGATCGCGACGATCCTCGGCTGACGCCATCAACGCCCGACCCTAAGCGACCAAGAACGGACACATCCCCATGAGCATCTTTTCGCGCCTGACCGACATCGTGCAGTCCAACCTCAACTCCCTGCTCGACCGCGCGGAGGACCCGGAGAAGCTGATCCGTCTGATCATCCAGGAGATGGAGGACACGCTGGTCGAGGTGCGCTCCTCCACGGTGAAGATCATCGCCGAGCGCAAGGAGATCGAGCGCCGCATCGCCGACCTCCACCGCGAGCGCGACTCCTGGGACCGCAAGGCCGAGACCGCGCTGACCCACGACCGCGAGGATCTCGCCAAGCAGGCGCTGCTGGCCAAGTCGCGCGCCGCCGAGGAGGCCGACGTCCTGACCGCCCAGCTGGCCCAGGTCGAGGAGGCCCTGTCCAAGTCCAACGAGGACATCAGCCGCCTTCAGGCCAAGCTGACCGACGCCAAGAACCGCGAGAAGGCGCTGGTCGCCCTTACCAAGACGGCGGCCAACCGCGTGCGCGTCCGCTCCACCCTGCATGACGAGCGGATCAACGACGCCTTCTCCCGCTTCGAGCAGGTGGAGCGCAACCTCGACGAGCTGGAAGGTCGCGTGGAGGCCTACGACGTCGGCCGCACCAAGACGCTGACCGAGGAGATCGCGGATCTGGAGGCCGACAAGAAGGTCCAGGACGAGCTGGCCGCGCTGAAGGCCCGCGTCGCCGCGCGCCGGGGAAGCTGATCCCACACCGGCGTCAACACTGGCCCCGACATCGGGGTTGGCGTTGAGCCCCCTCTCCCGCCGGTATGCGGGAGAGGGGTTTCCCAAACAACAAGAAAGGCCGTCCCCCGATGAGCGGTTTCAGCTTCGTCCTCGCGGCGCTCTTCATGACCGTGGTGGCACCGCTTTGGATCATCTTCCACTACATCACCAAATGGCGCGGGCAGCGCGGGCTGTCGGCCCAGGACGAGCAGCTTCTGGCCGAGCTGTGGGACATCTCGAACCGCCTGGAAGGCCGCATTCACGCGCTGGAACGGGTGCTCGACGCGGAGTCCCCCAATTGGCGCGACAAGCTCTGAGCCAGCCGCATTCCACGATCAATCCGACCTGACGGGAGCCCGACGATGGACCGTTCTTCGCCCTACGACTCGCCGAACCCGCACCGGCTCTACCGCGATCCGCAGCGTGGCGTGGTGGGGGGCGTGTGCGCCGGCATCGCCGATTATTTCGGGTTCCGGCCCGGACTGGTGCGGCTGGCCCTGGTGCTGGGCCTGTTCTTCTTCATGCCGCCGGTGATCCTCGCCTACGTGATCGCGGTGCTGGTCCTGCCGGTCAAGCCGCCGGCGGTCTACCGCAACCCGGAGGAGGAGGCCTTCTGGCGCGGCGTGTCGATCAAGCCCGACCGCACTCTGGCCGGCTTGACGCAACGCTTCCGCGATTTTGAAAAGCGTGTGGGAAACCTGGAAGCGCACGTGGCTTCCAAAGACTACGAACTCAACCGCGCGATCCGGAATCTGGACCGCTGACGGCAGCCCCGGAGCGCCTCCGGGGCAAGGCCGCCGCCCGACCGCAGCGCCGCCTGTGGCGGCGCCGTGGGGTCAGCGCCGACGGCGGTTCCGGCTGCGCACGCGCACCGGCTTCATGGCCGGGCGGGCGGCAGCGAGGCCGGCGAGGGCCGCAGCCATCGCTCCAACGAGCACGACCAGATCGAGATCCATCATGACTCCTCCGCTTGACCCGATCAGAATGACGCAACTGTGAAGGACATGGTAGCGAAAAGAGGTGACAGCAACCGTCCGTCCGGCAGATGACCGCCGCCGGAGCTCCCCCAGACGGGGAAGCCTATCCGTCCGGAGCATCAGTCGAGGCGGGGCTTCACCGAAAGAATGGAGAGGCCCGTGTGCTCGGGATAGCGGGCGTTGGTCTTCTCGCGGGCCTTCCTTTCGTCCAGTCCCCCGACCAGCAAGCGGCGGCCCCTCTTCCAGCGCTGCAGCGCCGTCTTCTCCAGGCCGCCCGTCGAGGCGCGCGCCGTGACGCCGGATCAGGGGCAAGCCGGCGATTTCGGTTCGTCCGCCAGGCACACGCGGTCCCGTCCGGCCAGCTTGGCCTCGTAGAGCGCGGCGTCGGCCCGGCGCAGGGTCAGTTCGATGGAGGGCTCCGCGGCGCTCCATTCGGCCACGCCCAGGCTGGCGGTGATGGGAATGGCCCGGCCGTCGGTCACCACCGGGCTTTCGGCGATGGCGGCGCGCACCCTCTCGGCCACGATGCGCCCCCCGGCAAGGTCGGTTTCGGGCAGCAGGGCGACGAACTCCTCTCCGCCGAAGCGGGCGAGTTGGTCCGAGGTGCGCAGGGCCTCGCGGGCGCGGACCACCACCGTGCGCAGCGCCTCGTCCCCGGCGGCGTGGCCGTGGCCGTCGTTGACCGCCTTGAAATTGTCGAGATCGAGCAGGAAGACGCTGAGCCGCCGCCCGTGCCGGTGCGCCCGCCCCAGCTCCGCCGCGGCGAGGTCCAGGAAATGCCGGCGGTTCCACACGGCGGTCAGCGGATCGACCGTGGCCAGCCGCTCCAGCTTGGCGTTCGCCGCCTCCAGCGCGCGGGTGCGTTCGGCGACGCGGGCCTCCAGCGTCTCGTTGGCCTCGCGCAGCCGCTCATAGAGGCTGACATTGGCGAAGCTGATGGCGATCTTGGAGGCGAACACCTCGACCAGCGCGCGGTCCACATCGTCCAGAGGCCGGTCGGTGTGAATCCAGGCCGCCACCTCGTGCCCGTCCGGCACGCGGATGAACAGGGTCGTCTCGTTGGGGCCGTAATGGCTCCGGCGGCTGTGGAAGGCGTCGGTGATGCGGTTGGCGAGGGCCGGCGGAATCACGGCTCCGGTCGGCGAAGCGGTCTGCCCGGCCGCCTCGGCGTAGCAGCCGGCCCCGGCCAGCACGTAGAAGGCGCCGTCCGGCAGCGGCCGGCCGGTGGCGCCGCGCTGGGCGCACAGGATGGCGTCGGGCTTCACCCGCAGGAAGGCGGACAGCTGGGTCAGCACTCCGGCCGCGAACTGCTGCATGCAGCGCAGTTCGAACAGGCGGTCGGTGGATTGGATGATCTGCTGAAGCCCGCGGCGGTTGGTCTCCAGCGCCACGATGTCGGCGTAGGCGCGCAGGGCCGCGACGACGGAGGTGAACAGCTTCTTCGCCGTCAGCTCCGCCTTGGATTTGTAGTCGTTGATATCGTAGGCGAGGACCACGTCCTCCTCCGGCGCCTGTCCCGGCTGGCCGGTGCGCAGGATGATGCGGATGGCGTGGTTGTTCAGCTCCTCGCGGATGGTGCGGACCAGCCGCAGCCCGGCGTCGTCCGTCTCCATCACCACGTCCAGCAGGATGATGGCGACGTTGGGCGTGCAGCGCAGAATGGCCGCGGCCTCGCCCGCCGACAGGGCGCTGACGAGCGACAGGCGCCGCCCCTTGTAGCGCAGACCTCCCAGCGCCAGCCGGGTGACCGCATGGACCTCGGGTTCGTCGTCGGCGATCAGCACGATCCACGGCTCCGCTCCATCCTCAGGTGGCGGCGGTTGGTCGTCGTCTGCGAACAGAAGGTCGGTTTCCATGCTGTGCGTTCCGCCCGTCCTGTCCGTCCGTTCAGCCTGCCCGTTCAGCCTGCCCGTCCGTTAGGCCTGTTGCCGGCCAACAACCGGTTTCCCGGCGGTGCCGGTCAGGGTTTGCCACGCGGATTGCTGCCATTCAGCGGTAACCGATGCAACTTCACCTGCGCAACGGGTTCGTTATCCTTATGGAATGAATTTCGTCCTTTCGCAACCGTCGGTCCGCGCCGCGTCGTTTGACCACGATCAAAGCGGGCGGTGGCGGCGGGCGGCAGACTGCGTTGAAACGGGATGGCCGCAAGCCATCTTTCCGCCAGTCTGTGGAGCGGGTGTTGCGAATGTTGGATCGTCGGATGTTTCTCACGGCCATGGGGGCGAGCCTGACGGTGGGCGCCCTGGCCATCGCGGTGCGCAGCCTGGCCGGCACGACCCCCGCCTCGGCCTCCTCCGCGGCCAAGCCGGAGGTGATGGTGTGGAAATCGCCGAGCTGCGGCTGTTGCGGCGGCTGGGTGGACCATATGCGGGCCGCCGGCTTCCCGGTGACCGTGCAGGAGGTGGATGATGTGGAGCCGGTGAAGATGCGCCTCGGCGTGCCCGCCCGGCTCCAGTCCTGCCACACCGCCCTGGTCGGCGGCTATGCCCTGGAGGGCCATGTGCCGGCCGACAGTGTGCAGCGGCTGTTGCGCGAACGCCCGGCGGCGGTCGGCCTCGCCGTTCCGGGCATGCCGCAGGGCTCGCCGGGCATGGAAACCGGGGTAAAGGACCCCTACGACGTCGTTCTGTTCGGTGCGGGCGGCGGCGACAGCGTGTACGAGCGGCGCTGACCCTTCCGGGATAAGCCCGATAACCGGCGCCCTCGGGGCTTGCCCTTCCGTTCCTTGCTTCCAGCGGCTGGCCTTGCAAAGGCCGACCCACTTGGCGGAACGGAGGGAACGGCGTGACCACGGCATTCGATCTTGTCATCATCGGCTGGCTGAACGGCTACAGCCGCGCCAGCATGGCGGCGGACAAGACCATCTATGTCATCGCCCAGAGCGACCTGCTGAAGGGCGGCGTGCTGATGGCGCTGCTGTGGTGGTGCTGGACCCGGCGCAGCGGACGGCTGATCGGACCGGACCTCTACGCCGTGCGCACCATCGCCGGGGCGCTGCTGGCCATCGCTATCGGGCGCGGGATGCAGAACTTCCTGCCGATGCGCCTGCGCCCGGTGCATGATCCGGAATTGGGCTTCGTCGTCCCTTATGATGTGAACGCCTGGGCGGTCGACGGCTGGAGTTCCTTTCCCAGCGACCATGCCGTGCTGTTCTTTGCGCTGGCCGCTGCCCTGTGGTGGTCGAACCGGCTGGTCGGGGCCTTCGCCTTCCTGTGGACGCTGGTGGTGATCTGTTTGCCGCGCGTCTATCTGGGGCTTCACTTTCCGACGGACATCCTGGCGGGCGGGGTGGTCGGTGTCCTCATCATGGCGGCGGTTCTGGCTGTCCCGGTGCCGGAGCCGCTGACCCGCCGCTTCCTCCATTGGCAGGAGGCGCAGCCGGGGATCGTTTACGCGCTGGCTTTCCTGGTGACGCTTCAGATGGCGACCCTGTTCGCCAACGCCCGGCGGCTGATCGAGGGGGCGATGACCGTCCTTCTGGGCTCGTGATGCGGTGCAGCGAAAAAATGGACGGCGGTGAAAAAAGCGCTTGCCGGGCTAATCCAACCCGCCTATAACCCGGCTCCCACGACGCCGGGGCCGCTGAGAAGCGCGACGGCGGCAGGGAAAAGGCAGAGATGCCGAAGACGAGACGAAGTAACGTCAGGCCAGCGTGACAACAAAGGCTTGACAGGCCAAGTCGAACCTTCTAGATACAGCGCCCCGACGCGCCGCACCGAACTCCGGTGACGCAGCGCGGAACGGGCAGCGGTCCTTCACTTGGGATCGCGGGATCTTGGATATCGTTGATACCGTGTTGTGAGAAGGGATGCGCAGGCGGCGGTTT
>NZ_JAEPIV010000020.1:0-54502 GCF_016632405.1 Azospirillum aestuarii
TCTTCTGAAGGACGGCAACCACGCTCTTGACCGCGTCACCCGAAGCATGGCCGAGCGCAACGCCACCTACGGCACTTATCTGCACAACCAGGGCAACCACGCCCAGGCGCACAGCTATCTCGACTTCGCCATCGGCCAAGCGGCTTCCGGCTATCACAGCTGATACCGCTCAATACCGGTGCGCTGGGTCCGCGGCTCGGTAACCTTGGGTCCTGATGGCGTTCCGTCATTGGGAAATCTGGAGGGCGGGATGGAGATGGCAGCACCTTGCTGCCGGAACCTGGGAGCTTCGGCTGGGAACGATACCGCTTCCGGCATGATCGGAGCGCGCCGGATCACACCGGATTCGCCTCCATCCAATTCCTTTCGCTGACATGTTTCCATCCCTGCTGCACCTCGCTTGCGGTGGGGATTGCAAGCCTCAACACCACCCCTCGAACGGAAGCCGTCCAAGTCATGCCGCCCCGCGGCCAGCCAGGGACAGGCTGACCGGCTGCGCGGAATCAAGACTATGACCGCACCACACCGATTGCACCTTTCACGTGGGATGCTTGCCGCAACCGCGATCCTGCTGCTCGGCAGCGTGGCCGCCGTCGCTGCCGAGCCGAACACCGACATCACCCATCTCATCGATGTCGCCCGACGCCTGAACCCGGAGGCTGCCGCGATGGCCCTGGAGGCCGACGCCGCGACGGCACGCATCGACTCCGCAGGTGCGCTCGACGACCCCAAGCTCAAGGTCGAGCTGGAATTGCCGCGCAACGAGCCTGGCTACCTGCCACGCGATCGCGCCGGGCGGGAGCTGTATCAGGTTCGCCAGATGTTCCCATTGTGGGGCAAGCGCGACTTGAAACGCGAGATCGCCTCGGCGGACAGTCGCAAGGCCGCCGCTGCCCAGGCGGAGGTGGCGAACCAGATCGCCTACCGCGTCAAGGTCGCCTACGCGGAATACCATGCGGCGCATCTGGCGGCCGACGAGACCCGCAAACTGCTCGGCACGGTTCGCCGCCTGTCGGATCTGGCGCGTGCCCGTTACGCCCAGGGTCCTGGCAAGCAGCAGGACGTCACCGGCGCCAACGCCGAAGCCGGGACGCTCGCCGCCGACGTCGCGCGCATGGACGCCGATCGCCACCGCGCCCGGGTGCGTTTGAACGGGCTGCTCGTCCGCTCCCCGGAAGCCCCGCTGCCGGCGAAACCCCAACCCCGAACGGTCCCGCCGCTGGAGATGCTGACGGCCGATGCGCTGGTCGACCGCGCCCGATCCGATTACCCGGCGATCCGCGCCCAGCTCGCGCAGATCGACTCGGCGGACGGCACGCGCCGCCTCGCCGAGAAGAACGGCTATCCGGACGTGGAACTGGGTCTCGGCGTCATGCGGAGCGATGGCCGTTTCGACGGCTATCAAGCAATGGTCGAGGTCAACATTCCGCTTTATGCCGACCGCCGCCGGGCCGAGCAGCGCGAAGCCTCCTCAATGGCCGGAGCGGCGCGGGCCAAGCTGGAGCAGCTCCGTCTGGACGTCGCCACCGACGTGCACGAGGCTTACGCCATGCTGGCCGCACTGAAGGAGCGCAAGCGGATCGTGCGGGAGATTACCCTGCCGCAGGCGCGCATTGCGCTGGAGTCCGCCGCGCGCGGCTACGAACTGTCGCGGGAAGAGTTCGCCACCCTCTTGGTCGCCGAGCAGACGCTGCGCCGCGCGTTGGTCGAATACGTGAATGTGACGTTCGAGGAACAAATCCGGCTCGCCGAGATCGAACGCCTGATCGGAGGTGAATTATGAGCCGCCCATCAACTCTCCTTCCCGTCGTCCTCGCCGCCCTGGCAGTCGGTTCCATCGCGGTCGGAACGCCCGCTCTGGCTCAGTCGGGCCATGACGGACATGGCGCTCCCGCTGCGGCGACGTCCGCCGGTCCGGGAAAGATCCTCTACTACCGCAACCCCATGGGTCTTCCGGACACCTCTCCGGTACCCAAAAAGGACAGCATGGGGATGGACTACATCCCGGTCTATGAGGCCGGCGCCACTTCGGCACCGGCCACCGCGTCGGCACAACCATCGGCCGGTCCGCGCAAAATCCTCTATTACCGCAACCCCATGGGTCTTCCGGACACCTCTCCGGTGCCCAAAAAGGACCCGATGGGGATGGATTACGTCCCGGTCTACGAGGGCGAGGACAGCGCATCCGGCGCCGTCACCATCAGCCCCGACAAGGTTCAGAAGCTCGGCGTGCGAACCGAAGCGACGAAGCGGCGGACGGTCTCCCGGCAAGTACGGGCGGTCGGCACCGTCCAGGTGGATGAACGCCGGCTCTTCGTTGTTGCCCCAAAGTTCGAGGCTTGGATCGAAACCCTGCTGGTCGACACCACCGGCGCCACCGTCCGCAAAGGTCAGCCGCTGATGGAGATCTACAGCCCGGAACTGGTTTTGGTCCAGCAAGAATACCTCGTCGCCCGCCGAAGCGGTGATGGCGGCCAGCTCGCCGAAGCGTCGCTCCAGCGGCTGCGCAACCTCGACGTCCCGGAGGAGGAGATCGAGAGGCTGCGCAAGACCGGCAAGGTGTCGCGTAGCCTGACCTACCGCGCGGCCGCCGGAGGCGTGGTTTTGGAAAAGGGTGCCGTGCGCGGTATGCGCTTCATGCCTGGCGAGGCACTCTACCGCATCGCCGACCTGTCGAATGTCTGGCTGATCGCCGACGTGTTCGAGCAGGATCTCGGCTACGTCAAGCCGGGACAACAGGTCGACGTCACCGTCAATTCGCTTCCGGGCAGCTCTTTCACCGGTAAGGTCAGCTTCGTCTACCCGACGCTGACCGCCGAGAGCCGAACCGGCAAGGTGCGCATTGAGCTGCCCAATGCCGATGGCCTGCTCAAGCCGAACCTCTATGCCACTGTCCACCTGAACGGTGATCTGAACGTCACCCCTGGCGCCGTGGCGGAATTGGCCGTGCCGGACTCCGCCCTGCTCGACACCGGCAGACGGCAGGCGGTGCTGGTAGAGACCGGCGAGGGCCGATATGAACCGCGTGACGTCAGGGCCGGAGCCCGCGCCGATGGCTACGTCCAGATTCTCGCCGGGCTGGAGGAGGGCGAACGCGTCGTCGTGCGCGCCAACTTCCTGATCGATTCCGAAAGCAACCTGCGTGCAGCCCTGAGCGCCTTTGGCGGCAGCGGCGGTCAGCACCAGCACCAATAGCCGGCGGAGGGCATATCCATGATCGCCGCCATCATCCGCTGGTCGGCGCGCAACGTCGCGCTGATCCTGCTGGGCACACTGTTTCTCATCGGAGCTGGCGCCTATTCGGTGTCGCGCATTCCGCTCGACGCGCTGCCCGACCTGTCCGATGTCCAGGTCATCCTTTACACCGACTATCCCGGCCAAGCTCCACAGGTGGTCGAGGATCAGGTCACCTATCCGCTCACCACCGCCATGCTCAGCGTGCCTAAGTCCAAGGTGGTCCGCGGCTTCTCATTTTTCGGAGCCTCCTTCGTCTACATCATCTTTGAGGACGGCACCGACATCTACTGGGCGCGCTCCCGCGTTCTGGAGTATCTGAACTTTGCCGCCAAACGGCTGCCCAACGGCGTTACCCCGACGCTTGGACCGGACGCCACCGGCGTGGGCTGGGTCTACCAATATGTCGTCCTCGCCAAGGACCGCACCCTGGCGGAACTGCGTACGCTGCAGGATTGGTATCTGCGCTACCAGCTCACCAAGGCGGAGGGTGTCGCCGAAGTGGCGAGCGTCGGTGGTTTCGTTCAGCAATACCAAGTCGTCGTCGATCCCCAGAAGCTCCAGGCCTACGATGTGCCGCTGACCAAGGTCGCCCAGGCGATCCGCGCATCAAACCAGGACGTTGGCGGCCGCGTCGTCGAGATGGCGGAGACCGAGTACGTGGTGCGCGGCCGTGGCTATCTGCGCGGCGCCACGGATATAGAGGACATCGTCCTTAAGGTCGATCGCGGCACGCCGATCCTGCTGCGCGACGTGGCGCGGGTGGAGATCGGCCCGGACGAGCGCCGCGGCCTGACCGAGCTGAACGGCGAAGGCGAGGTGGTCAGCGGCATTGCGCTCCAGCGTTATGGACAAAACGCGCTCGACGTTATCCGGAACGTCAAGGACAAGCTTACCGAGCTGAAGGCCGGACTGCCCGAGGGCGTGAGCATCGAGAGCGTCTACGACCGCTCCGACCTGATCCTTCGAGCGGTGGACAACCTCAAGGTGACGCTGATTGAGGAGAGCGTAATCGTCGCGCTCGTCTGCATCGTCTTCCTACTGCATGTGCGCAGCGCGTTGGTCGCCATCGTCACGCTGCCGGTTGGCGTGCTCATCGCCATCATCGTGATGGATTGGATGGGCATGACGTCGAACATCATGAGCCTGGGCGGCATTGCCATCGCCGTTGGCGCTATGGTGGACGCCTCCATCGTGATGATCGAAAACGCCCACAAGCGGTTGGAGCACGCACCGCCGGACGCCAACCGCGCCAAGGTGCTGATCGACGCGGCGGTGGAGGTCGGGCCGGCGCTGTTCTTCAGCCTGCTGGTGATCACCGTGTCCTTCCTGCCGGTCTTCACGCTGGAAGCGCAGGAGGGCCGGCTGTTCAAGCCGTTGGCCTTCACCAAGACCTTCGCCATGGCCGGCGCCGCCTTCCTGTCGATCACGCTGGTGCCGGTGCTGATGCTGCTGTTCGTGCGTGGCCGGATCATCCCCGAACGCCGGAATCCGGTGAATCGCCTGTTGATCTGGCTGTACAGACCGCTGATCACGTTGGTGCTGCGCGCCAAGATCCCGACCATCCTGATCGCGATCGGCCTGCTGGCCTGGTCGGTGGTTCCGGCCAGCAAGCTCGGCAGCGAGTTCATGCCGGCGATCAACGAGGGCACCATCCTCTATATGCCGAGCACGCTTCCAGGCCTGTCGATCACCAAGGCGGCCGAACTGATCCAGACGCAGGACCGGATCCTCAAGAGCTTCCCCGAGGTGGAGTCGGTCTACGGCAAGGCCGGGCGCGCCGCCACCGCCACCGATCCTGCGCCGACCGAGATGTTCGAGACGGTCATCAACCTGAAGCCGCCGTCCGACTGGCGGCCGGGGATGACCTATGAAAAGCTGGTGGCGGAGATGGACAAGGCGGTGCAGATGCCCGGCATCTCCAACGCCTGGACGATGCCGTTGCGCGCGCGCATCGATATGCTCTCCACCGGTATCCGCACGCCGATCGGCATCAAGGTGTTCGGCAAGGACCTGGAGGAGATGGAGCGGCTTGCCCGCGAGATCGAAACCGTGGTCAAGGCGGTGCCCGGCACGACCAGCGCCTACGCCGAGCGCATTGTCGGCGGCTATTACCTAGAGATCGATCCCAACCGGGAGCAGTTGGCCCGCTACGGTCTGACGGTAGGCGATTTGCAGGACACCATCCTGACGGCACTCGGCGGCGAGATGGTGACGACGACCGTGGAAGGGCGCGAGCGCTTCTCCGTCAACGTCCGCTACCCGCGGGAGCTGCGCAGCAATCCCGACGCCATCGCTAGCCGCATCCTGCTTCACCCGGAAATGGGCGGGGCGATTCCACTCGGCCAGCTCGCCTCGGTGCGGCTGACCAAGGGCCCGGCAACGGTGCGCACCGAGAACGCACTGCTGTCAGCCTATATCTACGTCGACATCCGCGACCGCGATATCGGCGGTTACGTCGCCGACGCGCGCAAGGTGGTTGCCGAGCAGGTGCAGATGCCTGCCGGCTACTATGTCACCTGGAGCGGCCAGTTCGAGTACATGGAGCGCGCGGCGGCGAAACTGAAGATCGTCATCCCAGTGACGATCGCCATCATCTTCCTGCTGATGTATCTGAATTTCCGGCGCATCGCCGAGACGCTGATCGTCATGCTGTCGCTGCCCTTCGCACTGGTTGGCGGTGTCTGGTACATGGCGTTGCTCGGCTTCAACCTCTCCGTGGCCGTGGCCGTCGGCTTCATTGCTCTTGCCGGCGTCGCTGCCGAAACCGGTGTGGTGATGCTCATCTATCTCGACCACGCGCTCGAGGACCGGAAGCGCCGCCGTGCCGCCGAAGGGCAACCCATGACCGTGGCCGATCTCTATGACGCCATCATGGAGGGCGCTGTCGAGCGCGTGCGTCCGAAGATGATGACGGTGGTTGCCATCATGGCCGGTCTCCTGCCGATCATGTGGAGCACCGGCACCGGTTCGGAGGTGATGCAGCGCATCGCCGTGCCGATGATCGGCGGCATGGTCTCCTCCACCGTACTGACGCTGCTGGTCATCCCCGCCATCTACGCCCTGGTCAAGACGCCGGCGATCCGCCGCCAGGCGGCAGCAAAGCCGCCGCTTCCCCGTGACCTTCCGTCCACTGATGCTCAACCCAAGGAGATTATCCATGCACCGTAAGATCGCTGCGGCCATGCTTGCCTCGCTGACCGCGCTGGCGGTCCTGCCCGCCGCCACGTGGGCACAAATGGACCACCGTGGCCATGCCACGCCGGTCGCCCAGCCGGTAGCGGTGGGCACGACCGGGACGGTCAACGCCGTCAATCCGGCGAAGCGCTTGGTGAACCTTAGCCACGGCCCGATCGCTGCGCTCGGCTGGCCAGCGATGAGCATGGACTTCGTGGTCGCCCCGAATGTGGACCTCAAGGCTGTGAAGCCGGGCGACCCGGTCGCCTTCACCATCGGAAAGGACGCCGCTGGGATGTACCGCATCGAGACGCTCACGCCTTCGAAATAGGCGCACTGAAGCACCCTTGCCCCTCCCACCCGCGCGGCGTCGTCCAGACCCACCGCTCGGGGGAGAGTGCCGTGGAGCGGGAAGACCGTCATGACCATGAGAGAGCGAAAAAGGAAGGTGACCACCCGGTCGCCGTATGCCCACGCTGCGGTGATGCGACGGCTCCGGGAAGCGCGCTGGGGTCTCCTGCTCGGTGTTGGGCTCGTGGGCGTTCACCTGATCACCGGTTCCGCCCTCTTCGAGAGCGCGCCGGTAGCAGCCGGGGAGCTTACGGTCTGGGAGTCACCGACCGGCAATTGCTGTGGCAAATGGATCGAACACATGCGGGCAGCGGGGTTCTCAGCCGTTGTCCGCGACGTGGAGGACATGGTCCGGATCAGGTCCGGGAATGAGGTTCCCAAGGCGTTGCAGTCCTGCCACACCGCTATGGTGGACGGCTATGTCCTGGAGGGACACGTGCCGGCTTCGGATGTAACCCGGCTGCGGACGGAGAATCCTCCGGTTGCAGGGCCGTCGGCGCCCGGCATGCCCGCAAGCGCGCCGGGCATGGACCATCCCAGCCACCCGTACGACGTTGTCGCGTTCGGGAGGACCGGCAATGGCCTCTATGCCAGTCATTAATGATGAACATCGGGCAGAGGATGAGCGCATGGGGGAGCACAAGGCTCACGGCACCGCGTCGGCACTCCACCGAGCGGGCCGGGGGCGTGGGCTAACCGGGACCGGCATGGACCTCATCGTGGTCGCCCAGCGGTTTCGGTACGCCGTGGCCCGGTTGCCGCGCCCAACCGCGGGCCTCCGTACGGCCGGCGTGACGAATGGGCTTTTGCTGACCCCCTTGCTGGACGAGATCACGAAGGCACGTCGACGACGCATCGCATGGCCGGCGATTGCCACGGAACTGGCAAGGGCCGGCGTTCACAAACTGAGCGGCGCGCCGTTCACGGCTGCCGATCTTCGGTCCTACATGAACCGGTCATCCAAGCCGCGGGATGGGGAGAGGAGGGAGACACCGGGATCGGCGCGAGGGCCCTCAGGACGGTGCTCGCAACGTCACCGGGCCCACGCTCCCGGTGACGTGGAAGGACCGCCCCGCGAACATGGCGCGACGCGCGGCCGGGCGCCACACACCGGCAGCCAGGCACAAGGGGAAGGAAGCTCATGAGCGAAGGTCCGACCTCGGGCCGCGTGCTCATCTACAGCCATGACACGTTCGGCCTCGGCCATCTCCGCCGCTGCCGGGCCATCGCGCATGCGCTGGTGGAGCGCTACAGCAACCTGTCCGTGCTGATCCTGTCCGGCTCGCCCATCGTCGGCAGCTTCGACTTCCGCACGCGGGCGGACTTCGTGCGCATCCCCGGCGTGATCAAGCTGCGCAACGGGGAATACACGGCGCTGAACCTGCATCTGGACATCGACGAGATCCTGTCCATGCGGGCCTCGCTGATCCGCCACACCGCGGAGATCTACCAGCCCGACCTGTTCATCGTGGACAAGGAACCGCTCGGCCTGCGCGGCGAGGTGCGGGAGACGCTGGAGCTTCTGAAGGGCCGCGGCGTGCCGCTGGTGCTGGGCCTGCGCGACGTGATGGACGAACCAGCCCTGCTCGCCCCGGAGTGGGAGCGCAAGAAGGTCCTGCCGGCGCTGGAGAACCTGTACGACGAGATCTGGGCCTACGGCCTGCCGCAGATCTGCGACCCGCTGGAGGGCATCGACGTACCCCAATCGGTGCGCGACAAGATGGTGTACACCGGCTACCTGCACCGCACCGTGCCCCCGGCGGTGCCGCACGGCCCCGGCCTGCCGGACGAGCCCTACATCCTGGTCACCCCCGGCGGCGGCGGCGACGGCGAGGCGCTGGTCGACTGGGTGCTGCGCGCCTACGAGAGCGATCCCGGCATCCCCTACCGCGCCGTGCTGGTGTTCGGCCCTTTCATGCAGCCGGACCTCCAGGCCGAATTCCTGGCCCGCGCCGACGCCCTGCCGAACGTCGAGGCCACCGCCTTCGAGGCGCGGATCGAGCGGCTGATGCAGGGGGCGGTGGGGGTGGTCGCCATGGGCGGCTACAACACCTTCTGCGAGATCCTGTCCTTCGACAAGAAGGCGCTGATCGTCCCGCGCGAGGTGCCGCGGCGCGAGCAGACCATCCGCGCCGCCCGCGCGCAGGAGCTGGGGCTGGTCTCCGTGCTGATGGACGACGGGGTGCGCGACGCCGCGGCGATGGCGGCGGCGCTGCGCCGGCTGCCCTGGCAGGCGCCGCCCTCCTCCGTCGTGGTGCCGGGCCTGCTCGATGGGCTGGAGAGTGTCAACCACCTCGCCGGCCGGCACCTGCCGACGGCAGGCAGGGGCTGACCAGTTGGCCAACCTCTTGCCCGAACGCAGAATTGCCGCAGAGGAGTGGACATGACCGTTGCCGTCATTGTGAAGGGCTGGCCCCGCCTGTCGGAAACCTTCATCGCGCAGGAGATTTTGGGGCTGGAACGGCGAGGGTTGCGTCAACTGATCGTCAGCCTGCGTCGCCCGACCGACAAGGCGGTGCACACACTGAACCGCCGCATCGGGGCCGCCGTCACCTATCTGCCCGAATACCTACACGAGGAGCCGGCGCGCATGTTGCGCGCGCTGACTGCGGCGTACCAGCTGCCAGGCTGGCGCTCGGCACGGGCCGCCTGGATGGCCGACCTTAGGCGTGACCCCAGCCGTAACCGCGTGCGCCGCTTTGGCCAAGCCTGCGTGCTGGCAGCGGAGCTGCCGTCGGACGTCACTTGGCTGCACGCCCACTTCCTGCATACCCCGGCCAGCGTCGCCCGGTATGCGGCGTTGCTGACCGGCCTGCCTTGGAGCTTCTCCGCCCACGCCAAGGACATCTGGACTTCCCCGGACTGGGAAAAGCGCAAGAAACTGACCGACGCCCACTGGGGCGTCACCTGCACCGCGCTCGGCCACGCCCATCTGCAGGCGCTGGCGCCGGAGCCGGGACGTGTGGAGCTGCTATATCACGGGTTGGACTTCGCGCGCTTCCCCGACCCTCCGGCCGGGCGACCGGCGCGGGACGGGTCCGACGCCGCCGACCCAGTGGTCCTGCTATCGATCGGGCGGGCGGTGGAGAAGAAGGGTTTCGACCTGCTGATCGACGCGCTGGCCCAGCTTCCTGCCGGGCTGCACTGGTGCTGGGTCCATGTCGGCGACGGAAACCGCTTGGCGGCTCTGAAGGCGCAAGCCGAGCGCCATGGCCTCTCCGACCGCATCGAGTGGCTAGGGGCTAAGGCGCAGGACACGGTCCTCGCCCAGTACCGGCGCGCCGACCTGTTCGTGCTGCCCTGCCGGACCGCCCACGACGGCGACCGCGATGGCCTGCCCAACGTGTTGATGGAAGCGCAGTCGCAGGCGCTGGCCTGCCTGTCCACCCGCACCGCCGCGGTTCCGGAGCTGATCGAGCACGGCTGCACCGGATGGCTGGTGGAGCCGGAGGACTCCGCCGGACTGGCCACCGCGCTGGAATCGCTCATCCGCGATCCGGCCGGCCGTGTGGCCCTGGGTACGGCCGGGGAGACGCGCGTGCGCCGTGACTTCGGCTGTGAGGCGGGTATCGACTGGCTCCATGCCCGCTTCGCCGGAGTAACCGGTTTGATAACTGCTACAAGCCTTAAACCTGGCTGAGCGTTGCACGGTCGATCTGAGGGCATGGTTTTTCAGGTCGGACACCGCGATAACGCCGCCGGGCTGGCTGTCGATGGCGGCGTAGAGAGCGGTGGAGTCATCGCGCCGGAACCCGTCAGCACACGCCTTCAAGCCGCCCAACGCGACACCCTGGTCCCGCTTCATCGTCGCATTGCCCAGCGACAACGCGCGCGCCGACTTTCCCGAACAATGAAGCCATCACTCCTCCGCATGACCCTCCTCTATTTCTTGACAGCCTGCTTGGCCGGATGCTGCTTCAACCAGTCCTGAAGCTCCTGGATTTCCTTCGTCTGGTCATCGATCACCTTCTGCGCCATCGCCTTGAGGTCGGGATCCTTGCCGTATTGGAGTTCAACGCGAGCCATGTCGATGGCGCCTTGATGGTGGGCCGCCATCATGCGCGCAAAATCCTGGTCGGCGTCGCCGGTCATAGGTTTGCGCATGTCGCTGTTCATCTTACGCATGCCCTCCATGTAAGCGCGCGACGCGGGGTCCTTGGGCATAGTCTGCGCCCTTTGGCCGCCCAGGTGCATTCCTTGCCCTTGCCCGTGTGTCATACCCTGATCCTGCCCCATGCCTTGCCCCGACATCGTGCCCAGCGTTTGGCCTTGTGGATTCGTTTGCTGGGCCACCGCCGTTCCGGCGAACAGGGCCATGGCGGTGGCGCATGGGACGATAACTCGGCGAACTCGACGGGTGAACATGGGCTGCCCTTTCTCCGGGTGAGGTCTTTCGAACGGGAGGCGTACCGCGCCCCGTCCGGCTGAACGCGTTGCTACGGGCAACAGATTCGTTGGCCTATTGGTTCAACCAAGGTTCGCCGCATCGTGGGCGATGCGCCGAACACACCAGCAGGCATAGGGCCCAGCGAGAAGGCCGCCGGTGACGCGCCCACCCAGCGACACGGGATAGGCATAGTCGATGAACACACGCAGTTGAGAACCGTCGCCCTTGGGTTCGATCTCGAAGCCCATGCGGTAGGTGATCTTGCCCCGGTTCGGTGGACACGGGTTCACGCAGATCGTAGCTCGGCCTGCTCGGGTGTGATGTACCCGATGGCCGAGTGGGCGCGCTGGCGATTGTAGTAGGTCTCGATGTAGGCGAACAACTCCCGGCGGGCCTGGTCGCGGGTCTCAAACCGGGTCCGGTGGACCATCTCCACCTTGAGGGTGTGGAAGAAGCTCTCCATCGGCGCATTGTCATAGCAGCAGCCCTTGCGCGACATCGACTGCCGCATGCCGGCGGCCTGCAGCAGGTCGCGGTAGTCCCGGGAGGCGTACTGGCTGCCGCGGTCGGAATGCTGAATAAGGCCCGTGGATGGTCGCTGGCGCTGGATGGCCATGACCAGAGCCGATGTGGCGATCTCGGCGCGCATATGGTCGCGCATGGCCCAGCCCACCACCTTGCGGGTCGCCAAGTCGAGCACCGCCGCCAGGTATAGCCAGCCCTCGCCGGTGGGCAGGTGGGTGATGTCGGCAAGCCAGACCCGGTTGGGCTCGGCCACCCGGAACGCTTGGCCCAGCAGGTCGGGGGCGACCGGCAGGCCATGGCGGCTGTCCGTGGTGGCAGGCCGGAACCGGCGTGCGGCCGCGCCCCGGATGCCGTGCCGGCGCATCAGCCGCGCCACCCGGCCCCGGCTGGCGGCAACACCCTCTGCCCGTAGGGCGGCATGCACGCGCGGGCTGCCATAGCGGCCCTGGTGGCGCCCATGGACGCGCCGGACCTCGGCCAAAAGCTGCCGGTTGGCAGCGTCCCGGCCGCTTTCCGGCCGCCCACGCCACGCGTAGTACCCACTGGTGGACACTCCGAGCACCGTGCACATGAGCCGGACGGGGAACTCGTCCCGGTGGTCCTCGACGAAACGGAACCTCATCTCGGCGCTTCCGAGAAGATGCTGATGGCCTTTTTTAAAATGTCGCGTTCCTGCCGGGCTCTCTCGAGCTCGCGCCGCAGCCGCGCGATCTCCGTCGCCTGCTCGTCCGGTGTGGCCGACGGGGCGGCGCCTGGCGCGGCCGGAGCGCCAGACCGCGAACGCGGCGGCTGGCTTTGGGCCACCCGGCGTCAATTCCGCAGCACGGATGGCTGGAGGCCCAACTCCCGCGCCACATGCTCCAGGGGACGGCCGCTGCCGTCAAGCAGGGCAACGGCCTCTCGCTTGAACTCGTCCGCCAAGGACCGCCTCATCTTCGTCATCAGACACCTTCCCGCTCCCCTGGGAGCTTAACAGGGGTGTCCACCGAACCGGGGCAAGATCACAGCTTGCATCGTTATCATCGCGGCCCGTCTCATTGAGTTCTGAAAGCCGTCCTTAAGCGCTGACTAGAACCGTTACCATACTCATGCGGTACCCGCGCAGTGGCTAGCCGCGCGCAGGGGCAAGGGTGTTGCCGGGCTCCTCAAGGTCCTTGAGAATGGGGCAGTCCGGCCGGTGGTCTCCCTGGCAGGCATCAGCGAGCTCCTTCAGCGTGTCAGCCATGGCCTGCATCTCGGTGATCTTGGCCTCCAGCTCGGCTACGTGTTCCAGGGCAACCCGCTTCACCTCGGCGCTGGCCCGTTGCTTATTTTGCCATAGACCTACAAGCTGCCGGATGCGCTCGATGCTGAAGCCCAGCGTCCGTGCCCGTTTCACAAAACGTAGGATGTTCACCTCCTGCCTTGTGTAGACTCGATACCCCGAGACGGTTCGTCCCGCCTCGGAGATGAGCCCGATGCTCTCGTAGTAACGGATCAGTTTGGCGCTCATGCCGGACGCCTTGGCGGCTTCACCGATGTTCATGCAAACCTCCCTTCAGAGGCCCCGGGGCTTCCAGCCCCGGAGCGTAAGCGCGTTCAAGACCACGCTGACCGAGCTCAGCGCCATCGCCGCACCGGCCAGCACTGGGCTCAGGAACCCGGACGCCGCCAGCGGGATGCCGATCAGGTTGTAGATGAAGGCCCAGAACAGCCCTTGCTTGATCTTCGCGTAGGTCCGCCGCGACACGTCGATGGAACCGGCGACCAGCACCGGATCGCCGCGCATCAAGGTGACGCCAGCTGTGTGCATGGCGACGTCGGTGCCGGTTGCCATCGCGATACCGACATCCGCGGCCGCAAGCGCCGGAGCGTCGTTGATACCGTCACCGACCATCGCCACAACCTTGCCCTCAGCCTTCAGCGTTGCCACAACCTCGGCCTTGTCGCCCGGCAGCACCTCGGCGAACACCCGGTCGATACCAAGCTCCTTGGCCACAGCCTGTGCGGCGCCCTTGCTGTCGCCGGTGACCATGACTACCTCGATGCCCTGTGCGTGCAACGTTTGCACCGCCTGTCGTGACGACTCCTTGATCGTGTCGCCGAACGCCACCAGCCCGAGCACGCGCTTCTGCGGCACTGCCTCGGCCAGCCAGGAGACCGTCCGGCCGGAGGCCTCCAGGTCCGCCGCCACTGTCGCCAGGACCGCATCGGCCAACCCGTTCTCGGCCATCAGCCGCTTGGTGCCGAGCAGGACAGACCGGCCGTCCACCACTCCCGACACGCCACGCCCGGCCAACGCCTTGAATTCGGCCAGTGTGTCCGCATCAACCCCATCGTTTTCGGCCCGGGCGCGCACGGCGTGCGCCAGCGGGTGCTCGCTGCCCTGCTGAAGACTGACGGCGACACGCAGGACCTCCGCCTTTACCAGCCCTGCGGCCGTGACGAGATCAGTGACGCGCGGCTTCCCCTCGGTCAGAGTCCCGGTCTTGTCGAAAGCAACCGCCGTCACCGCGTGGGCTCCCTCCAACGCCTCGGCGTCCTTGATCAGGATACCGTGCCGGGCGGCGGCGCCGGTGCCGACCATGATGCTGGTCGGCGTCGCCAAGCCGAGCGCGCAGGGGCAGGCAATGACGAGGACGGAGACGGCTGTGATGATGGCCGCCTCGAGCTCGCCGGTGACGCCCCACCACGCCGCGAAAGTGATGGCGGCGATGGCCAGGACCACCGGGACAAAGATAGCGCTGACCCTGTCGACCGTCCGCTGGATCGGCGCCTTGGAGGCCTGCGCGCCCTCGACCAAGCGCACGATCTTCGACAGCATCGTCTCCGAGCCGACCGCCGTCGTCTCCACGACAAGCAGGCCGTCCACAGTGATGGAGCCTCCGGTGACCTTGGCGTCCACCGTCTTCTCAACGGGCAGCGGTTCACCAGTCAGCATTGACTCGTCGACGCTGCTGGTGCCTTCGAGCACGCGGCCATCCACAGGGACACGCTCGCCAGGGCGCACGACCACCAGGTCGCCCACACGGACCTGTTCGACTGGGACCTCGACCTCAGCCCCATTCCGGCGCACCCGGGCCCTATCCGGCCGTAGGCCCATAAGCGCACGGATGGCGGCGGCCGTCTGGCCCTTGGCGCGGGCCTCCAGCCACTTGCCGAGCAGGACGAAGGTGATCAGGACCGCGGAAGCCTCGAAGTACAGATGTGGCGTGTGCCCCGGGTGCGCCGTCAGCAGCATGTAGATGCTGAGCCCCCAGGCGGCCGATGTGCCCAGCGCCACCAGCAGGTCCATGTTGCCGCTCCCGGCGCGCACGGCCTTGTAGGCGGCCCGGTAGAAGCGCCAGCCCAGCCAGAACTGCACCGGCGTCGCCAGCGCGAACTGCACCCAGCCCGGCAACATCATGGGCAGGCTGAGGAGGTCACCGACCATGCCGAGGACAAGAGGCGCTGACAGGACTGCTGCGATGAGCACATGGTTGAGCTCGCGACGGCTACGATCCTGAGCCGCGTCGGAAGCCGTTGCTACCGATTGATCATGAGCAACCGGGCTGGCCGAGTATCCGGCGTTCTCGACCGCTTCGACCAGCGTGGCAGCATCCAAACCGTGCCCCACAACGTGCGCCCGCTCGGTCGCGAGATTCACGGTGGCTTCGGTGACGCCCGGCACCTTCCGGAGTGCCTTCTCAACCCGGCCAACGCACGACGCGCAGGTCATTCCATCGACTCGTAGGTCAACTTCGGTCCCAACCTGCGCAGGCAGGGGCTGTTCAACCAGCGCGGGCTCATACCCGGCTACCTCAATCGCCGCGACCACGCCCTGGGTGTCCGGGGCGCCCTGGAACGTGATGCGAGCCTTCTCGGTGGCGAGGTTCACAGCGACGTCGGTGACCCCGGAGACCTTGCGGATGGCCTTCTCGACACGACCCACGCACGAGGCGCAGGTCATCCCGCCGATGCTAATGTCGAGTTCGGACGCGGCCTGCTCCTGCGGCGCCGTCCGCTCCTGTGCAGCTGGGTCAGCCATGGCTGGCTCCTGTTGTTCCTTGCTGCCCTTACAGATGGTCCTTCCAATCATTGGAAGGTGAAGGGTTTTTTCGACGTCGACGATCGAACCGACGTCGATCGGCTGTGAAAGCAGAGGGACGACGGAACCCTGCTGGTTCCGTCGCCCTGAACACGCGCCATCCGCAACTCAGCGCCGAAGGCAGGTGGGCGTGCTGCCGCATCCACCACGCTCAGTCCGGACGGCCGCGTGCGCAATGCCAAGCCCCTGTTCCGGGGCCGACGTTGCAGAGAGTGTCAGGACGCCGGCAAAGCACGTCCCGGCAGCGCGTTAACCCTTGTGACCATGTGTGCTCCTCAGGACGAAAGCGAGGCGTCATAGCCCGCGTCGACCAGGGCTTGAATGATCAGGTTGGCACTGACGGTGCCGTCAACGGTGAGAAGGCGGTTGGGCGGGTCGGCCTGGATGGCCGTGACACCGGGGATGGCGACCAAAGCCTTGCGGATGGAGTTGGCGCAACCGCCGCACTTCATGCCGGGAACGGTGAACTGCAACATCGGTATCCTCCTTGACGGGGTCCTTCCGGACCGTACTGGTTCGTCACTGGAGGACAGCCTGCGCCTTCCAGCGACTGGAAGGTCAACGGTCATGTTGATGGCCATGCAAGGCGCTGCACGCATGCCTCATCCGCCTTGGCTGCATGCGTACCCCTCATCCATAAAGCCCAGGGGCTTGGCGCTTGATAAGTCGCCTGCCTTCGGGTCCGTGATGCGGAACCCAACCGCGCGCACGAGGTCGTCGATCGTCCGATTCAGATGGCAACCTCCAACGCACCCCGGCCCAAGCCTTGCGAGTGTCCCACGCTCCGCTTGTCCCGATCGCTAGATGAGCGTCCGCGAGATGGCGTGGATCGCCTTCATGCCGGAGCCGAAGCGGGCCATTTGTTTCCGGTGGGCTTCCAGTTCCCCATAGGGCAGATAGCGGACCTTGAGGTCGGCAACCCGACTGAACGCTGGCCGGGCCAGCTGGGCCCGGACCTCCTCCTGGCGGCCGTCCGGCGCCACCAGGAACAGACCCTCCAGCGCGTGCGCCTCCGTGCCGAGCGCCAGATCGAGCATGCGGACGATGCCCGAGTAGATGGAGGTTGAGTGCTCCACCTCAAAGGCGGCAGCGACCTGCGCCTTGCCGCGGTAGAGCCACAGCACGTCGATGAGCCGGATGGCGTCGGTGCCGGAGGTCTTCTCGATCGCCTCCGGCAGCCGCTCCAGACAGCCCTCGCAGAGCTTGCCGCCGTTGTAGACCCGGCCACGATCGTTCGACGCGATCCAGACGTCGTAGTCCAACGCCCTTCCGAGATCCCGCAGCCAGCCCTGGACCTCGGTGTGGGTTCGGTCGCCCTCCCGCTCGGCGGCCAGCGCCTTTGCGGCCTTGGCGTTCTCCTCGCGCACCTTGGCCAGGTCGACTTCCCAGGCGGCCCGGGCGACTGCATCGTCCGCGCGCGGCGGCGCCGCATAGCGGCCGCTGCCGATATCAAACAGGAGCCCGCCGATCGCGCCCAGATCATTCGACAGCGCGTCCCGGTATGCGGCATTCAGGGCGAGGATGCCCTGGCGCATCGCCAAGTACTCATCCCAGCGGCCCAGCTTCACCTTGGCGCCGGTCAGCGCGTTGTACCCGTTCACGATGGCGGTGTTGAACGGTGGCACGATGGTCGGGTGCAGGAAATACAGTAAGTTCGCGACGGCCGGGCCGAGCCCCTTGATCTGCTTGGCGTCGATCTGCCGAATGGCGGCCAGGACCTGGGCCTCGGCGTTGCAACACACACAGGTGTCGAGCAGGCGGCCGAAGGCCCTCTGGTTGTCTGGGTTCTCGTAGATGTCCGGGATGCGCAGCTTGGGCTTCCATAGGAAGGCGTGATCGGCCCCCTTGAAGATCTGGCGCTGCTCGGCGATGGAATGGACGACTGTTTCCAGCGACGAACCGCGGTAGGCGTTGCCGAAGGTACCAGCTTCGATGTCGGCGACGACCTGCTGGATGCCGCGGCGGATCGAGCGAAAGTTCTTTACCCGTTCCTCCCACAAGAACCAAGAGCGGTACGTGGCGTTCTGGTCTTCCCGCCACCGCTGGATCAGAGTGCGCATTGTGTCGGACACGACCGTTCCCCAGTGAATACCCCTTTCAGACAGGGTAGACCACCGGATGGCAGGGGAGCAATCGGGGACGCAAATCCTGCACCCGTATCGCAACCCATACAGAGGACATCGTCTCGTCACAGGCACAGATCACCCGAGCGGACGAGCCGCCCGCTGCGATGCAGCCATGACATACACGGGTTGCCCCTTGCCTCAATTGGACGATTCGACTATTGTCGAAGCATGGAAACGAAGAATGCCATTGAGGCATTCGCCGCCCTGGCCCAGGACACCCGCTTGGCCGTGTTCCGCCTGCTCATCCAGGCCGGACCCAACGGGCTGACCGCCGGGGACGTCGCCCAGCAGGTCGGTGTGCCCGGCTCGACGCTGTCGCACCATCTGGCGACGCTGGAGCGCGCCGGGCTGCTGCGCTCCTGGCGGGTCCAGCGGCAAATCTTCTACGCCTGCGACTACGAGGGCACCCGGCAATTGATCGCCTTCCTGATGGAGGACTGCTGCCAGGGCCGTCCCGAGCTGTGCTCCACCGACCTCCTACAGGCAGGAGCCTGCGGCCCGGCAGGCTGCGGCCCCGACACCTGACCCGACCCGCCGCACCCCGCGGCCTGGAAAAGGCGATCCCGCGATGACCGACCGCGTCCACAACGTCCTGTTCCTGTGCACCCACAACAGCGCCCGCAGCGTCATGGCCGAATGCCTGCTCAACCGCGAGGGCCGCGGCCGTTTCCGCGCCTACAGCGCCGGCAGCCAGCCGACTGGGCGCCTCAACCCACACGTCCGCGACCTGCTGGAGCGCTTCGACTTTCCGACCGCCACGCTGCGCTCCAAGAGTTGGGACGAGTTCGCCCAGCCCGGGGCGCCGCACATGGACTTCATCTTCACCGTCTGCGACAGCACCGCCGGCGAGGTCTGCCCGGTGTGGCCGGGCCAGCCGATGACGGCGCACTGGGGCTTCCCGGACCCGTCGAGCGCCCAGGGCTCGGACGCCGAGAAGGCCGCCTTCACCGCCACGGTGTTCGGACAGATCCAGCGCCGCATCCAGGCATTCGCCAGCCTGCCCTTCGCCTCGCTCGACCGGCTGGCCCTGAAGCGCAGGCTCGACGACATGGCCGCCGCGGGGAGCGACGCATGACCGGGAGCGTCATCCCGCTGGCCGACGCGGAGCGCCCGGTGCTCGCCCGCCTGCTGGCGGCCAACGGCTTGCCAACCGACGATCTTGACGAGCCCGGCCGGCGCTTCTGGCGCGTCGCGGATGACCGGGGGACGCTCGGTTATGGCGGGCTGGAGATCCATGGCGCCGACGCCCTGCTGCGTTCCGTGGTCGTTCCGGCCGAGCGTCGCGGCGCCGGCGGTGGCCGAGCCGTGGTGGCGGCCGTGCGCGCGCAGGCGCTGACGCTGGGGGTCGGGCGGCTGTGGCTGCTCACCACCGGCGCCGCCGGCTTCTTCGAGCGTTTCGGCTTCCAGCGGGTGGAGCGGGCCTCGGCTCCGCCGGCCATCCAGTCCAGCGCGCAGTTCGCCGGCCTGTGCCCGGGGAGCGCCGTCTGCCTGCGCGCCGACCTCGCGCAGCCGGCCGAGGATCTGGTGGCTGGGAGCGTGGTGACCATCTATCACAACCCCAACTGCGAAACGTCGCGCAACACGTTGGGGCTGATCCGCAACAGCGGCGTCGAGCCGACGGTGATCGAGTACCTGAAGACGCCGCCGAGCCGGGACGAACTGGTGGCGCTGATCCGCCGCATGGGCATTCCGGTGCGGGCCGTGCTCCGGCAGACGGGCACCCCCTACGCCGAACTCGGTCTCGACGATCCCGCGCTGACGGACGCGGCGCTGCTCGACGCCATGATGGCGCATCCGATCCTGATCAACCGGCCGATCGTGGTGACGCCGCTCGGCGTGCGCCTGTGCCGGCCGTCGGAAGCGGTCCTTGATCTCCTCCCCGCTTCACAGCGCGGTGCCTTCACCAAGGAAGACGGCGAGCCCGTCGTCGACGCCGCCGGGCGGCGCGTCGCCCCAGCCTCCTGACAGGACCATCGACATGACGGCTGACATCCACGCCGCCCCGGCGGAACGCCCCGCCATGGGCCTCTTCGAGCGCTACCTCAGCGTCTGGGTGGGCTTGTGCATCGTCGCGGGCATCGCCTTCGGCCATCTGGCGCCCGGGCTGTTCCAGGCCATCGCGGCAGCGGAGCTGGCCCAGGTCAACCTGCCGGTGGCGGTGCTGATCTGGCTGATGATCGTGCCGATGCTGCTGAAGATCGACCTCGGCGCGCTGGGCCGGGTCAAGGAACACTGGCGCGGCGTCGGCGTGACGCTGGTCATCAACTGGGCGGTCAAGCCCTTCTCGATGGCGCTGCTCGGCTCCCTGTTCATCGGCCACCTGTTCGCTCCGCTGCTGCCGGCGGAGCAGATTCCCTCCTACATCGGCGGGCTGATCCTGCTGGCGGCGGCTCCCTGCACGGCCATGGTCTTCGTCTGGTCCAACCTGTGCGAGGGCGAGCCGCACTACACCCTGAGCCAGGTGGCGCTGAACGACCTGATCATGGTCTTCGCCTTCGCGCCGCTGGTCGGGCTGCTGCTCGGCGTCTCGTCGATCACCGTGCCCTGGGGGACGCTGCTGCTATCGGTGGCGCTCTACATCGTGCTGCCGGTGGTCGCGGCCCAGTTCTGGCGCCGCACCCTGCTGGCGTCGGGCGGCGAGCCCGCCCTGGCCCGCGCGCTGTCGGTGCTGCAGCCGGTGTCGCTGGTGGCGCTGCTTACCACGCTGGTGCTGCTGTTCGGCTTCCAGGGCGAGCAGATCCTGGCGCAGCCGCTGGTCATCCTGCTGCTGGCCGTACCGATCCTGATCCAGGTCTACCTCAACGCCGGACTGGCCTACTGGCTGTCGCGCCGGTTCGGGGTGGCGTGGTGCGTGGCGGCGCCGGCGGCGCTGATCGGCGCCTCGAACTTCTTCGAGCTGGCGGTGGCGGCGGCCATCAGCCTGTTCGGCCTGGGCTCCGGGGCGGCGCTCGCCACCGTCGTCGGCGTGCTGGTCGAGGTGCCGGTGATGCTGTCAGTGGTGAAGATCGTCAAGGCGACCAGACCCTGGTACGAGGGGCGGGCCGGCGCCTGATGGTCCGGCGCCGCTATGGGACCATCACCGGAGAGTGTCGGCATGTCTGAGCATGATAGTGAGAACGGCGCGGACCTTCCAAGCCTGGACGAGCCCTATTTCGAGGCGCCGGACCTCGGCAAGCTGACGCCTGGGCATGTGTCCACCCACCCGCCACGCATCCTGCTGCTCTACGGTTCCTTGCGCGAGCGTTCGTACAGCCGCTTCCTCACCGAGGAGGCCGCGCGTCTGCTCCAGCGCATGGGGGCGGAGACGCGCATCTTCGATCCGCGCGACCTGCCGCTGCCGGACAGCGTGCCGGCCGACCACCCCAAGGTGGCCGAACTGCGCGCGCTGTCGCAATGGTCGGAGGGGCAGGTCTGGGTCAGCCCGGAGCGGCACGGCACCATCACCGGCATTCTGAAATGCCAGATCGACTGGCTGCCGCTGGAAAGCGGCGGGGTTCGGCCGACGCAGGGGCGCACGCTGGCCGTGATGCAGGTGTCGGGCGGGTCGCAGTCGTTCAACGCGGTCAACGCCATGCGGGTGCTGGGGCGCTGGATGCGCATGGTGACCATCCCGAACCAGTCGTCGGTGGCCAAGGCGTTCCAGGAGTTCGACGAGGCCGGCCGGATGAAGCCGTCGCCCTACTACGACCGCGTGGTGGACGTGATGGAGGAGCTGGTGAAGTTCACCCTGCTGGTGCGCGACCGCAGCGACTATCTGACCGACCGCTACAGCGAGCGCCGGGAGACCGGACGGGCCGTGGCCGGCGAGGCGCAGGCCCTCGTTGCTGCCGCCATGAGCGGAGAACGCACCGCGTGAGATTGGGAAGCGTGGCGCTTCATGGTTGGGACGCTTGGCGGGCTCGCCACGTCGACACCAGGAAGGTCGCCACCGTCCCGGCGAGGTTCACCGCCAGCTCCGCATGCCGTGCCGACGGGCGGACCGCTTTGCGCCCACGGCCGTGGGCATCGCTCAGCTTGTTGCGGATGCTGGCCAAGCTGTTCACGACGTTCTGGCAGTTGCCGAGGATGGTTTTGAACACTTCCTCGGTGTGCTGGTCCGGGGCGAGCTGGAGGTGCTCGGCGGCCGTCCGGTAAAGCTTCGGCAACTCGTCCCGATCGCTGTAAGTGCCGCCGGCATCCTCAATGATGTGCTTGCAGACGGTCTCCAGCAGCGTCCGGGCCGAGGTGATCGCTCCCTCTGGATGGGTTGTCCGCCGCTGCAGCGCCCGGGTCCAGGCTTCGTGCACGCTGGCCTCGTCGAAAGCGGCAAGTGTCTCTGAGATGAGAGGGTCGGCCGGCGCCCCGGCGGAGCCGCCGATGGCTTTGACGGTGAACACCGGATAGCCCGATATGGAACTGGTCTCGGCCAGATGGAAGCCATCGCGTTGCAGGAGAGGATTCAGAATGGCGACCAGCCGGCGCTGCTCATCCTCCTCCCGGGTTCGTGGATGAAGCAGAGCCTCCAGGAAACGGAAGAACCGGCGTTGCGAGCAGGTATAGGCACCAACGGCCTCCAGGGCCTCATCGTTGTCCATGTCTGCGTTTCGGTGCATGTGGCGCTCAAGGTCATCCTGCACCATTCCACCGGAATAGAGACGGGACGGCAGGCGGTCGATCGGCCAGATGTCCCGCAGGAACTCGAATATTGGCACATGGCCGGAAAGGTCGAATGGGATAAGCGCCCGGCCAATCGATCGCCGAAGGAGTTCGGAGATCAACCGCTCGCCAGCCTCCTCAACCCGCCCCACGGCCTCTTCCAGCTCATAGTTCGGGCCATCCTGCAAAAGCTGGTACGCAAGCTGAAGCAAACGCTCACGTGACAATCCACTGATCCGCCCCTGCACATAGTTGCGCTTGCTGGCGAACGCCTCATCACGGTCACCGGACGCGAGCCCCAACCCTTCACACACCACCGGCAGAATGTTGGCGCTGGTCGGATACAGGGCTTCGACGATGGCGCTGCGCAGCGGAGCAAGCGGGGCGGAGGGAGGCGGTGGCATCAGGACAGTCCAACCGTGAGGGGAGTACAAAGCTTAAGCTCAAGCCATGCTACCAACAATGCCGAGGTATCAGCCCGTCATGACCGTGTCGCTTGGCCTGGGCAGAGATACGGTGGAGACGCTCGGGCTGCTCCCCTGACCACGGGTATTGACTGTCACTGTTATGGGATGCTTTGCAGGCCTTTGAGCGATTTGGGCGGACGGCCGCGCCGGCGAGGCGCTTCCGGTGCAGGGAGCGGTCGATCTTCCAAAAGACCCTGTGCGACGGCCTGACCCAACAGATTCTGAACCGACGAGACCGACCAGCGCGTTTCTCCGCGGGGCGTCCGGCAATGCAGCTCTTCAAGATGCCGGGCAATGTTGGTCAGGGTCGGGTTGTCCAGCGTCTTCACCGCCGAGGCGACCAAGGTGACGAGGTCGTCGCTGTCCCGCCGCCGCGGCGTACGCTCCAGCACCCGGTCGTCCACGAACCCGTCCCGCGCGAGGCGACGCACGGCACGCGCCAGGGCCGGCCCGGTCCAGGGGCCACCGTCGGGGCGCCGCGAGCCGTTTCTAGCCAAGCTGCGGGCCACGGTTGCCCAGGAATAGCCGGGCCGCATCGCGCGGACGTGCGGCAGGATGTCGTCAGCCACCCGCAGCACATCGGCGTCGCGCCTCGCCTCGCGGGCGTCGTTGACGGCGCGCACCGCCGCCGCGGAACGGAAGCGCAGGCCCGGTGTCGCTTTCTCCTGAAAACTTTCTTTGAAAATTTTGGACATTAAAACCAGCGATTTGACCGAACAGAGCCGATCCCGCTGAATCCATAGAACGTTGTAATGAAATGATAATCTTGCAAGGAAGCCTTTCAATTGCAAACATTTCGCGCTGAACGATGAATTTCTCCTCCCGAAAATGACCGTTCATTCCCTCCTTGAGAGCGTTCTCCGATCTGCACGCTCTCGCGAGCCTTCCAAGTATACGACCGTCCGTTCAACGTTTCCGGCTGTCGAACAGCACCCCGATCACCGGAGCCAACCGCTTCAGGCACGGCAGAAACGTCAAGCTGGAGCAGGCGCGGGCAAGGAGCCGTGGTCAGGGTTGAGGTTGACCAGCCGCGCCGTCTCACCGTCGAAATGAACATGTTTGAGATAGAACTGCTCCGTGTCATCCTCGCCCTCACACGCGGCGATGACGATCCTCCCCTCCAGGTCGAGCATCGCCATCCCGTCGGCCCAGGCGCCGGCAATGACCGAATGTCCGTTCAAGGCCTGTGGTTCGGCGCTGATGCCAACCTCGAACACGCAAGCATCGACCGGCAGACCGATGGCATCGTCGCTGTCCAATTCCGCGATATCGTCGGCTACACCGGGCGCCCCAAGGACAATCCGGGAACGCCAGATCACCCTCGTCAGGGCTTTCAATTCCGCACTTCCACGGGGAATGCGGATCGGCGCGACCGGCCGCTCCACCGTCTGCGACATGGCCGCGAGAGACGACCGGAGCCTGAGGGTACCCTCGCTGCCATCAGGATCATGCTGCACCGCCTCGTCCACCCAAACCGCAGGCGCCTGCCTTCACCGGACTTCTGAAACGGTCTCTCACCGATCGCCTGCCCTCGCCAATTGGACAAAGTCCAGCTCAAAAACGGGTTGCCCATTGCGGCTTCGTCTGAGAAAATACCCTGAAATTTCAGGCGATGGGATAGAGAAGATGTTGAAATCTTTCAATGCTCATCCGGTTTTCGCGGGCGCGATACTGTTGCTGGCGTCGGGGCCATTATGTGCCGGCGATCTTGTAACGATTATGGCTGGCGAAGTTCGTGACGGGCCGAGCGCAACGGCGCGCAAAATTGAAACTTTGCCGGTCGGTACGCGCCTTATCGAAGTCTCTCGCTCAAACAATCAGGCGTGGGTCCAGGTCGCTCGCAATGGCAAGACCATCGGCTTCGTTGCCGTCGGACAAGTGCGGGCCGAGAATTCGGCCCGACAGTTCTCTGCTGCGGGCCTTGATGGCCTGTTGATCGGGGCGCAGGCTGAAGCCAATCAAGCCAAGGAGGCGCGGCTCCAGCAGGCCGAGCGAGATCGCTTGGCGGCCGAAGAGCGGCGGCGTCAGGAGGTGGAGGAGGAAGCTGCGAAAGAGGCGGCCTTCCGCGCGCGTCGTGCGCGATACAATGCGGAATTGGCTGAGATGCTGGCCGATGATGATGACGGTACCAACGATGGCAACCGCATCATGATGAATTCGCTCAATCGAATTCAGAGCAACACCCAGCGCTCTCTTCAACAGATCGAACAAAGCAACCGTTTGGCACAACAGGCGGAGCGGCGGCAACAACAATTGGAACAGGAGCGACGCCGGGACGACCAGGACAGAGCACGCCGTCAAGCCGACGCGAACATCGCAGCCCAACGTGCGCACTGCACAAGTTCCGGCGGTGCCTGGACATCGGAACGCTGCACCTTGACGCCTTCGGGTAGCCTGCGTTCTGGAATCGGGCGAGGCATCGGCACTGCGTCGCCGGTGCCTGATACGGCATCGACGGCAATCGCCGGCTATGTTCCTCCGCCGGCGCGCTATCAGTTGCCGAGCGCCCCGGCCCCCGTCGTTGCAAAACCGCCTGCAACGGCTCGCGAGCCTGAAAAAATCCAGATGATCGAGGCATTGGCCTATTGTTACGACCTCTCCAAATCTTCTGGAGGGGGCAAGACGGGCTGGATTTGCGACGGCCCAACCCAGAGGTTGTCTGTTTCCGAGCCCAGTCTTGCAAGGGCCTTGGAACTGTCGGGATGCCAGAGGCCCGACCCTTATAGCCGGGCAAACGGATACAAGGACGGTAACATCCATTTCTGCGAAATCGGGCTGCAGAGCTATCACGTCGACATCTCGAAGAAGTACCCGCTGACAAGCGGCATCCTGACAAGTCGGGAACGCTACACCTGCCTGAAAAACAACACGACCGGATGCGGACGGGGCAACGCCTTGGGTATCGTCCAGGGGGCCGGGTGGTGAGCGTGATGCATCTTGCCGTTCCTGGCTTTTTGGCCGCCGCATTGCTGGTCAATGCGCCGTCCTTCGCCCAGGCTCTCTCGTTCGACCAGCTTGCCGATCGGTTGCGCTCCGCCATCATCGCGGACAACCAACGCCAAGTGCTGAGCGTGATCGAACAGATCAAGGCAACGGGCCAGCCGGCGGGCAATGAGATTCTGTTCTTCGAGGGGCAGGCGCGTTATCGCACCGGCGACACGAGCAACGCCTTTCCGGTGCTGGTGCGATATGTGAACGCGGTCGGGCAGAACGGCGTGAATTATCCCGCCGCCATCCAGATGCTGGATGCGATGGAAGCGAAGAACGCTCCCTATCGCAACCAGATGGTTCAGATCATCGAAGGCCTGATCGCCGCCGAGAACGCCACGGGCGCGCGCCAGCGTTTGAGCGAGGCGCAGCAGCGTCTGCCGGGCGATCAAACGCTGGCGACGTTCGAGCCGCGCATCGCCAAACTGGAAGCCGATGCGCAGCGCCTTCGCCCGCGGCGGGAGCGTGATCTGGCGGTGCAGCAGGCGGCGCTGGAAACCTGCAAGGCGGACTTCCAGAGGACCAGCTCCATCGGCACCATCGTCGATGTGAAACCGGACTGGGCCTTTGCGGTCGTCCAGTTCTCCGGGGCCGTCAAACCTGGTCCAATGGAGGTTGTGACCGCGGATGGCCCAGTGATCACAGCGAAACCGGGTAAGGTGACCGGTCCCAATCAGCTATCGATTTCGGTCGGTAAGGAGATTGCACAGGTCCAGGTCGGTCAGACGGTGCGCCGCACCTATGTCGCGGGGGAAACTCCCGCCTGCGCCGATGCGGAACGGATGGTCAAGCAATTGCGGCAGCAACTTGGTCTCTGAGAGCCCGCTGTTGTGGCCCGGATGGAGCGCCTCATCACTGCCTTCAGGGCGCAGGAAACGTAAAAATCGGATAGTAACCGAGGCGGTGTGGACTTTGGAAGAAGTGGACGGTCTGGCAATGATTACAACCCATAAGCGGGCTAGCGGTTTAACCATCATCTGTGCCGTTCTTGGTTTGTCTGGGTGCGTTACCTCGCAGTCATCAATATCTGGAGAAATAACCAACATTCCCCCTGACAACCAGATGGTCGCGGCCCTTCCGGTTGACTCGGCAATCGAACTGGTGAACGCCGAAGCCACGAATTACCCGGTGGACGCCACTCGGTGCGAGGCAACAACCGAAGGATTGCATTTGCTTAAAGAATTATGGCGATCACGAACCTTGGTGGATTACAGCAGACTTGGTGTGGTCGCCTACGAGGATATGAAGGATGGGAAGCGCGAGTATTCCGTCTTTGTTGCGATGATTGACGATGTGGATACGAACTGCTTCGTCCTGAGAGTGCACCAGAACGGCGGTCATCGTGACCCGGCCATAGCCAAGCGCATGGAGCGAAGCGTTACAGCGCTCAAGTCCCTTGGAGTTCAATCAAAATATTAATTCCGAATCATTGGGGTGATTGGCACGGTCATGTCAAGGCACAATCTGGAGAAATTCTGTAAATGATACCGGATTTTGTTATGGCGGCCGCTGCCTGGATGCGGCACATCCTTGGCGCGTTCGGCCAACATCATCGCTATGAGTAGGCGATGGGGATCTTCGGGTGGTCGGGAGTCCGGGGTGGCCAGCCACGCGCGCGTCGAGGCTGGTGTGATCGAACTGCCACTGGATTTCAGCCGGGGCTAACCTCGATCTACACCCACCGGGGTGGCCGATCGGCCATCACGGCACATCGTGACGGACGGGGATCGTCACGGCCGGCTGGAAGAAAGGAATGCTGGAGCGCGGCGGAGCTCACGTTTCTGCTGCGTTCTCACATCCCGGAGACTTTGCGCACTTTCGTGTCGTGGCCTCTACCCTGCAGGTCCCATCTTGAATGGGCAATCAGGTGTCAGCCGCTCCTCGCGCCCGACGCACCTGGGCCACGGCTCCCCGCGTCGCGCGCAGACGCTCCGTGTAGCGCGCCGGCATCTGCGGCGATTTCCAGCGTCCGGCCTGCATCAGCCCGGCAAGGTCGACGCCAGCGGCCAGCAGGTCCTGGGCGGCACCGACGCGCAGGCTGTGCCCGGTGAAGCCGGCGGCGAGCGGGTCGGCGTTAGCGGCCCGTTCCGCCACCACCCGCCGCACCGCCGCCGTGCTCATCCGTTCGCCGAAGCCGCGGCGGGCGAGACTGCGGAAGAGGAACGTCCCGGCCCCGGCGGGAGCGCCGGTGGCCGGGTCGATTGCCGCCTCAATGGCGGCGCGCCACGCGGCGAGCACCACCATCGCGTCCGCCGACAGCCAGGCCATGGCGCCCTCGCCGGCCTGATCGGTCTTGGAACGGCGGATCAGGATCGTCCCCTCGCCGGGCCCGGCCGCCGGGTCGTCCGGATCGACGGGCTCCAGGTCCGCCCAGCGCAGCGCCACCAGCTCGTCGGCGCGGGCCAGGGTGTCGCGCCCGACCAGCAGCAGCGCGCGGTCCCGCAGGGCGCGCAGCGAGGCCGCTCCGCCGTCTGGGGACAGGCGGTCGAGGATGGCGGCCAGCTCGGCGTCGCCGAGCGGCCGGGCCTGCCGCTGGCGGGCGCCCTGCTCCTGGCGATGCGCCTTGCGGGCGAGCTGGACCCGCCAGTGGTCACAGGGGTTGGCGGTGCCCGCGGCGCGGTGCAGGGTGGCGATCGAGCCGAGGTAGCGGGCGACCGTCGCCGGCCGCCGGCTGGCCCCGAGGTCGTCGACGAAGGCCTGCACGGTCTCCGGCGCCGCCGGCAGCCAGGGCAGGGAGCGCGCGGCGCACCAAGCGGCGAACACCCGGGCGTCGGCGCGCAGCGCGCGCAGCGTCGCCGGGGCCATCGCGCGCTGGGCCAGGGCGAGATAGGCGTCCAGGCGCCCGAGGATGACCTCGTCCGGTGGGACCGGCGCCGCCGCGACGGCCGTCCCGGTACCGGGCGCCGCGCAGGGATTGGCGAAGCCGGCGGTGGCGTGCCACCACACCAGGGAGCTGCGGTAACGGCGCAGCGTGCTAGCCTTACGGCCAGCGGCGCGGGCGGCAGCGAGGAAGGCCTGCACGGTCGCCGGTGACGCCGGCAGCGCGACTTGGTTGGCCTGGGCGCACCAGCGCACGAAGATCCGTCCGTCTCCGAGCAGCGCCCGGCGGGTCGCCGCGGCCATCGGTCGGGCGATGGCGGCGCGCAGGCGTTCGACGGTGGCGGCGCTCAGCGTGGACACGAGCGCGAACGGGATGGCCGGTGCGATGGCGGTGGTTTCGGCCATCGTCAATATGCCTGGCAGCGCAGGGCCGACCACCGGGCCTTCCGGGCCCGCCCTTCCCACGCGGCATCGGTGTCCGCAACCGCCGCCAAGCGCTCTTGCAGGAGGGCGGCATCCAGGAAGGTGTTCACGTGCGCGAACCCGATCATGCCGTAGCCGAACAGCATGAGTGTGACGGCGCGGAGCGCGCCATCGTCGGCGCGAACGCGCTCCGTCAGACCGGCGTAGCAGTCCGCGTCCCACTTGCCCAGGTTGCGCGTCAAGAACAAGGGCTCGGGTGTGTGGGCGGCCGACAGCAGAGTCCCGGCCTTCCAGTGGGACACCACGGCACCGGCCACCGCATCGGCCAGACGCTCGACGGTTTCGGGCGGCAGCCACGCGTCATTGATGTCTTGTCGCTTGTCCCCGAACAGGCCGAGCGTAAAGCCTTGCTGGCGCAGCACGGTCGCCGCGGCGTCAAGGTGGCCGGCCTCCATCAGTGTGGCCAGAACGCGCTCTCCAAGGGTGGGGGACACCCCGCACCGGGTCACCGCCTGATGCACAAACCCGCTGAACCAGAGGCATCGGGCATGGCTCTCGCCGGTGTGTTCCGGCAGGACGGCATCGAGGTCCCGTGGAACGCGGCCGAGCACCCGTAGGGTCCGTTCGGGGTTGGGGTCTGCGAGTTCCCGGTGGAGATCCTGCAGCCGGGCAAGAAAGGAATCGAGTGTCCGTTCCGCGTGGCGTGTTCGGAGATGCGCCAGCATGGTGGCGTCGTCGCTGGCCAGGAACGAGGTGATCTCCTGGCGCGAGACGGCACCGGGCAAGAGACCGAGGCGCAGCACCGTCATGAGTGGGCGGTACCGGCACAGGCTGTCGGCAATGTCCGGGGGCCCCGCCGCGCCTGCAGTGCGCAACCGCGGGAACAGCAGCTCCAGCAGGCGGGCCAGCGGCGTGTCGGGTTCGACGCCCAGATCAGCCAGCCGACGGTCGGGACCGGCCCGCTCTCCTTCGGAAAAGGCGACCCAGTCCGTCTCGGCCTCCGGGTCCACCGGAGCATCGTACACCACCAGACGCGGCTTGCGGCGGATCGCTTGGACGACCGCGGGGGCCTTGGCCAGCAGGATGCAGTAGCCGAGCAGATCCAGCCAATCGACCTCGCCGGCGACCATCGGCGCCATAACGGCATACATGCCGCAGACCCGCCGGCTGTCGCGCGGCGTGGCCAGCAGACCGTCTGTGGCGATGGCCAGGAGGCGGGTCCAGCGTGGATCGGAGTGCCAGCCGTCCGGCAGGACGCCGGCCGGCGTGGCGCTCTCGAACTCCGCGACAAAGAGGCTCCGCGTCTCGGACCCCACGGCGATGGGCAGGGGGATCTCCAACTGGACGATCTTCTCCAGATAGGCGGCCCCCCGCTCTGCATTCCCGCCGCCGAGCGCCTCGACCACCCGGTCGCGGTCGTAGGCGAGGAGGTAGGAGAGGCCGGGGAAATCGGCGACGGCGCGCACGAGCTGGGCGACGGCGCGGACCTCGCCGTCCTCGATCCGGTCGAGTTCGTCGATGAGGACGACGATCGGCACCGCCACCCCGGCCAGCAGCGTGGTCAGTTCGCGGCGCTGCGCCGCCAGGGAGCGATCGCGGGTCAGCAAGGTCTCGGCGGCCTTGAGGGCGCCGGCGGCCGCCGCACCGGCGCCGGGCACCAGGCTGACCAAGCCGGCGGCCGGCGCCAGGTCCTTGGCGTAGCCGGCCAGTTTGGCGCCCAGGTCGCGCAGCGCATCGCCGTTGCGGCCCGCGGCCGTGCCCACCGCATTGATCGTCGCCAACAGCTCGGCGAAGAACTGGGTGATGACGTCGTCGCGGCCCGACACCAGCCAGGGGTCGAAGCGCACCACCACCGCGGCCGGATGCCGGCGCTCGATCTCCGCCTGCAGCAGGTTGAGCAGGGACGACTTGCCGCTGCCCCAGGGGCCGGTGAGGCCGACCACGACACCGCTGGCCCGGCCGTCCGGGGTGACGAGGGCGCGGGCGAGGCGGGCGACGAAGCCGTCGCGGCCCAGGCGGTCGTCGGCGGGGTCGGCGATCGGGCGGTCGGGGCGGTGACTCACGGGGCGGCCTCGGTGTCGGTCATCTCAATAAGCTTAACTCGAAAATTCAGGAAGCCCAAATACTTAGCTCGACAGCAATATTGTTAACCGCACACCAATAACGCAAACTGAAGCTCGAGCCTGGCCTGAATAAGGTTAACCGGAGCGTGCGCCAATGTCGACCGATCGCTCCGGGGGACGACTGCGGTTTTTAGACCAATCGGCCGCGGAAGCGGCTCTGCTGCGTGCTCGTCTCGATGCCGTGACCCGCTTGGTGGCGCTGACACAGCGAACTCGCTTGGACGTCGAGCGGGAGGCTGCGCAACTCGGCATCAGCGCGGTGACCTTGTATAAGCTGCTGCGCCGTTATTCGGATGATCCGAAGCCCGAATCCGTCCTGGAACTTCGCCGCGGCTGGACCAAGGGCCGGTCACGACTGAACACCCAGAAATCGGACATCATCGACGCGGCCATCGACGACACCTACCTGACCCGCGAAAAGCCGCCAGTCTCCAAGCTGGTGCGGGAGGTCAATCGTCGGCTGCGGAAAGTCGGGCTGAAGGAGGTCATGGCAACGACAGTCCAGCGGCGCGTCGATCGCCTGCCGGCCGACCTCGTCCTCAGGCGTCGCGAAGGTCCCAAGGCCGCCCGCGACAAGATTGGCCCTCACACCTGCCGCTATGAGGTCGAGCATCCGCTCGACGTGATTCAGATCGACCATACGCTGGCCGACGTCATCGTTCTCGACGACATTCATCGTCAGCCCATCGGCCGGCCGTGGCTGACCCTGGCCATCGACATCCGGACCCGGATGGTCTTCGGCTTCCACGTCACGCTGCGCGCGCCCTGCGAATGCAGCGTCGCCTACGCCCTCGAACAGGGCATCCGGACAAAGGCAGCCTGGCTCGCGGCCCGCAACATCATGGCACCTTGGCCGGTGTCCGGGATTCCGCAGGCGCTGCATCTCGACAACGCGCGGGAGTTCAAGGCCCGAGGCTTTCTCTGGGGATGCCGACGACACGGGATCGAAACCGTGCCGCGGCCCGTCAAGGTGCCGCATGTCGGCGGCCACATTGAGCGGCTCATCGGGCGTCTGATGGGCGAGGTGCACCTGCTGCCCGGCACCACCTTCTCCGATCCCCGGCAGCGCGGTGATTATGACGCCGAAGGCCGGGCGCGGATCACCCAATCGGAGTTCGAGCGGTGGCTGGCGCTGCAGATTGTCGGCATCTACCACGCCAGCGAGCATCGCCAGCTTCTGCGTCCCCCGCTGGCCGTCTGGGAGGAGGCCATCGCCGCTCTCCCGGTCCATCGCCGGCGGGAGCCTCCGGCCAACGACGATCCGTTGCTGCTGGATTTCCTGCCGTTCCGCACCCCGGCCGTCGATGGACAGACCATCCAACTGTTCAACCTCGTCTACCACGACCCTATCCTGAAGCACTGGCAGGTTCGCCGAGAAAAGCCGATCATCCGCTACGACAAGCGGGACATGAGTCAGGTTTGGGTGTTCGACGACGCGGCTGACCGTTACTGGCCGATCAGCCTGAGGGATCCGATTCCCGGCCGGATATCGTTCTGGGAACACCAGCAAGCCCGGCAGGCGCTCCGGGCTCAAGGTTACCGCGAAGTCGATCAGAAGCTGGTCTACGAGACCATCCTGGAGTGCCGGGCGCTGGTTGCCGAAGGGGGACGGCAAACCAAGCAGGCGCGCCGGGGCCTGCAATCCACGCTCGACGCCTTCCGGTCCCTCGACCTGATCGACACGCCCGCACCGGTCGCACTCGCGTCGCCCAACCCGCCGATGCTTCTCCTGCCGCCGCCCGAGCCACGCGTGGAACCCGCGCTCCCAGCCCAAAGTCACGGGCAAGACGGACCGGCACCCCGGTCCGTTACACCGCTTCCGAGTCCTGCCGATCTCGCCGACGAGGTTGAAGAATGGTGACCGCTATGGATTTGAACCATCTGGGGCCGGCCCAGCAGGAGATCGCCGGACGTTCCGATGAGGAGCGTGTGCGCTACATCCTCTCGGACCGCTGGGTGCCCTACCGGGTCGCCCAGCTGGTCGAGGACCGCTTCCGCTTTCTCATCGATTTCCCCAAGCGCTCCCGCATGCCGTGCCTGCTGGTCAGCGGCGATCCCGGCATGGGCAAGAGCCTGATGGCCGAGAAGTTCATCCGCGACTATCCGACGTCTTTCAACGAGGGGACGGGCGCGACGATCCGGCCGGCGCTGCACCTAGAGATGCCGGACGAGCCGACACCGCAGTCGATCCGGGAGGAATTGCTGGGGGCGCTCGGCGCACCACCGGGCAAGTCCGACAACCGCACGGTGGCCCGTTTGGTGGACAGCGTCGGGTGCCGCCTGCTGTTCATCGACGAGTTCAACAAGATCGGCGATGTCAGCCCCAAGCAGCAGACCCTCTGTCTCACCGCGATCCGCACGTTGCACAACAGCCTGAGAATCCCGCTTGTGGCGCTGGGGACGCCAGGGGCGGACATCGCCATCCGCCTTGACCCGGCTCTGGCCGAGCGGTTCGAGGTGCTCGGGTTGCCGCATTGGGGAAGCAATGACGATCTGCGCGAGCTGCTGATGCGCGTCTCGGCGGTGCTGCCGCTGCGCCGGCCGTCGGCGATGGACACCCAGCGCTTCCGGCGCCTTCTCATCGACGCGACGTCCGGCGTGACGAGCCGCATCTTCCGGCTGCTGGAGACGGTTGCCATCGCCGCGATCCGCAACGGCCAGGAGCGGATCGACGAGGACAGCCTGTCCGACGACAATCTGCTGTTGCCCCTCGTCTCCATGGTGCGGAACCGCCGCCCCAAAGCCATGGCCTAAGACGATGGCCGTGTCCCGTCTGCCGGTGGTGCCGCGCCCGCTGCCCGACGAACACCTCACTGCGTGGTTTGGACGGGTGGCTGGCGTCTACAGCATGACGTCCCTGAATCTGCTCAACCATATCGCAGAACAGGCGGGGCAAGGTCCTCTGTCCGGTGCCCTGTCGCACCATCCTGCTCCCGAACCGTTGACCGTCCTGTCCCGATCACTTGGCCTGCCGCTCCACACCCTGGTCGGGTTGACGGTGCCGCGGCTGCGCCCCTTGTGGGGCAAAACTTTCCGAACCGGCTGTACGGTTTACCCGCCACCCCTCCATTGCCCCGCATGCTTGGCCGGCGATGAAGCGGCGGGCCGTCCCCACCACCTGCGCGTCGACTGGACCTGTGCTCTGGCCTTCCACTGCCCGGTGCACGACATCGCGCTCATTCCAGGGTGTCCGGCATGCCGGCATGCTGGGCTTGTCTTTCACGGGCCTCCAGCGGCGGCTCGTCTCCACTGTGTCCTCTGCCGTACCCGGCTGGGAACCAGGTCCGCGGAATCTCCTGATCGACGTCACCATCCAGGCCACTGGCCCGCGGCCGACCGGCGCCAGGGTCCGGATCCGCAGACCATGCACGAGGCGCCGTTCCGGGCGTTCTTGAACGACGCCATGCGGGCGTTGGCCTGGACGCCGACCGCTGGTGCATTTTCAGGGGCCGGTTGCCCGGCCTCCATCCGAGCAGTGTTGATCGGGCTCCTGGAGACGCTCGCGCTGCCAGCCCGGTTCGATGGTGGGCATGCGCGTCGGACGATGCTGGCTTGCAGCGTTCGGCTACCCTGGATGCGGATGGAACTTCCCAGCTGGTTGGGCACCGACAACCTCCTCTCCGACTTCGGCACACTTGCTGGTCCGGTGCGCTACGACCTTCTGGTGGCGGCCTACGCGCTGCTCAGTGGTGCCGAGCGGCTGATTTCCCTGCGGCGATGGCCTCCCTCGCGGGAGGATTGGCGCGTCTATTGTCTCGCAGACCCGCTCGCGCAACTGCTGTGTGCCGCAGCCCCGGAGACGCACGCCGCTCTCCTCAATCCGTCGAAGGCCTGGGCACCGCCCCTTGCGGAGCGCTTCGAAGCCGCTTTCACAGCCATGCAAGACGCGGAGGATGAGCGCCATCGCCTGGCGGAACATCGCCGAGACGACGGTGCGTTCGTTCCCAATACGGAAGGCTCACCTCTCGACCACCATCTCCTGCACAAGCTCCATGGGCTCGGTGATCATGACCTGCTGACGGTGGACGAGCTGCTGGCGCTGCGTTATGCGCCGAACACGGACAAAGACCAACCGCGCGCCAACAGGGTGCCGCCCTATGTGATCACAGCAAAAGCTCCCGCACAAAATCTGCCAGACCACAATGAGACGTGCCCACTGGCGCCCTCCCGTCTTCTTTCCCCTGACCTGTTTTTGGCAGCGGCACGTGCCGCCGTCGCCGTGAAGGGCCCTTCCCAAGCCGAATGGGCGGACCCAAAGTCCCGGCGGCAAGCGTGGTTTCGCATGATGAAGGAGGCGAGCCACCAGTTGGAACAGCTAAAGAAAGAGCAGGCTCCTGCTCCAGCACCCATTCCGCATGGGCCGTGTCCAGACCTCCGCCCCCACGACCAGTAGGCACAACGCAGTCGCACCCTGATGATCCGGGGAAGGGACCGGGACCGGCCCCGTGCCACGCGCTACAGGCGGGGAGCGCAGCAGGCCCCATCGACTCATCGGACGGCGCTGTCTGTCGTTCGGACATTTCGATGAAGTTGGAACTATCCTTTGACCCGGTCGAAAAGATACGATACTTCTGGTTTCATAGAAATTTATGCCCGAGTGCGCCGGTTCGCGCAATCTCACTCCCTTGCCTGGAGATCCAGAGATGACGTCCCTTCCCATTATCGTGATCGGTGCCGGGCCGGTCGGCCTGGCCGCCGCTGCCCACCTCCTCGATCACGGCCTCGAGCCGCTGGTGCTGGAGGCGGCCCCCGACATCGCCGCCCATGTCCGCGACTGGGCTCAGGTCCAGCTCTTCTCCCCGTGGCGCTACAACATCGACCAGGCCACCCGCGCCCTGTTGGAGGCCAGCGGCTGGCAGGCGCCGCCACCCGACGGCCTGCCGACCGGCGGCGAGCTGGTCGACCGCTACCTGCGCCCGCTGGCCGCCCTGCCGCCGATCGCCGCGCGCCTGCGCCTGAACCACCGGGTGACGGCGATCAGCCGCCAGGGCGTCGACAAGGTCAAGACCGCCGGCCGCGCCGCGACTCCCTTCGTCGTGAGGGTCGCAACCCTGGCGGGCGACACCGAGCTGCTGGCGAGCGCCGTTCTCGATGCCTCAGGAACCTGGAGCACGCCCAACCCGATGGGCGCCAACGGCCTGCCCGCGATCGGCGAGACGACCAACGCCGCCCGCATCGCGTACGGCATCCCCGACGTGCTCGGAGCGGCGCGTGCCCGCTACGCCGGCAAGCGGGTCCTCGTCATCGGCGCCGGCCACTCGGCCGCCAATGCGCTGCTCGATCTGGCGACGCTGGGTGAGGAACAGCCGGGCACCGGCGTGGTCTGGGCGGTGCGCGGCAGCGACGACCTGCGGCGGGTGTTCGGCGGCGGCGACGGCGACGCGTTGCACGCGCGGGGCGCCCTGGGCACAGCGCTGCGCCGACGGCAGGAAAGCGGCGCCATTGAACTGATCACCGGTTTCCGCGCCGCCGCAGTGGTGGCGGAAGACGGCCGCCTCGCCGTCGAGGACGGCGGTGGGCGCCGCATCGCCGGGATCGACGAGATCATCGTGGCCACCGGCCAGCGGCCCGACCTCGCACCGCTGCGCGAGCTGCGCCTGCGCCTCGATCCCTGGCTCGAATGCGCCGCCGCGCTGGGTCCGCTGATCGACCCGAACCTGCACAGCTGCGGCACGGTGCGGCCGCACGGCGTGCGCGAGCTGACCCACCCCGAGCCGGGCTTCTACACCGTCGGCGTCAAGAGCTACGGCCGTGCCCCGACCTTCTTGATGGCGACCGGCTACGAGCAGGTGCGCTCGATCGCGGCCTTCCTCGCCGGCGACCTGGACGCCGCCCACGCAGTGAAGCTCGACCTGCCGGAAACCGGAGTGTGCAGCAGCGACCTTCCGAGCGCTGCGGCCACCCAGCAGGACACCGGCTATTGCGGCGTGCCGGCGCCGGCCGCGTCGTGCTGCGCGCCCGAGCCCGTGCTCGTCGCTCCCGGCCAAGCGGGTGGCTGTTGCGGACCGCACGCGCCGTGAGCGGCACGCTGTCCAGCGGGCGGGTGCCGGTCCGGGCGCTCCGCTCGCCGCAGGCCTTCATCGCCGGCCTCGGCGCCGCGCAGATCGTCTCCTGGGGCTCCCTGATCTACAGCTTTCCGCTGCTTGCCGAACCGATGGCGGCCGAGCTCGGCTGGAGCAAGACCGAGATCTACCTGCTGGCGTCGCTGGCGCTGGGCTGCTCCGGCCTGACCGCCATCCCGGTCGGCAGCGCCATCGACCGCGGCCATGGGCGGGCGGTGATGACGGCGGGCTCGCTCCTGGCCGGCGCCCTGCTGTGGTCCTGGTCGGTGCTTCCCGGCGGCTGGCCGCTCGTGCTGGTCTTCATCGGGCTCGGGCTCGCCCAATCGATGACGCTCTATAAGCCGGGCTTCGCCGTCGTGGCGCGACGCTACGGCGCCGGCGCCCGGCGCGGCATCACCGCACTGACCCTGTGGGGCGGATTCGCCAGCACCATCTTCATCCCGCTGACCCAGCTTCTGCTCGACCGCTTGGGCTGGCGCGGCACGCTGGAGGCGTTGGCGTTGGTGAACTTGGCCCTGTGCGTGCCCCTGCATCTGGCGGTGATCGACGGGCGGCGCGATGCGACCACCGCCGCGCCCGCCAGCGGGGCGGAGGACCGCCGCGTCGTGCGCTGGGCATTGGGTCAGCCGGTCTTCTGGGGGCTGGCCATCGCCTTCACCGTCTACTACGCCATTTTCTCTGCGCTGAGCTTCCACCTCTACCCGCTGCTGATCGAGCGCGGGCTGTCGGCGGCGGCTGTGGTGGGGGCGATGGCGCTGATCGGTCCGGCCCAGGTCGCCGGGCGCATCGTCATCGCCGCCGCCGCCCACACCCTGTCGATCCGCGGGATCGGCGTCGCCACAACCCTCGCCCTGCCGGCGGCGTTCGCCCTGCTGTTCCTGGCCGGCCACAGCACGCCTGTCCTAGTCGCCTTTGCGCTGCTCTACGGCAGCGCCAACGGCATCATGACCATCGTGCGCGGCGCGGCGGTGCCTGACATGCTGACCCGCTCGGCCTATGGCGCGGTCAATGGCGTGCTGACGGTGCCGACCGCGCTGCTGAAAGCCGTCGCGCCGACGCTGGCCGCCCTGCTGTGGCGGTGGAACGGCTCCTACGGCCCGGTGATCGTCGCGGCGATCGCCGCCTCGCTCGTGGTGGTGGGAAGCTTCGGCTTCGCGGCGTGCCGCCGGCCACGTTGACCGTCAGCAGCAGCCCGGCGCCCCGGTCTCCGCTTCGGCCGCCCGGGGCGTCATCGGGCGGGCGCAGCACTGCTCGGTGAGGAAGCGGACCAAGCCCTCCATCTGTGGGTAGAGCGGGCGGCAATGCAGGATGCGGCCTTCGCGCACCTGCTCGATCAGCCCGACGATCATCAGCTGCTTGAGGTGATGCGACAGGGTGGAGGCCGGCACGCCCATCTCCTCGCCGATGGCGCCCACCGTCATGCCGCCGTCACCGGCCTGCACCAGACGCTGGTAGATCGCCAACCGGGTCGGATGGCCCAACTCAGCGAAGCAGCGGGCAGCGGTGGTCACATCCAGCGAGGTCATCGGGGCCATCTCGTTCCACGCGGCGGCGTGGGACACGCGCCGCTTTCCGGAGACAAGATGGGCTGCCTACATCGCCGTTTCCAGAACCATCGAATTGAGCGAACCAATCGGGCGCCGGTCTGAGAGGGGTGCGGTTAGGGGGCAACGCGCTCAATCCGCCATCCAACGTCTTGCAGGCGACGCTCCCAACCAAGCGCAGCTTTGCCCTCACCGAAATGGCTGGCTCTCAGCGCCACGCACAGCAAATGGCTCGGCCGTGTCATGGCAACGTAAAGCAATCGCTGTGCATCTAGGGCCATAGGGCTCTTACGACCAGCCAGCAGCCGGAAATGTCGTCCAATGTGGCACGAGTAAAAAAACGTGTCGAGGATCAGGGTGGCGGTGTGGGTCTGCCCTTTAACGCTGTGGATCGAGCCAAGCCGGATGTTCACGGACCTCCCATCCTCGCCGTGGTGGACATAGAGGTGGCGGGGAGGCTGTTCGGGCGGCCGGAAAATCGCCTCCTCGGGCCACTCTAGAAACGCATCGATCGGTTCCATCTGGTGCGAACCATGCCATCCTCCTTCCTGGTGGCTTTTAACAAGCGCTTCCGTCGCGACTCTGATGACAGGCCAAGCGGCTGGATTGGGAGACGTGCTCATGGTCGCGCAGTCCCAAAGCCATTTCTGCATCGCCTGCCACAAGGCCGGCCGTTCAGAAGCATACGCACGAAGTTGACGAAGCGGGTTGTGGCGCGTTCCGAAAGCGGGCGCTCCGCACGCTTCCAGCAGATGGATCAAACCCAGCGCCAGTTCCGTAATGGCTGGCCCCAGTTCGCCGCTTTCGGTTCGTCGGTGGTGAGCCAGACACAGGTAGTCGGCAAGAACACGCGGCCGCGCCGTACGGCGGGAGGCGTCCGGTTCGTACCGGCTCCAATAGTCACGGACGGAGTGTGGCAACTGATCCGCCTTACGTGCGCGCTGACCCGGAGGGGCGTGAACACGCCCGACGGCCGTGAACACCCCATGGCGAAGGGTATCGCCGTCGAACTCTCGGCACAGCAGCGTGCCGAAGGCTTGCAGCGGACGTTCATGCATGGCCTCGGGGCCGAAGAGGAAAATGGTGTGGCCGCGGCTGCCGGTCGGTTCGCCTTTCAAGGCCCCCCAGCGATGCAAGGCATCGCCTTCCATCTCACGACGGCTCGGCGCCACGGCGGACGCCCGCGCGGCGATCCAGCCCCCGAACCGGTTGCTGCGCGGCAGGCTGCGCGCCTGCGCGTCCGGAAAGGCATCCACCGGAACGGCTCCGGGCTCGCCGCGGTCTCCGTCATAGATGGCCTGATCGCTGTCGCCGAAGCGCTGCCGCAGCGCACAGGCGTCCTTGGGGAAAAGCCGCGACAGCATGGCGGCATGCAAAGGGCGGGTGTCCTGCATCTCATCCATGAAAACACAGGGAAAGCGGTGCCGTATCAGAGCGGGGTACTGCGGCACCTCGGCAATCAGCCGTTCCCCGAACGCAAACATGTCATTATGGAAGAAACACCCGAGTTGGCGGAGGCGGCGCCGAAGTTTAATCATGGATTTGTAGGTAGCTTGCTCTGGATCCTTCAACTGAAAGGACGACAGGTCCAGACCTAAATCGGCCCCCCGGTACTCCAGTGTATCGCACAGTTCAGATAGAACTTCCGTCACGGTCTTCTTCGGAGCGTCGGCCGTGGCTTTTCGTGATGAATTCTGGGCGCGGATGCGGGCGAAATTTCTAATCGGTTCGAACCGATCATCCTCCCAAATGATCCGCTGCGCGACGGCCCGGCACCGGTCGTCGTCGATGAAACGGACTGCAACTGGCCCCGTACGGTTCGACCGGAGGAAAGGCAAAGCCAAGAAGCTGTTCACGAACCCGTGGATGGTCCCGACATAATGCGGATAGGCCAGCAGGCGTGCCGCCTCCGGCACCCGCTGCACCCCCTTTTCCAGTTCTTCGCGGGCGACGGTGGTATAGGAGAGCACGCAGATGCCACGACTCCGCGCCGTCCACTTGCGAGCCAGAATGGCCAGTTTGGCAACCAGGAGCGTCGTCTTGCCGCTCCCCGGGCAGGCTTCGACATCGCCGGAGTCCAAGGCCCGCAGAACATCCCGGCGTTCGCCCTCGAAGCGCAAGCCCAACGCCTCTTCGATCCAGGAAATATCGGCGTCATCAATGACGGGCAGCGAAAAGGCCTCGCTCATTCGTCGGCGAGCGCCTCGGCTCTGACAACAGGCATCGGTTGGTCGGTGCCCGTGGCATGCCGCAAGGCCGCGCTCAGGTAGCGTGGCACCTTGCCGGCGAAGACCAGTCGCTCGGCGGCCGTGCCGTAGCGCTCCTCCAGCATACGGGCCAGGATCTGAGCCGCCGCCGCCTTCGAACCGGCCGCCACCACCTTGTAGACGCGGACCGCCCGCTCGATCGGGTCGGGGCAGCCTTCCTGCAAGCGCTTATAGGCTTGTTCGGCCTCGGCTTCCCGTACTGTCCACGCCGCTCCAGCCATGTCGCCCGGTCCGTCGAGCTCATTGTCGTGTGCCGCCATACGCCCGGCGATGAAGACTTCGCGCTCCAACCCGGCGCGCGCCAGATCGTATTCCAAGGTCCAGTGATCCGAAACGAACGTCTTCACGCGTTGCCCATCCGCTTTGACCTTCGTCTTCATCCACGCTTCGGCATCGATCTGGGGTTCTGTCTTCTGCCGGCTTCCAGGCTTCAGGTTGAGGATGTCTCGCGCACAATCCGGCAGCACGTCACGATCGGTCACGCAAGCAACGGGACAGGGGCCTGGAGCGTCATCACTGCGCATAAGAATGCGGGCGTAGCGGTGCAAACCGGTTCCGCCGACATTGACGATCGACACTCCATGCTTGGCCAGATCGATGCCGAGCAGGGACGCAATGGTCGGCAACAGCAACGCCTCCGCCGACCCTTCGACGATAATGACGCCGCGCGCGAAGAACAGGTTGGCCTTGGTCGCGTCCAGAAAACGTTGCAGGAACCGGTAGTCTCCAGCGTCCAGCCGGGTCCGGCCTTCCGCCAAGGAGAAGCCTTGACCACCCGCGAGAACGATCAGGCTACCAAGCGGCAGTTTCGACGCAAGGACCGGGCTGTGGGTGGACATCAGCACCTGCACCGGGCGCTCCGACCGGGTGTCTGGCCGTGCCGCGCCATTGCCAGTTCCCGACGGCGCCACCTTCCCGATGTTCCGGTCGCTGTCCGTCGGTTCCGGATCTGCTGCCGGTTCCTCCTTCCGCACCCCGGCGGCGGAGCGAAGACCTGGCTCGGTGCGGCTGAGCAGAAAATCAATGAGGCGAAGCTGAAGTTGGGGATGCAGATGCGCCTCCGGCTCCTCGATGAGGAGAAGCGGCATCTTTTCCTCGTCCTGTCCCAAAAGCAACAGCTCACAGGCCATGAACAGCAGGTTCTGATAGCCGAGCCCACGCGGAAGCAGACGGGGGCGGCGTGCCGTCGCCGCGCACGACGACTCGGCGTCAGCGGCTGGCGGCGCACTCGGAAGCAGCAGCAATTCCAACTTCTCCAGCAACAACCGCAGCCGCATCTCATCGGCGCCGCATGCAACGCCGATGTGGCTGGACATCCGATCGGAGCCCAAGGCGAGATGGTGCAGAAAATCCTCATTCAGACGGGCGCGCGCCTTGCTCACCCCGGAGTGGGTTTCGATCAAATGATCGGCCAGTTCACCGCGCCGCAACAGCGTCTGCGGAAGCGACACGTTCGAGTCTCCCGAACCGAGGGCATTGACGAAGGCATCGACGTCGAACGCCTCGTCATCCTCCGCTGCAATGGCGAGCGTGTGACGAAGAATCTGCGATAGACGCGAGTTCCGCCCAGAGGACAACTCACGTTCGGCATCACGCAGAGGCTTTAGATAGGTGGCTTCCAGAAGCGCTCGGGCGGGTCCTTCGAACCAGGGCCCCTGGCCATCCTTTCCGGACCGCAATTCCACCGAGACACGCCAGCGAGAGGCGTGCTTGACCTTGACCGAGACCGCTCTCGTGGGACGGTGTGCCACCAGCGTCAGGTACAGAACAGGCGCCTGCGGTGCTTCTGGAGTGCCTTCGTAAGTGAGATGCTCGATAAAGCCGGAGGCGTCGGCTTCGGAGATGCCGGCGAACTTGCAGGTGATCGACAGCCGCGCTTCCGGCTCCAGCTGATCATTCCTCCAGTGAAAATCGCGATCCGCATCGATCCGTGCGGTGTCGTGTCCGGCGGCGCCAACAACCAAACGGACCGCATCAATGATCGCCGATTTTCCTGCGTCGTTCTCACCCACAAGGACGTTCAGCCCGGGGCGCAGTGTGATCGCCAAGCGCGCGAAGAGCCGAAAATTCTCCAGGTGGAGTTCCGCCAGATGCATCAGGTGCCACGCGCCTTTGGTGTGTCTCTATTTTCTACACCCTTTGGAACATATGCGGCAACCCAGCCATCGTTACATCCGAGAAACAGAGGTGCTCCGCTCATCTTATCCTCTGCATCGTCCTCCCTGATTGGGCGGAGCCCTGGAGCGGGGGCGGGGCGCTTGTCCGTCCCCCCGCTCCAGCGTTTGGGCGTCACAGGCTGTTGGGGTACTCGGTGTTCTTGAAGCTCATGCCGTCGGCGCCGGGCGCATGGCCGATCCGCCGGATGTTTGCCCAGACGTTCTTGTAGTTGGGGATCATCAGCTCGTTGGTCCCCTTGCTGATGATGTTGCCCACCTGCCCGGTGGGGGCGATGAACAGCATGAAGGCCTGTCCGGGCTTGGCCGCCGGCGTCGGGTAGGCCATCGCCTGGGTCGAGCCGACGTCGTTGTAGATCTCCACCAGGTCGCCCGCCTGCAGGCCGAGCCGCGTCATGTCGTCGGGGTGCATCTCGATCGGCGCCACGCCGTTGCGCTCGCGCACGAAGGGCGTGTGGACGTCGTAGAAGGCGTTCTGCCAGACGAGGTTGTTGCGGCCGTTGTTGATGAGGAACGGGTGCTTCTCACGCTGCTGGTCGCGCCCGGCTACCTGCAGGCCCCGCCACTGGGTCGCGAGGAACTTGGCGCGGCCATCCTCGGTCTTGAACGTGCCGTCGGTGAACAGCCGCTTGGTGCCGACCAGCCGGCCGTTCTCATAGCCGGTGACCGGCTCGAAGACGCCGTTGGTGCCCGCCGCGCGCAGACGGTCGTAGGTGACGAACTCCCCACCCTCGGCGTGCTGGTGATAGCCGTCCAGGAAGGCGTCCTCCTCCGTCTTCCAGGCGAACTTGCCGGCGAACCGGCCGGCATACTCCGCGTTGCCGGCCTGCCGGAAGGAGGCCTCCAGCGCGTTGGCCAGACGGGCGGCGATCAGGGCGTCCGGCAGCGCCACGCCCGGCGGGTCCATGTAGCGCTCGGTCAGCCGCAGGCGGCGCTCGCCGTTCATCGAGGTCAGGTTCATCTCGCCCGCGGTCGCCGCCGGCAGCCAGACATGCGCCGCCTCGCCGATCTGGGTGGGCAGGATGTCGACGACGACGCTGAACAGGCCGCCGCGCTTGATGGCACCGACGATCTGCTCCACCTGCGCCGGCCGGTCGCCGTAGGGGACGCTGTCCATCGCCTCCTTCACCAGGTTGGTGCGGCGCCGGTAGATGCGGCGGAACTCCTCGGCGTTGAGCGTCGACTTGAAGTGGTCGACCGCCCAGACGTGATGGACGCCGCCCTGGCCGCCGATCAGCATCTGGTCGACGTAGGCCGCCGGCCGGCCGACATGGGCGTCCGACGGGCGGACGTAGCCCTCCTGGTGGCCGCCGAGCCGGACACAGCCGGTGCCCTCGCGCCCGATGTTCCAGGTGGCGAGCGCCAGATTCACCATCGCCGCGTTGGTGCGGTAGTTGTCGTTGCCCCAGATCAGCCCCTTCTCGTAGGCCAGCATCGTCCGGCGCGGTTTGCCACCCGCCTTGGGTTCGGCGATCCACTGCGCCGCCTTGCGGATGTCCTCCGGCTTGAGCCCGGTGATCGTCGCGGCCTCCTCCACCGACAGCCGGTTGGCCTGGACCGCCGCGTCGAAGCCGGCGGTGTGCCGGCCGATGAAGTCCGTCGCCTGCCACCCCTTGGCCACCACCTCGGTCAGCAGCGCATTGAGGAGCGCCAGATCGCTGCCGGGGTTGAGCGCCAGGTGCAGGACGTTCTCCTTGCCGGCGACCGTCTCGCAGCTGTTGACCGTCAGCGTGCGCCGCGGGTCGACGATGACGATCCGGGCCGCCGCGTGCGGCTCGGAGGCCAGCAGCCGCTTCTTCTTGTCGAGCGTTTCGCCGCGCAGGTTCGGCACCCAGTGGGCCAGGAAGTAGTTGGTCTGGTTCTCCAGCGGGTTGGCGCCGACGACGAAGAGCGTGTCGGCCAGTTCGGCGTCCTCGTAGCAGTTGTTGAGTTCGCTGACCCCCATGTCGCGGCTGGCGTGGACCTCGGAGTTGTAGGCCGGCCGGTTGTGGATGCGGATGTTCTTGATCTTGAGCGCGTCGAAATAGAGCTTGCCGGTGCCCCAGGTGTTCTCGTAGCCGCCGGCGGCGCCGCCGTGGTCGAAGGCCGAGACGATCACCCCGTCCTCGCCCATCTCCTCGATCACCCGCCGGGTGACGTCGGCGACCAGCGCCAGCGAATCCTCCCAGGAGGTCGGCATCATCTGCGAATAGCGCCAGACCATCGGTTGGCCGAGACGCGCCGTCATCGTGCCGGTCTGGTCGGAGAAGCGGGTCTCGCCCATCCGGCCGCCGCGCACCGACGTGAGACCGGCGTTCACCTCGCAGTCCTTGTCGGGCTTGATGACGAGGTGAACGAGCCGGCCGTTCTGGGACACGATGTTGTACATCGACGGCGCGTACCAGGCCGGGCTCTCGGCGCCCTGCTGCTGGGAGAGATCCTCGCCGAAGACGTTCTGGTCGGGCCGCACGCTGCCCTGCTGGTCGACCGGCCAGGAGATCGCCTTGTAGCCGCAGCCGACGATGCAGAAGTCGCAGGTGACGTTGCGCACCGTGGCGTTCGCCGGCGGAATGGGAAGCTGATCGACGCCGCGCTTGTAGGTCATGGTCCGGTCCTCCCTCAGCCCTGCAGCACGTTGCGGGTGCGCCCGTAGATCAGCTCGTCGGTGCCGACGGCGGTGATGTCGCCCGCGGCGTCGACCGCCAGGCGGAACATCGGCAGGTTCTGGGTGGCGTGTCCCCAGATCTGCTGCCCCTCCTTCTCGGTGTCGAAGCGCGAGAAGTGGCCGGGGCAGCTCAAGGTGCGGTCGCGGCCGTCATAGGCGAGCGGGAAGCCTTTGTGCGGGCACAGCGTCGAGTAGGCGACGAGGTCGCCGTCCGGCCCGGCGCCGCCCGGCACGCGGGTGCCGAGCTTGATCAGCACGCCCGGCGAGTCGCTGTCCGGGTAGGCGATCTGCAGAGGTTCGTTGACCGTCAGGTCCTTCAGGTTGGCCAAGCGGTTGGCCGGGTAGCTGACCCGGGCCGCGGACACCGCCGCCTTGGCCGGGGTGGAAGAGACCGCGGTGGCGGCCGCCACACCCGCCGCTGCGGCGGCGCCGCTGCGCAGGAATTGGCGACGGCCGAGTTCGACAAGCTTCTGGCATCCGGTCATAGGGCGTCCTCCCTCGATTTTTTCGTTCCCCAACGCCAGGAGCAAGATCGGGGCCAGCCCGTGCGAGGGCCGCGAACCGCCGAGCTGGGGAGCACACCGCGGGGAGAGGACGTTCGGAGTTCCGAACGCCGGCCGGTGGGAAATCCTCCGCGTGAGGGCGTCACGATCGGATTTCCGAACGCCTCGAACGGTCGGCGATCCCGGAACGGTACGATCAGTCCGAGCCCATCCAGGATCCTCACCCAAGGCAGGGCGCCGGCGAGCTTCGCAACGTTCCGGGTGCGTTCACAGCTCCAGGACGATGTCGAAGGTGCCCCTGACGGCTCCCGGCTCGCCGTCGCCCATGGCCCTCAACGGGATGATCACGCTGCGGCGCGCCTGCGGATCGCGGATGCTGGCCAGCAGGCCATCGCGCTCGTTCCGTGGTTCGCCCTCGACGTACATCTGGGTCACGAAGCGTCCGGCGCCGGGAACGATCACCCCATAGTGGATGTGGGGCGTCCGGCCCGGATAGGGCACCGGCTTGATCGTGCGGAACCGGTAGACGCCGCCGGCATCGACCGCCGTGCGTCCATAGCCCTGGAAGCCGCCGTCGAACCGGTCGTGGCCGGGTGCGCGCGGATGCCGGTATCGCCCCTGCGCGTCGCACTGCCAAATCTCGACGACGGCGCCGGGGATCGGGCGCCCACCGCGGTCGAGAACACGCCCCTCGATGTGAGCGACGGTGCCGAGTGCCCGCGCCGCAGCCCCTTGGACCTGGACAAGGTCGTTGTCCGCATCGTCGGGGAAGCTGACCGGGTAGAACGGCCCCTCCGTCTGCCCGGGCGTCGGGACGAGGCTCGCGGCCATGCCCGGCTTGGGGAGCAGCGCCGTGGTGCCGAGGGCGCCCACGCTCAGCACGAGGGTGCGGCGGTCGATCGCGCGGTGTTCCGACATGGCCGGCTCCTGTCTTGCGGTGCGGGCAACGAAGGGGTGTCGCAGGCCCCCGCTCCATATGGGGCGTGGACGGCCCCCCTGAAGGGCCAGGCTAATCCCGCAACCGCTCCAGGGGGCCCGCCACAAGGCCAAACCGGCGCATCTTCTCCCACAGCGTCGTCCGGCCGACTCCCAGCAGATCGGCCGCCTTGGCCATCTGCCCGTCGGACCGCCGCAAGGTGGCGGCGATGTGCTCACGCTCGACGGCGTCACGCACGGCGGCAAGCGGCGGCCAGGGCGGGGCGGGGACGACGGTGTCGGCGGCATCCCCCTCGGGAAAGAGAAGATCCGTTCCGATCCAGGGGCCGTCCGCCAGGGCGACGGCACGCTCGACGCGGTTGCGCAGCTCGCGCACGCTGCCGGGCCAGCCATGGGCCAGGGCACGCGCTTCGGCCGCGGGCGTGAAGCCATGGACGGCGGCACCGAAGCTGTCGGCGTAATGACGCAGGTAGGCCACCAGCAACGGCAGGATATCCTCCCGGCGCTCGCGCAAGGGCGGGATCACCACGGGAATGACGTTGATGCGGTAGAGCAGGTCCTGGCGGAACCGCCCCTCGCGCACCCGGCTTTCCAGATCGGCGTTCGTCGCGCACACCAGGCGCGCGTTGCAGGAGAGGGCCTTCTCGCCGCCGACCCGGAAGAACACGCGTTCCTGGACGAGGCGCAGCAGCTTGGCTTGAACCGGGAGCGGCAGTTCCGCCACCTCGTCGAGGAACAGCACCCCGTCCGCGGCCCGCTCGGCGTAACCGCGGTGCGTCGCGTGGGCGCCGGTGAAGGCGCCTTTCTCATGGCCGAACAGCTCGCTGTCGATCAGGTCGCCCGGGATGGCCGCGCAGTTGACGGCCATGAAGGGAGCCTGGGCGCGTTTGGACAGTTGATGGACGAAGCGGGCGGCAACCTCCTTACCGGCGCCGCTCTCGCCGGTGATGAGGAGGGTGCTGTCGACGTCGGCGACGCGACGCAGCAGGCGCTCCACCCGCTGCATAGCCGGCGAGACGCCGAGCGCGCCGGTCGGCGCGCCGCCGCGCCGGGACCGCAGCAGCTGGTCGATGCGGGCCAGGACGTCGGCGATGGCGAAGGGCTTGGTCAGATAGTCGTCGGCGCCGGCCTTGACCAGTCGCACCGCCTGTCCGATGTCGCCGAAGCCGGTCATGAACAGAACCGGGACGCCGCGCAGCCGCGAAGCCGCGGCCTGAAAGAGATCCTCGCCGTTCATGTCCGGCAGGCGGATGTCGCAAACCACGAGATCCGGCCGAACCCCGGCCAACGCCGCCAGAGCCTCGCCACCGGTCGGCCACCAGACCGGTCGGTAGCCCTCCAGCGCCAACCGGTCGACCAGCGATTCACCCATGATCGGGTCGTCCTCGATGACGGCGACGATCGGGGCGGTGCCGGGGGCTTCCGCCGCCGCGGGTGGGTCAGGCGGCATGGCGCGGTCTCCTCTCGGCCTGTGGGATGGTCAGGGTGATGGCGGTGCCGCCGGCCGGCCCGACCTCGATGTCCACGCCACCGCCGACGCGGTCGAGCAGGCGGCCGACCGTCCACAGCCCCAGTCCCCGGCCGCCTTGCGGCAGGGGCGCCGTTCCCCGGCTCGCCAGAACCTCGGCCATGTCCATCGGCAGGCCCGGCCCCTCGTCCCGGATCGTGATGCTCACCCCCATCGCCGAGGTAGTGGCGGCCAGGACCACCGCCGCTCCCGGCGGCGAGGCGCGGCAGGCGTTCAGGAGCAGGTTGAGCACCATCTGCCGGACCGCGGTGCCGTCCACGGCCACGGACTCCGGCATGCGGTTGTCCCAGATCAGGCGGGTGCGCCGCCGCTGCGCTTCGTGGGCGATCAGGAACTGCAGGTCGTCGAGGTCCGCCGCCGACAGCGCCCCGGCCCCCGCCGGTTCCTTGTAGACCACGAGAGCGGCGCGGACGACGTGGCCGATGCCGCGCAAGCCGCGTTCGAGGAGCGCGGTGGAACGGTGGCGCACGGCGTCGTCGGCGCCGTGGCGCTGCAGGGTGTCGACCGCGGTCAGCAGGCCGCCCAGCGGGTTGTTCACCTCGTGCGCCATGCCGGAGGCGAGGCGGCCGAGCAGCGCCAGCTTCTCTTCGTCCGCCAGCCTGGCCGACAGGGCCTCGCGTTCGGCCATCGCCGCCGCCATCGCGTTGAAGCGGCGGAACAGGCGGCCGAACTCGCTGCTCTCCTCGGCGATGAACCGCGCCGGGATCGGCTCGACGGAGCCGGAGCGGATGCGTTCGACATAGGCGTCGAGAATCCGGAGCGGCCGCAGAAGGCGGGCGACCAGACCATAGCCCACGGCGGCGAGCAGCAGCGTCAGCCCGGCGTTGGTCACCACCAGCGTCCGCAGCACCTCGTGCCGGACCGCCAGCAGTGGCGCCATGTCCATCTCGGCGAGGATGTGGCCGAGGGGGGCGTCGCCGGTGCCGATGAGGCGGTGGGACCACGCGACGCCGCGCCCGTCATCGATGGCGAGGTCCGCGCCGTCCAGATGCGCCGCCAAGGCCGGGGGAAGCGCGGTGCCGACCGGATAGGCCATGGGATCGCTGGCCGCGACGACGAAGGCGTCGGGGAGCGTGACGATGAGCAGCCGCGTGGAGGCCACCGAGGCGGCCTGCCGGGCGTGGTCGAGCACGTCGAAGGTCTCCCACACGTCCTGGCGGGCGAGGTGTGGCGCCAGAGCCACGGCAAGGCTGCCGAGGTGGGCGCCGGCGAGCTGGCGGAGTTGCGCCTCCTGGTCATCCGCCAGACGGGCCAGCACCGAGGAGGAGATCGCCGAGCCGACGGCGGTCATCAGCCCCGCCACCAGGAGCGGCACCGTGATCGCCAGCGGCCACGCGCGCGGGCGCAGGGGCCACGTCATGACGCTGTCCTCACGGCGTCGTAGAGGGCGGCGATGCCGTCGTAGAGCGACGGATCGGCGCCGGCAAACCCGTCGAGCCGCAGCAGGCGCAGCACCTCCCGGCCGTCCGGGTCGCCGTCCATGCCGAGGAACGCCTCCCGCAGCTCGCGCACCAGGGGGCTGCCGAGACGGGCCGTCTGACAGGCGATCGGCGGGAAGCCCAGCGGTGCGGAGCGGTGCAGAACCCGGGTCTGTCCAACGAGATCCGGCTCGCTTTCCGCCATGACGTCCCACACGTAGCCGTCGACGCTGCCGCTCTGCGCGAGGCCGCTCGCCACCGCCCGCACCACGTTGCGGTGTCCGTAGGTGAAGAAGCTGCGCCGGAAGAAGCTCGCCGGCGTCTCGTGCCGGGTGGCGAGGAGATGGCGGGTCACCAGGAAACCGGAGTTGCTGTCCGGATCGGAGAAGGCGTGGACCTGTCCGCGCAGCCCGTCGAAACCGGACACCGGGTCGCCGGCCTGGACGATGACGTAGGATTGATAGAGCGGACGGCCGCGGTAGAGGGGGGCTGCGACCAGAGCCAGCTGGCTGCGGAACTGGACGTAGGGAAACCCGCAAATCCAGGCGGCGTCCAACTGTCCGGTGAGCAGGAGCGTGGTGATCTCCTGATAGGTCCGCCGCTTCGTCAGCTGGACCGGGCGCGCGAGCCGGGCCGAGAGGTAGCGTTCGAGGATGGTGAGGAGGTGGGCGTCGGAGTCGAGGAACACCGGCGTCAGGCCGAAGCGCAGGGGGGCATCGCCCAGGGCTCCAGCGGCGGCCCGTCGATCGAGCGCAAGAGCGCCGGACGTGCAAAAGACTCCCAGCACGGCACGCCGGGTCCAGCGTGCCCGATCGCCAAGCGTTGGTCCACCCACCCCTGGCATGCTGGACTCCCTCGGCTGAAGGATCAGTCCATCTTGGACAGTGACGTCGCGGAGCATGCCCAAGCCGGGTTCGTCAGACGCCGCGCCTTCGATCATGCCCGATCAATCGAACAATCAGCTTAACGGATGATATGGCCGTGGGCAACGGAGTGAACGGCAGAGGGGACGGTGGTGCCTGCGCCATTGTCGCCGAGACAGGTTTTGTCTTGCTCTCCCTTCCATATTTCGATTAACGTCAAATCATGGAAACAAGGAACGCCATCGACGCCTTCGCCGCCCTGGCCCAGGACACCCGCCTGGCCGTGTTCCGCCTGCTCATCCAGGCCGGGTCGAACGGGCTGACCGCCGGCGATGTCGCCCAGCGGGTCGGCGTGCCCGGTTCGACCTTGTCGCACCATCTGGCGACGTTGGAGCGCGCCGGGCTGCTGCGCTCCTGGCGGGTCCAGCGGCAAATCTTCTACGCTTGCGACTACGAGGGCACCCGGCGGCTGATCGCCTTCCTGATGGAGGACTGCTGCCAAGGCCGTCCCGAGCTCTGCTCCGCCGACCTCACCCAGGCCGTTCTGTGTGGTCCCGACGGATGTGACCACGACGCCTGAGGTTCCAATCCCAACCGCCGCGCGCCCCGCGGCCTGGAAAGGCAATCCAGCGATGACCGACCGCGTCTACAACGTCCTGTTCCTGTGCACCCACAACAGCGCCCGCAGCGTCATGGCGGAGTGCCTGCTGAACCGGGAGGGCAAGGGCCGCTTCCGCGGATTCAGCGCCGGCAGCCAGCCGTCCGGGCGCATCAACCCCTATGTCCACGACCTGCTGGAACGGCTCGGCTTCCCGACCGCCGAACTGCGCTCCAAGACCTGGGACGAGTTCGCCGCACCGGACGCTCCGCACATGGACTTTGTCTTCACCGTCTGCGACAACGCCGCCGGCGAGGTTTGCCCGGTGTGGCCGGGACAGCCAATGACGGCCCACTGGGGCTTCGCCGACCCGTCCAGGGCCCAGGGCACCGATGCGGAGAAGGCGGCCTTCACCGCCACGGTGTTCGGTCAAATCCAGCGCCGCATCCAGGCCTTCATCAGCCTGCCCATCGCCTCGCTCGACCGTTTGGCGCTGAAGCGCAAGCTGGACGACATGGGCCAGGCGCCCGCCGCCCCGGATGCGGCGCGATGACGCCGGTCACCATCTACCACAACCCGGATTGCGGCACCTCGCGCAACACGCTGGCGCTGATCCGCAACAGCGGCGTCGAGCCGACGGTGATCGAGTATCTGGAGACGCCGCCGGCGCGCGACGAACTGGCCGACCTCATCCGCCGCATGGGCGTTTCGGTGCGTGCCGTGCTGCGCGAGAAGGGCACGCCCTACGCGGAACTCGGGCTTGGCGATCCAGCGCTGAGCGACGACCGGCTGCTCGACGCCATGATGGCCCACCCGATCCTGATCAACCGGCCGATCGTGGTAACGCCGCTCGGTGTGCGGCTGTGCCGCCCGTCCGAGGCGGTGCTCGACATCCTCCCCGACGCGCAGCGCGGCGCCTTCGCCAAGGAAGATGGCGAGCAGGTCGTCGATGCCGCCGGACACCGCATCGGCAAAACCTCCTGACGGACATGCATCATGACTGCTGACATCCATGCCGCTCCGGCGGCCCGCCCCGCCATGAGCCTGTTCGAGCGCTACCTCAGCGTCTGGGTGGCGCTGTGCATCGTCGCTGGTATCACGCTCGGCCATCTGGTGCCCGGCCTGTTCCAGGTCATCGCCGCGGCGGAGGTTGCCAAGGTCAACCTGCCGGTGGCGGTGCTGATCTGGCTGATGATCGTGCCGATGCTGCTGAAGATCGACCTCGGCGCGCTGGGGCGGGTGAGGGAGCATTGGCGCGGTGTTGGCGTAACGCTGTTCATCAATTGGGCGGTGAAGCCCTTCTCCATGGCGCTGCTCGGCAGCCTGTTCATCGGCCACCTGTTTGCTCCGCTGCTGCCGCAGGAGCAGATCTCCTCCTACATAGCCGGCCTCATCCTTCTGGCTGCCGCCCCCTGCACCGCCATGGTGTTCGTGTGGTCGAACCTGTGCGATGGCGAGCCGCACTACACGCTGAGCCAGGTGGCGCTGAACGACATCATCATGGTCTTCGCCTTCGCCCCGCTGGTCGGACTGCTGCTGGGCGTGGCCTCCATCACCGTGCCGTGGGACACGCTTCTTCTGTCGGTGGTGCTCTACATCGTCATTCCGGTGGTTGCCGCCCAGCTCTGGCGCCGCAGCCTGATGGCCTCCGGTGGCGAGATGGCGCTGAAGCGTGTGCTCGACCGTATCCAGCCGGTGTCGCTGCTGGCGCTGCTGACCACGCTGGTGCTGCTGTTCGGCTTCCAGGGCGAGCAGATCCTGGCGCAGCCGCTGGTCATCCTGCTGCTGGCGGTGCCGATCCTGATCCAGGTCTATTTCAATGCCGGGCTGGCCTACTGGCTGTCGCGCCGGTTTGGCGTGGCGTGGTGCGTGGCGGCGCCGGCGGCGCTGATCGGAGCGTCGAACTTCTTCGAACTGGCGGTCGCCGCTGCCATCAGCCTGTTCGGCTTGGGTTCCGGCGCGGCGCTCGCCACCGTGGTCGGCGTGCTGGTCGAGGTGCCGGTGATGCTGTCGGTCGTGAAGATCGCCAAGGCGACCAAGCCCTGGTACGAAGGACGCACCCATGCATGATATCGAGACGACCGGATTCGACAGCTTGCCGAGCCTGGATGAACCCTATTTCGACGTCCCCGACCTCGACAGGCTGACACCCGCGCGGCCATTGACCCACCCGCCGCGCATCCTGCTGCTCTACGGCTCGTTGCGGGAACGGTCCTACAGCCGCTTCCTCACTGAGGAGGCCGAGCGTCTGCTCCAGCGCATGGGGGCGGAGACGCGCATCTTCGATCCGCGCGACCTGCCGCTGCCGGACAGCGTGCCGGCCGACCACCCCAAGGTGGCCGAACTGCGTGCGCTGTCGCAATGGTCGGAGGGACAGGTTTGGGTCAGTCCGGAACGCCACGGCACCATCACCGGCATCCTGAAATGCCAGGTCGACTGGCTGCCGCTGGAGAGCGGCGGCGTCCGGCCGACGCAGGGGCGCACGCTGGCCGTGATGCAGGTGTCGGGCGGCTCGCAGTCGTTCAACGCGGTCAACGCGATGCGGGTGCTGGGGCGCTGGATGCGCATGGTGACCATCCCGAACCAGTCGTCGGTGGCCAAGGCGTTCCAGGAGTTCGACGAGGCCGGCCGGATGAAGCCGTC